>NZ_CP011373.1:721073-1442146 GCF_001430865.1 Nonlabens sp. MIC269 | reverse complement strand
AAGGGCGTTGCGATTGATACTAGTTTATATAAAGTTGACTATGTAACAGGCCGTATTTATTTAAACCCCATTATAGCAGCCTCTAATGACTCATTGCGAGTACAATACCTACCTTTTCCCAAGGAATTGTTTAAGGGTGTTCGATTATACGACCCTTCTATTATCCTAAGTGATGAAAGTCCACAAGAACAGTTAGTACAATTAATCCAGCCCAAAAAGCAAGAGATTCAAGTGCCCTTCAATGGATTACAAACTAGTGGAAGTATTTCCAGAGGTTTAAGAATAGGAAAAAACCAAAATAGTGTAGTAGATGCCGAGTTGGATCTTAGGATAACAGGTAAGCTTAATGATAAAGTATCCTTAAGAGCATCCATTCAAGACGCAAATGTTCCTCAAACACAGAATGGTTATTCTCAAAGACTGGACGAATTTGATCAGATTTTTATTGAGTTATACAGTGACTCATGGAAAATAAGAGCTGGTGATGTAGATCTAGAGCAACAACAATTTGCCTTTAATAAATTTACCAAAAGAGTTCAAGGTATTTCTGGATCGGTGCGGTTTGATGGAGACTCATCAAACAGCTATATAAACGCAGCTGGTGCTCTGGTAAGAGGAACATTCAATACTTCTAGATTTGTGGGTCAAGAAGGTAATCAAGGACCCTACAAATTAACTGGGCAAAATGGAGAACTGTTTATTTTAATTGTCTCTGGTAGCGAGCGAGTATACGTAAATGGTATTTTACTACAACGTGGTGAAAACAATGATTATGTAATCGACTATAATGCTGGTGAGGTTAGGTTTACACCAACTTTTCCGATAACAAGTGAAATGAGAATTTCTATAGAGTATCAATATAGCGAGCGTAATTTTACCCGTTTTGTGGGTTATGGAACGGCAGGATATCAGTCAGAAAAACTTAATATAGAGGCATATGCTTATACCGAGTCTGATGCAAAAAATCAACCTTTACAACAAAACCTCTCTGAACAACAAGTGCAAGCTCTCGCAGCTGCAGGAGATAATCCAGATTTACAAGTAGCACCTAGTGCGATTCCTGATGATTTTTCAGAAAATAAGATTCTTTATAGACGGGACATTATTAATGGTGTTGAACGTTTTGTGTTTTCACAGGATCCCAATGATGATTTGTTTACAGTTCGATTCACTTTAGTTGGAGACAATCAAGGCGATTATGTATTGATCAATGACCAAGCCATCGCAAATATTTATGAATATGTAGCACCGGTGAATGGTGTTTCACAAGGTAATTATGCACCTATAGTAAGGCTTTTTGCTCCACAAAATTTAACCATAACGGGTGTTAAAGCCGACTATGCTCCGTCTGAAAAAACACAGATAGCAACCGAGTTTGCCGCTAGCCGCAATGATCTTAATAAATTTTCTAATCTAGATGATGATGATAATGATGGTGTTGCAGGTAGGTTTGCTATCAAACAGGTATTGATTAAAAAACCTAAAAAGTATGATGTAGCCTCATCACTATCTCTGGATTATATTAATGAGAATTTTAGGAACGTTGAACGTATTTATAACATCGAGTTTGCTAGGGATTGGAATTTAGTTACTCTACAAGGAAATCAACTGTTTACTACACTGTCTACTGATTTTAAAATAGATTCAACACTCACAACTACTTATTCTTTTCAGCATTTAGAATTTAGTGATACCTATAATGGGAATAGACACGTTTTAAGTGGTGCTTATAATGATAGTTTGTGGCAGTCACGCTTTCGCGGAAGCGTACTAAAAACAAGTGGTACTGAATTTTCTTCAAAATTTAATAGATACGATATTGCCGTTAAAAGAAAGATTGGAAAAAACTATATAGGAACTAATTTGAACGGTGAGGGAAACGAGCAGAAAAACGTAAATACCGATCGGTTTACAAAGTTATCACAGCGATTTAATCAATATGAGATCTTTGCAGGTCGCGGCGATACTACTAAAGTTTTTGTTGAATTGGGTTATAGGCATAGAGTAAATGATAGTTTAAGGGACAATCAACTGGTACAGGTTAATAAATCAAACAACTATTACATAAGAGCACAACCCATTAAAGACGAGAAACAGAAACTACTGTTGTACGCAAATTATAGAAAACTTAAAGCCACTGCCGATAATATTGAAGATGAAGTTTCATTTAATTCAAGAGTTCAATACCAACGATCCTTTTATGATAAGAAAGTAAATTTCACCTCTGCCTATGAGACTAACAGTGCATCGATCGCACGTCAAGATTTTACCTACGTCGAGGTTAATCCTGGCCAAGGAACCTTTACTTGGATTGATTATAACAATGATGGAATACAAGATTTAAATGAATTTGAAGTAGCCCAATTTCAAGATCAAGCAAATTATGTAAGAGTCTTACTTCCTAACCAACTATTTGTTCCTACTCATCAAAATAAACTTGCTCTTACTCTTAACCTAAATCCTAGTTCGTGGAATGATAAAACAGGATACAAAAGGGTACTGTCTCATTTTTTTAATCAAACTAGCTATCAAATAGATCGCATGATTGCAAGAGAAGGTACAAGTTTTAGCCTAAATCCTTTTAATGATGAAGATGAGCAATTAGGATTGAACAAATCCTTTAGAAACAGTCTTTTCTTTAATCGAGGAAAGCAGGATTTTACTACTAATTACACCTATATCTCTACAGAATCGCAAAACTTGCAAAGTATAGGTTTGTTTTTAAGTAAAGTAAATAGTCACCAGTTAGGAATGGTCCATCGAATCAAGAAAAGTTGGCTTATTGATATAAGCTTACAATCAGGGTCTACAACCAGTTTGAGTGAAAATTTTGAAAATCGAAATTTTAAAATAGATCAAAGCCTGTTTAAACCTAAATTGAGTTACTTATTTAGTGCCAGCAATCAATTTGATTTATTTTATCAATATCAAAAAAAGGATAATAAAGTCAATGATCAGGCTAATTTAGAACAGCACAATTTTGGGGTTAATTTTTCATTTAATAAGCAGCAAGCATATGCTATTAATGGTACTCTTACATATATCAAAAATGATTTTGAGGGACAGGCTTTTTCACCAGCAGGTTTTCAAATATTGGAAGGACTACAAGACGGTGATAACTTGACCTGGCAATTACTGTTTCAACGTAATATCACAAGCTTTTTAGATCTTAACTTATCTTATAACGGTAGAGCAACTGAAAGTGCGCCTACAGTGCACACGGGCAGTGTGCAGTTAAAAGCCTATTTTT
Organism: Nonlabens sp. MIC269; assembly: GCF_001430865.1. Taxonomy (GTDB): domain Bacteria; phylum Bacteroidota; class Bacteroidia; order Flavobacteriales; family Flavobacteriaceae; genus Nonlabens; species Nonlabens tegetincola. Next base: position 1,438,896 of record NZ_CP011373.1, on the reverse strand, counting down.
AGTTGCGACCCTTTTCATTGGGATAAAAGGTGTGAACGGGATCGCTTTGCCAGACTGTTTTATCTTCAATGCATATTGCTGTTAAAGGTCCTTTGTAGGCTGCGCCTGTGTCTATATTCCATACATTGGCTGCGTTAATAGGTGAAAAACTGTCTAGTCTTGTTGTTGGAGTATGTCCAATAAAAATCTCATGGTACAATTTTAATCTATCAGGATACCGTTCGTTTTCTATACTAAGTTCAGGATTCAAGCATAAGGCGAGTTCCCATAATGATCGATCCCAATATGTGATATTTGAATAATATTCGAATTTGGGACCTTTCAAATTATGAAACCCTGCATGAAAAAATCCATTGTTATCTTTCTCAAAATAGGGTAACAAGTGTTTTTCCAAAAACTCTATATGTTTATTTATAATTGCAGATTCTTTAGCTTTATATTTATCTACAGTTATCTGTCCGCCGTGTTGTAACCAAGAATTGTTTTTCTGGTTGGTTTTAAAATAATTTAGTAATAACTCATCATGATTACCCATGAGATAAACCGGTTCTAAATGACCGTTTTCTTTTCTTTCTTTTTTAAAATTGATTAAAAAGTCAATGACTTCGACACTTTGGGACCATCCATCTACATAGTCGCCTAAAAATATTAAATGATCATCATCTTTAATATTTATGCGGTCTAACAATTGTAGTAAGGCTTTGTAGCCACCGTGTATATCTCCTATTGCTATAGTTCTCATGAATTGTATTGTACTTTTCTTAAAATGCGTAAAGCTTCTTTAAATGCCTTATATGTTTTTACATATTTTTTGAGATGTTGCTTGTGAACTCGCATTTTTTCAATCGGTTCACCTACATTGTTAAACTTACAAATAAGCATGGTTTCCGGCAACTGCCTAAGATCCTCTAGTTCCCTATCGGTAAGCGGTGCATCAGTTGCTATTTTTTGCAATAAAGCCAGGTTTGCATTGTAAATGTGGTGTAGCGTTCTTCTATCGTAGTAAGGAGGATTAAAGAGAATTTTATTCTCTAAAGTATAGGTTCCATTAGGTAGAAATCTAAACGTTTGCTTTTCAAGTGGATGATACCGCTGTTGTGCTCCAATACCTAAATGCACAAATTCAAGTATACTAAAACTGGAATCATCATGTGTTATTTGAACTTCATCTAGGGCGCTGTAAAAAAGTTGTACTTGCTCATTGACCATTTCAATGTCAACTCGTGAATAGTAAGTTTGGCCTTTTTTATGTTTTACTTTGCCAGACCAACATATGACAAACTGTTCTTTAAAAACTTTATATTCTGCATGTAGACCGTTGTGACGTCTTTCCATAAACGTAACTACACTATCAAGTGTGTGTTCAATATGGTTGCTAGATTGTTTTTCAATTTGTCGAACGATTTCAGAATTAACATCATTGATTTCGCTATAGAAATCCTTGGGCATTGAAACGCTTCCATCCCTAAAAAAGGCTGCTCCGCCATAATATTTCCAAATGTTTTTGCGTAGGACAGTAAGACCATTTTGTGCTCGTATAGTAACTAATCCGACCACTTTTCCCATAGGTAAGTGTGGAAATGCAATATTCTCATATTGAATTATAGGAGCGTTTTGTAAATAAGCATTGACAAGGTTTTGTAGTTTAGAATCATCAAAAAAATCTACGCCTACAATGGAGTTACTCGCATCATCGATCCCTATAACAATGTAACTGTTGTTTTTAGGATTAGAATTTGAAAGCGCACAAATATGTTTTAAAAACTTAGCCTTTCCTTCTTTACTGCCTAAATCAATTCGCAACTTCTTGTCATAAAAACTATTCTCATCATTATGAGCTAATAGATTTTTTACGAGAAGTCGTTTGTTGATCATGTGGTCTAAAGATAAACCACAATTAATAGTAAACCATTAAGAAACAGTTATTTTACGTTTGCTATTTGAATGAGCTCATCGCTTTCAATCCGTGATTTTTCATACCCATGTAATGCTATGTGAATCATAGCAGTGGCAATTGTTTTTGGTGCAATACTGCGGTATTTTTTAAGAGGTCCTACAAGTAGTGGATCAATCAATTTCTGTACTTTTTTCCACATGCTTTCAAAGGGGCGTTTTTCATCTCTGGGTCCACTTATCAATGCTGGTTGAACAAAATAGGCGGCTTTGAAATTTAGATCCTTTATGTCTCGCTCCATTTCTCCTTTGCCTCGGTTATATAGAAATCTGCCTTCAGGATTTGCTCCTAGTGCACTTATGGCTATGACAGTGGATATTTCATTGTCCTTAGCCTGTTGAGCTACTAAAAGTGGTAGATCATGCTCAATTTTGTAGTATTCTGCTTTATCTGGTGTCTTTGATTGGGTAGTACCGGTACAAATAAATAAATGATCTCCATATAAGTGGTCCACATAAGTAGATGGATCAAATAGGTCAACAATATAATTTTTATGTTTAGGGTTTTGGTGGTTGATACGCTTTCGCGAAAGCGTAATCACACTATCATACTGCTCATTTTGCAGTAATTTTTCCAATAAAACACTACCACATAGACCAGTGGCTCCAATTATTATAGCACTATAACCCATAAAGATTGATTTGAGGATAGTACTAAGATAAGTGTTATCGTATTTGTACAATAGTAAATTGGCAATCTTCAATACCTTCTGATAGGTTTACAGTAGCTCCAAGGTCTGAAAAAAGTTCAAATGTGATAGTGTCACCTGTATTTAATTGTTCTAGTGACTCAACTTTTCTTACTGGTGGAGTTACAGGAAGCTCAAGAAGATCTGTTTCGGGAATAGTTATTATCCCTACTGTAAGTTCTGGAAAAACAACATCTACAGTAATATTGGCAAAATTCTCACGAGCAACAACAACACCGTTCTTCCTTATACAAACGCCATAGTTAATAGATGCATTAATTGAATTTGAAGCATTTATTCTAACTTTTATGGTATAAATACCATCTTGTTTTGCGGTGAACGTGTGTGTGGCAGGATCATACTCATCGTTAAGATCAAACTCTTCACTGTCAAAAGGAATTTGTGTATAGGTAGATGAAAGAACAAGTGTTGCAGAGGTCGCATTTGTAAATCCTCCTTTTACCGCGGTTTTAAGGGTAGCGTTTAATACATCGCTAGATGAAACTCTCATCACCTCGTTATTAGATCTCACAAGTATACTATCTTGCGCAGCGAGATTTCTATCAGTAGGATTTGTAACTGGATCTACATTACGTATCATAACATTTCCATTTATGTCTAAGGTGGCTTGTGGCGTGGTGGTGTTTACTCCAACTTGACTGTAAATGAAAGTTATATTATAGAATATAAAAATTAAGGTAAGTAGTGATTTCATAGGCTGTATTAGATTGATTATCATAAATATAAATATCTATATAGCGTATTGACCTGTTAAAAGTGTATTTTAACTAAAATCACTATTATTTCTATTTAAAATATAGACAAAATACAAATAAAATAGATAAAATGATTATAAATGCATTAATTCTATATTGTAGTTAACAACGAACACATAAATTAAGATAAATGCAAATAGGTTAAATTAGTTATTGCTCCATATTTTTGATTTGCTTATTACGATATTTGTAGTTGGAAATGTCAAACGAATCACATCAAGTATCTAGAAAAATTATTCATGTTGATATGGATGCTTTTTATGCAAGTGTCGAACAGCATGATAACCCATCATTACGAGGTAAACCTATAGCTGTAGGTGGTAGTAGTAAGCGTGGAGTAGTAGCTGCAGCAAGTTACGAGGCTAGAAAATATGGTGTGCGTAGCGCTATGCCCAGTGTGACAGCTGCACGATTGTGTCCTCATTTAATTTTTGTAAAGCATAGGTTTGATCGCTATAAAGAAGTGAGTAATCAAATAAGAGAAATATTCCATGATTATACTGATCTAGTCGAACCCTTATCACTGGACGAGGCTTATCTAGATGTTACGGCAAATAAATTTAATTTTCCTAGTGCTACTATAATAGCTTATGAAATTCGTAGGCGTATTTATGAAACTACTGGTCTTACCGCTAGTGCTGGCATCTCCATAAATAAATTTATTGCTAAGGTTGCCAGTGATATAAATAAACCTAATGGTCAAAAAACAATAACTCCTGATCAAGTGGTTTCTTTTTTAGAAAAATTAGAAATCAGAAAGTTTTATGGTATAGGAAAGGTAACCGCAGACAAAATGTATCAACATGGAATATTTACTGGCGCCGATTTAAAAAGTAAGTCCTTAGAATATCTTACAGAGCATTTCGGAAAAAGCGGTAGGCATTATTTTAATATTGTACGAGGTATTCATAATAGTCCCGTACAACCTCATAGGATACGTAAATCTCTAGGAGCAGAGCGTACGTTTGCCGAGAATATTTCTAGCGAATTATTTATGAAAGAGCGCTTGCAGCAAATAGCAGGCGAAATAGAAAAACGCATTGAAAAATCTGATGTTGCTGGTAAAACGGTAACCCTCAAAATCAAGTACAGTGATTTCAAAACTCAAACCCGTAGTATCACCTTACCCTACTACATTAGAGATAAGGAGACTATACTGAGAACTGCAATTGAACTGTTAGAACAAGATCGCTTTCGCGAAAGTGTAAGACTATTAGGTATAACTCTTAGTAATCTTAATAATGATCAATCTGAACAAGATGAACATGAAATTGAAGAGGTACAATTAGATTTTAAGTTTTAGTACAGTAACTTAATTTTATCTAGTTCATTTTCATACTTAACTATCTTGCACTACATTTAAGTATGACTTTCAAAAACACACAATTTACAATCATACATCATGATTTGAAAACAACACCACTAATTCCTTGGAAGGTTGTAGGTAAATTAATGTGGGATCTTACACCTAGAATATTGAATAAAATGGACGAGATAGCCAGGAAATATGATTGGCATTTTAATTATTTTGTTGATGGATACAGCCATTCTACGGACTATTCGGTTATCATTACTGGATCGGATTTAAAAATCGTATTTGCGTCTAAGAATATTGAAGATTTGACAGGTTATGACCCTTATGAAATGGTGGGACAAACTCCAAAAATATTGCAAGGTGTTAATACTGATCTAGATGCTGTTGAGCGTACTCGTGAGGCTTTGATATCCGGTATAGCTTTTAAAGCTAGGTTGCTTAATTATAAAAAAGACGGTGTAGAATACGGTTGTGAGTTGGATGCTTTTCCTATATATAATGGAAATGGAGTTCTCACCCATCATATAGCATTTGAAAAAGAATATAAGTTGATATAAAAAAAGCCGCATCAAACGATGCGGCTTTATTTTAGTTAAGTTATTCCACTTCGGTAACTCTTAAGGTATTTACCATTCCTTTATCAGTTACAGGCATTGCGGCTAGATTAATCAAGAAATCTCCCTTAGCAACAAATCCTTTTTCTTTAGCAAACTTGTTTACATCTTCAATAGTCTCATCAGTACTCACAAACTTTTCATACATAAAAGCTTTTACGCCCCATAGCAAGCTAAGTTGAGTTAAAATTCGTTCATTTGAGGTGAACGTGAGTATGTGTGCATCTGGTCGCCAGGCGCTTATTTGAAAAGCAGTGTAACCAGAATTGGTCATGGTAGTTATGGCTTTTGCGTCTATTTCATTTGCCATTTTGGCTGCGTGATAACACACTGACTTAGTGATGTATCGTTTTGTTCTTATGTGTGGTGGTTCATAAGGAACTTTTATTAAGTCACTGTCTTCTACTGATTTACAAATACTTGCCATCTTTTCAATAACTTGTACAGGATACTTACCTACCGATGTTTCACCAGAAAGCATTACGGCATCAGCTCCATCCATAACAGAATTTGCTACATCATTTACCTCTGCTCTAGTAGGAGTAAGACTAGTAATCATAGTTTCCATCATTTGAGTGGCTATAATTACGGGTATACGTGCTTTTTTAGCTTTTAATACAAGTTGTTTTTGAATAAGAGGAACTTCGTGTGCAGGAATTTCTACTCCTAGGTCACCACGTGCTACCATAAGGCCATCGCAATATGCTACTATTTTATCAATATTTTCTACTGCTTCAGGTTTCTCAATCTTGGCAACAATAGGAATTTTATTTTCACTATTTTCCTTAATCAAGTCTTGCAGTTCCATCAGATCTTTGCTGTGACGAACAAATGACAATGCCATCCAATCTACCTGAAGTTCACAAGCAAATTTTGCGTCTACAATATCTTTTTCAGTAAGAGCTGGTAGTGAAATATTCGTTTGTGGTAAGTTCACTCCTTTTTTTGAACGTAAAGGACCACCTTGAATAACCTTGGCAACTACTTCATCTTGTTTATTAGTAGATTTTACTTCAAATATTAGTTTACCATCATCTAGAAGTATGCGTTCACCTTTTTGAACATCTCTCGGAAACTGTTCATAATTCATATAAACACGTTCCTTAGTTCCTTGAAAAGGCTCTCCAGTTACAAACGTGATTTCATCACCAGGCTGTACTACTACTTCTTCTGCCATTACACCTACTCTTAATTTTGGGCCTTGTAGGTCTCCCAAAATTCCTGTAGTATAACCGTGTTCTTTATTTAAGTCACGAATCATTTGAACGCGCTCTCTTACATCATCGTGATCGGCGTGTGAGAAATTAATTCTAAATACATTTACACCAGCTTTCATCATATTAAGGAGTGTTTCCTTGCTTGATGTTGCTGGTCCTAGTGTGGCTACTATTTTAGTTTTTTTAGATGTCGGCATTTATTCAAAGATTAAATAGTCTTTATTTTTCAATTTAAAATAATCTAATAAATAACAGCTTGTGAAAGACTGGACTTTATTTAGATCATTTATTAATTTTTGCACAGGATAGCTCATGTTATTCTGTTCTATTTTAAGGATAAAATCAACCTTATGATATTCCTTAAGTAATGTCACGGTAATTTCCTCTTCATCTATAGTTTCAAAAAGCCCTGTGCCAGATACTCCTTTTAAAACGCCCTTAAACCTATTGGCAACTAGATAAAGTTGAGTTTGCAGTTTCTCGTCATAATCCTTGTACACAGGAAACGTTGCTATTATCCTATCAGTAAACAGTTCATGATCTGTTTGTTTTCTTTCAAAACAATGATCACTGTGCTTATTGATATAATACGCAACACGATAGGCAGGTAGGCTTGAGTGAATTCCTATAAGAGAAACGTCCTCTTCTTCTTCCCAATCACTTAATTTAAAAGTTGCCATAAGCGAGATGCATAACCACACAAATATATTTAACTACTTGATAAATTAAGAGTGTAAGATGTTGTATTACCGTTAATTCTTTACGAAAACGATATAGGATTTTTATATTCTTGATAGCCAAGGAAAGGTCTTCCTTTCCCTACAGGAACTTATAAAAATAGAAGATTATAGGGTAAGCTATGTTATCGCTTTCTATTGTTCATTTTATCTTGTAAAGCAAAGTAGGCTCTTTTACTTGCTTTCTCTTCAGCTTTTTTCTTGCTTGTGGCTCTAGCTTTGGCAATAACCTTGTTATCTAGGTACAACTTAACAGCGTAGTGTCTAAGTTCACTTGCCCCAGTATCTTCATAGGTATGATAGCGAAATTGCTTTTTATGCTTTTGACACCACTCAATTAATAAGCTTTTATAGGAGATAATTTTGCCTTCTAATTTTTGAATGTCCACGTAAGGTTCAATAACCTTGTTTTCAATAAATCGTTTGCAAAACTTGTATCCACGGTCTAAATAAACGGCACCTACTAAGGCTTCAAATAGGTTTCCATGGATGTTTCTTCCAAAGTTTTCTACGGGAACCTGAGCTTTAATAAAGTGGATAAGTTCAAAGTCTTCTCCTAATTCATTAAGATGTTCGCGGCTTACGATTTTAGATCTCATTTTTGTGAGATATCCTTCGTCGCCACTAGGAACTTCATTATAAATATATTCGGCGATTACAGCGCCCAAAATTGCGTCGCCCAGAAACTCTAGACGTTCATAACTTATGGCAATGCCATCTTCAGTCTTTTCACCTGTGGATTTGTGTGTAAAGGCTGTATGATAAAGAGATACATCTTGAACTTTAAGACCTGTAATATTTTGAACTGAAACCGCTAATGGATCTACGGAAGATTTTGAACGATTTGAAAATATTTTACGGAATCTATTCATTCAAAACAATAGCCATTAAATCTTTCTGAAAGCGATACAGCAATTGTGTCCACCAAAACCAAAGGTGTTACTCAATGCTACTTTAACTTCTCGTTTTTCAGGTTGATTTAATACTAATTTTAAAGAAGGATCGATATTCTCATCAACAGTGGTGTGGTTAATCGTAGGAGGAACGATGCCTTCTTGAATAGCCATTACACTTGCGATGCTCTCTACGGCACCTGCTGCTCCTAATAAGTGACCAGTCATAGATTTGGTAGAGTTAATGCTTATGTTAGGAGCGTGATCACCAAATACAGCTTTTATAGCTTTAAGTTCGGCAACATCGCCCAGAGGTGTTGATGTTCCGTGTGTATTTATGTGATCTACATCTTCAGGATTAATACCGGAATTTTGTAATGTGTTTTTCATAACAGCAATTACTCCGGTTCCTTCTGGATGTGGTGCGGTCATGTGGTAGGCATCACTTGAGAATCCGCCACCAATAACTTCGGCATAGATTTTTGCTCCACGAGCTTTGGCATACTCATATTCTTCTAGAACAAGAGCTCCAGCTCCTTCACCTAGGACAAAACCATCACGTGTACCATCAAAAGGTCTACTTGCGGTTTCTGGACTTTCATTGCGAGTTGATAAGGCGTGCATGGCATTAAAACCACCCATTCCTGCTTGTGTAACGGCAGCTTCTGATCCACCTGTTACAATTACGTCACAATGTCCTAGTCTAATATAGTTGAGTGCGTCTAGCATCGCATTGGCACTAGATGCACATGCAGAAACCGTCGTGTAGTTAGGTCCCATAAATCCATATTTAATGGAAATATGAGCTGGTGCGATATCTGCAATCATTTTTGGTATAAAGAAAGGATTAAATCTAGGAGTGCCATTACCATTGGCAAACGATTTAACCTCTTCTTGAAAAGTTTCTAGACCGCCGATTCCTGCACCCCAGATAACTCCGACTCTGTATTTGTCTACAGAGTCGGTGTCTAATCCAGAGTCAGCTATAGCCTCATCGCCAGCAACCAGTGCATACTGTGCAAAACGATCCATGCGTCTAGCTTCCTTACGGTCTATGAAGTCTTGAACATTAAAATTCTTAACCTCACAAGCGAATTTAGTCTTGAAATGTTCTGTATCAAAATAGGTGATAGGAGCAGCACCGCTCTTACCAGCAATTAAACCTTCCCAATATTCCTGTAAATTGTTACCTATAGGAGTAAGGGCTCCCATTCCAGTAATGACTACTCGCTTTAATTCCATGTAATTAAAATTACGCTTTTGCTTCTTCTATGTATGAAACTGCTTGACCTACAGTAGCTATGTTTTCTGCTTGATCGTCTGGAATCTGGATATCAAATTCCTTTTCAAATTCCATAATTAGTTCAACAGTGTCTAGAGAGTCTGCTCCTAGATCGTTTGTGAAGCTTGCTTCTGCAACAACTTCATTTTCATCTACGCCTAATTTGTCAACGATAATCGCTTTTACTCTTGATGCAATGTCTGACATAATATTCTTTTTTTAATTTTAAATGAATGGCAAAAATAACAAACTTTGTGACAAAACCGTCTTTTACTTATTTAGAGTTAACTTGCCATTGAATTTATTAATCTATTTTATTCTTAACTCTACCAGTCGGGTAACAACAAGCTTGCCATAAATTTATGAAGAAAATTGTAATATTTGCTAGTGGTAATGGGTCTAATGCTCAGGCAATTATAAATCATTTTGAAAATAATGATCAAGTACAGGTAACTCATATTTTGAGTAATAAACCTAACGCATTTGTTTTAAAAAGGGCTACACAAGCTGGTATTGAGGGGATAAGTTTTAACAAGTTCGCTTTCGCGAAAGCGGGATCCATTCATTCTATTTTAAAACAAATTAATCCCGATTTAATCGTGCTAGCAGGTTTTTTATGGAAGATACCAGAGTTTATGGTTGAAGAGTTTCCCAATCGTATAGTTAATATTCATCCTGCTCTATTACCGAAATATGGTGGAAAAGGAATGTATGGGAATCATGTACATGGTGCTGTCCTATCTAACAAGGAGAAAGAAAGTGGGATCACCATACATTACGTAAATGAGCATTATGATGAAGGAGGAATAATTCATCAAGCTACTTGTCCTGTTTTAATGAATGATACAATAGAATCACTTGCAAATCGTATCCATCAATTAGAGCACGAGCATTTTCCAGTAACCATTGAAAAATTACTGTCTTAATGGATGTGGTACACATTTATACTGATGGTTCATCGAGAGGTAATCCTGGTCCTGGCGGCTATGGTATTGTTATGATGGATGTCAATAAAAAAATAAAAAAGGAATTTTCTCAAGGTTACAGAAAAACGACAAACAATAGAATGGAGCTGCTTGCAGTGATCGTAGCTCTAGAAAAGATCAAAAAACAACCCGTTGATATCACTGTTTTTTCAGATAGTAAATATGTGTGTGATGCAGTAAATAAAAAATGGATCGATGGATGGATAAGACGTCAATGGAAAAACGTTAAAAATCCCGATTTATGGAAACGTTTTATAAGAGCTTACAATCGTGCACCTGCAAAATTTCAATGGGTTAAAGGTCATAATAACAATCCTATGAACGAGCGCTGTGATCAATTGGCAGTAGACGCCGCTCTCAATAAATCCACTCACTTAATTGATGAAGGTTTTGAACAGAAGGAAGAGGGATTATTTTAATCTTAACAAAGCATTAATTTCTTCAAACTCAATTTCTACCTTATTTTTGCTTATTCAAATTAAGTCTAAATAACAGTTGAGCATAACAATAGCCCATTTAAAAAGAGGTGAAAGCGCCATCATACTACATTTTAATGAAATTGATGTTCCATTAAAATTATTGGAAATGGGATGTTTACCAGGTAATGAAGTAACCGTAATGCAAAGTGCTCCATTTCAAGATCCTATTTACCTAAACATAAATGGTACTCACCTAGCTATACGTAGAGAAACGGCCCAAAAAATATCTGTAGAACGTTATGGCTAGATCGATTAAAGTTTCTCTTATAGGTAATCCAAATACGGGTAAAACATCATTGTTCAATAGATTGACTGGGCTTAATCAAAAAGTAGGTAATTATCCTGGAATTACGGTTGAAAAAAAGGAAGGTATATGCAAACTAGATCGAGGAATTAAAGCTCATATCCTTGATTTACCAGGTACCTATTCTTTAAATACAACCTCACTAGATGAAAGTGTTGTTATAGAAACTTTACTTGATCGTACCTCTAAAGATTTCCCTGATGTTGCTGTCGTGGTAAGCGATGTAGAAAACCTAAAACGCAACCTTTTACTTTTTACTCAAATAAAAGATTTAGAGATTCCTACAATTCTTGTCATTAATATGGCCGACAGGATGAAAAGGAAGGCAATTTCTCTAGACATTAAGCAATTAGAGGAAGACTTAAAAACGAAAGTTGTTCTAGTAAGTTCTCGTAAGAACATAGGAATAGAGGAGCTTAAAAGAGCTATCACTGACTTTAAAAGTTTAAATATTGAGCCTTGTGTTAACGCCTCGGTCATCGATCCTGTATATTTTGAGCGACTTAGAAAGGCCTATCCTAATCAGTTACTGTACAAGTTGTGGTTAGTAATTACTCAGGATGTCAATTTTGGTAAGATTGATAGAAATCGCGATTTAACTGATCTCAAAACCACGTCTTTTGAAATTAAATCTGAAGCAGATTTAAAGAGATTACAGCACAAAGAAACTGTTGTGCGTTACCAATTTATAAATGGTCTACTTAAAAAAGCGCTGTCTATAGATACTGCTACGGCCAAAGATTTAAGATCAAGACTGGACCGTATACTGCTGCACAAAATTTGGGGTTACTTAATATTTTTTACCGTGTTGCTAGTTATTTTTCAAGCTATCTACGATTGGTCTGGTTATCCTATGGATTTCATTGACGAGTCTTTTGCCAGTTTGAGTAGCTGGTTGTCAAACAAGTTACCTGCTGGACCCATAGCCGACTTGCTGTCCGAAGGTATTATACCTGGATTAGGCGGTATTGTCATTTTTATACCACAAATAGCTTTTCTGTTTTTATTCATATCAATTTTGGAAGAAAGCGGTTATATGAGTAGGGTAGTTTTCTTGATGGATCACTTGATGAAAAAATTCGGGTTAAGTGGTAAAAGTGTTGTTCCTTTAGTTTCTGGAACGGCCTGTGCAATTCCGGCAGTTATGGCTACTCGTAACATTGAAGATTGGAAGGAGCGTTTAATCACCATTTTAGTGGTGCCATTTACGACCTGTTCTGCTAGGTTGCCTGTTTATCTTATTATTGTAGGATTGGTTATTCCTGAAGGCAGTATTTTAGGTGGTTTATTAAGTTACCAAGCCCTTACTTTAATGTTGCTGTACCTATTAGGATTTGCTACAGCGATTCTAGGAGCTTGGGTGCTTAATAAGATCTTACCCATTAATAGGAAGTCGTTTTTTGTTATGGAAATGCCTGCCTATAAGCTACCCATACTTAAAAACGTCCTTTATACAGTACTTGAAAAAACAAAAAGTTTTGTCTTTGGTGCAGGAAAAATTATAATGGCAATCTCCGTTATTCTATGGGTGTTAGCAAGTTATGGTCTAGGCGAGCAATATACTAATGCAGAACAAATTGTTACAGAAAAGTACGAGTCAGAAAATTTAAGTGAGAAAGACTTAAATCGAAAGATTGCATCCCACAAATTGGAATACAGTTTTATAGGATATATAGGTAAAGGAATAGAGCCGGTAGTAGCCCCATTAGGATATGACTGGAAGATAGGTATTGCCATTGTAAGCTCATTTGCAGCAAGAGAAGTATTTGTAGGTACTCTAGCTACAATTTATAGTGTAGAAAGTGATGGAGAAGATGAACTTACCATTAAAAACAGGATGAAAGAAGAGGTTAATCCCATTTTGGGAGGACCATTGTTCAATTTTGCTAGTGGTATCTCTTTGTTGCTTTTTTATGCATTTGCGATGCAATGTATGAGTACGCTAGCCATTGTAAAACGAGAAACTAACAGCTGGAAATGGCCAGCCATCCAATTTGTAGCGATGACGGTTATAGCCTATGCTAGTGCCTTGGCTGCATTTCAAATTTTAAAATAATGTATACAGCTCAAATCATTGTAGTCGTAATTCTATTTGTTATAGCACTGTTGTGGTTGTTACGCAAGTATATAGGGCCATCTAAAGACTCACACAATTGTGGTAATGGTGACTGTGGATGTAAGTAAGATAGTGCATTTTCTCGGTTAAATAAGAGTTTTAATGAGTTTAGATTCTGTCTTATATTCGTGAAAAATTTTAATCAACCAATATGAAAACAAAGTTATCGTTGCTATTGTTCCTATCAATAGCTTGTTTTACTTACGCTCAATTAAACTCTGTAGGAAATGTCTCACTACAATTTGGTAGTCATGTTACAGCACCAAAAGGTGATGTGATTAAAGTGGCAGGTGAAGTAGATGGGGTAAGATATGCTCTAGCAAAACACAAGAAAAAATTCTTTATTCAAACCTTTGATGCCTCTTCAAACGATTACCTTAAGTGTAGTAAGGAGTTGAAGATAGAAAAAATAGGAAAAGCTCGTGTTAATATCGAGGACATGGAAATCATCGATGGTAAACCATACATCTTTGGAAACTATTACGATAAAAAAGCAAAACAAGACATCTTTGCAGCATTTCCAATTAAGTCTAATCTTACTCTCGGCAAGCCTATAAAAGCTGTAGCTATTGATGTAGAGAAAAAAAGTAAAAGAGGTTATTTTTTCTATAAACCATCATATGACGAGCGCAATTATATAGTAACTTATGTAACTGTTCGTAGCTGGGAAGAGTCACTTACATATGATGTAACACTGCTAAACGGCGATATGGAGACCGTGTTTACAAAGCATAATGAGCAAGTATTTAAGGACAGGAAAGATCTTGACTTTAGCTTTGACGATTTTATCGCAAATGAATACGGTGATGTATTTGTTGTTATTAGTGATTCCTATAGAGATAAAAAGAAAAGAACTACAGTAACCAGATTGATGATACATGCTTATTATGCAAATAATAATTATGAAATGACTGAGATTCCTGTAGATCTTAAAGGTAAAAAAGTGGTTAATTGTAATATGTTAAACACCTTACAAGGTCGTTTACAATTAGTAGGTTTCTACTCAAACCTTACAAAACGAGGTCGATCAGAATATAGAATTGAAGGTATTTTCAACGTAAGCGTTGATACGGAGACCAATTCAGTCGTAAAAAACAATTTCAATACATTTACTTATGATGTAAAGAAAAAATTAATCGGTGAACGTAGAGCCAAAAAAGGTAAAAACTTACTTCCTTTCTATCGCAATACTCATATCATTGAAAGAGATAATGGTGGTATAATCGTAATGTCAGAGTTTTATCAAACATTTGTTGGGCAAAGCTCGGGTATAGGACCACTAGCCTTCACTCCCATTACTTACATTACTAATGAGGTTATCGTGTCAGCCATGGATGCTGAAGGTAACTTAGAATGGAGTAATGTATTGCCTAAAGAACAAAAAGTAACCGTAACTCAACTATCTATAGGATTTTTTGCTGTTGGTGGTGGTAACGGAGTTAACATTGCTGCAGGATTTATGTTTCCGCTAGGAGTTCTTAATGAGGGACCAGAGTATTTAAGCTCGATTGCTATGTATGAAAAAGGGAAACTATCTGTAATTGTAAACGATGATCCTAAAAATATTGGAATTACTGAAATGGATGACATGCGCAAGGTGCGTAATGTAAAAAAAATGATTCCGGTGTTGTTTGAATTTGATGATGCCACTGGAAAAATGACTCGTACCGATCCTGATGAATACAAGAAAAAGCAACTTGTTTTACGTCCTGCTATTACCTATAGAAAGGCCCCAGGTGAATACGTTATTTTTGCCAGCAATAAGGATAAAAAGAACTTAGGTACTCTTTATCTCAATTAAACATTGAGAAGTTTATAAAAATAGAAGCCTCAACTTATGTTGGGGCTTTTTTTTTTACGCTTTCGCGAAAGCGAACTATAACGATTTCCAGTATACTTTCTTATTTTTACGATAATGAGTAAACAGCCTTTAGGTTTTTTTGATTCTGGAGTAGGTGGAACCAGCGTGTGGAAAGAAGTAATCAAATTATTACCACACGAAGACACGATTTATCTAGCTGATTCTAAAAATGCACCTTACGGTAGACGTAGTAAGCAGGAAATCATTGAGCTGTGTGTCAAAAACACGGAATATTTATTGGATCGTGGATGTAAACTAATAGGGATTCCATGTAATACAGCCACTACAAATGCTATCTCCTATTTACGTGATAACTACGATGTGCCTTTCATTGGAATTGAGCCAGCAATAAAGCCAGCTGCACTTAATTCGACTACAAAAAAAGTAGGTGTGCTTGCTACAAAAGGAACGTTATCTAGTGAGCTTTTTAATAAGACACATGCAGAGTTTACCACGCATGTTAATACAATTGAAATCGTAGGCACAGGAATTGTTGAACTTATTGAAGCCGGAAAAAAGGATACTGTACAAATGCGAGAACTACTCATAGGAATTATTGAACCATTCATGATTTCTGGTATAGACTATTTAGTTTTAGGTTGTAGTCATTATCCTTACATCAAAGATCATCTTGCTGAATTGCTGCCAGCGAGAGTGAAAATAATTGATAGTGGTGAAGCTGTCGCTAGACAAACATTACATGTACTTAAAAACGCTAATCTATTAAACTTAAAGAAAGAATTAGGACATCATTACTTGTATTCAAATCTTAAAACTGACGTACTTTCAGAATTAACCACCGAGGTGAGTAATAAATCAATTAGTTTATTAGATTTTTAAACCCTTATTTGAAGTAACTAAACAGCGATGATTTTTTACTAGGGCTTACTGATAATTCAGTATTTGCTACTATCACACTACCACCTTTTCCTTTTTTATAGGCAGTTACATGGCTAGTGTTTATAAGGTAAGATTTATGTATACGGCAAAATCCTTTATCGTCTAGTAACTCTTCAAAATGCTTAAGTGTTTTTGAAACAAGTTTGGTGTCATTAGTCAAATGAACATGTGTATAGTTATCGTCTGCCTGACAGTATGTTATTTCATTGATAGCAAGAACTTCAAAACCTTCTTGAGTAGGAATAGTTATTTTGTCCTCTAGAACAGGACTACTAGCATGTAATTTTAAGTCTACTTGTAATTCTTCTTCTCGTGCTCTTATATTCTTGACAGTGTCAACAGCTTTAATAAGTTCGTCAATTTCAATTGGTTTAGTTAAATAGTAGGCTGCCTGCATGTTGAGAGCGTCTTTGGCATATTGATCATAGGCTGTGACAAAAATAGTCTCAAAGTCTTTTTGACCTACTTTTTCTAGTATGTCAAAGGCTGTTCCATAGGGCAATTCAACATCTAGAAAAACTAAATCCATGTCTGTTTTTCGTAGTACTTGTAAGGCTTCATCCACATCGGTTGCTTGTGCAATTACCTCTACTTCGGGACAGTATTTTGATAAATAGTTTATGAGAATTTCTCTAGAAATTTGCTCGTCTTCTACGATTACAGCTTTCATGGTTTTGATAGATTAGTTTATTATAACAATCACTGTTGTCCCTATATCGGGTTTAAGATTAGCATCTTCTACAGTAAGAGTGATGTTTTTATTATGAAGTTCATTAAGTAAGTCGATACGATTTTTAATATTGCCTAGACCTTTTGAATCTCGTTTCTTTTGATGTTTCGTTTTAAGCTCTTTGGATTTTTCTCTACCTATCCCATTATCCTGTATTACTACTTTAATCCCAGATTGATTGTGCGGTTCAAAACTTACTTTAAGCAGGCCCTTTTCCTTTTTGTATCGTAGACCATGCCATACAGCGTTTTCAATTATTGGTTGCAGTAGCATAGGTGGAACAGGAATGTTAGACTCCTTTATAGATGGATCTACATTTAATTCAAATTCAAATTTGTCCTTGAATCTCTCATGTTCTAGATGTAGGTAAAGATTGAGTAACTCGATTTCCTTACTAGCAGGAATAAAGTCTAATTCACTGTTTTCTAGCACGCTTCGCATTAGTTTGGAAAAATCTGCTAGATATTTATTGGCTTTACGTTCATCATTAGTAGCGATAAAGTTATTGACTGAATTAAGCGCGTTGAAAATGAAATGAGGATTCATTTGACTGCGCAGGGATTTAAGCGCTAGTAAATGATTATTAATTTTTTGCTGTTTATTGTTACGGTACATGAAATAAGCTAACGTAAGAAGCAGGATTACAGCGGCACCTAGTGAGTAGATTATCCAGCGCTGTCTGCGATTTGCTTCAATAGACAATGCCTGTTCTGCACTGGCTAGGGCTAGTTTGTTGTCAGTCAGTTTACGGTCTTTTTCTAGAGTGAGAATACGTGTTTGTTTTGCGACTAATTCTTTGGCATTACGAGTAGCTTCTTCTAATTGATTTTCTTTCTCAAGGTACAATTGGTCGACGGCTTCAATGTACTTTTCACTGTAGGTTAACGCCTTGCTAGAGTTTCCTTTAATTCGATATAATTTTGAAAGCTCCTTAGATGCATCTTTTAATACATCTAGATCCTCGTTTTTTTCGGCTTCTTTCAGACTTTTTAAATAGTAATCAATAGCATCATCAATTTTGTTTTGCTCTTTAAGAGCGGTAGCAATTTTAAGTTGCTCTTTTTGAAGAGTAAGCTTTGGTGCCTCAGGAGTAATAACAGCTGTTTTATTTGACAAAATACTAGAATCTGAAAAAGCCTCACGATCAGGTGTTATCGAGTCCTTTTCTTTGGCTTCTTCTTCAAATAGCTGTATGTTTTTTTTACGCAGGGCAATCTCCTTGTCATATTGCTGATTAGCATTATAAAAATCGGCAGTTTGAGATTGGGTTACTATGGTATTTGAACGACCTTCAACGGTAGAGTTTGAAATGGCTTTATTAAAATATCCTTCAGCTTTTTCAGTTTGTCCAGCGCGATCAAGATTGTTTCCAATTTTAGTGTTTAGGGAAGTTACCTCATTTAAGTTACCTACTTCTTCAGAAAGTAGTAATGCCTTTTGATACACAGCAATGGCTTGTTGTTGATCGTTAGTTGCAGCATAAGCATCTGCTAGACCTTTTAAACGCTTGATTTCATCATCCTTGTTTTTAAAAGGACCTAGTTCAATAAAAGCCTTTATGGATTCTTGATAATTACCGTTTTCTCTTAAAGCTGAGGCTCTTTTTAAGGAGACACTTTTATTTGCAATAAAATTTATTGACGCTTTAAAATTGTCAATTGCAAGATCATATTGTTTATTATTAAAGTATAAATCACCTAATTTTTCATAGGCTGCGGCCTGTTGTTGTTTTGATAATGATTTTGGATTGTTTGATAAGGCGGCGATTAGGAAATCTGCCGTTTTTTTTGGATCCTTATTAAAATATATTTGGGTACTATCTATGGCTTGTGAGTAAGTAAGATTATTTAAGGAATCATCCTCATCAGTTACCCTAATCTCTAGATCGTCGTTGCTATATACAGTATGATAAACAGTTTCAAAATCAATACCTCGTATAACTAATCTATCTCCATAATTGGCAGGAATTTGAAAATTCCCGCGACTATCTGTACTGGCGTACCTGCCATTTGGACCTTCAATATTGACTCCTACAATAGGTTTTCCGTCTTCCGTTAGTACTCTACCCGAAATGGATAGGCTTGTCTGCTCTGTTTTGGTTTTAGAAAACTTGGACTGCGCATTTAAGGACGTGCAGCTTATAAGTAATATTATTATGACAAGAATCTTTTTCATCATGTGGTAAAACTAGTCATTATTAATTTGATAGTTACTCGTCAAGTTCCTAGAATGGGCCGTTTTAAGGGTTTTTATTATGCTTTCGCGAAAGCGTACTCAACACCTACAATACTTCACTCATTCAAACCTATCGTTCACTCATTATAACTGTGATACACGTAGTTCAAGCCGGTACATTTGATAAAAATAATTGACATGAAAACTATTCTATGTATCTGTTTTCTAGCTGTATGCAGCGCTATGCCAGCTCAGCATCTAGGAAATTTTAATAATCAAGCGGTTCAAATGGATATCTCACGTGCAAATATTGCTACTTCCATGGGTAACGGGTATATCAATCAACAAAAACGCCACCATTCTCAACCCTTGCAACCTAGTAATGTACTTACCTTAAATTTAAAATCCTTATACAATATTGAAGCTACAGATTATACCGCGGTTTTCAATATCAATCAAGTAGGTTCCAGCGCTCAGGAGGCAACAGATTTAATGAATCAAAAAGTAGATGCTATAAAAGCTGCTCTCAAACAAGATGGATTCACAGGACAGTTTTCTATGGATATGATCTCGTTTGTACCGCAGTATGAGATAGAGGTTACTAAAAAATTATTTTCCAAAACTTACACCGAGGTTCCTGTAGGATTTGAGCTTCAACAAAATTTATTGATTAGTTACAAAAACGACGATGACTTTCAAAAAATTCTCACTGCATGTGCAAATAATGAGGTTTATAACCTAGTCAAGGTAGATTACTATGTGAATAACCTAGACGAGATCTATAAAAAACTGCAAGAAAAGCTGTTAGAAGAAGTTAGTGCAAAAAAGAATTATTATGAAGCATTAGGTTTTGATATGAGTACCTACGATGTTTTCATGGCCGATAAAAAGTACTATCACGTGCCTAAGGATTATTACCGAAGCTACCAAGCTGCCGAAAATGTAAGTGTAGAAGCTGCTCAAAAAAAGAAAGTAACCAGGGTAAAAAAACCGACTTCCTATTACTACGATCCAATCTCTTACGATGGATATGATGTTGTGGTTAATGCAGGTATATCAAAACCTGTAATACAACTGGGCATGGATTTGAGCTTACGATATCAACCAAAACCAGAAAAACCTAAGGAGCCTAAACCGGCGCCACCTGCACCTGCACCACCTAAACCTAAAGTATATGTGATCTCGCCAGATGGACCAGTTCACATTAAACAAATGCCAGATTCTTAAAAATATAGAAAGATGAAAAAGCATGTGTGTATTATGCTATTCCTACTAACAACTGTTTTAAGTCATGCACAGGAGCAAGAGGCGATTGTGGTAAATGATAGCTTACCTAAACAGTTCATTGTTTACGGTTTGGCGCCACCTTCTAGAGACGATGTCAAGGAATTCCAAGATAAATATGGGGTTAGCTCTATATCAATGGGATGTGTTATTGATCCACTATCGTCAGTAAAAGCTACTAAAAACAATTGCGCAATAGCTGCCTATTTGGATCAAAAGTATGGCACCGTATGGCGCGAGGAGATTAAATATCATCCCTATGGACTGGTCTTAAAAAATAAAAATAAATAACTATGAAAAAGAAAATATTGATGCTAGGACTAGCTTTAATAAGTATAGCATGCAACGCCGAGAAAAAAGAAACCGAGGTGCGACTTTCGATTAATCAACAAGCACCTATTGATCAATCGGTTGATAGGTCCAAAAAAGCAACCATTCAAATCGCTTTATTATTAGATACGAGCAATAGTATGGATGGACTTATTAATCAGGCAAAATCTCAGCTGTGGGATGTGGTCAATAAAATGACTTCGGCTCATTGTAACGATCAACAGGCAGGATTAGAGATTGCATTATATGAGTACGGGAATTCTGGCCTTTCTGAAAAAGACGATTACATCAGACAGGTGTTACCTTTTTCTACAGATCTAGATATGTTGAGTAAAGAGTTATTTGCCTTGCGCACTAATGGCGGTGACGAGTATTGTGGAGCAGTAATTGACAACTCTATAAAGAAACTGGAATGGCGTGATGGAAAACAGGATCTTAAAATGATTTTTATCGCAGGAAACGAAGGTTTTACACAAGGAACAATTTCGTTTAAGGAGAGTATCATTGATGCGCAAAAAAAAGATATAACAGTAAACACCATTTTTTGTGGTGAATATCAAACGGGTATAAACCTCAAGTGGAAAGAAGGTGCTTCACTAGGTAATGGAGAGTACACCAATATTGATGCTAATAAAAGAACGGTGTATGTCGCGACACCTTATGATGATAAAATTTTAGAACTTAATAATCAACTCAACTCTACCTATATCGCTTATGGTGATTATGGTAATCAAAAACAAAAATTGCAAATTGAGATGGATGTTGAGGCAATGGTTGTGTCTGAAGAGGTTCAGGTAAAAAGATCGGTGGCAAAATCGTCTTCGAATTACCAAAATGCGAGCTGGGATCTTGTCGATAATGCAGGTGATGACAAGCTTTTGAAAAAGATTATAAAAGAAAACAAATCTACTTTACCAGATTCACTTAAGAATAAAAGTGTAGATGAGGTGGCCGCTTTCGCGAAAGCGGAATTAAAAACTAGAAAGCAACTACAAAATCAAATAGCTGGGTTAAACATAAAACGTGAAAAATACATAAGTGAGCAAAACATGACCGAAGGTAATGGCCTAGAAACAGCCATTTTTAAGGTGATCCAAAAGCAAGCAGAAAAAAAGAGCTACACGTGGAAATAAAGGGTTGAATTTTGAGTTTTAATAGAAACGTGCTGTTTGTAGCTTTCTACTGTATTTAATTGAAGTAGAAAACAGCACGTTTTGCTTTTTACAAAATGTGGAAAAAAGAACCTGCGTTGAATAGCGCATCACGACACGTAATTGTACCTTTGATTTTCATCAGAAATAAAAAAGGTTTTGGCTTCAAAAGCAAAAAAGGTTACCCCATTAATGCAACAATACAACAGGATAAAAAGTAAGTATCCAGATGCTTTACTGTTGTTTAGGGTAGGAGATTTTTATGAAACCTTTGGTGAGGACGCTGTGAGAGCAGCACGCATATTAAATATAGTACTTACTAATAGAAACAATGGTGGTGAAAAGACTGAACTTGCAGGGTTTCCACACCATTCTTTAAACACCTACTTACCCAAGTTAGTAAGGGCAGGTGAGCGTGTTGCAATTTGTGATCAATTAGAAGACCCAAAATCAGTAAAAGGTATTGTTAAGCGTGGAGTAACGGAATTAATTACACCTGGAGTAGCGCTTAACGATGAAGTGCTGTCTTCAAAATCGAATAACTTTTTAGCAGCAATTACCTTTTCAAAAAACATTTACGGTGTTGCTTTTCTAGACATTAGTACTGGTGAATTTTTAGTGTCTCAAGGTAATAAAGAGGAAGTTGATAAATTATTACAGAACTTCAATCCTAGTGAACTGCTGGTGCCACGTAGCTTGAAGAAAGAGCTTGCACAACAGTTTCCTTATGACTTGCCATTTTTCCATCTTGAAGACTGGGTTTTTCAAATAGATTATTCACGGGAATCACTTTTAAACCATTTTAAGGTAAATTCTTTGAAAGGATTTGGTGTAGAAAACCTAGAAACTGCGCTTATTTCGTCTGGAGCGATTCTACATTACCTTGCCGAAACTCAACACAACAAAATAGACCATATAGCTAGCATTTCCCGTATTGAGGATGATAACTACGTATGGATGGATAGGTTTACTGTGCGTAACCTGGAGCTTTATCAAGCGCTTAGTTCAGGCGCTGTCACACTAATTGATGTGATTGATAAAACCACTACCGCAATGGGTGGTAGGATGTTGAAAAGGTGGATGGCTTTTCCTCTTAAAAGTATTCAGGAGATCAAACGTAGGCATGATGTAGTAGAGTTTTTTACAAAACAAATAGAACAACGTGAGAGTGTAAAGGATCTTCTTAAGCAAATGAGTGATTTAGAGCGATTAGTGTCTAAAGTTGCTACAGGCAAAATTTGTCCACGAGAAGTTGTTCAGCTCAAAAATAGTCTTGAGGCTGTAGCGCCTATTAAAGAGCTTGCTCAAACGGCAGGAAACAAAGCACTTAATATAATTGGCGAACAATTAAATCCATGTTTGCATTTGATAGACACCATAAAAAGTGCTATACATGAAGAAGCTCCTGTAAATATTTTAAAAGGGACCACAATTGCATATGGATATCATAAGGAATTAGATGAGATAAGGGAATTAGCAACTTCTGGTAAGGAATATCTTGATAAAATGCTAGAAAGGTGTTCTCAAGAAACCGGTATTTCAAGTCTAAAAATAAGCAGTAATAACGTATTTGGATACTATATTGAGGTAAGAAATGCTCATAAGGATAAAGTTCCAGATACCTGGATTAGAAAGCAAACCCTAGTAAATGCAGAGCGTTATATTACTGATGAATTAAAAGAGTATGAAAGTAAAATTTTAGGTGCAGAAGAGCGCATTAATGTTTTACAACAAGAATTGTATGAAGAGGTGGTGAGAGAAATAATGCCTTTTATTAAAGCAATTCAACTAAACGCACAGTTATTAGGAAAGATAGATTGCTTAATCTCATTTGCAGATCATGCCTTGATTTCCAATTATGTTAGACCAGAATTACTGGAGGAAGACGTTTTGGAAATAAAAAGTGGTCGTCATCCGGTAATTGAAAAAATGCTACCAGCAGATACTCCTTATATTCCTAACGATGTTAGGTTGGATAGGGAATCCCAGCAAATAATTATGATTACTGGACCCAATATGAGTGGTAAATCTGCTATTCTTAGGCAAACTGCACTTATAGTGTTATTAGCCCAAATAGGAAGCTTTGTTCCTGCGGAGAATGTTCAAATGGGAATTGTAGATAAAATATTCACCCGTGTGGGCGCTAGTGATAATATTTCTCAAGGAGAGTCAACATTTATGACAGAAATGAATGAGAGCGCTAGTATTCTTAATAACATCTCTGAAAATAGTTTGGTGCTTTTAGATGAAATAGGTCGTGGGACTAGTACTTATGATGGTATTTCTATTGCTTGGGCTATAACTGAATATTTGCACGAGCATCCTTTTAAACCTAAAACCTTATTTGCAACTCACTACCATGAGCTTAATGAGATGACGGACAAATTTGAACGTATCAAAAATTATAATGTTGAGGTAAAAGAACTTACTGATAAAGTTCTTTTTATGCGTAAACTGGTTCCAGGTGGTAGTCACCATAGTTTTGGAATTCACGTAGCAAAGATGGCAGGAATGCCACAGCAAGTTATTCTTAAAGCAAATAAAATTCTAAAGACGTTAGAGCACTCTCACAAGCAGCAAGATGATCAAAATGCACTAAGTGCTTTACAGGATGAGGAAATGCAACTTAGTTTTTTTCAACTGGACGATCCGTTGTTAGAGGATATTAAAAATGAAATATTACAGGTTGATATAGATACACTTACCCCAGTAGAAGCTTTGATGAAACTTAATGAAATAAAGAGGATGTTGATTGGTAAAAACAAAGTAGATTAATAATTTTTCATTTTTTTCTTTGACTTGTGATTAAAGTTGTTAAATTTGCAATCCGATTTGAAAAAGTCGATTGTTCATCAACAAAATGAATTGCGAAAGTAGCTCAGGGGTAGAGCATCACCTTGCCAAGGTGAGGGTCGCGGGTTCAAATCCCGTCTTTCGCTCTAAGTTCGATTAATACGAATTAAACAGTGCCGCGGGCACTTCCATGCTGAAGTGGTGGAATTGGTAGACACGTTGGACTTAAAATCCAATGGGCAGTAATGCCCGTACGGGTTCAAGTCCCGTCTTCAGTACTTATAAAAGCTCCTGTAATTTCAGGAGCTTTTTTATTATATTAAAATGAAAATGTTTTCAATAAAAAAATCCGCTGGAACTCCAGCGGATTTTTTATGAATTAAAGTTTGAGAATTTACTTACCAGTAACTTTTTTGGCAGCATCTTTCATTCCTTCTTTAGCATCTCCAGCGGCTTTTTTCATATCATCACCTGCCTGCTCTAGAGCCTCTCCAGCATCTTTAATACCTTCTTTTGCTTTTTGAACTCCTTCTTTAGCAGCACCTTCAAGGTTTTCTGCTGCATTATCCATCGCCTCTCCAGCCTCATTTAATCCATCCTTAGCGTCTTCCATTGCTTCATCAGCAGTTTCCATTGCCTTATCAGCAGCATTTTCTAATCCTTCACCAGCCTCTTCTAGTCCTTCTTTTGCGCTTTCAGTAGCATTTTCAACACCATCTTTCGCATCCTCCATTCCTTCTTTAACTTCTTTACAGCTTACTACAAAGATCATTGCTAGTGCAGCAGCACCCATTAATAATTTTTTCATTTTTTGTTTATTTTGATAATTGATTTAACAAATGTATGTTTTTTAAGAAAACTACAGTAAAATTTGTTATAAAATCAAAATTGTTCCACGATTTACGCCTTTCATCGATTAAAAACAGGGGAATAGTTATACTTTTTCACTCAAGTATTTCCAGTACCTTTTTGGAACGTGCTGTATATGAAGTTTTAAATTTTTTCTAGATTCTATGTTGGTACTCTTAAAATATTGATTCCAAAGATTTGTGTAATTATTTTCTTTAAGTTGTTTAGTGGTGAGTAAATTTTTATCTCCTAGTCCAGTCTGAATAGTGTTATAAATTCCTTTTTTATTTTGAGTGGTTAGATCAATTGTTATTTCCTTAACTGTTTTTAGGTCATAGAATATGCCATAAGATCTCTTTAGATCATAAATAATCCATTTTTGATCCGCGTACCTGGATTTAAAATGTTTTGAAATTAGCGGAAGAACATTAAAATCGGGTTCAACGTTAGCATAATAAATATCTCCTTCAATCAAATGAAATCTTACAAAGGCTTCCATACGATGTTTTTCTCGATGAACTTTTTTTACAAGTTTATCAAAGCTTAGAACAATGTCATTAGCAGCATCATTTAAAATAGATTTGTTATTGGATATACTTGTTTTAATTATGTAGAAGAGTAAATTCTCTACATTATGACTCTCACTAAGAAAAGCTATAAAAATTTTGTTTAAACCAGAGATGCCAAAAAGTTGCAACAATTTTTTTTGAAGTCTTTTTACTTTTATCTCGTCTGTAATTACTTCTTGGGTTTTGTTAAATATTTCAGGCTGATAGACGCGGACGGATCGAATTTCTACCGAATCAAGCTTATAAAGATAGCTGTCGAATATGGCACAAAGTAAACCGTCAAAAGTATCATCATATACTAAAATCATGAAAACAAGGTTAACTGATTATTTAGATGGGTTGAGTATTTACTGCTACTCTCTTGCAATATCTTATTTTTTAATTGTAATGGAGTAAGGTCTTTTTTCTCAAAATACGTTGAATCACATGTAATAAAATACCTACTTCTGTTTAAAGCGATTCCAATTTTTTTGAGATGTTCCCAATTCAACTTTCGATATCTACGTGCATTAATTATTTTTCTTACCGATTTCATTCCGACACCGGGAATACGCGATAGCATTTCCTTGGAACATCTATTAATATCTAAAGGAAACAAATGTAAGTTTCGAAGTGCCCAGCTTAATTTAGGATCAATATCCATATCTAAATTTGGTTGATCTTCATTTAACAACTCTCTGATATTAAAACCGTAGAACCTAAGTAGCCAATCTGTTTGATAAAGTCTGTTCTCCCGTATTACGGGTACTGCAGTACCTATCGAAGGCAGTCTTTTATCATCTGCTACGGGAATATACCCAGAGTAGTAAACTCTTTTCATTTTAAAATTCTTGTAAAAGAAATGAGCACTATACATAATATCCTTGTCTGACTCGCCTGTTGCTCCGACAATCATTTGTGTGCTTTGTCCAGCAGGAGCGTATATAGGTGTGTTTTTTATTAATCTTTTCTCCGATTGATATATCTCAATGTTAGATTTAACCGCCTTCATGGGTTGTATAAAATCTTTATGATCCTTGTCTGGGGCTAATAGTTTAAGACCTTCTTTTGTAGGAATCTCTATGTTCACTGATAAACGATCAGCGTATAGACCAGCTTCTTTCATAAGCTCATCGCTAGCACCTGGAATAGATTTTAAATGTATGTAACCGTTAAAATTCTCTTCTTCTCTCAGTTTTTTGGCTACTCTTATGAGCCTCTCCATAGTGGTATCTGGATTTTTAAATATTCCAGAACTCAAAAACAGCCCTTCTATATAATTACGCCTATAGAAATTTATAGTTAGATCTACTACTTCTTGTACTGTAAAAGCAGCACGTTTTATATCATTAGACTTTCTAGTAACACAGTATGCACAATCAAATATGCAATGGTTGGTAAGCAATATTTTAAGCAATGAAACACACCTACCGTCTTCCGTATAGCTATGACAAATCCCTGTACCGTTAGAATTACCCAATCCGCCATTTTTATTTGCCCTTTTACTTCCGCTACTACTACAACTCACATCGTATTTTGCTGCATCAGCCAGGATTTCTAATTTTTCTTTGATTCTTTCGTAATTCATTTTAATTCATGTTTACTTCATCACTGCGTTTTCCGGTTGAATTACCTAGTCTGCGATCTCTCAAACTGGTTTGTTTATCTAGCCTGTGAATGGTTTGTGGGTTGTCTTCAGCGTATCTAGGATCTTGGATATAATCCATTTTGTCCATATGTGTGACCTCAATAGAGTAAAAGTCAAATTCTTCTACTACCTTGCCGGTGACTTTATATATTCCGCTTCCGCGAAAGCGTAATTTTGAAGCCACTTGAGGAAACATCACGGTATCAAAAAAACTACCATCACGGTCTAAAAAAGTACCAAACTGCATACGTTTTCTATTTGAAGTATGAGTAGTTTTAATGTTGATTACATACCCGTATATTGTTATTATTTTACCTTTTTTTGATGGTAAATCTTTGTGAGTTAAATCGTTGTCGGGCTGTTGAGCCAAAAGTTCAAAATGGGAACATAACGGAAAACCTAGTAGTTCCATTTGCTCAAAAGCATGTTCTAGTTTTGAAGTTTTTAGTTGCGGTAAATTGACCTTTTTATTTTGTGGAGCAAACAATTTACTTTGTACATCAACTGCGGTTTTTTTGTTGAGTTTAAAGTATGCCTGCCACAATACAATACATCTGTCTAAACCCGTAAATCTAAAAGCATTTATCCTAATTAGAATAGCCGCTTGGTCTGCGCTTATAGGAACTCGATTTATAAAATCGTCAAATGAATTAAAAGGCCCATCAAAATTTCTACTCTCAAGAAGGCGCTGTATAGTACGTTTTTCTAGTTCTTTTAAGTAACCTAAGGCTAGGTATATGGTTGTTCCTTTTATAGTATTCTGAAAATCACTGTTATTTATACAAGGTGCCTCTATGGTTGCTCCACACATTTTAGCCTCATGAACATATAACTCTGGTCTGTAAAAGCCACCGCCGTTATTAAGTGTGGCTGTCATGTACTCTAATGGGAAATAGCGTTTTAAATACAGACTTTGATAACTCTCAACAGCATATGATGCCGAGTGTCCTTTGGCAAAGGCATACCCTGCAAAGCTTTTAATTTGTTCCCAAATTTCTTTTGCTTGCTTATCGTCACGGCCATGTTTTTTACAATTGTCAAAATATTGTTTTTCTACGGCTTTAAATTCCTCTCTAGATCTATACTTACCGCTCATTCCCCTACGTAAAACATCTGCAGCACCTAAATCTAATTTTGCATAATAATGAGCGACCTTGATAACGTCTTCTTGGTACACCATTATTCCATACGTGTCTGGCATAATACTAGACATGATTGGGTGTGCTTGCTTGCGACGCTCGGGATATCTAGTACGCAGTATGTACTCTCTCATCATACCGCTTTGCGCTACTCCTGGTCTTATCACAGAACTAGCGGCTACTAAACCTAAGTAATCATGGGTGCGCAATTTGCTCAACAACATGCGCATGGCTGGTGATTCAATATAAAAACAGCCTATACACTTTGCTTGCGATATCATGGCATTAATCTCAGGATCTTCTTTAAACTCTTTTACGCAAGCTCTCAAGTCCTTAATATTGGCATTTGGCTGGTTATATTTAACGATACTCACGGTATCTCGTATTTTTCCTAAACCTCGTTGTGCCAGAATATCAAATTTGTGAATTCCGGCATCCTCTGCAATGTGCATGTCAAATTGAACAGTAGCAAATCCTTTAGGAGGTAAGTCGGTAGCGCTGTAATAATGAATATTTTTTTGTGTAATTAAAATACCACCAGCATGAATACTTATATAATTGGGCATGCCTTGTATAAGGTTACCGTACTTAAAAACCAGTCGGTGCATATCGTCCATTTCATGAGCAGGTAGTTGCCCGCTGGTAAGTTTGTCAATATCGCTTTTAGGTAGTCCAAATACTTTACCCAATTCTCTTATTACGGCTCTAAATTGAAAAGTGTTGTAGGTTCCTAATAGGGCTGTGTTTTTGAATCTTTTAAAGATAAACTGTGTAATATCTTCACGGTCGTCCCATGAAAAATCTAGATCAAAATCTGGTGGGCTGGTCCGGTAGTCATTAATGAATCTTTCAAAGTATAAGTCTAGATCTATAGGGTCAACCTCTGTTATTTGTAGTAAATACGCTAGTATACTGTTTGCGCCGCTACCACGACCTACATAGAAATAATTACGTTCACGGGCATACCGGCAAATTTCCCAATTAATCAAAAAGTAAGCGACAAAACCTTTGCGTTTTACAGTAGTAAGTTCTTTTTCAATGCGCTCGTAAATAGCAGTTTTGTCAACCACGTCCTGATATCGCAAGTTAATCCCGTCATGTGCTAGTTGACTAAGTAACTTGAAATCATCTTCTTTATTTTCTGTAAAAATTTGCTGATTTTCATTGAGTTGGGCATTATCAAAGTTAAAATCTATAGAGCATTGTTGCAGTAGCTTTTCTGTATTCTCGATTAACTCAGGAAATGATTTAAAATGCTCCTGTAGTTCTTCTACGGGAATCATTTTATCGTTAGGATGCCCTTGTTGATCTTCGGGTAATTGACTTAATAAAAGATTACGATCAATAGCACGTAGCAATCTGTGTGCGTTATAATCCCTTTTGTTTCTAAAACTTGTAGTTTGTAAAATAACAAGGTGGTCCTTGTAGCTCGCATACTTGGTAAAAATCAATTTGCGTATCGATGCTGTTGAGATTCCTATTTTTTCGCTTTCGCGTAAGCGTACTATTCCCATTTCCATCACTCGTTCTAGAGGATAGACTACATAAGCGTGTTTAAATATAGGAGCTCTATCGGGTAGAGTTTTTTTACTGTGTAAATGATCGGATAGAAAGGAGTTGAGTTCTTGAAATCCTAAATTATTACGAGCTATACCTACATACAACTGCTTATTGTCATTGCGAAAATCGATTCCTACAATACTTTTTAGGTTTTGTAGGGTGCACAATCTTACAAAGTTTAGACAAGCACTAGTGTTGTTGATATCAGTAATCACAAAATGTTTTACACCACATTGTAAGCTTAAATCAATCAATGATTGCTCATCATAGGTACCGTATCTTAAGGAGTAATAGGTGTGATTGTTTAAATACATGTTGTCTGAAGCTTAATGCCTAATATGATTGTGTTTTTTCTTATTTATTGCTTGCGATGAGCTAGTACTACGGGTGGTAAGCCATTGAATGGATTCATCATGCGTCCTATAGTTTTGGCACCCATTCCAGAGGCGCGTATTACTTTGCGGTCACCATATTTTTCTCTTATGTGGTCTAGGGCGTGGTATAAATTGAGTGCTTGTTCTGTATCATCAAATAGGTTTATTTGATAGCTGCCAGTGACTAGGTGTGAAAATCTCACACCTATTAATCGCACTCTTAACCTACGATTGTACAGTTGTTTAAATAATTCTAGCACCTTGGGAATCAAAATATGATCTGCACTGCAATAGGGTATTTTGACCTGTTTACTATAGGTGTTAAAATCAGAGTAACGTATTTTAATACTCACACAAGCGGTTAATTTCTCACCGCGTCTTAATTGAAAAGCTAGGTTTTCTGTCATAGCGGTAAGTATGCTGTGTAATCGTTTTACGTCTATAGTGTCTTTGTCAAATGTGCGCTCGGTTGATATAGACTTACGTTCGTTAAATGCAATAACAGGCGTGTTGTCTATACCATGTGCTCTACGCCATATGAGTAAACCATTTTTACCTAATACATTTTGCATAACATCACTAGGCATTTCTTGTATGGTTTTTATTTTTTTGATTCCTAGGTTACGTAGGGTTTGATATGTTTTATCTCCGACTTGAGGAATCTTTTTTATGGACAATGGCGCTAGAAAAGGTTTTTCTAAACCATAATCAATCATAAGTTGATTGTTAGGTTTTGCCTCGCCGGTAGCTACTTTAGAAACAACCTTATTGATGGACAAACCAAATGAAATAGGTAATCCGGTCTCTCTTATAATCCTACGCCTCATCTCAGTAGCAAACTTGTAACAGCCGTAGAATTTGTCCATTCCTGTTAAATCGGCATAAAATTCATCTATGCTAGATTTCTCAAAAAGAGGAACCTCTTCTTTTATTATTTCGGTTATTTCGTCTGAATGCTTTGAATACACACCAGCATTACCCCTGATAACGATAGCTTCTGGACACAGTTGCCGGGCCAGTTTCATGGACATACCACTGTGTACCCCATAACCGCGAGTTTCATAACTGCATGCCGCTACTACACCACGATCACTTGTGCCACCTACTAGTATAGGTTTTGTTTTTAACCTAGAATCCATTTTGCGTTCAACAGAAACGTAAAAAGTATCTAGATCTAAATGCATGATGTGTTTTTTTTGAACTGACATTTATGTCTTTACTTTAAAATTAGAGGTTAAAAAACCTCACTAGGAAATCCTGTGAGGTGCAATTCGTGTTATAAAGGAAGCTTTATTTTTAATCGTCCATGTTTTTTATGACAATGTCATGCACGGTAGGTTCCAAATAACTAATTATTCCCTCGCGTTCTAGGTCATTATTCCATTTGATTTGATGCTGTAACAATACTTCGTTGATGACCTCGTAAGCTTTATTAACTAGTTCATTAGTCTCTGCAACTTTTTCTGGCCAGCTTTTTACATTTTGTTTTAAAAGTTGAGCTACTAGTAATGATTTTTTCCTGTGCTGCATGAGTTGTTCAATCCTTGATGCAACCTCACATTTAATTTTTTCTATTGACATTTCATTCACGGTATTGGTGATTAAAACAATACAAATTGATCTCCTTCAACCAGGCGTTCTTCTCTTATACTATAAGAATGCTCTTCCTTGTATTTCAACTTTTCATAAGGACTGCGATTAAAGTCCATAAATAATTTATCTCCTATTGGTTTTAATAAGTCTAAACCGTTAGATTTTGGATTTTTAATTTTTTGAGAAATAGGATATGCGTTAAAACCTTTAGGGTCAAAAGGCTTCATAATTGATGATAATTGTTTTACATCTAGATCTGTGTCTAGCCAGAGCTCTTCTTGTTTTTTTGTAAGGACTAAAGGAGCGCGGTGATGCTCGATACGTTTTGTGATACGATTTGCAGCTGTGGTTACTATCGCTACTGTGTGATGTAATTGACCTGTAAGAGGATGTTGCCATATGTCGTAAATACCAGCTAGTGCAAATGGACCTTGATTTTGATTTGGATAAATAAAATAAGGTCTATTTAGTTTCTCGTGTTTAGGTCCTTCAATAAAACCATCGACTAGCACTAAGCAACGCTGGCTTTTTATCGCTTTACGAAACATAGGTTTCTGGAATATACCTAGTGCTCCATCATATTGACTGTTGTTTTCTTTATTGTTACTTCCTTCTGCACGAGCATTAAGCATATAAGTTTGCTTGTGTGCCCAGTGTGGAGTAAATCCTAATGTAAACATTTGTATGTGATGTGGGTTACTAGATGTAACTACAGGTATGAGGTCACCAGCGCTTATGTTTACATTTTCTACTAATGGTATTTTACTAGCAAATCTTGCATTAAATCGTTTTTCTAATGTTGCTTGTGACGATAGTAAAGTTGCTCTTCCACACATAATAAATCTTATTTTGGAATAATTCCAATAAAAATTCCGTTTAACAGGTCAAATATATGGAATAATTCCATTAAGTAGGAAATATTCCAGTGTTAAAATTGGAAATATTCCATTAATATGTATATTTGTTTTATGGCACAAGACATTCCAATAGAGGCTAAACGCTTTAAAATAATTAGAGAAGAGTTGGGTAAAACCCAATCTGAATTTGCTCAATTGCTAGGAGCTGGATCATCAACCGCAGATATTGAACGCGGCAAAAAGAAGATTACAGGAAGCGTAGTAGTTGAACTATTAAAGCAATTTCAAATAAACCCTATGTGGCTGTATGGTACAAGTTATAATAAGAAGCTGGATACAAGCGCTAGTACTTCACCAAAAGTGGTAACTCTAGATTCAAATGAACGCGAGAATATGATTATGGTGCCTATTAAAGCTAGTGCCGGTTATGCCAGTAATGTGCAAGATACAGATTGGTATAATGAATTGCCTGCTTTTAATATACCATTACCTCAATATAAGGAAGGTAGTTATAGAGCTTTTCAAGTAAAAGGAGATAGTATGTTACCCGTACTACAACCTAAAGAATGGGTAATGGGTAAAGCGGTAGAAAGTATGGCTGCTGCAAATAACAATCGTATTCATGTTGTAGTAACACCTGATAGTGTTCTAGTTAAAAAACTACGTAAAACCGAATCTAGTCGCGAGGTATACTTGATTTCATTAAATAGAGAATATCCAGTTATTGAACAACCCGTAGAAGAAATTACAGAACTATGGGAAGTGAATTCAAAACTAAGTTTTGACCTAGAGGTACGAGAAGGTCAAGAAGCTATGATTAGCTTACAAGAAGGTTTAGAAAGTTTAAGAGAAGAAATTAAAAAAATAAAGAGCTATAATTAATTTTTAATATTAACAATAGTATTAATATTTTGTTAATAAGTTAAACAATGCAATTTTTTTTTATTTAACTTTTTGGAAATTAATGAATTATGAAAACATTTTATCTTATTGGATTATTAATGACTTTTTCAAATTTTTCAACATCTGATTACAATTATTGTGGATGTGGGGATTTTGAAGGAGGTATTACACATTACCAAATTTTGAATAATGGTAGAGGTTGCTGTACTGGGACTGTGGTCGGTGAATACGCTTATTACGATACTTATGTAAATGAGGGTGAAGCATGGCATTGGATTGGTAGGGAATTTATTTCACCGGCAGCCGCACAAGAATCTTGTTGTTCAGGTCAAAACGTTTAAATTTTTATATTATGAAAAAAAATAAATTATTCTATTTTGTTTTACTAGCTATAATACTTATGGCGTGTACTAACAATTCTGAACAGATTAAAGATGATTCAGAAAAAGGGACCATTCCATCAGAAGTAGAAAAATATGCAGTTCCAAAATCTTCTGTCAGCTGGAATTCGGATAAATTTAATAAGTTGTCAATTGATGATTTGTTTGATGTTTACAAAGCTGAAAAAAAGGAACATCGATCGGAATTGTATTATAACAATTTATTAGCTATGTGGCACACTAATTTTTATAGTAGGACTTCTCAATTAAATGAAGAGCAAGTCAATGTTTTAATAAATGACATGTCAAGGATGAATTCTAATATCCCCTCAATGGCTACTTTTTATTCATTGGTAAACAAAAATTATAAATTATCAGACCCAAAAAGGAAAAAATTATTGGATGATTTTTATAATAAAAACAAAATGTATTTAGAGAATGCTTCTTGGAATAATCAAGAACTTCAAAAACAGAAATTAGGACAGCTTAATAAACTGCAATTCTTAAATTAATTTGTTATGAAGCTAAAAATCTATGTATTAATTATATCTATGTTTTTTCTAAACTTTTCTTTTGGAAAAAACTGTGATTGTGGGAATTTTGAGACAGGTTTGATAAAGTATAGTGTAGAAGATGAAACAGGCTGTTGTAGTGGTTCTTTCATTGGTGAAAATGGCATGATCGGTTTTTATGAACAAAGCGAAGGTGCTTGGATGTTAGTAGACGTAGAACCAATATCATTTTCCAGTATTACTGAGCAGTGTTGTTCATGATTAATATAGGTTAAATGTTTTTACTATTCTTACAACATCAATCTAAATTGAAATGAAAAGTGCATTAAATAAGTTTAATTATAATAAGCCTATCGAACAGATAAATAAACAAATGTGTTGAACTTATGGGTTGAATTTAGCAAGACTTTAAATCCAAAGCATAAAAAAAGGCACTTAAAAGTGCCTTTAATATTTTTAGCCGTTAATTAATCGGGATCTGCTGGAGTAGGGTTTGTGTCAAAACTTTCTTGAGCATCGCTGTCGTTAGCGTCTTCACCTAGTCCTTGTACTTCAACTTTGTCCATTCCAGGTCGTTCGTCACGACAACTGGTTAAACTTAAGGTGAATAAGAATAATAGACCTAATAATATCTTTTTCATAGCAATTTTTTAATTATCGTCGCCTATTTTTTCTATTTGCTCATCAATCTCTTCATTAACTTCCTTATCTACTTTTTTAGCAGCACGTTCAAGAGCTCCTTCAGTTTCTTCAGCTTCCTTTTCAACTTCTTTGATTACTGTTTTAGTTTCAGTTTCTCTACAAGAAACGACTAATGTGGTACAAGCAATCGCAAGTAATAAAACTATTTTTTTCATGTCGGTGTTTGTTTTGATCAAAGATATGTAGCTCACCTAGCAGTTAGTCTTATAATTATATTAAGTACTTATAAAAACTGTTAAATTGTTTACGCTTTCGCGAAAGCGAAACTATTTTAACACAAATTGTTTAAAAGATGAATTTTAGAAAGATGTTTGATTTTTTGCGTGATTTGCAAAAAAACAATAATAAAGAATGGATGGATCAAAATCGGAAACGCTACCATGAGGTACGGGACGATTATATAACCTGGTTGAATGAGCTGGATCAAAAACTAATGCAAGTTGATGATAATTATATTTCAACCGATGGACGCAAGGCGCTTAATCGAATTAATAACAACTTGTTATATCATCCTAACAAGCCTATATATAAAGATCATTTTGGGGCAGGATTAGATTTAAACGCTAGCGGTAAGCAGGGTGATTTTTATATCCATATAGGTGTAAATGAGTCTTTTCTGGCTGGTGGTTATTGGAAACCTAAAAAGGAATTGCTAGACTCTATAAGGGATGCTATTGATTATAACGGCGATGAATTCAAGAAGGTGCTTAATAAGAAGTCTTTTAAAGACACCTTTGACCTTATCGATGACGGCGAAAGTTTGAAAACGGCGCCTAAAGGATTTTCACAAGATCATGAACATATTGATTTATTGCGTAAAAAAACACATGCTGTATCGCATTCTCTTACCCAAAAGGAAATTATGCAAGCCGATTTTATGGATCATTGTGTGCATGTTTATAAAGAGATGATGCCCTTTAGAGACTATTTAAATAAGGCGGTAACTGTATAGTCTAGATTTTTTCTTTGAATTAGTCTTTGTAGAACACTTTAAACTCGGCGCCCATGCCGTAATTTTCATGACCACTGCGCAGTAATTTGCTTTTTGGATTATAGGAAAAATCAAAAAGTGTCCATTGTTTGTTGTTTAAAAATATACGACGTACATACGTTTTCTTCCCTTCTATCTCGTCAGTAAACGGTAATAGAGGTCTATAAGTTGTGGCTATTTTTTGGGTACCGTACTTAGATTTGAATTCACGATATTTTTTTGCTTTTATTAATTCGCCCTTGGGCGTGGTATAGCCTAAAACTTGTATGGAAGCAAAAATGCCTTCTTGAGGAATATTAATATTGAGTTCTTCAATATCCAGCTCGTATACGTCGCCAGCTTCTTGGGTAATTATAAAAGTTTTTGAAGGCCACAGAGATTCTCTTACTGGTTTGCCATCTGGTGATACGTCGTAAAACACAACTCTAAACATGGTAGAGAATCTTCTGGTCTGTTTACGATTTTTGCTGCGCTGCGTGTCTTCTAGTAATATCGGTAGTTTTAATGTTTTGATTTGAGTAGGTGCGTTTTCATAGCGATCAAATCTTACAGCGATTTCACTTTCTACAGTAGGTAGCCAGCAATCATGATAATTATCATGAGCGAGCTCTTTCTTTTTCTTTCGTTTATGTTTTCCTGTAAGTTGTGCGTTTATAATAACTGTTTCCAGATTGTTTTGTTTGGATTTGAGGAATAAAGTGTCTGCGATTTTACTCGACGATAAAGCTAATTCTTGATAGCCTATCGAGCTAATGAATAAAGAATCAACATCCTTATAAAGGATCTTTGAGAATTTGAATACACCATCACCATCGGCAAAGGTTCCATTACCGTTACCAAAACTTACCGTGGCAAATGCAATGCCTTCCTTTGTTTCATTGTCCACTACAACAATGTTATCTTGAGCATTATTAATTAAACTTATAAAAAGGCTAATTATGGACAACCATGTCTTCATTGTATTCTTTTAAATAATTAAGTATTAATCGAGTGGCACCCGTATTGCTGTTAATCCAATGTCCAGAAATCATACCAGTTTTGTCTCTTAAATAATCATCTTCAAAAAGTTTATTGATTATCTCATTGAATTCTTGTTTGTTTTTTATTGAAAACAGTCCGCCTAAATCTTCAAGTTTTCCTGCCTCAGGAAATTTTTCATAGTTTTTTCCAATCACTACCGGTATTCCAAAGGTTGCGGCCTCGAGAATATTGTGCAATCCTTTTGTACCCATAGCTCCACCTACATAAGCAATACTAGCGTAGCTATAGGCTAGAGTAAGCTTTCCTATACTGTCAATTATAAGGGTAGTTGTTTCTTCGACCACTTTATTTTTTTCAATCTCACTGTACAATTGTACAGGATGATCAAGTTGATCTATTAATTGCTTTATCGCATTACTATGAACTTCGTGTGGTGCTATAATTACCTTGTAATCTTCATTTTGACTATTGGAGTTTAACCAGTTCTTCATAACCGAAATATCCTCTGGCCAGCTACTACCTACCACGAGGCACTTTTTGTTGGAGAGAAATTCATCTAAGAAATCTAGATGGTTACTACGCTCAATGAGCTGGCTGGCACGATCAAACCTAGTATCGCCGCTCACGGTTGCATTTGTATATCCCAGATTTTTAAGATGGAATAATGAATGTTCATCTTGTAAAAAGAAATGAGAAAAGGCTTCTAAAGAAGGTGTCATCCACTTGCCGTACCAGGAATTAAAAGGCATTTTTTCTCTAAAAACTCCACTTACTAGTATGGTGTGAATCTTTTTAAGTTTAAGTTGGTTAAGGTATTGTGGCCAAAACTCATATTTTACCATAATTGCGAGACTGGGGTCAACCACCTTTATGAATTTTTGAGCATTAGTTCTTGTGTCAAGAGGTAGGTAACAAACAACATCAGCCAGCGAAGTATACTTTTTATTTTCAAAACCACTAGGTGAGAAAAAGCTTAAAACAACTTGATATTTTTCTCGATTAATTTTTTCTAGCACTGGGACTACTTGTTCAAACTCTCCTAGGCTGGCTGCGTGAACCCAGATTTTTGGAGTAGTTTTCTTTACCTTTTGATCAAGGATATCCCATGTAGCACCACGACCTTTTGCCCCTAGGTTAATCTTTTTATTGAATAATCCGATTAGGGGCAAGCCAGCCTTTGCAGCAGCGATTATAATACGATATAAAATTTTCAAAAAACAATTGATTTTACTCAAAAATAGTACAAAAAATACGCTTGGGTCATGCTCCTAATATTGCGTATTTTTACAAGTAGAGTCAAAACATTGACTTTTTCCAAAAATTAAATTACAAATGCGTAAGATTCAAATGGTTGACCTCAAAGGTCAATATGAAAAAATAAAAGAAGAGGTAGATGCAGGTATCATGAATGTGATAGAATCTACCGCATATATAAATGGTCCCGAAGTTCACGCTTTTCAAAAAGAGCTAGAAGAATACCTAGATGTAAAACATGTGATACCATGTGCCAATGGTACTGATGCTCTTCAAATAGCTATGATGGGATTGGGTCTAGAGCCAGGTGATGAAGTGATTACTGCCGATTTTACGTTTGCAGCGACAGTTGAGGTAATTGCGCTACTTAGGCTTACACCAGTTCTAGTGGATGTTAATCCTTTCAATTTTAACATTGATCCAGAGGCTATAAGAAAAGCCATTACTCCTAAAACTAAGGCCATCGTACCTGTTCATTTATTTGGGCAAGTAGCAAACATGAGTGAAATCATGGAAATTGCCAGAGAGCATGATTTGTATGTGATTGAGGATAATGCACAAGCTATTGGAGCTAACTACTTAAATGAGGATGGTACTAAGTCTAAGACTGGAACAATAGGTAATGTAGGTACCACTTCCTTTTTTCCTTCCAAAAATTTAGGTTGTTATGGTGATGGTGGCGCTATTTTTACTAATGATGATGATCTTGCTCATACCATAAGAGGAATCGTGAATCATGGAATGTATGTTAGATATCACCACGATGTTGTAGGAGTCAATTCACGATTGGATTCTGTTCAGGCAACTGTTCTTAGATCAAAATTACGTCGTCTAGATCAATACAATGAGGCTCGTAGAACCGCTGCTAGAAAATAC
The DNA here is from genome assembly GCF_001430865.1 of Nonlabens sp. MIC269. Taxonomy (GTDB): domain Bacteria; phylum Bacteroidota; class Bacteroidia; order Flavobacteriales; family Flavobacteriaceae; genus Nonlabens; species Nonlabens tegetincola. The sequence goes on along the minus strand of NZ_CP011373.1, from coordinate 1,399,144 downwards.
ACGGCAGCACTTGCTGGTAATGAGAAGATTATCACGCCGCTCATTTGTGATAACTGTGATTGTCATGTGTTTCATCAATACACCTTACTTGTAAAAGATACCGATCGCGATGCGCTCGTAGCCTATTTAAACCAACATGATATTCCTTGCGGTGTGTACTATCCTATACCATTACACCTTCAAAAAGCCTATGCCGATGATCGCTATCAAGAAAGGGACTTTGGAGTAACAAACAGATTAGTAAAGGAATGTATATCATTACCTATGCACACAGAATTGGATGACGAGCAAATCAAATTTATAACAGACAAAGTACTAGAGTTTGTAAATTCTTAATTATGAAAAATATCGCAGCACTGATGTTGTTGGTATGTCTCGCTTTCGCGAAAGCGTACTCACAACAACCTTCAACCACAACGTTCATACACGCAGGTCACCTACTAGATACCAAAAAAGGTGAGTGGCAAACCGAAATGACTTTAATCATTGAAGGGAATAAAATACAATCAGTGCAAAAGGGATACAAAACACCTACAGGACAAATAAACCTTATAGATTTAAAAGATCAATGGGTGATGCCAGGATTTACAGATATGCATGTGCATATGGAGACAGAATATAATCCACATGCATATGTCCAAAAATATGTAGACGATCCAGCAGATGTTGCTTATGACTCAGTAAAGTATGCTGAAATCACACTTCTTTCAGGTTTTACAACAGTAAGGGATTTAGGTGGTAGTGGTATAAATATTTCCCTGCGAGATGCTATTAATAAAGGGAAAGTGCCGGGACCGCGTATTTTTACGGCCGGAAAATCTATTGCTAGTACTGGCGGTCATGCAGACCCTACAAATGGTAGTAATCAAAAATTAATGGGTGATCCAGGTCCCAGACAAGGAGTAATTAATTCTCCCGAAGAAGGTAGGGAAGCTGTTAGACATAGGTATAAAAATGGCGCAGACTGTATAAAGATTACAGCAACTGGTGGTGTTTTAAGTGTTGCAAAAAACGGCAGTAACCCACAATTTACTATTGAAGAAATACGCTCGATTACACAAACCGCTGCTGATTATGGGTTTCATGTAGCTGCTCATGCTCACGGCGACGAGGGCATGCGTAGGGCTGTTGAAGGAGGTGTTAAAACCATTGAGCATGGTACCTATATGAGTGAAGAAACAATGGATCTTATGATTGAGAAAAATTGCTATCTAGTTCCTACCATAACGGCAGGTAAAGAAGTGGCACTCAAAGCAGAGGAAGAAGGTTTTTATCCAGAAGTGGTTGTACCCAAGGCGAGAGAAGTTGGTCCACAAATACAAGGGACCTTTGCGAGAGCCTACAAACGAGGTGTACCTATTGTTTTTGGTACTGATGCTGGTGTATTTGCCCATGGTAAAAATGCCAAGGAATTTGGCTATATGGTAGAGGCTGGAATGAAACCAATGGAAGCCTTACAAAGCGCCACTATTACACCAGCTATAATCCTTAATATGGAAAATGAAATCGGACAGTTGCAACCTGGTTTCTATGCAGATGTGGTAGCGGTGACAGAAAATCCAGAAAAGAACATCGCCATTCTAGAGCAAATAGATTTTGTTATGAAGGATGGAGTTGTTTTTAAAAACTAAGTATCGATTCTATAATGGCCTAAAACTATATTTTATAATAGCGCGCCTCACATTATGAGAGCGCGCTATGATTTTTAAGACCTTTTTCTTCTAGATACTTTATATAATCGTGAGTGTTTACAGTTGCTTTTAAATCGTGTAATAGATTATATAGTCCAAAGAAAGTACGATTGATATATAGGAAATGCTTACTACCTCTATTACCGTTCATTTTACGCAATTCCTTATCATTGCTATACTTCTCACTTAAAGAGGATATTTCATCCCAAAAAGATTCATCAGAAAAGTCGAAAGTTTTTTCTTGAAAAGGCTTAGTAAACAGACTAAGCATCTCATGGAATAAAGCAGAGAAATATTCAATTTCTTGATCAGTATCGTCCGGGCGTAGGATTTCTAGCTGTTTCAATTTTTCCTTGAATGTATCGGGATTGTTGATATGTTCTGGTACCGCAAGCTCAAAGTAAGGCTGGTAAAATTCTTCAGGTACTTGCTTGATACATCCAAAATCTATTGCAATTAATTCATTATCTTCTGAAATGAGAAAATTACCAGGATGAGGATCTGCATGTACGGCTTTAAGACCGTGCATTTGAAACATGTAAAAATCCCAAAGCGTTTGACCTAATTTATTCCCAGTTTTAGAGTTAAAATCTGTTTTTGCAAATTCACTTAAGTGTGTTCCTTGCATCCAATCCATGGTTATTATGCGCTTGCTAGAAAGCTCTGGATAATAAGATGGAAATTTTAATCCAGGTATATGACTACAAGCCTCAGTAACTTCTATACTTTGCTTTACCTCTAATTCATAGTCGGTTTCTTCTAGAAGTTTTTCTTCTACTTCGGCAAAATAACGTTTGCTGTCTTCGCCTTTCAAATTGAACATTTTAATGGCGATAGGCTTTACAAGGGCAAGGTCACTACTTATAGAATCTGCCACTCCTGGATATTGAATTTTTACAGCGAGCTGTTTACCATCCTTGGTCGCTTTGTGCACTTGACCGATACTAGCTGCATTTACAGAATCTTTTGAAAACGAATCATATATATCTTCAGGATATGCGTTTTGATACTTTCTAAATGTTTTACGAACTAAAGGTGCTGATAATGGTGGAACGCTAAATTGAGCTAGACTAAATTTTTCTACATAAGCACCAGGTAGCAAGCTCTTATCCATAGAAAGCATTTGAGCTACCTTAAGAGCGCTACCTTTTAAACTTTTTAATCCATCATAAATATCGGCAGCATTGTCCTCGTCCAAAGTACTGCGGTCAAGAGTTGGATTAACAGCTTTTTTTGAATAATATTTTAGGTAGTTGGCACCTATTTTGGCACCAGTCTTTACTAGCTCTGTAGTGCGGCCTATTTTACTAGTAGGTATTTTGTCAATTGTTTTCATAACAAGAAAATGTAAAACCTGATTTACATGCAAAAGGCTTTTAGCTATAACCGATTGCAAAACGATTTAGATGCTTTTATACCTTAAAATTCTTTACATCAATTTAGATTTTAAGCCATACGCTCTTTCCATAGGAATTTGCCAAAGTCTAAAACTGCATCTAAGGGTGTATTATCAAAAACATCAAAAATGGTATTAACGGATTTTTCAATAGCCATGTCTGTTTTTTCAAATTCTGGGCTATCATCATCCATCCAAAATTTTAAAAGGAAAAGCATTTGAATCCATGCGCCCTCGCTGTAGATACTTTCTGAACGCTCTAGTAAAATATTGGTCTTACTTTCATTACGTTCTTGAATTAATGTTCGAGCAAAATCCTTTACATGTTTTCTTAAACCTTTAAGTTCATCCATTTTGTTCATCATGCTTTGTTTACCATGTAGAGTAAATAAAACATAACTACGATTCATAGTTAGTAATTCAAAAAAGGTGTAGAAAAAAGTGAGCATTTTTTCACGATTAGAAAAATGTGCATAATCCTCATTCTTATGAGCAACGTCCATTGTCATAGTAAAAAAGGTATTCCAAATTTCCTTACGTAAACCTTCTATGCTTCCAAAATGTGCATAGAATTCTTGCTCTTCCATTTTATTTTCCTTGGCAAACTTGTATACACTTTTAGGTTCCTTTTCATGCTCTAAAACGTATTCCATGTAAGCCGTTATAATATCCTGGCGATTAGGAGTTTTCTTTTTAGTTGTCTTTTTTGCGGTAGATTTTTTTACTGTGGCCATAACAATTAATCCTTTTGGTAAAAATACAATTTTGTTTAACAAATACGTTAATTAAGTTAAACAAAGATTTGTTAAAGATTAGTCGTTAATAGATCTCAGAACTTAAAACTAGAAACAAAAAAACCTCGCCATTTGGCGAGGTTTTTATTGTATTAATTTTTTAAAATTAAGGTTTATTAATGGCTACTGCCTCCTTATTTGTCCAGTTGTTTACAGCAACAATTGCATTATTAGAATAATCAACCTCTACTAGTATTTCACCTTTCCAAAAAAACCACTTACCACTTCTTTCATTTTGTGAATATTCTGCTTGTGCTATCTTATTACCATTTTGATCATAAGAAATCCATTCACCATGGCGTTTTTTGTTTAAAAATGTTCCTTCCTCTGCAATTGAACCGTTGTCATGGAAATAAGTCGCCTTAACCATACCATTTTCTAATTGTTCAAATTGGGGCTTGTTCTCTTCTTGAGCGCTTACTATAAAACCTACAAGCAATGCTGCTACCATCAATACGTTTTTCATGACCTATACTTTTTAAGTTCTACCCAAAGTTAACTTTAAAATTACATATACACAACAATTAGGTAACGTTAAATTTACATTAGAGGTGTATGTTATTGAATAACAGAATATTATCAATTTTTAAAATCACATGTTTTATCGTGTTTTGTCATTGCTATGATATAAAATGTTAAGTATTTAATGTTTAATATCCGTTGGAATCGGTTTATTTTTGCTGCTCCTTATAGAACATATTATGTATAGAACACACGACTGCGGAAGTTTAAGAGTGAGCGATGTAAATAAAGAGGTAACCCTATCTGGTTGGGTTCAAAAATCTCGTGACAAAGGATTTATGATTTGGGTTGATTTGAGAGATCGTTACGGTATTACACAGCTTATTTTTGATGAGGACCGTACAGATGAGACAGTTATGAAAACCGCTCAAACGTTAGGTCGCGAGTATGTAATACAAGTAAAAGGTACCGTAATCGAGCGTGAATCAAAAAATGCTAAAATACCTACAGGTGATGTTGAAATACTTGTAAAGGAATTAAAAATTCTAAGTGTTTCAAAAACGCCACCGTTTACTATTGAAGATGAAACAGATGGTGGTGAAGAACTTAGAATGAAATACCGCTACTTAGATATACGTCGTAATCCCGTGCGTGAAAATCTGATTTTCCGATCTAAGGTAGCTATGCAGGTACGTAATTTTCTTGCATCTAAGGATTTTGTAGAGGTAGAAACACCTGTATTAATCAAATCAACTCCTGAAGGCGCTCGTGACTTTGTAGTTCCTAGTCGAATGAACGAAGGTCAGTTTTATGCACTACCACAATCTCCTCAAACCTTTAAGCAATTGCTTATGGTAGGTGGACTGGACAAATATTTTCAGATAGTAAAATGTTTCCGTGATGAGGATTTAAGAGCAGACAGACAGCCGGAATTCACACAAATAGACTGTGAAATGTCATTTGTTGAGCAGGAAGATGTACTTAACATTTTTGAGGAAATGACGAGGCATTTATTAAAAGAAGTTAAGAATGTCCAGGTTGATAAGTTTCCTCGTATGACTTATCAGGAAGCGATGGAAAAATACGGTAATGACAAACCAGATGTTCGCTTTGGGATGGAGTTTGGTGATCTTTCCGCTTTCGCGAAAGCGAGAGATTTTAAAATCTTTAATGAAGCAGAAATTGTAGTTGGAATTGCTGTTCCAGGTGCAGCTAGCATGACTCGTAAGGAAATTGATAAGTTAATTGATTGGGTAAAACGTCCTCAAGTAGGCGCTCTAGGAATGGTCTATGTAAAGTGCAATGAAGATGGTAGTTTTAAATCTAGTGTAGATAAATTTTATTCACAAGAAGATCTAGCTCAATGGGCAGAAGCTACAGGAGCACAGGCTGGTGACTTGATTTGTGTGTTGTCTGGACCTACAAATAAAACGCGCACGCAATTAAGTGCTCTACGTATGGAAATGGCAGAAAGACTAGGACTGCGTAATCCAGAAGAATTTGCTCCTTTGTGGGTAATTGATTTCCCATTATTAGAATGGGATGAGGATACAGAGCGCTATCACGCGATGCATCACCCATTCACATCACCAAAACCTGAAGATATTGAGAAACTTTCTACAGATCCTGGTAAAGCAAGAGCCAATGCATATGATCTTGTCCTTAACGGAAATGAAATAGGTGGTGGATCGGTAAGAATATTTGATAAGGAATTACAGGCGCTTATGTTTGACCATTTAGGTTTTACGCCTGAAGAGGCTAGAGCTCAATTTGGCTTTTTAATGGATGCTTTTGAATATGGAGCACCACCTCACGCAGGACTTGCTTTTGGATTTGATAGATTGGTTTCTATTCTAGGTGGTCAGGAAACTATTCGTGATTTCATCGCATTTCCAAAGAATAATAGTGGTCGCGACGTTATGATTGATGCACCTGCAGCAATTGATCAGGAGCAATTACAAGAATTAAATTTAAAGGTAACAGTAGAATAATTAGTCAAAGATCCTTTAGTTAAATGAAACCATTGAAAATCCTTGCAGTCTTATTGATACTAGCTGTTATCGTTATAGGTGCAGGGTTTTATCTAGTGCATCTAGGTAATGCCGTTGCTATGGGTCATAAACTTATAGGATTATCTACCTTATTTATTTTTTTCATCATCATGCCTGCCTTTATTTGGGTTAGATATAGTAAAAAGGACTTATCGGGTTTCAACCTTAATAAAGACAAGGAGAAGGAAGATATTGATGAAAATGGAGTAAATTGGGATTAAAATTTCCAAATATTACTATAAGTAATAGTAATTGACTAAAAATAATAACGACCACACAAAAGTTAATTTTGTAGTTCTAAATTTGTTCAATGAAAAAAGGAGTTCTTCTTGTTAATCTGGGTTCGCCAGATAGTACCGATCCTAAAGATGTAAAGAAATATCTAGATGAGTTTTTAATGGACGAACGGGTAGTTGATTTACCTTACATATTAAGAGCTCTTTTAGTAAAAGGAATTATACTTAATACCAGGCCAAAGAAAAGTGCAGAAGCTTACAGTAAGATTTGGTGGGAAGAAGGAAGTCCGTTGATTGTTCTTTCAGAGCGTCTTCAGGAAAAAATAGATGCATACACTAGTGTGCCTATTTCGCTTGCTATGAGATACGGATCTATGACTATTGAGAATGGTCTTAAAGAGCTACACGATCAAGGAGTTGATGAGGTTCTACTTATTCCGTTATATCCTCAATACGCAATGGCAACTACTGAAACCATACTTGTGTTAGCCGAGGAAATAAGAAAGGAACAATTTCCACAAATGGACTTTACTGTTATGCCTCCTTTTTATAATCACCCTGATTATATCAGAGTATTGTCTGAATCGATTAAGGAATCGTTAGAAGGTAAGGATTATGAACATCTTTTATTTTCATATCACGGAGTCCCAAAACGTCATATAAGAAAAAGCGATATAACAAATGGTCATTGTAAAATGAATGGTACTTGTTGTGCTACACCATCACCAGCACATGAGTTTTGTTATAGTCATCAATGCCATGAGGTTACAAGATTAGTAGGTGAGTACTTAAATTTAGAAGATGGCACCTATAGCACTACATTTCAATCTAGATTAGGCTTTGATCCATGGTTAACTCCTTACACCGATCGAACTATTGAAAAAATGGGTCTAGGTGGAGTTAAAAAGCTCGCTATCGCAACACCAGCTTTTGTAAGTGATTGTCTAGAAACCTTGGAAGAAATTGCTATGGAAGGTGAAGAAATTTTTCACGAGGTAGGCGGGAAACAATTTCACGTTATTCCATGCTTGAATACAAGAGAAGATTGGGTAAAAGTAATGTCTAGATGGATTGATGAATGGGCATTACAAGGAGCTGAAGCTACCGTATAAATAACATTCTTATAAGACAAGAGTGCTACTCGTGCTGTAACTTTGTGCGCCATGTCTCAAACCTCTGTAGCACATAATAAATCACAGTCTTTAGGTATTTTACCAATTAAAGGATTATTAATAAAACAAGCAATTCCTGCAAGTATTGGAATTCTTGTAATGTCCTTAAATATTTTAGTAGATACCATTTTTGTAGGTAATTGGATTGGAGATGTCGCCATTGCAGCGATAAACGTCGTTCTGCCAGTATCTTTTTTTATAGCCGCTTTGGGAATGGCGATCGGTATAGGAGGCTCAAGTATTATATCCCGAGCAATGGGTGATAATAATTATTCAAAGGCCAAAACGACCTTTGGTAATATGATAAGTATCACCTTAATAATAACCGTAGTCTTGGTTGTTGTTGGGTTGTTATTTATTGAGAATTTAGTACCTGCATTTGGTGGAAAAGGAGCCATCTACGAACCTGCTGCTATTTACTATCGCATTGTACTTTATGGAGTGCCTATTCTTGCTATGTGCATGATGGGGAATAATGTCATAAGAGCTGAAGGAGCTCCTATTCATGCAATGATAGCCATGCTTATTCCTTCTATAGGTAACCTGCTGCTGGATTACGTCTTTATTAAGTATTTAGGTTGGGGAATGATGGGTGCCGCATGGGCTACCACGGCAAGTTATGGATTATGCTTTCTTTATGTAGCCGGTTTTTTTATTTCTGGTAAAAGTGAATTGCTGTGTTCAATTAAAGATTTTGTGCCTAACTTTTCAATAATAAGAGAAATAGGAGCTTTGGGTTTTGTTTCCTTATCCAGACAAGCAACTACCAGTGTGCTTTACTTAATTTTAAATAACATATTGTTTGAGCTGGGTGGAGAAGAAAGTGTTGCTGTATTTGGAATTATAGGTAGAATGATGATGTTTGCATTGTTCCCTGTACTTGGAATTACTCAAGGTTTTTTGCCTATTGCTGGATTTAATTATGGAGCAAAGAAGTATGACCGTGTAAGAGAGGTGATTTTCACAAGTATTATTTGGGCTTGTATTTTAGGAACTATCATTTTCCTATTATTAATTTTAAATACTGATTTTATAGGAGATGTTTTTACAGACACCCCACAAGTGATTGATCGTACTTCATTTGCGTTGGGTCTTGTTTTTCTTTCCTTGCCTATCATAAGTATACAATTAATTGGAGCGGCTTACTATCAAGCAATAGGTAAGGCAATACCTGCTTTATTGCTCACCCTACTACGAACTGCGATTATCTTAATTCCTTTACTTTTGATTTTACCCAATTTTTTTGGAGAAACAGGAGTTTGGATAAGTTTTCCTATTGCAGATATAAGTGCCACTTTAATAACGGCTTATTTCCTATGGAAAGCCATGAAGAAATTAAAAGATAATTCGGCTGTGAAGTCGCCGGATTTTAATCATTTAAACTAATAAATAATGTACAAAAAAGAATTTGATGTAAGATGGAGTGATATAGATGCGAATAGGCATCTAGCAAATAGTGCTTATCAAAACTTTATGAGTCATACCCGTATGGGTTATCTCATCGAAATGGGATTTGGACAACGAGAAATGCATGAGCACAATATAGGTCCTGTCATCTTTAATGAGAATATTTTTTATTTTAAAGAAGTTCATCAAGGGAAACCAATAACAGTTACTTGTGAGCTTATCGGTCTAAGTGAAGACGGTAGTTTATTCAGTTTCAGACACAATTTTTATGACCATAAAGGTCGTAACCTTACTAGAGGAACAATGATGGGTGCATGGATGGATCTATCGTCACGACGAATGACAGCTTTACCCGATGAATTGTTGCAGAAGATTAATAATGTAGAACGAGCAGATGATTTTAAATGGTTAACACGAGAAGATACTCGTTCACATGGCCAAGCTCCTAATGATCTTATCGTTTGATTAGATAAAAGTGGTGTTTTGTTCGGTGATATGATTTGCTTAAAATAGACAATTCTATTAAATTGCAGATATGCAGTCAGTTGAACAATCACCATTTTATCCTTCGGTGCAAAAGGAACTTCATTTTCCTTTTGGTAAGTTCTACTTGTTTGAAAAATTTGTCATTGCCGAAGTTGATGAAGGCGTTACCTTTTCTTGGACTCATGCAAAATTGGTTATTGAAGAGGCAACTGATTTTTACGATCAAACCGATGGTAGCAATTTAATATACATAACAAATAGGATTAATAAGTATGACGTCAAGCCAGTAGATTGGCTTAAATTTTTCATGCATACTTTCTCCCTAAAAGGTTATGCCGTGGTCACCGATTCTCGCATCGGCACACAGAATGCAAAGCTTGAATCTTTGTTCATGAAATCTAAATTCAAAACCTTCCAAAGTTTACTTGATGCAGTTCAATGGGCAGCTGCATTGCATGATGAGCTAGTTAAGTCGTCCTGATTTTTTGCTTTTGCTTTAAGCTGCTTAAAAACACTCCAGAAAAAATCATTATCCCAGCAGCTATTTTTTGCCAGGTAATAGTATCCTTATCTAAACTTACAGCGATAATAGTAGCCAGTAAAGGTTGTAAATAGACAAACACGGCTACTACACTAGGTTTTAGGTTTTTGATAGCTATAATATTAAGACCATAAGTTCCTAATGTAGCAAACACAATCACGTAACCTATAAACATTAAAGTTTCCCAGCTAGCGCTACTTAGATCAAATGCAACAATCTCATTATAGCCAAATGGTAAAATAAATAATACTCCAAAGAAATACAGCCATCTAAGTAAGATTAGAACATGGTATTTTTGTGTGAGCTTTTTTGCTAGAATAATGTAAAACGCATAACTAAGAGCGTTTACAAAAATCAAAAAATTACCCAGTGTTGGGTTTGAAGCATCTGCTCCTATACCAGTTGATTGTAAAATAAGAAAAGTAGCACCAGAAAAACCTATTAAAATCCCAAGTATACGAATCCCAAATAGTTTTTCTTTAAGAAATATTGCGCTTAATACAAGAACCAAAATAGGAGTAGTGACCATTAAAACTGCTGCGCTTATAGGTGATGTAAGTGACAAACCTTTCATAAAGGTGAGCATGTTAAATCCCACTCCGCAAAAAGCTGCCAACGCAATATGAGCAAGCTCCTTTAAGGTCATTTTTGTTCTAGGAGCAAAAACGAAACTTAAACCCCAGAAGATTAGTCCGGTAATTAAAACACGATATAAGGTAAGCCCGTAAGGACCTATATGTTCAGGAGTAACCTCTTTAGCTGCGGTAAAATTAAACGCGTAAAAAAGTGCGACTAGAAAAGCACATATAATAGCAATTGCTCTTTTACTCATTTCCAAGTGCTTGTGCAGCTGCTGCTACAGTTTTCTTACTATTTCCTATAAAAGCAACTCCATCAAGTATTAGAATAGGGCGTTTAATAAAGGAGTAATGATCCAGCAATAGTGATCTATAGTCTTTTTCAGATAACTCTTGTTCATGTAAACCACGACCTCTGTATTGTTGGGATCTTCTATTAAATAAGGCTTCATAAGATCCTGCTTGATCTTTTAAAAAATCCACTTGTTCTTCAGTCACAGGTTCTTCCTTGGTATTTTGAAGAATAACAGATTCAGGTAGATGCAACTCTTTCTGAATACGTTTACATGTATTACATGTATTTAAATAAATGAATCTATTTTCCATGTCGCAAAGGTACGCTAGCTTAATGTGAATAATGATATAATTTTATGTATTGAAATAGAAAGGTATACGCTTTCGCGAAAGCGTAATAATCATCAATTGCCACGCTATAATAGCAATTTGTTATCTTCAACCACAAGTTAGAAAAAGAGAAAATGAAATTCAATACCAAAGCTATACATGGTGGTCAAAAAAATATCGATCCAGCTTATAATGCTGTAATGCCACCCATATATCAAACAACATCCTACAAACAATCGAGTCCAGGGAAAAATAAAGGTTATGCTTATTCACGTAGTGCAAATCCTACTAGAACAGCACTAGAAAATGCAATTGCTAGTATAGAGAATGCTCAGTATGGAATAACCTTTGGTTCAGGTATGGCGGCCATAGACGCGGTTCTTAAATTATTAAAACCAGGAGATGAAGTTATTTCGACTAGTGACCTTTATGGTGGTTCTTATCGATTATTCACCCAAATTTTTGAACAGCTAGGTGTTACATTCAAGTTTGTAGATATGAAAGATGCTCATTTAATTGAGGAGCATATTACAAGCGCTACCAAAATGATATGGGTAGAAACACCTACAAATCCTACTATGAGTATAATTGATATACGTGCTATAGCTACAGTGACAGAGAGTAGAGATATACTCGTAGTGGTTGATAATACATTTGCAACGCCCTATCTTCAAAACCCTATCGAACTAGGTGCTCATATAGTAATGCATAGCGCAACTAAATATTTAGGTGGTCATAGTGATGTGGTTTTGGGTGCTCTTGTGGTTGATGACGAAATACTTGCTAAAAAACTGTACTTTATTCAAAATGCAAGCGGAGCCATTCCAGGTCCGCAAGATTGTTTTCTAGTGTTGCGTGGTATTAAAACGCTACATGTGCGCATGCAACGGCACTGTGAAAATGCTGCTCAAATTGCTAACTTCCTACAATCTCATTCTAAAGTTGATAAAGTATACTGGCCTGGTCTTAAAAGTCATCCTAATCATGAAATTGCCAGCAGTCAAATGAGAGACTTTGGCGGTATGATATCCTTCAGTACTAAAAATGATACTAAAGAAAGTGCACTTACCATTCTAGAAAATCTACATCTCTTTACCCTAGCCGAATCCTTAGGAGGCATTGAATCTCTGGCTGGTCATCCTGTTACAATGACCCATGGAAGTATTCCTAAGGAAGAAAGAGAAAAGACTGGTGTAGTGGATTCCCTTATTCGTTTAAGTATAGGTATAGAAGATGTTGAGGATTTAATAAAGGACCTAGAACAAGCATTAGAAAAGTAGTGCCGCTAGGACTACTTTTCTAATATCTCAATTCTTTTGCGGTAATGCTATAGTCAAATACTTTTTTACCTTTTTGGTCATATATAGTGAGAACTAATTTGCGTTCTTTACGTGGTCCACTCACTTCTACAATCCCAAAGTTTTTTTCATAAAAAGTCTTGTCTTTTACCTGAAGCGTGTTTCCCTCGTCTCTCGCAGCATGTGTTCCAGAAGTTAATGGAGAACAAGTAATGTCAATAAGAGGATAGGCGTTTTCTCGTTCTAGTCTAGATATTTCTGTGTGATGCCTATCACCACTTATAAATAGAACACCACTTATTCTTTCTTCATGTAAACGCTTGAATAAATAGTCTCTTTCCTCAGGATAGGTAGCATAGTTTTCAAACTTTGCAGCATCGCTCACAACCTGACCACCACTCACGATTATCTTAAAAGGAGCACGACTATTTTGAAGAGCGTCGATTAACCAATTAACTTGCTCCATTCCAAAATAAGCTTTGTTTTTTTCTCTACTATCATTAGGAGCTCTATGATACCTGTTGTCTAGCATGAATACTTCAACATCGGCCCATGAAAAGTGTTGGGCTACACCACCATTACCGGCAGCATTTGTATTAAGATTACCCCAGTAATCGTTAAAGGCTTTTTCTGCAATATGTTTATTTACATAACTCCTGTCTGCATTATTAGGGCCATAATCATGATCGTCCCATGTAGCATAGTGATGTACACTACCTAAAAGAGGTTGTAGTTCTGGAGTACTGCGAGTATGTCTATGACGATGGCGTATTCCTGTTTCTGTCATAAAATCAGGTGTGCGTAAATAAGTATTATCACCAGTCCATAACATGAAATCAGGCTGTTTAGCGAGTATACTATTAAATATTTCATAACCACCTCCATAAGGACTAGGCCTGTCGTCTTTCTTTTCATTTATAAAAGCACATGAGCCTATAGCAAATGAAAAGTTAGGCGGTTCTGTACGATATTGCCATAATGCCTGCGTTTTGAATGACAACTTGTAATCTCTAGGTACATGTACATTATTGATGTATAATTTATAGGTATATTGAGTACCAAATTCTACCTGTCTAGGATATAATTTTGCAATAAAATCATCCTCAATACTTGTCGTTACTGTCGGAGTAAAAACCTCTTGTTCACCTTCTTTATAATAACCTATTTTGACCTGGGCTGGCTGTGTAGTTTGAACCCAAATTAAGGCTTCTCGATAAGCAGAATATCCTACCATAGGACCAGACTGCAATAAGTCTTGTTGAGCGTTTAAAGTAGTGGCTACTATCAACAGGAAAATCCAAAATTTATTCATGATAATTTTTTTTCAAATTTCTGTTCAAAATTTTTAGTGTGCGTTAATGGAATGTTATCATTATAAATATATGAGAAGAATTGTCTTTTTTTGCCGCGAATTTTCGTAATATGTGATGGAGTATGTTGATTTCGCTTTCGCGAAAGCGAAACAGAACCCAATTTTTAAATCATTTTAAATACTTGACAAAAAAAATAACCATAGGTCGCACAGATCGTGCTCATTTTCCTGAACTTGGATTTCTAGATATTGATATAAAAATCGATACAGGAGCTTATACATCGTCCATTTATTGTACTGATATTGGAGAGGAAGACGGTGCGCTTACTGCAAATTTTCTGGATCCAGAACATCCCAAGTACAACGGTCGTAAAATGTATTTTGAGGAGTATGAAATTACCCAAGTACGCAGTAGTAACGGTCAGTCACAATTAAGGTATGAGGTAAAAACTATTATTACCTTATTCAAAAAACATTATATAATCTCCCTTACACTATCTGATCGCAAGGAAATGAGGTACCCTGTTTTAATAGGGCGTAAATTTTTATCTAAGAAATTTGTAGTGGATACCGAATTACAAGACCTTTCTTTTATACTTTCACAAAATGAAAATTGATATTCTATCACGCAGTACCACATTATACAGTACAAAGCGATTACTAGAAGAGGCTAAAAATGCAGGACATAAAGCAAGGGCTATAAATGTATTGCATTGCGATATAAAACTAGAAAAGCATAAGCCCAGTGTTTATTATCACGGTGAGAGATTACCCGTGCCAGATGCTGTAATACCTAGAATAGGAGCTAGTATCACTTTTTATGGAACCGCTATTGTACGACAATTTGAGATGATGAATTGTTTTACGACTGTGAGTAGTCAAGCGCTAGTTACTTCAAGAGATAAATTACAAAGTTTACAAAAACTAGCTCGTAGCGGTGTGGGAATGCCCAAAACGGTTTTCACTAATTTTGGTGAACACACAGATGAAATTTGTGAGCAAGTAGGTGGACCACCAGTAGTCATCAAAGTACTAGAAGGGACACAAGGAATAGGTGTAAATCTAGCAGAATCTCTAGAGGCTGCAGACGCCATTATAGATGCTCATAATGATCTAAGAACAAGAGTAATAATTCAGGAATTTATAAAAGAAGCTGGTGGCGCCGATTTAAGAGCCTTTGTGGTTGGGAATAAAGTGGTAGGAGCGATGAAAAGACAAGCCAAAAAAGGCGAGTTTAGATCCAATTTACATCGTGGTGGAACAGCATCAAAAATTAAATTAACTCCTGAAGAAGAACGCACGGCTCTTGCCGCAGCCAAAGCGCTAGGATTAGGGGTTTGTGGTGTTGATTTATTACAAAGTTCACGAGGACCTTTAGTCCTCGAGGTGAACAGTTCTCCTGGATTAGAAGGAATTGAAGGAGCGACTGGGTATAATATCGCTCGTGAAATTATCAAGTTCATAGAAAAAAACATGTAAGCATTGAGAATATTAGGAACCGAAATTAAAGCAGGTAATAGTTATACACTCAATCTCAATAAAGTAAAACTTTATTCAACTTCAGAAGTTGAAGTGCCAGTCATTATTGAGCGTGGTGAACTAGATGGACCTGTTGTGTTACTTACAGGTGGTATTCATGGCGATGAAATTAACGGGATTGAGGTTGTGCGTCAAATTATAGCGCACGGCTGGAACAAACCCAAACGTGGGACCATAATATGTATTCCGGTAGTTAATATTTTTGGTTTCTTGCAGTTAAAAAGAGAGTTTCCTGATGGTAGAGACTTGAATAGAGTTTTTCCTGGAACAAAAAAGGGGTCTTTAGCTAGCCGTTTTGCTTATCAACTTTCTAATGAAGTGTTGCCAATAGTTGATATTGTTATGGATTTTCATACCGGTGGAGCTCAACGTTATAATGCACCTCACCTAAGAGTTGATGCCGCAGAGAGTAAATCTATTGAATTGGCAAAAGTATTCAACGCACCTTGCTTGTACTTTTCAAGTAATATTTCAAAAACTTTTAGAGCGACATGTTCAAAAAAAGGTATTCCTTATTTGTTATATGAAGGCGGTAAATCAGGCGATAGCGACAAAACGATTGCTGTCGAGGCTGTAAAAGGAGTTTTAAGAGTTTTAGAGCATTTAGATATGGTAACAGAAGGTCTGCCAGATATTTCTGTTAATCATACTACTGTCGAGATTACTAAATCTTCATGGTTAAGAGCGAAAAAATCCGGCTTTATTCATCCTAAAGCTCAGGCAGGCGATAAAGTAAAAAAAGATGAAATTATCGCTAGTATTACGGATCCGTATGGAAAATTGCGACATGAAATAAAAGCACCGCATGACACCTTCTTACTCAATGTTAATTATGGACCAGTAGTTTATCAGGGTGATGCTATTTTTCATATTTCTAAAGATGAATAAGGCTCAGTTACGTAAACTTTATAAAAAAAAGCGCCTATCCTTATCTACAGATGAGGTGCAGCACAAGAGCGTTCAAATTGCTAATAACTTACTTCAATTAGATATTTGGCATTATGATTATTACCATTTGTTCCTACCTATAAAGAAATGGAATGAAGTCGATACCCAACCTATTATGAATATTCTTATGTCCAAGGATAAAAATATTGTTATTAGTCATAGTGATTTTGATTCTATTCAAATGATCAATATTTTATTAGAAGAGCAAACTGTAATTAAAGAAAATAAATATGGAATCCCAGAGCCTATTAACGGAGAAAGAATTAGCGATCATCTTATGGATGTAGTTTTTGTTCCTTTATTAATAACAGATCAAAAAGGTTACAGGGTAGGTTACGGGAAAGGTTTTTATGATAGGTTTTTAGCCAATTGCCGACCAAACGTATTGAAAATAGGTGTTTCTTTTTTTGAACCAATAAATGAAATTGAGGATGTTCACGAAATGGATGTTACATTAGATATGGTTGTTACGCCAGAAAAAATATACCGTATAACAAAGAATGATTAAAAATATTACCTAAGTTAAATTTTGACTTTTGTTAATTAACATTTAATTCATAGTTTTAGATTCTAATGGAACTGTTCCTAATAAATAAGATTCACGTTTTTCCCTAAGAACGATGATAGAAAAATCCAATCAACCTCTTAAAAAATTATTAGAGGATAAAGAATATTTTTTAAGTGAAACTGCAGAGCTTACCGTTACTGGAGCTTACAGTGGTAACTTAAAGACAGGAGAAGGTTATATCGATGATATTGGAAGAAATATTTTGGATATACCTAAAAACTATAATCTAGACATTCACTCTGCACTCAGTTTTTTTGCTGATCGTAAGAAAGCGGTAGAGCTTTTCTACTCTTGTATTAATGGCGGTAGCTTTGTTCTCGATATTGAAATGAAAGATTATCATGGTAATGTCTTCTGGGCAAAGGCCAGTGGTAAACCTTTACATGATAGCGAGCATAACATTGTTGGGGTTAGAGGTGTGTTCACCAGTATTGATAGGTTTGTAAGAAGAGGTAATGAGCTTGAAAATAGAGCAAAACTTATTCAAGAACAAAATGATAGATTGGTCCATTTTGCACATATAGTTTCACACAACCTTAGATCTCACGCTAGCAATTTACAGCTTACTTTAGATGCATTTAATGATATAAGAGATAAAGATCAACAAACAGATACTTTCTTTAATTATCTATCCGAAATAAGCAACAACCTGTCATCCACATTGGAGCATCTTAACCAGGTCGTTACCATTAATATAGAAGAAAAAAAGGTTCAACAGGTTAACTTAGAAACGATTTTCAAAGAGTGTTTATTTGAGTTTAAAGAAGAGCTTCTTGCTATTGATGCAAAAGTTAAAGGTGATTTCTCAGATCTATCCGTGATAAATTATGTGCCTTCGTTTTTAAAAAATATTTTCATTCAACTTATATCTAATAGTATTAAATTTAGAAGTAGAAAAGAACCTCTTAGAATAAAGGTAAGAACTAAGGTTAAAAATAAGAGGAAACTATTGGTTTTTAAAGATAACGGTGTCGGTATAGATATGAACAAACAGGCAGATTATATCTTTAAAATGTTTGAATCAACCGATGCCAGTGGTGAGTCACAAGGAATAGGTTTATTTGTTCTTAAAAATCAAGTAGAAAGCTTAGGTGGTGATGTCATGGTAAAAAGTAAATTAAATAAAGGAACGTCGTTTACTATTAAATTTTAAAAATGAGCGTTTTAAAAAAAGCTTGTATTATTGATGATGATCGGCTCTATGTGAGCTTGATGAGTATGATTGTAGATAAATATGATCTCGTTGATGAACTTGTACTTTTTGAAAACGGTGATCAGGCACTAAAGTTTTTTGAGCTCGTTTTAAAAAATAAAATCGAGGCGCCGCAGGTTGTCTTATTAGATCTCAATATGCCTATCATGAATGGATGGGAATTATTAGATATCTTAGAAGATCACACCGCTGCCTTACAAGAAAAAGGAATACATTTATTAGTGGTAAGTTCTAGTATTAATCAAAATGAAATTGCTAAAGCAAAGAAACACGCTCTTGTAAGTGATTTCATTACAAAACCACTATCTAAAACACATTTACTCAAAATTTTCAATAAGATTTCTTCCTAGAATTAATTTTTAGGAAAAGCTTTTTTACTGAAAAGTAGCAGCAGAATTACACCAATCGTAATCGCACTATCTGCAATATTAAAAACAGCATTGAAAAATGTAAATTTATTTCCTCCTATACCTGGAATCCAACTAGGAAAAGTCCCGTCAAATAAAGGGAAGTAAAGCATGTCCACTACCTTTCCATAGAAAATAGGAGCGTATCCACCTTCCTCTGGTAAAAATTCTGCTACACCATGGTAGCTGTCAGAAAATAACACACCATAGAACACACTATCGATTATATTTCCTATCGCACCAGCGAGAATTAAGGATATGCATATGATTAGTATTTTATGACTGTGTTTTTTAATACTGCTCCATAGCCAATAACCTATTCCCATTACAGCAAAAATTCTGAAAACTACTAAGATTATCTTACCATAATCTCCTGGGATTTCGGTTCCCCATGCTGCACCAGCATTTTCATAAAAAACTAATTTGAATTTACCCCAATCTAGTATGGCATCATTTGAATTACTTGCTAGTTGATAATTAAGTTTAATATATATCTTACTTATTTGATCCAGTAGGAGAACTGAAAAAACAATAAGTAATGCTTTTGATAATTTCATGTACGGCTTTTGTGAACTGCTAAAATACTACTTATCCTCTGTATTTAAAATGCTAATATTCCCAGAAGACGTTTGAATGATACCTCCATTTTTACTGGGACGTTTTTTTCTTCTTTTATCATTAAATGTCGCTTTTTTCCCTAGACGAATTTCTGGTGAAATAGAATCACAATAAATAGTCGTAGAACCTAGAATGTTGGTGATGTCTAGGTCGCAATTAGGGTCTTCAATAGTGATAGCGCCAGATGTACAATTAATCTGAATATAAGAAAATGAACCTAGTGTATGGATTGAAGCACTTTGCGCAACAATATTTAGTTTCATGTCGTGTGGTATTACCATTTTTACTACTGCGTCTGTCACTTTGTGAGCAGCTAGTTTATCATCAGGTTTTTGATAGATATTTGAGATTGGGTCTTTAAAAAATACGGTGTCATTTTTAATATAATGAGTGAGTTCAACGGCTTCTTTATATTCACCACGTTGGGTTGTCGTTATGGAGATATTAGTTGTTTGAGAAGCTTGTAAATGGATTTCGGCATACTCATTAAGTTCAATCATTAAGGTACGCAGGTTACCTGCGGTAAAGGTTGTAGCTCTAGTATTTGAAGAGTTGTCTTGAGAGTACGCTTTCGCGAAAGCGAACAACATTAAAACACTGGTATAAAAAAACCTTTTACAAGTTATCTGATTTGTAATACGATGCAGATAGCTCATAAAAGGCCTGTATTTAGGGAGAAGTAATTTGTTATTGCATGTTTTTAGCCTCTATACTTAGAGTGGCATGTGGAACAAGCTCTAGGCGTTCCTTCTTGATCTTTTTGCCTAGTTTACGGCAAATACCGTAAGTTTTGTTCTCAATTCTTATAAGAGCATTTTTAAGATCTCTTATAAATTTCTCTTGACGAATTGCAAGTTGCGCGTTTGCTTCCTTGCTCATTACCTCGCTACCTTCATCAAATGCTTTGAATTGTGGTGCGGTATCATCAGTACCATTATTAGCATCGTTTGCATAGGAGCTTTTAATAAGCTCATACTGCTCTTGTGCATCTTTAATTTTAGCTTCAATTAACTCTTTAAAGTATGCTAGATCTTCATCGCTATAACGTTCCTTTTTTACTTCTACATCGCTCATAATTTATTGTTTTGTTATCTGTATTGCGGTCGCAATGTCGTCAAACTCAATTATCGTACCGTTATCTACAGATTGTGTTATTGTTAAATCATTGGCTAATGTTTCATCTTTAATATACTGGGCATTTTTCTCTACCGCGGCATCCATTTCTGGGTGCGATTGCATTGTGATCGTTATGCGGTCTGTTACCTCGAGTCCGGAGTCCTTTCTTATGTTTTGAATACGATTCACTAATTCACGTGAAATCCCTTCCTGTTTGAGCTCTGGAGAAATAGTTACATCGAGCGCAACTGTAATGCCTGATTGATTAGCAACTAGCCATCCTTCTATATCCGAAGATGTTATCTCAACGTCTTCGAGGCTCAATATAGTATCAGTACCATTAATGTTTATGTTAATTTCTCCATTTTTTTCTAACAAAGCGATGTCTTCTTGTTGAAAACTTTTGATTTTCCCAGCAATTTTGCCCATTTCCTTACCAAAACGAGGTCCTAGAACTTTAAAGTTTGGCTTTATTTCTTTAACAAGTATCCCACTTGCATCATCGATTAACTCCACTTCTTTAACATTCACCTCACTCTTTACTAGATCTGCAATAGCTTCTATTTGAGCCTTGTCCTTACTGTCTAAAACAGGAATCATAACACGTTGCAAGGGTTGTCTTACTTTTATGCTTTCTTTTTTGCGTAATGAAAGCGTAAGACTTGAAATCACTTGTGCTTTGTGCATTTTTTCCTCTAACTCACTATTGATAAGGTCGTTGTTTGCGATAGGGAATTGGGATAGGTGAACACTTTCACTGCTGTTGCTCTCGCAAACACTTGTCAAGTCACGGTATAATTGATCCATGAAAAAAGGAGCGATAGGAGCGCCTAATTGAGCTACTGTTTTTAAACAAGTATATAGGGTTTGATAAGCAGCGATTTTATCTTGCTCGTAACTACCTTTCCAAAAACGTCTTCTACATAACCTTACGTACCAGTTACTTAAATTCTCTGTCACAAAGGTGGTGATTGCTCTTGCAGCTCTAGTAGGTTCGTATTCCTCGTAGAAGGCTGTTGTGTCTTTGATAAGAGTATTAAGTTCAGATAGGATCCATCGATCAATTTCTGGACGTTCATTTAATGGAATATCCTTTTCATCGTATTTAAAGCCATCAACATTTGCATACAGGGCAAAAAAGCTATAGGTATTATACAAGGTTCCAAAAAACTTACGCTGCACTTCTTGAATACCATCAGTATCAAATCTTAGGTTGTCCCAAGGATTTGCATTACTCACCATGTACCATCTTGTGGCATCGGCGCCATATTTGCCTAAAGTCTCAAATGGGTCCACTGCATTTCCTAATCGCTTAGACATTTTTTGACCATTCTTATCCAGAACCAGTCCGTTTGATACTACATTTTTGTAAGCAACATCGTCACTAATCATAGTAGCAATAGCATGTAGTGTGTAAAACCATCCACGAGTTTGATCTACACCTTCGGCTATAAAATCTGCCTTGCGTAAACCGTTCTCTACGGCTTCTTTATTTTCAAATGGATAGTGCCATTGGGAATACGGCATTGAACCACTATCAAACCACACGTCAATCAAGTCTGCCTCGCGGTGCAAGTGCTCTCCATTATCAGCAATAAGTGTTATTTGATCTACAACATTTTTGTGTAAATCAATCAAATCATAATTTTGATCACTCATGTCACCAGCTGTAAATCCTTCAAACGGATTTTTTGACATAACACCAGCGGCGATAGATTTTTCTATCTCCTTTACCAGTTCTTCTACAGAGCCTATTATGATTTCTTTAGTCCCTGTCTCATTGCGCCATATAGGTAGTGGGATACCCCAAAAACGTGATCTAGAAAGATTCCAATCATTGGCATTAGCCAGCCAGTTACCAAATCTTCCTTCACCAGTTGATTTTGGTTTCCAATTAATGGTCTTATTTAACTCGTGCATACGGTCTTTGAAAGCCGTAGCTTTGATAAACCAGCTATCTAGTGGATAATAAAGTACAGGCTTGTCAGTTCTCCAACAATGAGGATAACTGTGTACATATTTTTCTACTTTAAAAGCACGATTTTGTTCTTTTAGGGCGATGGCTATTTCTACATCGACACTGCGTTCCGGAGCATTGTCTTTATAGTATTCGTTTTTCACATACTTGCCACCTATAAAAGGTAAGTCTCCTCTAAATTTACCTTGTAAATCTACAAGCGGTACTGGATTGTTGTTTTCATCCAATACTAGCATTGGTGGGATTTCTGGAGTTGCTTGTTTTGCTACAAGTGCATCATCTGCTCCAAAGGTTGGTGCAGTGTGTACAATACCAGTTCCATCTTCTGTAGTTACAAAATCGCCTGCTATTACCCTAAAAGCATTTTCTGCATTTTCATAAGGTAATGCATATTCCAGTAGTTGGTCGTATTTGATATTTACCAAATCTACTCCTTTGCAAGTTCCTAATAGCGTATATGGTATTTTTTTGTCGCCCAGTTTGTATTCTTGTTTCGCTTTCGCGAAAGCGTCATTATCAAAATGTTCATATTTCTTACCAAACTGATAGCTTACAAGGGCTTCTGCTAGTATGACTTGCATTGATTCACCCGTATATTGGTTGAAAGTTTCTACAAGTACGTAGTCAATCTTTGGCCCAACAGTAAGCGCTGTGTTAGATGGTAAAGTCCATGGAGTAGTAGTCCATGCTAGGAAGAAAACTTCACCTTGAGTGGTAAACGGTAACTGTGCAGGATCAGTTACTTTAAACTGCGCAGTCACAGTAGTATCTGTAACATCACGATAGCATCCTGGTTGGTTCAATTCGTGCGAACTCAAACCTGTTCCGGCAGCTGGTGAATAAGGTTGGATGGTGTAACCTTTATAAAGTAAATCTTTATTATAAATTTCTTTAAGTAACCACCATA
Organism: Nonlabens sp. MIC269; assembly: GCF_001430865.1. Lineage (GTDB taxonomy): Bacteria > Bacteroidota > Bacteroidia > Flavobacteriales > Flavobacteriaceae > Nonlabens > Nonlabens tegetincola. Next base: position 1,375,802 of record NZ_CP011373.1, on the reverse strand, counting down.
CACTTTCCATGTATTTAGGCTTGTAGGTTATGTATGGATCTTCCATGTCTACCCAATAACCCATATCCTCGGTTAGGTTACTCCATATATCGGTGTATTTTAATACAGCGTCTTTACAGGCTTGGTTGTATTCTTCAATAGATATTTTAGTGCCTATATCTTCTTTGGTAATGCCTAAAGCTTTTTCCACACCTAGTTCCACTGGTAAACCGTGCGTATCCCATCCGGCTTTACGATTCACTTGATAGCCTTGCTGTGTCTTAAAACGACAGAACAAATCCTTGATAGTACGACCCATAACGTGGTGAATACCAGGCAATCCATTTGCCGATGGTGGTCCTTCAAAGAAAATAAAAGGTTCGTTACCTTCTCTTGTAGTTACCGACTTGTTGAAGATGTCCTGATCTTTCCAGAATTGTTTGATTTTCTTATCAACTTCAGGAAGATTTAAACCTTTGTATTCATTGAATTTAGTACTCATGTCACCAGTGTTTTAAGGTGTGCAAAAGTAGGGAAAAGGTACGAGTTTTAATAGCTTTTTAAATCTTGTAAGCATTACTTTTCTCAAGGCGTTTAGACTTGATTTATCACAATACTTATTTACTGGAAAATAATACAATTATTCCCATTTCAATTGCATTCGTTTAATGCGGTCAGCTAGTTTTTCACTCGATAATTTAGCTCTCAATCTATCGGTAATTATGGGGAATGAAAAGGGTGTAGGTTTATCACACTGATTCCAGATGATATCTTGCGACTTGATACGTTCTAGGCTTTCTCGCAAGCGGTATTCTTCTATTTGCTGTTCATAGGTTTCTGTATAGGCCTGGCGTAAGAGTAGATTATCTGGTTCATTGTCTTTGAATACTTCAAATAATAATTGACTGCTGTTTTGTAAATGTTTTGTTTTAATGATTTTGTTGGGATAGCCAGTAAAGACCAATCCTGCAATTACTGCGATGTCTCTAAACTGTCTTTTAGCTAATTCTGTGGCATTAACACTGGCTATCATGTCTTGGGATAGCATATCGGGTGTAAGTAGGTTGTTATCCAATAGGTCTTGCATATTAAAAGGCTGATCACTTAGTAATTCAAAACCATAATCATTAAAGGCAAGTGAAAAAGAAATGGGCTGAAGCAAACTTACTCTATAAGCGATCAAACCTGCCATGGCTTCATGAACAAATCTTCCTTCAAACGGATAAAATACCGAATGGTATCCTTCTCTAGTTTTAAAGGTTTCTATTAAAAATTGATTGGGTAGTGGAATGATGCTTTCTTGTTGTTGACGTTTAATAATATCTTTAAGAGCTTGCACCTCTGGTGTTTTCTTTTTTCCTGTTTGAAAATTTATCATCTCTTCCCTAAGCAATTCACCTAATTGAGAGCTAAGCGGTAAACGACTACCTTGCCAATTGCTCACTTGTCCTTTCTTTTTATTTGAAATGCGCACTTGTGCTACCATTCCCTTTAGTCGTACAAATTCTAAAGTGCGTCCAGCAAATACAAACACATCACCACGATTAAGTTTGCTTATGAAATACTCTTCAATAGTTCCTACATATCCGCCTGTCACGTATTTCACAGTCACATCTTGTCCTGTAACAATGGTTCCTATTTGTAATCGATGTCTCATCGCTATTGCTCTAGAATCGATAAAATACCGACCGGTATCATCTATTTCTACTTTTTTATATTCATCGTAGTTACTTAAACTATTGCTTCCATGAACAATAAAATTGAGACACCATTGCCATTCATCCTGGCTAATGGATTGAAAGCAAAATGTTTGTTTAATTTCCTTATAAATTTGATCGGGATAAAAACCACCACCTACTGCTAGTGTACATAGATATTGAATGAGTACATCGTAACATAATAGGTAGGGCAGCCTATCTTCAACGGCTTGATTTGTTACCGCTTTTTGCAGCGCACTTGCTTCAATAAGTTCAAGTGCGTGTGTAGGTAAGAAGTAGATTACACTGGTCTCGCCTGGTCTATGGCCACTACGACCAGCTCTTTGTAAAAATCGCGCAACCCCTTTTGGTCCACCTACTTGGATGATTGTTTCTACCGGTGCAAAATCTACTCCTAAATCTAATGATGAAGTACAAACACAAGCCTTTAACGACTCATTGCGTATTGCGTTTTCTACCCATATGCGAGTTTCTTTATTAATAGATCCATGATGCATAGCTACCTCACCTGCAAATTCTGGATGGTTGCTCATCAATGCTTGAAACCATATTTCGCATTGCGCTCTTGTGTTTGTAAAAATTAAAGTGCTTTTACTGGAGTTTATTATGTGTACAACGTCTTCCAACAAGTGCAAACCTAAGTGGCCTCTCCATGGCATTTTATCCATCTTTTTGGGGATGATGGATTGTACCTTAATGTCCTTTTTAATATTTGCCTTTATTAAAACTCGATCTTTGGGGATTGCATTGTCATTCAATTGCGTATTATGATCGTGGGTAGGTATGCCTAATAAGACGTCTTGAGCTTGATTTAAATTTCCAATGGTAGCACTAATTCCCCAAATCCTTATTTCTGAGCTTATTGTTCTCAAACGGGAAATAGCTAGTTCCATTTGTACACCTCGTTTAGTGCCCAGCAGCTCATGCCATTCATCAATGACAAGAGCTTCACAGGTTTTAAAAGTATTATTACGATCTTTACTTGCTAGTAATAAATGTAAACTTTCAGGAGTTGTAATTAATAAATCCGGCATGCTCTTTTTTTGAGCGCTTCTTTCCTTGCTCGATGTATCACCTGTTCTTATTCCTACTTTAAAGGGTAATTCAATAGCATCTACAAAGGATTGTGTGGTTTGTGCAATTTCATTCGACAGAGATCGTAAAGGTGTTATCCAGACAGCTTTTAATCCTTTACTGGGCTTTTTCTTATAATCGGGATTTTGTTTGATGTAATTTAATACAATAGCGATCCAGAGAGCATACGTTTTACCACTACCCGTTGGTGCATTGAGTAAGCCGTGTTTTCCTTGTAAAAAGGCATTCCATGCGTTTTTTTGAAAAGGAAACGGTGTCCATCCTTTATTTTCAAAAAAAGTTTCGGCAATTTTAAATAGATCTTTATTGGTCATGTGTTGAGTATGCTATCCAATTTTACTCTTTTTGTCTGTAAAAAGTTGTTACTATTACCTTAATTTGTTGTTTGAGTGAATTATTAAAAGATTCGCTTTCGCGAAAGCGTGAAACAAACCATTCACAAAAAAGTATAAAATGTCTCATCAATTAGAGCTTATTAAAGATAAGCTGCAACGACATCACGTGTTTTCACTTTATCGCAATCAAATCAATAAAGATTTGGAGCGCAGTGGTTATCCAGTTGTGCAGTCTGACACGCCTGACGAATTTCTGGAATCTGTTATCCAATTATTGTCAGATGCAATAGAAGATAGTGATCCCAAGTTACAGCAATTGTATTACCTGGCAGATGTGCAGGAACGACATTTGGAACATGGTATAGTAATAGGTTTCTTGTATCGAGAATGGGTAAAAATTCAATTTAGATTGAGGCAGTAATTAGAAGAGTAATCTTACAAACGGTTGTAAACCATTGTTGTAGATGCTTTTATCTTCATTGTAAAGAATGTCGTACCTAAATCCAATAACAAAATTCCCTTGTCGATAACCAGCACCTAGAAATAGTGCAGGTACCCAGTACTCTCTATCCAAAGAGCTGTTTTCAAAATTTTGATTCACGTAGAAATATTCAAAATCGGCGCTTACCTGCAAATAATCAATAGGATTTGCAATACCAATTATACTAGCTCCATAAATATTTGACGAGAAATCTTGAAAACTAGCATTATTAACATCTCTTTCAGAATAGCTGTAATTTAAGCCTAAACCAACCCCAAAATTGGGTTTAAGTTGATAAATAGCTTGTGGAGCAATAATGATTGAGGTGAAATTGTTATTGAATCCAGCTCCAATATTTCCTCCAAATCTTACTTTATTCCAAAAATCTGACTCTGTGGTAGTAGACTGACTGAAAGATTTACAAATTACCAAGGTAAAAATTATGAAAAATGCAATAATGTTAGAATGTCTGTTTTTCATTATTCTGAGTTTTAGGAATTTCAATCGTTATAAATATACAAAAGTCGATGTCAAGCGAGCACTTTTCTTTACTTTTGCTATCATATTTGAAAAAAAGGAAATTTCCTTACAATTTTATGGATAAGTATTCATTTCTGAACGCAGCACACACTGCTTACTTTGCTCAGCTTTACGACGAATATTTGATCAATCCAGATCGCATTGAACCTTCATGGAGAGCTTTCTTCCAAGGCTTTGATTTCGGTATGGAAAGTGCTCATGAAGGTGACTTAGTAGTAGAACATCAGGGAAGCAGCGTTACAGTTCCCGATAATGTTAAAAAAGAATTTCAAGTTGTTAAACTTATAGATGCCTATCGTTCTAGAGGACATTTGTTTACAAGAACAAATCCGGTAAGAGAGCGACGTAACTATGAGCCTAAATTAGATATCCAGAACTTTGGATTGTCTAATGAAGATTTGGGCAAAGAGTTTGACTCTGGAGAACTTATAGGTATAGGTAAAGCTACACTTCAAAATATCATAGATCATCTTAAGATGGTTTATTGTGAAAGTATAGGTGTAGAGTACATGTACATAAGAAAACCAGATGAGGTAAAGTGGATACAAAACTGGTTACACCAAAATAATAATCACGCAAAATTTAATGAAAATCAGAAAAAACAAATTCTGAAAAAATTAAACGAAGCAGTATCTTTTGAATCTTTCTTACATACAAAATATGTAGGTCAAAAAAGATTCTCGTTAGAAGGTAACGAGTCCTTAATTCCTGGTCTTGATGCATTAATTGAAAACGCTGCCGATAAAGGCGTTAATCAATTTGTATTAGGAATGGCACACCGTGGACGTCTTAATGTTCTTACCAATATATTTGGTAAGCCAGTAACTGATATCTTTTCAGAATTTGATGGAAAGGATTATGAACAAGACATCTTTGATGGTGATGTTAAGTACCACTTAGGTTACACAAGCAAGCGCAAGACTGATAATGGAAATGATATTAACATCAATATTGTTCCTAATCCATCACACCTTGAGACTGTAGGAGCGGTCGTAGAAGGTATAGCAAGAGCTAAACAGGACATGCACACACCTAATGATATGAGTAAGACCTTACCTATCGTATTACATGGTGATGCTGCTGTCGCTGGACAAGGGATTGTTTATGAAGTGGTGCAAATGGCACAGCTAGAAGCGTATAAAACAGGAGGAACCATTCATGTAGTAGTTAATAATCAGGTAGGTTTTACAACTAATTACCTAGATGCTAGATCAAGTACGTATTGTACTGATATAGCAAAAGTTACTTTATCACCAGTTCTTCATGTAAATGCCGATGATGCCGAAGCTGTAGTCCATGCGATGAATTTTGCGCTAGATTACAGAATGGAGTTTGGGCGTGATGTTTTTATTGACCTATTAGGTTATAGAAAATACGGTCACAATGAAGGTGATGAACCTATGTTCACTCAACCCCAATTATATAAAGCAATTAAAAAGCATAAGAATTCTAGAGATATTTATGCTGATAAATTGCTTAAAGAAGGACTGATCAATAAGGATCACGTAAAGAATCTTGAGAAGTCCTACAAAGAAGGATTAGAAGAAGAACTAGAGAGTTCGCGAAAAAAAGAAAATACCATCATCACACCTTTTATGCAAGATGAGTGGGAAGGATACCACACAGCAACTGAAGATAAAATGATGGAAAAAGTGCCTACTGGAGTAAAAAGAGAGGTGCTTGAAAAAATCACCAAAACAATCTCCCAACTTCCAGAGGATCGTAATTTCATACGTAAAATCAAGAAAATTGTTGAGGTTAGACAAACCATGTTTGATAAGGATGAGCTAGACTGGGCAATGGGAGAACACCTAGCCTATGGTAGCTTAATGCTTGAAGGATATAACATCCGTATGAGTGGTCAGGATGTAGAACGCGGTACATTCTCACACCGTCATGCAGTTGTAAAGTCAGAAAATCAAGAGCAAGAATTTATCCTTCATAACAATCTAGACGCAACTGGTAAATTTGAGATTTACAATTCACATCTTTCAGAATATGGTGTTGTAGGATTTGAGTATGGATATGCACTAGCAAGACCAAAAACATTGACTATTTGGGAAGCCCAGTTTGGAGATTTCTCAAATGGTGCACAGATCATGATTGACCAGTACATCAGTGCTGGAGAAGATAAATGGAAAAACCAAAACGGGCTGGTAATGCTTTTACCACATGGTTATGAAGGTCAAGGAGCTGAACACTCTAGTGCTCGTCCAGAACGTTACCTGCAACTATGTGCTAGAGATAATATGTTTGTTGCAAATTGTACAACTCCGGCAAACATGTTCCACCTATTGCGTCGTCAAATGGTTGTGGATTATCGTAAACCACTTATCGTGTTCACTCCAAAATCCTTGCTTAGATTGCCGGCAGCGGTAAGTAAAGTAGAAGAGTTTGAGAATGGACATTTCCAAGAAATTATTGATAGTGATGCTGGTGATTCCGCTTTCGCGAAAGCAAAAACCCTAGTATTTACATCAGGTAAATTCTACTACGATTTATTAGAGTATAGAAAAGAGAATAATCGTAACGATGTTGCCATCGTACGTATTGAACAACTATTCCCTTTACCAGTAAATCAAATTCAAGAAATTATAAAAAATTACGGTAGCGAGGACATCGTTTGGGCTCAAGAAGAGCCTCGTAACATGGGAGCATATGCTCACTTACTACTGCACATGCCAGAAACAAGAAACTGGCGAGTATGTTCAAGAAATATGTATGCCGCACCAGCAACGGGTAGTGCAACTCGTTCAAAATTGCGTCATAGTAAAGTAATAGAAGACGTTTTTAATAACAATAAGTAAATTATGGCTCTAGAAATGAAAGTGCCTTCACCAGGCGAGTCGATTACAGAAGTAGAAATCGCAGAATGGCTCGTTGCCGATGGCGACTGGGTAGAAAAAGACCAGGCAATTGCCGAGGTAGATAGTGATAAAGCAACCCTAGAATTACCAGCAGAAGCTAGTGGTATTATAACCCTAAAAGCAGAAGAAGGTGATGCTGTTGCAGTAGGTGAAGTAGTCTGTTTAATTGATACTGAAGCTCCAAATCCAAATGGAGGTTCTCAAGATGTAAATAACGAGAGCTCAACCTATGAAGGTGGTGATGAAGGTGGTGGACAAGCAGCTGAAAAAGAGCAGGCAAAAAGTGCACCCGACTCAAAATCTACTAGTCATGATAAAGCACCACAACCTACACAGGCTAAAGAGTCTTATGCTACAGGTACAGCTAGTCCAGCAGCTAAGAAAATTTTAGATGAAAAAGGTATCGATGCTGGTAGCGTTAAAGGTACTGGTCGCGATGGTCGTATAACAAAAGAAGATGCGGTAAGCGCAACACCTTCTATGGGAACACCTGGAGCTGGCTCTAGAGGAGTTTCTCGATCTAAATTATCCATGCTGCGTCGTAAAGTAGCAGAACGTTTAGTAAGTGCAAAAAATGAAACAGCGATGTTGACCACCTTTAACGAGGCAAACATGCAACCTATTTTTGACTTACGTAAAGAATATAAAGAAGACTTTAAAGCCAAACATGGAGTCTCTCTAGGATTTATGTCCTTCTTTACCAAGGCAGTAGTACGTGCCCTAGATTTATATCCTGCTGTAAACAGTATGATAGATGGTAAAGAAATGATTACTTATGATTATAAAGATATTTCTATTGCAGTATCAGGTCCTAAAGGATTAATGGTGCCTGTAATACGAAATGCAGAGAATCTAAGTTTTAGAGGAGTAGAGGCAGAAGTAAAACGTTTAGCATTGCGTGCTCGTGATGGACAAATCACAGTTGACGAGATGACGGGTGGAACCTTTACTATTTCAAATGGTGGAGTTTTCGGTAGTATGATGAGTACTCCTATTATTAATCCACCTCAAAGTGGTATTTTGGGAATGCACAATATTATTGAGCGACCAATTGCAGAAAATGGGCAAGTTGTAATACGTCCTATGATGTACCTTGCTTTATCTTACGATCATAGAATTATCGATGGTAAGGAATCTGTAGGCTTCTTAGTAGCTATTAAAGAAGCACTAGAAGATCCTATCAATTTATTAATGGATGGCGATGTGAAGAAAGCGCTTGAAATGTAAAACATTTTAAAAGGAATAAAAAAAACCCTATTCAATTAAGAATAGGGTTTTTTGTTTTTATTCTAGTATGAATTATTCTATAGTTGCACTGCTTGTGGTAACTTCTCTATCGATTTTTTTAATCATTCCTTGCAGCGCGCGACCAGGCCCTACTTCAATAAACTCATTAGCACCATCCTTGATCATTTCTTGAATGGATTGAGTCCATTTTACAGGTGCCGTAAGTTGATAAATAAGGTTTGTTTTTATGTCGTCGGTATTGTTTAGAGCAAACGTGGTTACGTTCTGGTAAATAGGACAAATTGGTTTTGAAAATTCTGTAGCTTCAATAGCTGCGGCTAGTTCTTCTCTTGCAGGTTCCATTAACGGAGAGTGAAAAGCACCACCTACTGGAAGTATTAAAGCACGTTTTGCTCCTGCCGCCTTTAATCTTTCACAAGCTTCCTCAACAGCAGGTACTGCTCCAGAAATTACTAATTGTCCAGGACAATTATAGTTGGCAGCAACAACAGTTCCTTTCACTTCTTTACAAACCTGTTCTACAACATCATCTGTCAAACCTAAAATTGCGGCCATAGTACTAGACTGTATTTCACATGCGGCTTGCATCGCTAGTGCACGTTTAGAAACTAGATTAAGTCCGTCCTCAAATTTTAAACAATTTGTAGCAGTAAGTGCACTTAATTCTCCTAAAGAATGTCCAGCTACCATATCCGGTTTAAAGGCATCGCCCATCGTTTTTGCTAGAATTACAGAATGTAAAAAAACGGCAGGTTGTGTAACCTTAGTTTGCTTAAGTTCTTCTGCTGTTCCTTCAAACATGATTTTGGCAATGTCAAATCCTAGTTGCTCGTTTGCTTGTTCAAATAAAGCCCTTGCAGAGGCGTGATTATCATATAAGTCTTTTCCCATTCCTGTGAACTGGGCTCCTTGTCCAGGAAAAACGTATGCTTTCATATTAGTAATTTTTCAGGTTGTAAAAGTAGGCTTTTGTAGGTTTACTTGCTATAACTAGTTTGCAGGTGTCATTTATCTAGATTGTTGTTATTTACGCTTCCAAGTTTCAAAATCAAAAGCATAGTCATGCTTATCATCCTTAGGATGATGTTCTTTATTTATAAGATTCCACTCGTTGGTATCAATTTCTGGAAAAAAAGCATCAGCAGTGAATGAGCCATGAACTCTAGTAAGTTCAATGTGAGTGGCGTAAGGTAGAGCTATTTGATAAATTTCTCCACCACCTATTATAAATGGTTTTTCATCTTCACTTGCTGCTGCAAGGGCAGTTTCCATGTCGTGGACTACGATGGCCTGTGAGGTTTTGTAATTTTTATCACGTGTGAGTACGATATGAGTGCGATTAGGTAAAGGTTTTGGGAAGGACTCAAAAGTTTTTCTTCCCATAATAATATGATGACCAGTTGTAATAGCTTTGAAACGTTTAAAGTCGTCTGGCAAATGCCATACTAAATCACCATCTTTCCCCAATTCATTATTGCTGCCTGCGGCTGCAATCATGGTCAAAGTTTTATTGTTTGAAGGTTGAGATATGATTTTTGTTTTAGGTAAAGGCTTTTCACTATTAATTTTAGATTCAAGCTGTGCGATGCGTTCTTGTTGTTTTTGAACCAATCGGTTGTACTGTTTTTTTTCCCATTCTGGACCCAGCAGTCTATTTGTGATGAACACTTTAAATGCGTGATAAATTAATAATAACAACCAAACAAACAGTACCCATATCCACCATTCCACACCTAGAAATTTAATAGGTTCACTTTGCATAAGAACTTGTGAGATGATTATCAAACCAATAGCTCCTACAAGGAAAACAACAAAATGAGTGAATAGACCACGTTTTTCTTTAATGCGTCGTTGGGCATTTTCTATAAGTTCCTTTTGTAGAGGATCGATTTCTGGTACGTGTTTCTTTTTAAAACCGAACATGATTAGTTGTATTTTTATACTCAAATGTACAGTATAAAGACTTTATGAACTCATCCCTTATCAAGAATTTAAGAGCAGCTTACCCCATTCTTAATAGGTACACTTATTTAAATGTGGCTAATCACGGGTTGCTTTCTCAAGCGGTCATTAATGAACGCATTCACATACTACATCAATTAAGAGATGAAGGATCAAAGTTTACAAACCTTTCCAGTAATTTGATTGATGCCTGCAGAAAACGTCTATCGCAATTTCTTGATTCACATATTGATTACACAGCTTTTGTTCCTAATTTTTCACAAGCTTTTATTCACGTTTTGCATACTCTGGATAAGGAATCCAAATTTCTATTAATTGAAGATGATTACCCATCACTTAACGACGCTGTAAGGCAACGAGGTTTTATTACTCAATATGTTACTATAGACAATGAAATTGAGCAGAAAATCCTAGAAGCATTTAGAGAGGAAGCTCCTGATTTTTTCTGCTTTAGTATGGTTCAATATATTTCTGGCATTCAATTAAACAATGAATTCATAAAACAACTTAAACTCGAATTTCCCGATACGGTTTTTATTGCAGATTTAACTCAATACGTGGGATGTGAGGAGTTCCGCTTTCGCGAAAGCGGAATAGATATAATCATCGCAAGTTGTTACAAATGGCTACACGCAGGTGATGGAATAGGATTTATTTCAATTCAACCAGATTCATATTCAAAGGTATCTAGTCATTTAAATCAACTTATAAATACTCGTCAGGATAATCGCAGTTTAATGATACAGCAGTTTGAGCCAGGACATGTTGATTTGCTAGCTATATCTTCATTGAATCTAGCTTTAAAAGAAGTAGAAAAAATAGGAATTCAAAATATTGATTTAAGGCATAAAACATTGTCCAAGAATGTATTTCAAGAATTTAAGCAGCGTAAGTTGTTAGATCCATCTGTCATGCACAGAGAATCCCATTCAGGTATATTTAACATTAATGGTGATGAACACTTGTATCAAAAGTTGCTTGATTCAAATATTATTACCTCGTTACGAGGTCCCGGTATAAGAGTGAGTTTTTGTTATTTGAATACTCTCGAGGAATTGCATCATTTATTACACGTACTGGTTAAATAATTAAACCTATTTTTACTACATGAAGCGTTTTAAATTTTTACAGTTTTTTATTTGTTTAGTGATTGGTTTTTCCTCGGTTGCTCAAAATCCCAATGATTGTACCAATGCCATTTTACTTTGTGGTAATACAGATTTAGGATTAACACCATCAGGAGCTGGGACCAATGATTTTGCAAGCCCCAACAATCAAGTGCCTTCTTGTTATAATTTTCCGTTTGATCAGGCCTGGTTTAGGGTAGAAATTGAAAATACGGGAAGCTTTAGATTTGATTTGGTGCCTGATGTTGCAAACGCTGATTATGATTTTGCTGTCTTTGGACCTGTGACAGATTGTAATAATTTGGGAGCTGCAATTAGATGTAGCAGTACAAACCCACAATGGGCTGGTGTTTCAGGTAACACAGGATTAAATGATACAGAGACTGATGTAACAGAAGGTCCTGCTGCAAATGGGAATGGATATTTAAGAGAGATTGATGCTACAGCTGGTGAAGTATATTATATTATTGTAGGACTTGCAGCAGGTACAGGAGGATTTCAACTTAATCCTGGAGGAACGGCAACCTTGCCGCCAGCTCCTGTAGCAAATCCTGTACAAGATCAAGAGTTTTGTGATAACCTAGGGCCACAAGACGGAATTAGAGAATTTGATTTTACCCAGTTTGACGCTACTATTATAAATGGTCAATCCAACGTAATAGTAACTTACCACGAAAGCTTGAATGATGCTAATATAGGTACTGGTGCATTATCATTTCCTTATACAAATTCAACAAGTACTTTTTCAGTATTTGCTAGAATTGAACGTACTGACTCAAATTGTACTGACTTTACAGAATTTGAAATTGTGGTTGATGAAAATGGCATACCTAATGATCTTGATGAAGTAGTTGTATGCTCAGTTAATAATACCCAGTCTTATGATCTTGCTGCAAATGTAGATTTATTTGTAGCAAATGCGAGTTCGTACAACATTACCTATCATGATACTGAACAAGATGCTTTTAACGACACCAATCCTATAAATCCAAATGTTACAGCTACTACCACACAAACTTTTTATTTTTTAAAGGTTACCGATCCAGCAGGTATTATTTGTGATTCAGTGGTTAGAGTTCCTTTGAGACTGTATAATCCTCCAGTTGTGCAAAATCCTAATAATTATCTTGTTTGTGATATAGAAAATGATGGGTTAGAGCAAATTGTTTTAAGTGATTTAACGTCTGAGATACTTGGTGCTTTAGATCCAAATTTATTTGAAGTAAGGCATTATCTAACTAATAATGATCGCTCAGTACCTACCAATAACCTATCGGGTACACCGCAAATTTCACAACCTGTTACTAGTATTTTTTCTCGTGTTACTGATGTAAATTCAGGATGCTTTACTGATTTAGATTTTAATGTTGTATTAAATAGAACGCCTGACTTAAGGATGCAGGACCCGATAATTATATGCGAAGAGAATACACAGCCTATTACTATAGGTGTGGAATTTGGATTTGAATTCTATGAATGGAGTACAGGTGAAAGTGGACAAGACACCAACACAATTGATGTACTCTCACCGGGATCTTATACGGTAACTGTTACAAACAATGAGGGATGTACCTCTCAGCTGACTATCGAGGCTCTACCATCTTCAAAAGCTACTATTGATGAAATCATCACTCAGGATTTTAGAAATGGCGATAATACAGCTACAATACTGGTAAGCGGTTCTGGAGACTACGAATTTTCAGTAGATGACGGTGCTTATCAAAGTTCTAATTTCTTTGATGGATTGTACAAAGGCTATCATGATCTAAGGGTGAGAGATAGAAACGGATGTGGAGTAATTTTTGCCACTTTTGTAACATTGGATTACCAACGTTTTTTTACTCCAAATCAAGATGGCTTTAATGATTACTGGACTTTTGACGGACTTAAAGAATATCCAGGAGCTCAACTTTTCATTTATGATCGTCATGGTAAGTTACTTAAGCAGCTATCGCCAGATACAGTAGGTTGGGATGGTACTTATAATGGTAACCCTTTACCTTCATCCACTTATTGGTTTACACTAGAGATTGAAAATAGGCCAAAGGTTTCAGGAAATTTTGCTCTGGTTAGATAAAAATCGATGAATCGCATTTATTTTAATTGAATTCACCGATTAAAATGGTGTTAAATTCGATTAAAAACAATGGTTAACAATTGATAATTATTTTTTTTGTCCTTTCATCTATAGAAACTTTATTTGCGTTGATTTTAAAAGAAAACGTATTATGAAGTCCCTAAAAATTCTATTTTTTCTAGTTCCTTTTGTTGTTTTTTCTCAAGTTGGTCTTAATACAAGTTCACCAGAAGGAGTGCTCGATATAGTTTCTTCCAATACTGGTGTTTTATTACCTAGAATAGCGCTTTCATCCAATGCGGATAACACTACTATAATAAATCCTAATGGAGGTCCTATCGCAGATGGTACCATTGTTTACAACACCGGAACAGGCGGTTTAACACCTGCAGGAATCTTCATTTTTGAAAGCGGTAGTTGGGCACTTATGACTACGGATAGAGAAAAACAAATTCATTTTGGAACAATAACAATAACAAGCAGTGGATCAGTATCTGTTACAGGTGTAGGGTTTGAGCCATCTAGTGTTGAGTTTGTTGCGATAAATAGGGTGCAAACAGCTAACGAAGGAGCGTCTCGATCTGGTCAAAATAATAGCAATGATATTAGAATGGCTGGTGGAATGACAACTGGTTTTGCCCAAAATAATGGTGGTGCCATAGATCAATATGCAATGGCAACTGGTTTAAGTGGCTCTAGTATAAATAACATTGGAACTTATTCTTCTACTAACCATTGTTTTGCAGCATTATTTGTAAATAATAATGGAGAGCCTATTCACGATAATGGATCAGCTACTGGTGGTACAGATACTCAAGAAGGCTTGATAAGAGCCTCAATGACTTCTTTTGATACCGATGGATTTACGATTAATGTAGATAGATTCCTTGCGGGATCTAGCACTAATAGTAGAGAGAATCAGATCGTGGTAATGTATAAAGCTTACAGATAGACTTTTATAAATCTAGGATTTGAGTTGAAGCATGTTTATTTAAAGAAAAAAAGCAAGGAAAAGTAAATAGTAGCGCCTCTGTATAGTTTTTGTAGAGGTGGTAAATAGGTATCGTGTATACTGGTTCAGTTACATTTGATACATGAAAATTTATAGTCTTTTCTTCTTTATTATGGGATTTTGCTGGTCCAATAGCCAGCAATTACCGTTAGATTTTGAAAACAATTCTTTTCCTTTTTCTTCGTTTTCGGGATCGGGATTTTCATTTAGAGGTGATCCTTCACAGGCAGGTAACCAAGTGGGTGAATTTTTCAATGATGGTGCTGCTGCTTATCAAGGGTTTTTTATTGATTTAGGAACTCCTGTAGATTTAGATAACGATTCAAATCTATCTCTGAGGTTTTATGCCTTTGATCCAAATAGTCACAACATTATAGTAAAACTTGAGAATGGAATCAATACTGATATTGAAGTCAGTACAACAGTAGTTAATTCTCAAAATTCTTGGACAACACTCAATTTTGACTTTTCAAATGCTACAGAAACTGCTACAGGAAATACAGTTACTGGAACTGGTACTTACAGTCGGATAACCTTATTTATCGATGGTGGTTCCTTATCACCTGGAACCTACCTCATAGACGACATCGATAACAATGCTGTAGTAGGTTCACCTTCTAATCCAATTGATGTAGTCTATACAGATCTTGTCTGGTCAGATGAATTTAATACACCTGGTTTCAACAACCCTGTTGATCCAACAAAGTGGTTTCATCAAACACAAATGATTACTCCAACAGGATGGGCAAACGGCGAGATTCAGCACTATACAAATCGATTAGATAATTCTTATGTAGAAAATGGAATGCTGCATATAGTTGCAAAAAGAGAAAATTTTACTGATCAAGGTGAGACTAAACAATATACTAGTGCTAGATTGAATTCTAAGTTTGCGTTTACTCATGGTAGAGTAGACGTAAGGGCTAAACTACCAATTGGTGATGGTACGTGGCCAGCTATTTGGATGTTAGGTAAAAACATAAATGAAGATGGTGGTTATTGGGACAGCCAGTTCGGTACAACCAATTGGCCTTTGTGTGGGGAAATCGATATTATGGAACATGGATTAGGGCCCGTAAACCAGGTTTCGGCGGCATTACATACAAATTGTTCAGGATGTTTTGGGGCAACCATGAATTATCAGCCATTTATGTTATCAGATGTTGCAAATACGTTTCATATATATTCGGTCAACTGGTCGCCACAACAAATAACGTTTCTGATAGATGATGTTCCTTTTTATACCTATAACCCTGCTATACGCAATGTCGATACTTGGCCGTTTGATGCAGATCAATATTTATTATTGAATGTAGCTATGGGTGGTATTGCTGGAACGGTAGATCCTAATTTTGTGCAGAGTGATATGCAAATTGACTATGTACGTATTTATCAAAATGTGCTATCACTAGATGATGAATCTAGTTATACCTTAAAATTATATCCAAACCCTGCAAAAGAAAGGATTATTATAACATCTTCAAAAACCATAGATGAGTTATATATTTTTGATATGACGGGAAAACAGATTCATTTCAATCAGAATAATAAAGGAACTATTGATGTTTCTCAATTTAGTAATGGGACTTATTTACTTAAGGCAAGAATAGATGATATTGTTATAACCGATAAAATTATTATTCATCACTAATAAACAGGTGTGTCAAAAAAAATCACGTTCTCTTTAATCAGGTAATTACTGAAAAAGAAATTCTAAAGGGATAATAACTCTATCTCTCCAGGCATTTTCGCTGTGATTCTCTCCAGGGAAGTATCCCGTTCTCCAATTTTTAGCGGTGTAACCTTTCTCTTTAATAATGAAATCAACCTCTTTTTGAATCTCTGGATATAGGGCATCCAAAGTTTCATCACCACAGTCAAAATATAATTTGTGTGTAGCTGGATCTGGAAGATTGTTCTTTAAGTATTGTTTGAAGGCGTATGGAATAGGATTGTTTTCCAAAGTAAACGTTCCAGGCCAGTGAGTTGAAAGACATGCAGCACCTCCAAAAACTTGTGGATATTCACATAGAGCATACATAGAAATCAAGCCACCCATACTGCTGCCTGCAATAAAGGTGTTGTCTTTATCTGTGTAGGTGTTGAACATCTCATCAATGTGAGGTTTTAACTCACGCACTATGAATTTCAAATAATTATCCGAAGTTGGAGTAAAGCTAGATTCAAGAGGAACGTGAGACTGTTTTAATTGTTCATTTACAATATTTCTTTCATCTTTAGTAAGCATTTCAAAAGGTTTTTGTGGGAAATAATCACTATGTCTAGTTTCACCACCATTCCAAATACCTACAATAATAAATTCCTTTGAACATGAATCTCTCTTATAGAGTTGATGTGCAGCCTCATCCATTTCCCATGACTGTTTATTCCACGATCCTTTAGCATCGTATAGCATTTGACCATCGTGCATGTATAAAACTGAATACCTTTTATTTTTAGAATAATCATCTGGTAACCATATATCAATATTCCTAGCTGTAACGTAATTTGATTTAAAATCAGGAATTCGTTGAATACTACCTTGGGATACCTCTGGTAAATCCTCTTGAGAATGAGTACACGATATACTCATTAAAGTAATTATTAAGATAAAAGCTGTTTTCATCGAGATCTTTTTTTGACTTAATGCGCCTCTAACCAATCATTTCCTAAACCAACTTCAACATCTAGCGGTACACTCATTTTATAGGCATTTTCCATCTCTGTTTTAATGAGTGTTTTCATGTCTTCCAGTTCATCATTATGAATGTCGAAAACCAATTCATCATGCACCTGAAGCAGCATTTTTGATTTGCAGTTCAATGCTTCAAACTTCTTATGAATGTTAATCATGGCTAACTTGATAATATCTGCCGCGCTACCTTGAATAGGTGCGTTTACAGCGTTACGCTCTGCAGCGCCACGCACAACGGCATTAGAACTGTTTATATCCTTCAAGTAGCGTCTACGACCTAACACAGTTTCTACATATCCATTCTCTCTAGCAAAGTCGACTTGTTCTTGCATGTATGCTTTTAACTTAGGATAAGTTGCGTAATAGGTATCAATAAGTTCTTTAGCCTCACTACGAGATAAATCAGTCTGATTGCTTAAACCAAATGCACTTACCCCATAAATAATCCCAAAGTTCACAGTCTTTGCATTACTACGTTGCTCACGGGTAACATCTTGAATGGGAACATTAAATACCCTTGCTGCTGTACTGGCATGAATATCTTCATTGTTTTGAAAAGCTGCGATCATGTTTTCCTCTTCACTTAATGCTGCAATAATGCGCAATTCAATTTGGGAGTAATCAGCCGCGACAAGCCTGTAATTTTCATTGCGTGGTACAAAAGCCTTACGCACTTGTCGGCCACGTTCCGTACGTATAGGTATGTTTTGTAAATTAGGATCTGTGGAGCTTAATCTTCCCGTTGCAGCTACAGTTTGCATGTAGTTAGTGTGTATGCGTTTTGTTTGTTGATTGACCTGATTAGGCAACGCGTCCACATAGGTTGATTTAAGTTTAGTGAGTCCTCGGTATTCTAAAACATTGGCAACAATTTGATGATCTTTAGCTAGATAACTTAGTACATCTTCTGCAGTAGAATATTGTCCTGTTTTAGTTTTCTTCGGCTTATCGACAAGTTTCATTTTGCCAAATAGTATTTCTCCTAATTGTTTAGGAGATCCTATGTTAAATTCTTCACCTGCAATTTCATATATGTTGGATTCTAACTGGGCTATGTCTTCTGTTAGCTTTCGCGAAAGCGTATCCAAATAATCGCAATCAAGATTTACACCTTCAATCTCCATAGCAGCAAGTACCTTCAAAAGTGGCATTTCTATTTCATGAAATAACTTATCAGTACCAGCGGCAGCTAGTTCTTTGATAAAAAATTCCTTAAGCTGGAACGTGATGTCTGCATCCTCTACGGCGTATTCTTTTACTTTCTCCAAATCCACGTCGCGCATGGATTTTTGATTTTTACCTTTCTTTCCAATTAATTCGGTAATACTTTGTGGCGTATAGTTCAAGTAGGTTTCTGCTAGGACATCCATATTGTGACGCATGTCAGGATTAATTAAATAGTGCGCTAGCATAGTGTCAAACATAGGGCCCTTTACTTTTACCTCATATTTGTCTAGTACTTTAATGTCGTACTTCAAATTTTGTCCAACTTTTTCAATCTGATCAGATTCAAAAAAAGGTTTTAGCTGTTGTAATAGTTCTATGGCTTGTTCTTGATCCTCTGGAAAGGGTAGGTAATAACCCTTGCCTTTTTCCCATGAAAATGCAATTCCTACTAGTTGAGCTATTAAAGGATCAAGTCCTGTGGTTTCAGTATCAAAACAAACGCTGTTTTGATTCATTAAGGTCTGAATAAATAATTTTGTCCCCATTCCAGGCTGCACGATCTGGTACAAATGATCGGTGGTCGAAAGTGTGTTACGACCAGTGGCATCAGCCTCTGCAGCGGTACCTGATCCTGGTGTAGAAAACAAATCAAATTGACCACTTGATGAACTGGTGCTGTTATCAGAAGTTGTTTTTTTATTGTCTTCTTTGTAGTTAACACCAGGGACATTATCTGGGGCAAATATTTTGGCTAGAGTTTCTTTGGCACGACGAAATTCCAATTCATCAAAAATCTCATGAACTTTCTCAACATCTGGATCATCCAGTGTGTATTTAGTTGCGTTAAATTGAACAGGGCAATCCAATTTAATGGTTGCAAGTTGTTTTGAAAGAAAACCTAATTCTCTATTAGCTTCTACTTTTTCTTTCATTTTACCTTTAAGTTGATCAAGGTTTTCATAAAGTCCTTCCATGGATCCATAGGCCTTAATAAACTTTTTTGCAGTTTTATCTCCTACTCCAGGTAAACCTGGAATGTTATCACTGGCATCACCCATCATTCCCAAATAGTCGATTACTTGTTCAGGTCGATCTACTTCAAACTTTTTTTGAACTTCGGGAATGCCCCATATTTCTATCCCATTACCCATGCGAGCAGGACGGTACATGTAGATATTGTCAGAAACTAACTGTGCATAATCCTTATCTGGTGTTACCATATAAACGGTAAATCCTTCTTTTTCGGCTTGTTTTGATAAAGTACCTATTAAATCATCGGCCTCGATACCAGCTTCCTCAATAATGGGAATGTGCATCGCCTTTAATATTTGTTGTATGTAGGGTACGGCTATTTTAATTGCTTCTGGTGTTTCGTCACGATTAGCTTTATAATCTGCATATAGTTCAGTACGCTCTGCACTTCCTTCCTTGTCAAAGGCAACAGCTAGGTATTCTGGTTTTTCACGTCTTATAACGTCAAAAAGGCTGTTAGTAAATCCCATTATGGCACTGGTATCCATGCCTTGTGAATTGATTCTAGGATTTTTAATAAGAGCATAATATCCTCTAAAAATTAAAGCATAAGCATCTAGTAAAAACAGTCTTTTATCGTCGGTTCCGTCGTTCGTCATGATGAAAATTTGAGAAGGTTAAAGATAAAACTATATGCTAGGGTGAGCAAGAGCGCCGGCTTTAACTTTATCTTAATCCATAACCTATTGTATTGAGTTAATTTAGCGCCATGAGATTTATATATATCATAGGTTTTTTCATTATTGTTGAAATTTATGCTTTTCAACTTATTCGAGTACTAGCTAAGGGTCATTGGTGGAAATGGGTATATCTAGCGGTATCAATACTTATTTTCCTAAACGTTGTTTTACAATTCTATTTATCTCCAGATCGCACTCAAGTAGTTCCAGTAAGAGATTTTGCAGTCACCTTATTTTTGGCTTTTCTAGCAGCCAAAACGGTCTTCTTGCTCATCATGTTCTTCGAGGATATTGTGAGGATTGTAGAAGGTGTTATCTCGCTTTCGCGAAAGCATAATTCTACCGACCTAGAAGGAATGTCTGACACTAGCTCATCTTTCCTGCCTAGCCGTCGTTCATTTATAGCCAAAACGGGACTAGCACTAGCTGCATTACCTTTTGGTGCTATTTTATATGGAGCCTGGAAAGGGAAATACAATTATCAAGTACGTGAATATGAATTAAGTTTTGAGGATTTACCCGAAGAATTTAATGGTTATAAAATTTCTCAAATAAGTGATATTCACGTAGGTAGTTTTGATGATAAGGATGAGGTAGCCTATGCTATTGACCTTGTAAATAAACAACAAAGTGATGTCATATTGTTCACAGGTGATCTGGTTAATAATGTGGCACGAGAACTTTATGGCTGGGAAGATATCTTGGGAAGATTAAAGGCAAAGGATGGTGTATTTTCTGTACTAGGGAATCATGATTATGGTGATTATGTGAATTGGGTTAGTCAAAGTGAAAAGCGTAAAAATCTTGAAGAGTTATTCCAGATTCAAAAGAATATGGGATGGCGATTAATGATGGATGAAGCACATGAAATTAAGAGAGGTACGGATAGTTTACATATTGTAGGAGTTCAAAATTATGGTGGTGGACGTTTTCCTAAATATGGTAATCTAGACAAAGCTAGCGCCTCGTTGTCGGATTCTAGTTTTAAAGTTTTAATGAGTCATGATCCTAGTCACTGGGAATTACAAGTCAAAGATCATCCTAAAAAGTTTCATCTCACTCTAAGTGGTCATACTCATGGAATGCAATTTGGTGTCGAGATACCTGGTTTTTTTAAATGGAGTCCAGTGAGTTTTGTTTACAAACGATGGGCTGGTATCTATAAGGAATTAGATCAATTTTTAAATGTTAACCGTGGATTTGGTTTCATAGGTTATTCTGGACGTGCAGGAATTTGGCCAGAGATAACAGTGATAACCTTAAAACGTGCTTAATAGGGTAAAGTTTCTTATTTTTGATAAGATAAGGTGTACTTGATATGTCAAAATTTGGCGAGCTTATAAATACTGAAAAACCTGTTCTACTTAGTTTTTTTACCGAGTGGAATGAGGAATCACAAAGTATGCAGGATATTTTAAAAAATGTTGCTGCTACCCTTGGTGATCAGGCAAAAGTGATAAAAATCAATGTCGATAAGAATGTCGAGTTGTCCAACGCACTGCGTATTAAAACCTTGCCTACTTTTATCCTTTATAAGTCTGGTGAGATGATGTGGCGTCAAAGTGGAATACAAGATGGAAATGCTCTTGTTACCCTACTACAACAGTACTCTTAAATTAAAGTGTTGCTGTTTCCCAGCCATTGTCCTTTATGTATTGTAAATATTCGGGAAGCATTTGTTTCAACATTTCTAGAAATTTGTCACTGTCATGAAACACAATAATACTTCCGTTTTTAGTATGCTTTTTCAACTGTTTTAATACAACAGTTGGGTTTTGATTAACATCAAAATCTCCTGAAAGTACGTCCCACATTATAATTTGAAACCCTAGTTTTTTTAATGAATTATAAGTAGATAACCTCAATTTACCATACGGTGGTCTAAACAACTTTGATTTAATAGAAGACTCTGCAAACTTTACATTTTTAATGTATTGTTTGTTATTGGTTTTCCAACTATTTAAATGGTGTTGAGTATGATTACCTGTTTGATGACCACCATTTAAAATACGGTCATAAAGATCAGGATGTTTAATTACATTATCTCCTACACAAAAAAAAGTAGCTTTCATTCCATAGGAATCTAAAAGCTCTAGAATATAGGCTGTTGCATCTGGTTGTGGTCCATCATCAAAGGTTAAATAAACTTTTTTTTCTGAACGGCTTTTGCGCCAGATACAACCTGGGAAAAGGGAAGTGACCCAATCAGGATTATGAAAGGGATACCATCTCATTTTTAATCCAGGCTATCTGACTTTGGAGTTTGTAAAGATTCAAGATCAGTATTTTCCTCGTTTATTCTTAGTAATTCTACCATCGCACTATCGATTAACGCAGGATCTAAATCGTCGCTATTTGACGATAAAGTATTTACAATACTTAATTTTTCTCTAGGATCATACTGTTTAGGGAATCGCATCATATATTCATTAAAAATATCAATTTGCTCAGTAGCAAATTTCATATCTTTTGCTAGAATAGCAGACTGTACAAGGTTTCTATACCTTTCAACAGCAGTGATAATTGCAATGCTTACATCTTCACCTTGATCGTCAATATTAAAGTTTTCATAGAACTCTAGTTCATCTTGATATTTGGCAATTACTCTCAATAGTAAATCTCGTGCTTTTTCTTTTTTACCAACATTATAATAACCAGTCACAAAGGGTTCTATCATAGAATAATGGCCAAATAATTCTAAAGGCATTTTTTCCATTCCAAGGTCTAGGATTTCCTCAGCTTTATCTAGTTTACCTTCTTCGGTAAGTGCGGTAGCTACTCGGGTGATATTACTTCTAAACCCTACACTATTGCGTCTAGTTTCTACATCGTGTAAAACATCTGGATTACCGCTGTTGCCCCATTTCCAACTTTTTAATACCTCATATCCATGATCAGCATCAACGCGACCCATTGAAAATGGATCCCTATGGTCGTATTCTGATTTTATAGGTATTAAACGATAAGCGCAGCCATCTAACTGAAGATAATCTTTCATCCAGATATAGTCTTCGTCACCAAAGGCACCACCAGAAAAATAAATAGGTCGTTCCCAGTTATTAGCTGCAAGAATATCCAGCATGAACATTCTGTTTTTATATACATAATCACTGTCTAGTTCAATGATTATTTCGTCAACTATTTTATCAGCATCTTTTTCAGGTACAACACCATTAGCTAGTACAGCCTGCTTATTGACAGGAACTCGTATGAATTTACTAGGATAAGTATGTTCTTCATAAGGCCCGAATCGATCTTCCATGGTATAACGCTTGTTGCTGCGTACCCATGCCATCCAGTCTGTGATGTCCAGCGTATCTTTAAGGAATGCCTTAGGAGCACCCATTTCAATAGCTTTTTCTTTATCTAATGGTAATAAAACATCTCTAGTGCCGTAGGTGTAATCGCTGTGTGATAAAGTGCTAGGAACTGGTGCGCTGTCCCATGCTTGCTTTTTCATATCATCCATATACCAGGCTGTGCTTAATAGGGAAGTACATACAACCCTAACATCGGTGCGATAATTCTCAACCTCTTGTAAATACCATAAAGGGAACGTGTCATTGTCACCTATTGTAAATATCATGGCGTTAGGTAGGCAACTATCTAAGTATTTGCGCGCATTTTCTAAGGCAGAGTATTTTCCTGATCTATCATGGTCGTCCCAGTTTTGAACACCCATGAGCAAAGGTGCTGCTGCAAAACAAGCCACGAGTGAAACTAATTGTGCTGGCTTTGATTTTATAAGGTCTCTTAATCCTTCATAGATAGAATAAACTCCCATTCCTATCCACATAGAAAATACTAAAAAGGAACCTACATAGGCATAATCACGTTCTCTTACTTGAAAAATGGCTTGATTAAGATAAATAATTATGGCAATCCCGGTGAAAACAAAAAGCACTAGGGTAACATAAAAAGATTTTTTATCTTTTGTAAAATGAAATATAGCACCTAATAAACCTAGGATTAATGGTAAAAAGAAATAAGTGTTGCGTGCAGGATTATTTAACATGTCCTCACTTAACTCATCTTGATTGCCTAGTCTGAATTCATCAATAAATTTAATTCCGCTTATCCAGTTACCATTAAATGGATCCCATTCTCCTTGAACATCATTCTGTCTTCCGGTAAAATTCCACATGAAGTATCTTAAATACATGTATGAAATTTGATAATTCAACATGTAATCTACGTTTTGAAAGAACCCTGGTTTTGAAACAGTAATATAATCTCTTAAACCTACAATGGCATTGATATACTCGTTAGTTTCAATTTTTCCTGATTTGTAATCTAGTTCTAACTGGCCTAAAACCTCTAGTAGTTGTGGATTGTTTTCATATCCTTTTTTAATTTTATAAGGCAGCTCACCCATGTATTCAACATAATTAGTAGCCCTACTCCCGTCGGTCATTCTAGGAAAAAAACCTTTGTGATCGCTATGAGTGTTTTGAGCAGCATCCTCATAATTATTTACGATCACGTACTTTCCTAATTCATCATTGCGCTCATATTTAGGTTTCTCATCCACGTAAGGCTCATCAGGATCTAGACCTACATACCTATCGGTAAATGAAGGTCCGTAGAAAATAGTTTGTTTAGGATACTGTTCACGATTATAGTAAGCCAGTAATGATCGTGCGTCCTCGGGACGGTTTTCATTTATAGGAACTCCAGCATTTGATCTTATGGGCAACATTACCCATGAGGAAAAACCAATAAGGATAAATGCGATACTTAGTGTTATGGTGTTTAGGAGTGGTAGATTACGCTTTCGCGAAAGCGTAATTAAATAAATGAATAAGGCTATAATTAAAACAAAAACTATAATAGTACCATAATTGAATGGCAACCCGATGTCATTGACAAAGAAAATCTCCAGTTGACCAAAAATAGCCAAGGTATTAGGTCCTAAGAATAGGAATACAAATAGAAGAACTGCGACAACAGCGACATTTGCGAGTATGAAATTAAGAGGAGTAATTTTTTTATAATGTTTGAAGTACCATAAAAGTCCAATAGCTGGTATGGTAAGTAACCCTAGAAAGTGCACTCCAAAGGAAAGACCTATAATAAATGAGATTAAAATAAGCCAGCGATTACCTCTAGGTTTAAGCATGTCGCGCTCCCACAAAAGGCCTAGGTAAAACATTAAACTCATGAGCATGGTTGTCATGGCATATACTTCTGCCTCTACAGCATTAAACCAAAAGCTGTCAGTTACAGCAAAGGCTAATGAGCCTATCATGGCGCTACCTAGAACCATAGTATCGCTTGCCTTATCTTTAAGTATGTGGTTTTTAAGTAATAAAGTGAGTGACCAAAACATAAAAAGCACAGCAAAGGCACTTGAGAACACCGACATCAAATTCACCATGTAGGCGATTTGAGTAGCATCGGTAGTGAAAATTGAGAAAAATGCACCTAGCATTTGATACAACGGTGCTCCAGGTGGATGTCCTACCTCGAGCATTGCAGATGTTGCGATGTACTCACCAGCGTCCCAAAAACTAATTGTAGGTTCTACTGTAAGCCAGAATATGGTTAAAGCGATGGCAAAGGTGATCCATCCAATGATTTTATTTAGTTGATCGTAATTCCAATTCATAATTGTGGTAAAATCTATGGGCGAAAATAAGCATTCTTATTCATGCTTTTGTAAAGCATAACGGCAAAACCTAGTAGTTCTTGTACGGTAAAAGGCTAGATTATAGGTGGGAACAATTTTTTTAATTTTTTTTCGATTTTTTTTGCACAGTTATAGGTTTGTATTAAATTTGCATCCGCTTAGATGGCCTATGGTGTAATGGTAACACTGCGGTTTTTGGTACCGTCATTCTAGGTTCGAGTCCTAGTAGGCCAACAAGTAACGAGAAATCCCGAAGTTTTTGCTTCGGGATTTTTTTATTGTTATTGTTTTTAAATTTAGTTTTTAGACTACTTAATTCTAAAAGTGATGACAGGAAGACTGCTGTGGTTAACTACATCTTCACTTACACTACCGTTAAAGAAGTGAGATAAACCACGACGTCCGTGTGTTGCCATTCCTATAACATCGGCCTTGATATCCTTGGAGAAATTGAAAACACCTTCTTCTACAGATTGGTCGTTGTATATAGTATAATCCTTGGGCTCTACATTTACATTTTTTAAATATTCCTGCATTTTTGCGCTGGCGTCTCTAGTGGATAAAAAATTCCCTGGTGTATTTACGTATAGTAAGTGTAAATGGCAATTTGTTTGTCTGGCAAAATTATCTGCCTCTTTAAGAGCGCTTGTTGAATTAGGGTCTAGATCAGTTGCAAAAACGAATTCGTTTACATCCAATCTTTCTTTACGGTCTTTTACGATAAGTACCGGAATTTCAGAATTGCGCACTACTTTTTCTGCATTAGAACCTATAAATAGGTTTTTAACACCATCAGCACCATGTGAACCCATTACAATAATATCGGCATTATGTCTTTTTACGGTATCCATAATTCCGCTAAATGCTGCGCCAGTAGCAACGTCACCATGAACAGTTACTCCGTCTAAGAAATCTGCTTTCATCAAGTTGTCAAACTTTTCTTTGGCTAATTTCATAAAGAATACAGCTTCGGGTAAATTAGAGCTACCGTTATTTGCTAGGTGTAAAGGAAGGTCTAGTTGATGAAGAAGGTATACTTCGCCATCGTTTTCACGTGCCATGTCGGCCGCTATTCTCAATGCGTTTTCTGCTTGAATGGAGAAGTCAGTAGGGACGATTATTTTTTTCATCTTGGTGGATTTTAGTGAGTATTAAAGATAGTGAATTTATCGATAATCATAAATAGCTGTGTTACTTGCAGTAATCATTAAATCGTGTTATATTTGCAGCGTATTTGAAAGGATTCGAGGGGACGATTGTCCCCTCTTTTTATAGCTATGTTGAAAGAAAAAGCACTTGAATTACTAAATGAAGCGTTTGAAGAGCGTCCTGATTTATATCTAATCGATTTTAAAATGGGAGCTAGTAATGACATGAAAGTAATCATCGATGGTGATAATGGCGTGACTCTTGCAGATTGCGTATTTGTTTCTAGAGCAGTAGAGCACAACCTGGATAGAGATGAAGTTGATTTCTCAATAGAGGTTACGAGTGCAGGAGCTACAACTCCTTTAGAACTGCCTAGACAATACAAGAAAAATATAGGACGCACACTAGAGATTACCGATCGAGAAAAACGTTCAGAAACTGGTGAGCTTATTTCGGTTCAAGAAAATGGTGTGACCATTAAGTGGAAAGCACGTGTTCCTAAAACGGTGGGAAAAGGAAAAATGACTGTTGAAAAAGAATGGTCTCCTTCATTTGAAGAGATCAAAAAAGCAAAAGTGGTAATAAAATTTAATTAATATCAAGATATGGAAAATCTCGCGTTGATCGAGTCTTTTTCTGAGTTTAAGGATGAAAAAATGATAGATCGCGTCACGTTGATGGCGATACTTGAAGATGTTCTTAGGACTGCATTGAAAAGAAAGTATGGAGAGGATGATAACTTTGATATTATCATTAATCCTGATAAAGGAGATTTAGAAATATGGCGTAATCGCGTCGTAGTGGCAGATGATGAGGTTGAGGATGATAATTCAGAGATTTCATTAACCGAGGCTCGTAAAATAGAGCCAGATTATGAAGTTGGAGAAGATGTTGCAGAAGAGGTTAAATTAGTACAATTAGGTCGCCGAGCTATATTGGCACTTAGACAAAATTTAATTTCAAAAATTCATGAGCACGATAATACAAACATCTTTAAACAATTTAAAGATCTTGAAGGTGAGTTGTACAGTGCCGAAGTTCACCACATCAGACATAGAGCGATTATATTGCTAGATGATGAAGGAAATGAAATTATTCTACCTAAAGATCGACAAATACCATCTGACTTTTTTAGAAAAGGGGAGAATGTTAGAGGAGTAATAGAGAGTGTTGAAATGAGAGGTACAAAACCTAACATCGTTCTTTCTCGTACATCTCCTAAATTCTTAGAAAAGCTTTTTGAGCAAGAAATCCCAGAAGTTTTTGATGGGGTTATTCAGGTTAAAGCAGTGGTTAGAGAACCAGGTGAAAAAGCAAAAGTAGCAGTCGATAGTTACGATGATAGAATTGATCCTGTAGGAGCCTGTGTTGGTGTTAAAGGTTCTCGTATTCACGGTATTGTACGTGAACTAGGAAATGAAAATATTGATGTAATTAACTTTACTAACAATACACAGTTGTATATTGCACGCGCATTGAGTCCAGCTAAGATTATTTCAATGAATCTAGATGAGGAAAATAAACGTGCTGAAGTAACTTTACATCCTGACGAAGTATCAAAAGCGATAGGTAGACGTGGACATAACATACGTCTTGCAGGAAAGCTTACAGGATACGAAATAGATGTTATTCGTGAAGGTGCTGAAGAAGATGTAGAGCTTACCGAATTCTCTGATGAAATCGAAATGTGGATTATCGAAGAATTCAAGAAAATAGGTTTGGATACTGCCAAAAGTGTTCTAGAGCAAGACGTTGCTGACTTAATAAAACGTACTGATCTTGAGGATGAAACTATTTATGAGGTAGTAAACATTCTTAAGTCTGAATTTGAAGATTAAATAGTAGTCACAACCCGTAACCATATTTATGGCTGAAATTAAAAATATGAGACTTAATAAAGTGCTTCGAGAATTTAATATTTCTCTTGATCGCGCTGTAGAATATCTTAACGCTCAAGGTATCGAGATTGAAGCTCGACCTACGACTAAGATTGATGCTACTGTGTATCAAGCACTTGCTGATGAGTTTCAGACAGACAAAAGCAAGAAGGTAGCTTCTAAAGAAGTAAGCGCCGAAAAACGCAAGGAACAAGAAGAATTGCGTTTACAGCGTGAGAAGGAGCAAGAGGAAAAGCAGCGCATTAAGGAAGAAAAAATCATTAAAGCCAAAGCTAAACTGGACGGACCTAAACAGGTAGGTAAAGTAGATTTAGATGCTAAACCTGAAGAAACTGTTGAGGAGCCAACTCCTGAGAAAAAGGAAGAACCTGTTGCTAAAGTTGAAAAACAAACCCAAGACAAAACTCCTGAAAAGGTAGAAGAGAAAACTCCTGAAAAGGAAACTCAAGGACCAGCAGTAGTTTCAAATAGAAAAGCTGTTAAAGGAGCAACTATTAAGGGTAAAATTGATCTTGAACCTAAAAAGAAGAAGGAAGCGCCTAAAAAAGCTGCTCCTAAAAAAGAGGAAGCTAAACAAGATCAAAAACCGATTCCAAAAAAGGAAACTCCTAAAAAGGAAGTAAAGACAGAGAAGCCTGCTCCTGAGAAAGCTGCAGCTCCTGAAAACTCTGAACCAGAGAAGATTCAAACGGAATATAAGAAATTAGATGGGTTAAAGGTTACGGGACAAAAAATAGACCTTTCTAAATTCCAAAAACCGAAAAAGAAGACAGATTCTTCAAGAGGTAAACGCAAACGTATCTCTAAGCCTGATAACCGTCGTGGCGGTAAGCCAGGAGGAAACAAACCAAGTAATAAACGAGGTAGAAAGAATGTTGTTAAGGAGGAGCCTACTGATGAGGAAATCCAAAAACAAGTTCGCGAGACATTAGAAAAACTGCAAGGTAAATCTAACAAGTCCAAAGCTGCTCGTTACCGTCGTGATAAACGTGATCAACATAGAGAGCGCGTTGAACAAGAACAAGCAAGTGCAGAAGAAAAGATCCTTAAAGTAACAGAGTTTGTTACCGTTAACGATCTAGCTACTATGATGGATGTTCAGGTTAACCAGATTATTGGAGCTTGTATGTCCCTAGGTATGATGGTGACAATGAATCAAAGACTGGATGCAGAAACAATGACTATAGTAGCTGAGGAATTTGGCTATGAAGTAGAGTTTGTTACAGCCGATATTGAAGATTCAATTACAGAAGTTGAGGACAACGAAGAAGATCTAGAAACAAGAGCTCCTATTGTTACAGTAATGGGACACGTAGATCACGGTAAAACATCATTACTGGATTACATACGTGAGGAAAATGTAATCGCTGGCGAAAGTGGAGGAATTACACAGCACATTGGTGCTTATGGTGTGACTCTTGATAATGGTCAACGTATTGCTTTTCTTGATACACCAGGTCACGAGGCCTTTACAGCCATGCGTGCTCGTGGTGCACAAGTTACTGACATCGCAATTATTGTAATTGCAGCAGATGATGATGTAATGCCACAAACTAAAGAGGCAATTAGTCACGCCCAAGCCGCAGGAGTTCCTATCGTATTTGCTATAAATAAGGTAGATAAACCAACTGCAAATCCGGATAAGGTAAAAGAGTCGCTAGCAAATATGAATTTACTAGTCGAAGATTGGGGTGGAAAAATTCAATCACACGATATTTCAGCCAAAACTGGTTTAGGTGTTCAAGAATTACTTGAAAAAGTAATCTTGGAAGCCGAGTTACTTGATCTAAAAGCAAATCCTAATAAACCTGCTGTAGGTACAGTTGTAGAAGCCTACTTGGATAAAGGACGTGGATATGTTTCTACCATTCTTGTTGAAGCTGGTACTCTTAAAATCGGAGACTACGTTCTTGCGGGACGTACACACGGTAAAGTAAAAGCAATGCATGATGAGCGTGGTAAAGTTATTGAAATAGCTGGACCATCAACTCCGGTTTCTATTTTAGGATTAGATGGAGCACCACAAGCAGGTGATAAGTTCCATGTGTTTGAAGATGAACGCGAGGCCAAAGATATTGCCGCTAAACGTACACAGTTACAACGTGAACAATCTGTACGTACTCAGAAAACGCTGTCACTTGATGAAATCGGTAGACGTATTGCTTTAGGAGACTTTAAAGAACTTAACTTAATCCTGAAAGGAGATGTTGATGGATCTGTAGAGGCACTTACTGACTCGTTCCAGAAACTTTCAACTGAAGAAATACAAGTTAATATCATCCATAAAGGTGTAGGTGCAATTACAGAAAGTGATGTGCTTCTTGCAACAGCTTCAGATGCGATTATCATCGGGTTTAACGTAAGACCTCAAGGTAATGCTCGTGCAGTAGCAGAGAAGGAAGAGGTGGATATCCGTACTTACAGCATAATCTATGATGCGATTAACGATCTTAAGGATGCTATGGAAGGAATGCTTTCTCCTGAGCTTAAGGAGGAAATTACCGGAGATGCAGAGGTTCGTCAGACATTCAAGATATCTAAAGTAGGTACCATTGCAGGTTGTATGGTTCTTAATGGTAAGATATATCGTAATAGTGGCGTACGCCTAATTCGAGATGGTGTTGTTAAGTATACTGGTGAACTTGCAGCTCTTAAACGTTTCAAAGATGACGTTAAGGAAGTAGCAAAAGGTTATGAATGTGGTATGCAAATCAAGAATTACAATGATCTACAAGAAGGAGATATTATTGAATGTTTCCGTGAGGTAGAAGTAAAGAAAACTTTGAAATAATAAGTGATTCTTATAGAATATAGAAACCGTTACTTGTTCAAGTAACGGTTTTTTTTATGTAAAAAGATTTGGAGTGTTACCTCGCTTTCGCGAAAGCGATATTCCCACTATATTTATGAAAAATAACCCATGTCAAATACTGATTTAATTATTGAGGAGCGCAGTCGCGATATAGGTGACTTTCTAGTAGGTAGGTTGATTCCTTTTAGGAAAAAGCGCATGGTAGGCCCATTTATATTTATCGATCACATGGGACCAACAAAACTAGGTCCAGATAAGTATATGGATGTGGATCAACATCCTCACATAGGGTTATCCACTCTTACTTATTTAATGGAAGGTTCGATAATGCATGAAGACTCTCTAGGAACCAGACAGCTCATTGAACCAGGTTCTGTTAACTGGATGGTATCAGGTAGTGGTTGCTCTCACACAGAACGTACACCAGATCAATTAAGGCAAGATAAAGTTGAGTTTACCATGCATGGTTATCAAATATGGGTGGCCTTGCCCAAAGAACTTGAAAATACGCTACCAGAATTTCATCACATCGATGCCAATGAGTTACCTAATTGGGAAGATGGCGCTGCAAAATTCACACTTGTAGCAGGAACTGGTTATGGTAAAACATCACCTGTTCCCGTACATTCTCCTTTATTCATGATTGATATTAAAACCACAGCCGATTATGATTTGTGTATTGCTGATAATTTAAAAGGAGAGGTAGGTGTTACCATAGTTGAAGGTGGTGTGATCGCTTGTGATAAAGCCGTAAGTGCTGGAAATATGCTGGTAAGTAAAACAGAAAACGTGTGCAACCTTACTATCAAAGCCAACAGCCATATATTACTATTTGGTGGTGAACCATTACCAGAACAACGTTTTATACACTGGAATTTTGTGAGTAGTTCAAAGGATAAGATTGAAGAAGCAAAGCAAGCGTGGCGTAACAAAACATTTCCTATGATGGATAATGATGATAGTTATGTACCATTGCCTGGATCATAGGAAACTCTTAATTCGAGCGAACTAAAATAAAATCTTAAGTTCATTAAATAAAAAAGCAGCTGTAAAGCTGCTTTTTTATTTACAAGATGGATTACTTAGTATGTTTATGCTATGGTAGCGCCATTTACAACAGCGTCATCTGGATTAACAAAAACCAGTTTACCATCAGGATCTTCGGCTAGTAAAATCATACCTTGAGATTCTACACCACGTAATTTTCTAGGCGCAAGATTGGCAAGCACGGTAACTTTACGTCCTATTAATTCTTCTGCTGTAAAGTGTTGTGCTATCCCAGACACTATAGTACGTTTATCAATACCAGTGTCTACGGTCATTACCATTAATTTGTCCGTTTTAGGCATCTTTTCGGCAGTTAGAATTTCTCCTACTCGCAGATCCATTTTCATGAAGTCATCGTAATTTGTCTCTTCTTTTTGTGGCATAAGTTTAGGATTTGATTGTGCGTTTTCTTTTTTAGTTGCTTCAAGCTTATCTAACTGTTGTTGAACTTGTTCATCCTCAATACGTGAGAATAACAATTGAGTTTTATTAATTTGATGATTAGAAGGAAGTAAAATGTCGTTAGTCGCTATGTCGTTCCATGATAAATCCTCTGCTTTTAAATTAAGCATGTTATCTAATTTAACTGCTGTGTGAGGTAAAAAGGGTTTACTTAATACTGATAAAGCTGTGGCAATTTGTAACCCAACAAACATGATTGTTTGTACTCGATCAGGATCTGTTTTTATAAGTTTCCATGGTTCTTCATCAGCGAGGTATTTATTTCCTAATCTGGCTAGATTAAGTAATTCTGTTGCGCTTTCGCGAAAGCGGAATTTTTCAATACTTTCTTCAATAATAGAAGGGAATTTCTTTAATTCTTCCAGGGTTTGTAGGTCGTAACTACTATAATCATTGGGCTGCGGTACTATTCCATCGTAGTACTTATGCGTGAGCACCAGTGCGCGATTAATAAAGTTACCGAGTACAGCTACTAGTTCGTTATTATTACGTGCTTGAAAATCTTTCCAAGTAAAATTATTGTCTTTTGTTTCTGGGGCATTTGCAGTAAGCACATATCTTAATACATCTTGTTGCCCTGGGAAATCCTCTAGATATTCATGTAGCCATACAGCCCAGTTGCGCGAGGTTGAAATTTTATCGTCTTCTAGATTCAAAAATTCATTTGCAGGGACATTTTCTGGTAGGATGAATTCGCCGTGTGCCTTCAACATGGCAGGGAATATAATACAGTGAAACACGATATTATCCTTACCGATAAAGTGATACAGTTTGGTGTTTTTATCCTTCCAGTAATTCTCCCAATTTTTACCGGTACGATCTGCCCATTCTTTTGTAGCACTTATATAACCTATAGGAGCGTCAAACCAAACGTAAAGTACTTTACCGTCACCACCTTCTACAGGTACAGGAATACCCCAGTCTAGGTCACGAGTTACAGCGCGTGGTTTAAGACCGTCATTTATCCAGCTTTTCACCTGTCCTAGAACATTGGTTTTCCAGTCTGCAGCGTGGTCTTTAACAATCCATTGTTCTAAAAAATCACTGTATTGATCAAGCGGCAAAAACCAGTGTTTTGTTTCTTTAAGTTGTGGTTTATTCCCAGTAATTGCACTACGTGGATCGATTAAGTCTGTTGCATTGTGACTCGTCCCGCATTTTTCACATTGATCACCATACGATTCTGGATTACCACATTTTGGGCAAGTACCAACAACAAATCGATCTGCCAGAAATTCATCAGCCTCTTCATCATATAGTTGTTCAGTAACCTGTTCAATGAATTTACCTTCTTTATACAATTTCTTAAAAAAGGCGCTTGCTGTTTTATGATGGATAGGTGCGCTGGTTCTACTGTAATTGTCAAATGATATACCAAAATCATTAAAACTATCACCTATAATCTTGTGATATCGATCTACTATTTCTTGTGGTGTAACGCCTTCCTTTTTAGCACGTATTGTAATAGGTACTCCATGTTCATCACTACCGCAAATAAATGCTACATCTTCACCTTTTAAACGTTTAAAACGGGCATAGATATCTGCTGGTACATACACTCCAGCTAGGTGTCCTATGTGAACCGGTCCGTTTGTGTAAGGTAATGCTGCCGTTATTGTTACTCTATTACTCATGCATGTAAAATTAAGAGTACAAAGTTACAGGTTACTACTAGTGTTTTAAAGCATTTATAAAATATTTTCTGAGCCTGTAATAGTTGTAATTTTTAGTTCGCTTTCGCGAAAGCGATCACTGCACAACCAATCTTAAGCACTTTCTTGAGCTCAGGATAACTTAATTCAAATAACCCGTTTACTTCATAAGGAACTGACTAGATAATTGATCCTGGCCAGCTTGAATTTTATAAATATAAATACCTTCTTGAAGCCTTGTGTTTAGGGTGTTTTTAATGTTAAATTCGTGTGTACCAGGCATTAAATATCCTGAAGAAATTTGACCTATCTCCTTACCTAGCATATCGTAGATACGAATGTCACATTTACGACCCGATTGTAAGGTAAGGTGTAAAATATTTTCGGTGCCAGAGTGATAGACTAAATGTTTGATGTCTTGGATTGAACTATCATCAAAACTTAAAGTTGTACAATTAAAACCAAGACTTAAGGTATTATAATTCCCATTGAACATGGCTTGATCGATGGTTGATTGAGGTATACATAACCAATCTTGCAGTACGGTTTTATAAACATCTCTAAAATCTATATTATGGATCATATTACCTGCAGCGTCTAATTGCGTAAGACTAGGGTGGTTTCCTACAAACCCATTACCGTTTAATCCTGGTCCAAAAAGCATCATGGGTGCAGCAGCTCCATGATCCGTACCATTAGAGCCATTTTCTTCTACTCTACGACCAAATTCTGAAATAGTCATCGCGAGTACTTCGTCCTGATTTCCATAAGCTGCTAGATCGGTGTAAAAAGCATCTATGGCATCACTTAATTTTTGCATACGATCTGCATGTGTTGCCGCTTGACTAGCATGCGTGTCGTATCCATCGAGAGTTACCATGTAAACCTTGGTACCTAAATTTCCTTTTATTAATCGAGCAACAATGGCTAGTTGATCGGCTATAGTGTTGTTGTTATACGATGCTTGTGTAGTACTTGCTTGGTAAGCACTGTGAATGACACCAGCATATTGAAAAGTGGTGTTTGTAGTCGTTCTTAAAAAACTAAGTTGGTCTCCATAAGTACATGGTGGGACATTGAGTACATCATGCTGCCATCCATTTTGTGCAAGATTATACAATTGTTGAGGATCGGCAACTGAAAAGGCGTAGTTGGTTTGTTGTCCGTCAAATATCAAGTTACCTAAACTACCTATTTGAATGGCAGGTGGCACTGCTGGCGGATTGAGTATAAAGTTAGGATACTCATTTTCAAATAATCTCCCTAACCAGCCGGTTTCTTCATTGGTAGTTTCCACAGCGCTTGCCCAAATATCTGAAGATCTAAAATGAGATAAGTCTTGATTGTTATACCCGACACCTTGAACAACTTTCATTTCTCCATTTCCCCATCTAGATTGCAGGCTGCTCATGAATGATGGTAACCCGAGATTGGAATTAAGATTGTACAGCGTATTTTGAGGTAATGAAATACTAGGTCTACGACTAGCATAGGTTCCATAGTCGTATATAGGG
Organism: Nonlabens sp. MIC269; assembly: GCF_001430865.1. Classification (GTDB taxonomy): domain Bacteria; phylum Bacteroidota; class Bacteroidia; order Flavobacteriales; family Flavobacteriaceae; genus Nonlabens; species Nonlabens tegetincola. Next base: position 1,339,624 of record NZ_CP011373.1, on the reverse strand, counting down.
ACGATAGTGTTTAGGCCATCGTTTCCACCTTTAAGTCTAATGAGTACTAAAATTCGGTCATTGGTACTTGTAGTAAGTGCTGCTGTTATGGGTGAGGCCATGGCACTACTTATCTGGCTGCCGCCTAAAGTAAATGCTCCTGCACCTGCTAGTCCTAAAGCTTGTATAAAAGTTCTACGATTCCATGCTTCATGTTCGTCATGATGAGCTTGTGATTTAGGATCTTGATAGTTGTTATTATTTTGACACATGACGCTTCTTATTTAAGTTGGAATTCTGGCATTCTAAATATGTGTTGAATGAGCAAAAGAGTTTGCCATGGAGCGCTGCCCCATTGTAAATTCCATTGTCCCGATGCGAAGTAGTTCTCTGGAACATCTCCTTTAAACACTTGTGTTGCAAGGGTGTAATCTGTATTTGTATGCAATGATTGAGGAACAAACCTATCCACAATATCACGTGCGATAATTGTAGGATCGGTATTTGAGGTAGCGATATCTAGGGCTAGATTGCGATAATGTTCTGGATCGTCATTCCATACTTGCCACATTATATACTCTAATCCTTGCCAGCGACCTGTTAAGCTAGTGCTATTGATCCATTCTTGATCTCCTTGCCATCCGGCAACATCGACAGGATTAAAAAGCTCTTGGCTCAATGCAGCACTTACGTAATGTACGATTGATAATTGTTGATCTGTTATCGTAAAATTCGCTTCTTTGATAAAGGTTAAAAAGCAATCTATAGGAGATTTAATAACGACACCTATAGCATCTTGAGCAAAAAAATGTTCACTTTTAAATAATTGTCTGAGAACGGGAAGTAGTTCCCAATTATTTGATCTAAAGGTAAGTGCGAGAGTATCAATAATAGATTGTGCAGGTAGTTCTGGACTTACGAAATAGCGATATAATTTTTTAATGATGAAATCTGAAATTTCATTTGCCCTTACAGCAAATAAATGATCAATTAGAGTGTCGTGATTAAAATTACTCGATACTCCAAAGATTGTTTTGGACTGATTATCAAATCCTGCTGGTAAAAAGTTAATGGGAGCACCTAGCTCTGTGTAACTATTATATCCTGTGAGCGCTCTTGCAGCTTCAACAATATCTTGCTGCGTGTAGTTATTGTTTTCTCCTAAAGTAAACAGTTCAAAAAGTTCTCTGGCATAATTCTCATTAGGATTACCTTGATAATTTAGAACTCCATTGAGGAATACGAGCATGGATTCATTTTTTCCTATGGCTTTAGTAAGTGATTTAAAATTCCCTAAACAATGAGTTTGTAGCAAATTGTAATATTGAAATAACCAACTGGGCGCATTATAATCCTCTACACGGGTAACAAAATGATTATGCCAGAACATGGTCATTCGTGCCTTCAATCCAAGATTCAGATTGTCATTCATAGTTTGAGTCCACCATTGCTGTATTTGGGTTACTCTTTCATTATTATAATCCGTATAATCACTTTGACTCCAATAACCCCAATTAGGAGCTGGAGTGTTATTGTAGGCCAGCGCATCGGTTATAAGACCTTCAATAAATACGTCTGGTAAAACAGACAATGCATTGTTTTCTTGAATGTGATCTATTCCATAACCTAACCTCCGTACAGCGTGCCTTACCCTATTTATATTCCATGGTTTTGAAGCGCTAGGTACATAAGTATTAAGAGTATCTGTATTACAAGAAGTAAGTGTAGCCGTCATGTCAACGTGGTTTAAAAGGGTAAGTTAAAAATTTATAACTTAGTTCTATGACTTTTATTACTCATAAAAGTTTAAAAATCGATTAAAAACCAATTGTATTGAGTTATAAACCAGTAAATTACTTAGAGAAAGGAGATCTTGTTTATATATTATGCACAGCAAGAAGTGCACAAAAAGATTCTTTGCAACCTGCTATCAAAGCACTGGAACAGCAAGGGTTGTCTGTAATATGTGGCGATACCATTGGAAAAATAGAGCATCAACAAGGAGGATCTATCCAACAACGAGTTAATGATTTCAATAATGCATTAAGCAATCCAGATGTAAAAGCAATTTGGATTGCACGCGGTGGCTATGGTACTATTCAAATTCTTGATTTGATAGATTTTGATGTCCTTTTAAAGTATCCTAAATGGATAATCGGTTATTCGGACATCACATTAATTCATTCAAAAATTATTAATCTAGGTCTTGAAAGTATTCATACTTTAATGCCTATGGAGTGGACCAATAAATCACCAGCTAATCAGTCTAGTTTCATAGAGGTTCTTTTTAACCCAGTTGTTAAGATGATGGTACCAAATGATAAAGGTATCAAACCACAGGAAATTCAGGGAACTCTCATAGGTGGTAATTTGTCTATCTTATACAGTTTACTAGGAAGTGATGATTTCCCAAAAACACATAATTCCATCTTGTTTATAGAAGAAATAGATGAGTATTTGTATCATTTTGAGCGTATGTTGTATTCATTGCACAGAGCTGGTGTATTATCGCAATTAAAGGCGATAGTAGTTGGTGGATTAACCAGTATGAATGATCACGACATTCCCTTTGGTAAAACAGCTATACAAATTATTGAAGAACGTACTGCACAATATTCATATCCTGTCATTTACAACATTCCAGCTGGACATGTCGAGAATAATCAAAGCTTGATAATGGGAAGAATTATGAATATCTCGATTGAAGAATCTCGTATTACATTAACTCAATAGGATGGCGCAACACAATGAATTAGGGAAACAAGGAGAGAAGATGGCAGTAGCTCATCTTGAAAAATTGGGTTATGAAATTCTGGCTACCAACTTTGTCTATCAAAAAAATGAGATTGACATTATAGCTCGATTAAACGATATTATAGCCATTGTAGAGGTTAAAACCAGAAGCACACCAGAGTTCGGTGATCCTAAGGATTTTTTAAAACCTAGTCAAATTAAAAGGATAGTAGCAGCAGCTCATCATTTTGTAGAAGAAATCCTAGAGCCACAAGAAGATGTAGAAGTGCGTTTTGATATTATGAGTATAATAAAAAATAAAGCAGGAACTCGTATGGAATTCATAACAGATGCTTTCTATCACTTTTAATGAAAAAAAATCCGTAAGTAGAACCTACGGATTTTTAAAATATTAGATTAGTAAAAACTATCCTTTTTGACTAGCTGTTTTAGCTTCAATTTCTTTTACTAGATAAATGTAAACGGGAAAGTGGTCACTGTAACCACCGGTAAAATCACCATCAGAAAAACTTCTTTTAGGGTAACCTTTATAACGTCCAGTTTTATTGGTCATAAAACTAGGATTAAAAATATTAGCTTGATAATACATGTACCCATCTTGTTTTGCCTCACTTAATAAAGGATATGTAAACATTATTTGATCAAAAACGTTACCTGCGTCTCTATAAGCTAATGTGTTATAACCATCTTTTAACATTTGAATATACGGGTTGTAAATCATTTGTGGTTTAACATCTTCACGATCCTTTTGAGCGTTTAATGTAACCTTTACACTTTCATTTGTTGGGTCATCATTTAAGTCACCCATGGTAATGATTTTTGCCATTGAATTAATACTATGAATTGAATCCATGATTTTTTTATTCAATGCAGCAGCAGCAACACGGTTGGGTCTACTTTTTTGTTCACCACCACGACGTGATGGCCAGTGGTTAACAATGAATGTAATCTCATCTCCATCCAGTTTTCCAGTCACAACAGTTTGGTCACGAGTGTATATTCTTCTTCCGCTTGATTTATCAAAAATCAAAAGCTCTTTTGATTCTGCATTGGTTACTGTAAAATCAGCTTTTTTATACAACATTGCAGTGTCAATCCCACGACGATCTGGTGAATCAAAATGTACAATGCCATAGTCAAATTCCTTGAGTAAAGGATGGTTGACAAGATCTTCAAGAACTCGACGATTTTCAATTTCACAAACTCCTAGAATGGTTGGAGCTGTTTGAGCTTTATCGGCACCTATTTTTCTAATAACTCGTGCCATACTAGTAAGTTTTTTCTTATAGACTTCTGCACGTCTACCTTCGGCCATTTCCATTATTGGGCTAGCCTCATCATTAATAGTTGTGTCGTCTTCGGCGTCAAATAGGTTTTCTAAATTGTAAAAAGCAACAGTTTTAACTTTGTACTGTTTTGCTTGTGTAGTCTGGGCTTGTAGTGAGTTCGCTTTCGCGAAAGCGAAAATACATAAAGCACCTAGAAATAATTTTTTGAACATTTTTTCTTTCAAATATTATGTTATTGTAAAATATCTAGTCAAAATCGGTGCCAAAGGTACATAACTGATAATAAAGACGTAGTTTTGCGCCGATTTAATAACGAAATGTTAATATTAACCTTATGATTACTAGCTTAAGAAAAGCACTTTTCGGGTTTTTAATTTTGTTTACTTCTTTAATCCAAGCGCAAGAACTAATTAAAGGACGCGTGATTGATGAAGTTACAGAAGAGCCCATTCCTAGTGCTATTATTACCGTTAAAGGTCTGGACTTCAAGGCCACTTCTAATGCAGATGGATATTTTGTTATAGAAGGAGCAATCCCAGTAGGAGACCAAACGGTTCAAGTAGTTCGCACAGGATACTACGCCCTTTCACTACCTGTAGTGATTTCTTTACAAAATCCTGTTGATTTAGATCCTTTGTACATGACACCAGATAATTCACTAGAGGTGCAGTCACAAGGGATTATTTCTTTAACTGAGAATGATCTTGCCGATGATGAAAATGCGGCAAACAACGTATCTGGTCTATTGATGAGTGCTAGAGATCAATTCTTGAGAGCTGCAGCATTTGATTTTAGTGCAACTTTCTTCAGACCGCGTGGTTTAAATAGTGAGGACGGTAAAGTTCTTATTAATGGTATTGAAATGAATAAGCAATTCTCTGGTCGTCCACAATGGAGTAACTGGGGTGGACTTAATGATATCATGAGAAACCAGGTGTTTACTATGGGGCTAAGTGCTGCTGATGATACCTTTGGTGGTTATGGTGGTGTTCAAAGTATAAATATGAGAGCGTCGCAACAGCGTCCAGGATCTCAAATATCTTATGCATCAAGTAATCGTAGTTACCAACATCGTTTAATGGCTAGTTATAGATCTGGCTTAATGAATAACGGTTGGGCTTATGCAATTAATGCTTCAAGACGTGCTGGTGAAGAAGGTTTTACTGATGGAACACCTTACGATGCAAATTCTTTAGGTATTTCTGTTGAAAAGAAGTTTAATGATAAACACAGTTTAAACTTCACAGGTATGTATACTCCAAATAGAAGAGGTAGACGTACTGCTATTACTCAAGAAATTCGTGATTTAAAAGGAATTACTTACAATCCATTTTGGGGTGAATTAAACAATGATGAGCGCAACTCTAGAATTCGCGAGATAGAAGAGCCAATACTAATGCTTAACCACTACTGGGATGTAAATCCTAAACTTAGAGTGAATACCAATGTGGCATATCAATTTGGTAAAATAGGTAACACTAGGATTGATAATGGAGGAACTACGCAAGAAACGATTGGTGGTCAAAATGTATATGTAGGTGGTGCAAGAAATCCTAATCCGGATTATTATCAAAACTTACCTTCTTACTTTTTAAGAAATGGGTCTGATCCGATTGATTTTCAATATGCTTATCTAGCAGAACAAGCCTTTATCAACGATGGTCAGTTAGACTGGAACAGTCTTTATGAAGCTAATAGAGTTCTTGCTGATCAAGGTAGAAACGCACTTTATGTTTTACAAGAAGATAGAATTGACGACAAATTATTCTCTGCAAACACTATAATTACTGCCGATATCACAGATAATATCTTATTTAACGGAGGAATACGTTACCGTACTTTAAATAGTGACAACTATGCTAGAATTGACGATTTATTAGGAGGAACTGGTTATCTAGATGTAGACTTTTTTGCGGAAGAGTCAGTAGATGTAAATCTTGATGTTCTTGCTCAATCAGATGTAAGAAACCCGAATAGAATCGTTGGGCTAGGTGATCGCTATAAGTACAGTTATGAAATTGATAGTGATGTGATATCATCATTTGCACAAGCACAGTTTAAAACTGCAAAGGTTGATTTCTTCCTTTCTGGATCTGTGTCACAAACCTCATACCAACGTAATGGTAAATTTGAAAACGGAAACTTCCAAGGTGATCGTTCATTTGGTAAAAGTGATAAAGTTGACTTTACCGATTTTGGTGTAAAAGGTGGTGCTACTTATAAGATCAATGGACAAAACTTCTTAGATTTTCATGCAGCTTACATGACGCAAGCTCCTTACATAAGAACAGTTTTTTCAAATGCAAGACAAAACAACGACATTGTTGATGGTATAGAATCGCAGCGTTCTTACAGTGCAGATTTGAGCTATGTATTGAGTACTCCAAATGTAAAAGCACGTTTAACTGCCTACTATACCAAGTTTATGGATGGTAGCGATGTAGGTTTTTACTTTACAGAAGATCTTACTGGTTTACCGCTAGATGATGGTAGTGCTTTTGTTCAAGAAGTAATGACTAATATAGACCGTAGAAATATGGGTCTTGAAATGGGTCTTGAAGTTCAAGCAACTCCAACGATTAAATTAAAAGCTGCTGCAGCACTAGGACAAAATGTATTTACTAATAATCCAGACTTATATTTAACTAGTGATGATTTTAACGGTCAACTAAGATTTGGTGATGGTACTGCAAAGCTAGACGGATATCATGTAGCTGGTGGACCAGAAACTGCTTTACAAATAGGTTTTGAATATCGTGATCCTGATTACTGGAACATTGGTCTAACTACGAATTACTTTGCAAATGGTTATATCGATGTTAACGCATTACGCAGAAGTGATAATTTTATCTTAGATTATGACGGTCAGGTATTTAATGATTATGATCAAGACCTGGCTAATGAATTACTTGCTCAAGAACAATTTGAAGATTATGTACTTGTAAATGTAATTGGTGGTAAATCATGGAAGATTGGAGACAAGTTTGTTGGATTCTTTGCTACTATTAATAATGTATTTGATAGAGAATACAAAACAGGTGGTTTTGAACAAGCACGTAACTCAAACTTTAGATCGGTAAGGGATGACCAAAACAATCCTCAAGAAGTTTTTGCTCCTAGATATTTCTTTGGAAATGGAACAACTTATTACTTAAACGTATATTTAAGATTCTAATAAAGCAATGATGAAATTTTTAAATAAAGCAACAATGAAACACATTAATAAAATTTTTGCACTAGCAGCTATCATGGCTGTTGCATTCTCGTGTGTAGAAGACGATGAATATGAAGTGCCAGATACAAGATTAGTAGATATTGAAGATCCTAGTAATATTGTTACAATAGGTAACGTAGTATCACAAATTGACCAGTCACAAAACGGTACAGTAACATTTGATACTCCAGGTGAATTCATGGAAGGTTATGTAATTTCAAGTGACGAAGCAGGAAACTTTTTTGAAGAGATAGTTATCCAGGATGCTCCTGAGAACCCAACAGTTGGTATAAAAGTTCTTATAGATAATAGTCCTTTATTTACAACCTATGAATTTGGTCGTAGAATTTTTGTAAACTTAGATGGATTGACTGCTGGTATTTCAAATGGTGTTCCAGTTATTGGAATAGCTGGTAGTGGTACTAACATCGAGAAGATCGCACCTTCACAACAAGAAGATTTCATTTTGAGAGATGACATCGTTGCAGAAATTGTTCCTACAGTTGTAACTCCTAGCGACTTTGCTACTGATAAACTTAATACGTACATCGTTTTAGATGGTGCACAGTTCTCTGACGAGGATGTAGCTAATAACCGTTCATTTGCTGCCGAGGCAACTGATCAGTTTGATGGACTAAGATTTCTTCAATCTTGTACCGACTTTTTTGCACCTGCAGTACGCCTAGAAACTAGTACTTTTTCAGATTTTAAAGCTGCAAGTGTACCAGGAGGAAGCGGTAGTGTAACTGCTATTCTTTCTAGAGATTTTGAAGATGACAATTTTGTAATTGTGGTAAACGGTCCTGCAGACTTTGATTTTGATCCTAATGTGCGTTGTGATTTTGACGTAGTATCATGTGGATTAGTTGGTGCCGCTGGTGCAACAACAATTCTTTCAGAGAATTTTGAGACACAATCAACAGGTCAAATAGCACAGCCAGCTGGTTGGACTAACTTCATTGAAGCTGGTACTGAAACTTGGGAAGTTTATAGCGCAGGAGGAACTAATGCTTCATTAGGTAATAGTGTAAGAGTAGGTTCTTTCCGTTCAAACGATACAAGTACTATCTCGTGGTTGATTACTCCACAAATTGATTTTGATGCTCAAACTGGTGAAGTTTTTGATTTTGAAACATCTAATAGCTTTGCTGATGGTTCAGAAATGCAAGTACTTTACAGTGCAGACTGGGATGGAACAACTGCTGGAATAACTACAGCAACTTGGGAAGCTCTTGCCGATCCTACAATTGTGGAAGACAGTGAATTCTTTGGTAACTGGGTTCCTTCAGGATTTGCTAGCCTAGACTGTTTAACGGGTACTGGTTATATCGCATTTAAGTACGAGGGATCAGGTGATGCTGGTTTTGATGGAACTTACGAATTAGATAACATTAGAATTACAAGCAACTAATAATTGCCTAAATCATAGTATAAAAGTCCTTTAAGTTTCTTGCTTAAAGGACTTTTTTTGTATTTATAAATTCAAGTAAGTTCTTATTATTTGTAGGAAAATAAGGCCTAATAATTACTCTCTTTTTTTAGTTGGTATTTAGTTTGTACATATTACTTTTGCGCCGTCTCAAGGGGTGCTGGTATTACTGGCTGAGATTATACCCGAGGAACCTGGGCAGGTAATGCTGCCAAGGGATATTCTTTAAAGCAGGTGATTGTTATGCTTTCGCGAAAGCGTAATAATTTACTTAATTAAAGGAAAAGACATTCCTCTTAAATTTTTAATTAACAAGACCGAATAAATGCCCCTTTTATTTGAACGAAAAAGTTCAAAATGAAGTATTTATCAGTCGCTGTATTGACCTTACTAGGATTAGGTGTCACAGCACAAAACACACAAGTATCCGATACCACCAATGCCGAAAAGTTGGATGAGGTTCTTGTAAAAGCCGTTCGTGTAAACGCAAACTCACCAATCACACACAGCAACGTTTCCAAAGAGGAACTTGCAAAGCGTAATTTAGGACAAGATATCCCTACATTACTTAATTTTTTACCATCAGTTGTTACAACTAGTGACGCTGGTGCTGGTATAGGTTACACCAGTTTAAGAGTGCGTGGTGTAAGTTCACAATCTACCAATGTTACGATTAATGGTATTCCCTATACCGATGCAGAATCTCTAGGTACGTTTTGGGTAAATTTAGGAGACTTTTCATCTTCTGTTGAAAGTTTACAATTACAAAGAGGTGTAGGAACATCTACTAACGGTAGTGGAGCATTTGGTGCAAGTATTAATTTGTTGACTGATGCAGTTAATAAAAACGCTACTGGCCAAATTGCAAATAGTTATGGTAGCTTTAATAGTAGAAAGCATACTTTAAAGTTCTCTACAGGATTACTTAATGAACATTTTGAAATATCTGGAAGGTTATCTAACATAGCATCAGATGGGTATATCGATAGAGCGTCAACCGATTTAAAATCGTATTACCTACAAGGTTCCTATGTTGATGACAATACACTGATCAAGGCCATTACTTTTGCTAACGAAGAGGTTACTTACCAATCTTGGTTCGGTATCGATGGAGATCAATTAAGAGAAGACCGCAGGTTCAATCCTGCTGGTCAATATGAAGATGAAAACGGTGTTACACAATTTTATGATCGTGAAGTAGATGATTATAAACAAGATCATTATCAGTTACATTGGAATGAACGTTTCAATAACAATTGGTCATCAAATGTAGGTTTGAACTATACCTATGGTAGAGGTTTCTTTGAGCAGTATAGAGAGGATGATGATTTCAGTACCTACGGTTTTGATGAATTAACGGTTGATGGTCAGGTGGTTAATACTACTGATCTCATACGCAGAAGATGGTTAGATAATGACTATTATGTGGTTAATGCAAACGTTAATTATAAGGACAATAAGATGGATATTTTGTTAGGAACATCTTTTAGTCACTATGATGGAGATCACTTCGGTGAGGTTATATGGGCGCGATTTGCTAGTCAAAGTGAAATTAGAGACCGTTATTATGAAGGAAATGGTAAGAAAAATGATTTTTCAACCTTTGCTAAAGGAACCTTTAAACTCGATGATAGATTTCAATTATATCTAGATGCGCAAGTAAGAAATGTTAACTACGAGACATCGGGTATAAATTCAAATCTTACTATGTTTAATGTAGATGAGAACTATTTATTCTTCAATCCAAAAGCAGGATTGACTTATTCAATTGATTCAAATGATGATTTATACTTCTCTTATGCAAGAGCTAGTAGAGAACCTAATAGAGATGATTTTGAGAATAATCCTGATATAGAGCCAGAACGTTTAAATGATTTTGAACTGGGATGGCGTCATAAAAAAAATAAGATTGCCTTTAATGCAAATGCCTACTTGATGTATTACGAGGAGCAACTTGTTCTTACTGGTGAAATCAATGACGTAGGTGCTGCATTAAGAGATAATAGTGGCGAGAGTTATAGACTAGGTTTAGAATTAGAAACTGCCATTCAATTATCTGATGAGTTCACATTACAAACCAATGTTACTTTAAGCTCAAATAAGAACCTGGATACTGTAGTTTCTAGAGATGGAGAGCTAGTTGACTTAGGATCTACAGATATCGCTTTTTCACCTAATATAGTAGGAGCAAATCAGCTTACTTACCAACCTAGTGAAGCCTTTCAAGTAAGTTTATTGACCAAGTTTGTAGGAGAACAATTTATGAGTAATACAGAAGCTGACTTATCAAGGTTGGATAGTTATTCAACCACTGACATCAACTTTATATACACTCTTAAAACTAAATCCATTTTTGATTCAATAGTTTTTACTGGATTGATTAATAATATCTTTAATGAGAAGTACGTCTCAAATGGTTATTATTTCACATTTGATGACACGTGGTCTAATCCAAATACAATTACAACAATTGAAGGTGTAGGTTATTATCCACAAGCTGGTATTAACTTTTTAGCTGGTGTTACCTTGAATTTTTAAAGTTATTTAACTTTGAAGAATAATAAAATCCTGTACCTATAGTGGTACAGGATTTTATTATTTTTTATTACTCTATTGATCGCTTTTCAGAGTTCCGCACACTATTAATTGTCATGACAGAAGTAAATTAAGTTTTAAATCCGGTATTCCAAATCATTTTGAAATATATTGAAAACCAAAGTAGGAAAATGCTAGATTAGTCTATATCCTTTCTAATCATAAGGTTTGTAGCTATACTTGATCTAATCAATTTGAAACGGTAATAATATTCCCATTGCGCACTACACGATATGCCTTCATGCCATATTCTCCATTGCCTTCTAAAGGCTGACCGTTGATTAGGCTATATTTATTATTATCTGTAGGGCATGGGCAACTAGCTTCAATACCATTTATTTCCATTCTAGAACATTCATTAGGTGTATGGTTAGGATCGCTTAAATCAAAGGCAAAATAATCTCTATTGTTTGAATTATAGACCACAATACCACGATTTCCAAAACCCGAAACCTCAACCGTGTTACCGGGAAAGTTTAAACCACTATATTGAGGTAATGATGTGTTCAACTCGACTGCAAACCCTAGATCCAGTAAGTTAGGATTACGATTGCGCAACTCATCGTCCTCACAGGATATAAAACCCAAAACAATTAAAATTAATTTCCAATTTTTCATAGCTTTTTTTAAAATGAGTGTAAATGTATAACGCAAACTTAGTTATTTCGTATATTTGATTTAGAATCCCGCAGCAATGATGGGATTTTCTTATTTATAGAATAACCTGTGTGATGTTTGAACATGATGGCGTAGTTATTCCGCTTTCGCGAAAGCGAAATACGACACAAACATCCACATAAAAATATTATTATGAGTAATATATCATACTATACGGAAGAAGGTCTAAAGAAATTAAAAGACGAATTAAAGCAACTAAAAGACGTTGAACGTCCAAAGGCATCACAAGCTATCGCCGAAGCAAGAGATAAAGGTGATTTAAGTGAAAATGCTGAATATGACGCAGCCAAAGAGGCTCAAGGCTTGCTTGAGATGAGAATTTCAAAACTAGAACAAGTCGTGGCTAACGCTAGGATTATTGATGAGAACAGCCTGGATTTATCCAAAGCACTTATTCATAGCACTGTTAAGATTAAAAATTTGAACAACAACATGGTGATGAATTACAAACTTGTTGCTCAAAGCGAGGCAGATCTGGCCAAGGGATACATCTCAGTCGATTCTCCTATTGGTAAAGGACTTTTGGGTAAGGAAGTTGGTCAAGTGGCCGAAGTTCAAGTTCCTGTAGGAACCATCAAATTAGAAATTCTGGAAATAAGTAGGTAATGAGTATTTTTTCTAAAATTATCACCGGTGAAATTCCTTGTCATAAGGTGGCAGAAAATGAGAATTTTCTAGCTTTTCTGGATATTAATCCAAATGCTCCTGGACATACTCTTTGTATACCAAAAAAGGAAGTGAACAAACTATTTGATCTAGAAAAGCAAGAGTATGACGATCTAATGAGTTTCTCAAGAGAGGTCGCTTTAATATTAAGACAAGAGATTACTTGTGAACGTATAGGAATGTCGGTTATTGGATTAGAAGTACCTCACGTTCATGTACATTTAATTCCCATACGTACGATGGATGATATGCGTTTCTCGTCAAAAGTAAGTATGTCACAAGATGAGATGAGTGAGCTGGCTACTAGATTAAGCAAGAGGTATTTTAACGGGAACTAGGCTCATATGCCTATAATCAAAATAGAAACACGTATTAAAGGCGATGTGAAAGTTGTTTTTGATTTAGCCAGAAGTATAGATTTTCATCTTATTTCAGCATCTGGTAGCAAAGAACGCGCGATTGCCGGAAAAACTAGTGGATTAATAGAGGAAGGTGAGTTAGTTACTTGACGAGCCAAGCATTTGGGTGTTTATCAAAATTTGACTTCAAAGGTTACTCTTCTACAAAGACCAAATTATTTTGTTGACGAAATGCAATCTGGTGCATTTAAGAGTTTTAAACATGAGCATTTTTTTGAGCAAAAGAGAAATTATGTAATTATGATAGACATTTTTACCTACCATACACCATTAGGATGGCTAGGAAAACTCGCCGATTTCATGTTTCTAAAAAAATATATGTATCAATTTTTAGAATCACGCAATCGAATTTTAAAATCCTTTGTAGAATCGGGAGAATGGAAAAATAGTTTACCCAATTTTGCTAATTAAGCGCTCTTTTTCTTCTGAAGAACTCCGTCATCAAGGCAGCACATTCATTTTCTAATATACCACTTACAACTTCAGTTTTAGGGTGAAGTTGAGTTCCCATATTCCTATATCCTCGTGAGCTGTCGCTAGCGCCAAAAACTATCTTACTTATTTGTGACCAGTACAATGCGCCTGCACACATTTGACAAGGTTCTAGTGTGATATACATAGTACAGTCTTTAAGATATTTGCCACCTAGAAAACTAGCGCCAGCTGTAATAGCTTGCATTTCGGCATGAGCGGTAACATCGTTTAATGTTTCGGTTAAATTGTGTCCTCGTGCTATGATTCTATTTTGTGTAACGATGATAGCACCTACCGGTATTTCATTGCGGTCAAGAGCTTCTTGAGCTTCTTGAATCGCTTTTTTCATAAAGTAAATATCGTCGTAAGGTTCAATCATGCTGTAAAAGTAGTAGAACTATTACTATCTAAATGTAAGTTACGCGATAACTTTGTACAAAATATAGGTACAATAGGACTATACAGCCTTAATTAAAGTGGTAGTAGTATATTCCCAGCGATAAGAATTACCTTTGACCCATGCAGGAAACATTGCTTTCTAGGATAGAAGACCCATGTGATTTAAGACGCTTTCGCGAAAGCGAACTCACCCAAATTGCTCAAGAGTTAAGAGATTATATCATAGAAATAATATCTCAGAAGGAAGGACATTTAGGAGCTAGTTTAGGAGTAATAGAGCTTACTATAGCGTTGCATTATGTCTTTGATACGCCTAAAGATTTATTAGTTTGGGATGTAGGTCATCAAGCTTATGGCCATAAGATTTTGACGGGTCGCAGAGAAGCGTTTAAAACTAACCGTGATTATGGTGGATTATCCGGTTTTCCAAAAATTGATGAGAGCAACTACGATACATTTGGTGTAGGACACAGCTCTACATCTATAAGTGCGGCTTTAGGAATGGCAATAGCCAGTAAATTGTCAAACTCGTCAAAAAAACATATAGCCGTTGTAGGAGATGCTAGTATAGCTAGCGGTATGGCATTCGAAGCGCTCAACCACGCCGGAGTAAGTAACGTAGATTTATTAGTTATACTAAACGACAATGCAATAGGTATTGATCCTAGTGTAGGAGCTCTTAAAGAGTACTTAACCACTACCAAATCTGGAAAAGAAACAGGTCAAGATAATATTTTTGAAGCGCTCAAATTTGATTATTCAGGACCTATTGATGGTCATGATATGAATGGCTTATTACGTGAGCTGAAAAGGCAAAAAACTCTTAATGGCCCACGTTTATTGCATATAAGAACTGTTAAAGGAAAAGGTCTAAAGCAGGCTGAAATTGATCAAGTAAGATATCACGCTCCTGGTAAATTTGATAAGATAACGGGTGATCTTACACCTAGTGATACGAGTATGTTACCGCCAAAATTCCAAGATGTTTTTGGTCATACGCTTGTTGAACTTGCAGAAGCTAATGATAAGATAATAGGCATAACGCCTGCAATGCCTACTGGTAGCTCTATGAAAATCATGATGCAAGCATTTCCTGATCGAGCATTTGATGTTGGAATAGCAGAACAGCATGCTGTGACATTGGCAGCTGGGATGGCCACACAAGGATTAATTCCTTTTTGTAATGTGTACTCAACATTTTTACAAAGGGCTTATGATCAGGTGATTCACGACGTGGCATTGCAAAAATTACCAGTTATCTTTTGTTTGGATAGGGCAGGACTTGTAGGAAAAGATGGGCCTACACATCATGGGGTTTTTGACCTTGCCTATCTTAATTGTATACCCGATTTAATTATAGCTGCGCCTATGGATGCGATGGAGTTAAGAAGTATGATGTTCACTGCTTCTTTAGGGTTGGATTTACCTATTGCTATACGTTATCCTAGAGGTCGATGTCATTCAATAAATTGGCGATCTACCTTGGAAAAAATTTCAATTGGTACATCCAGAACTTTGTCTAGAGGTAAACATGTTGCTGTATTAACCTTGGGACCTATTGGGGTTACCGTGCAAAAACTTATTCAAGAAAATCAATTATCCGTAACTCACATTGACGTTCGCTTTTTAAAACCACTTGACAAGAATATGTTACAATCGGTTTTTGAATCTCATGAGCATATTGTAACTATTGAAGATGGTAGTTTGATAGGAGGATTGGGATCCACTATAAAAAATTATGCTTTTTCAAATCCATCAATCGGTGATGAATCCAAAAAAGCATATTCTGTCAAAATCCATTCTTTAGGAATTCCAGACACATTTATAAGTCATGGCCCTACAGAACAATTGTATAAAGAGGTAAGTATAGATGAGGCATCTATACTAAATCTACTAAGTAAGTTACTTAATCAGTAGATTGGTACTTATTGCAATGTTGTCTTTATAAGCACTTAAAATATAGTAACCTGATTTTAAGTTTAATTGTACTTGAGAACCTTGTTTACTAAGCGTCATATTCTCTTTTGACCAAACTCTGCGACCGTTTAAATCATGTAGCTTTACATCATATGTATTTTCCAATTCACTGTGAATTGAAAAATTTCCATTTGACACGGTTGGTGTAACAAAAATTTCATTGGAAATTTGGTTACTGTCAGCTATGCTTGCTGTATCTAAGGTTCCAGTAAATAGTCCTCTACCATGAGTAGCTGCTAATACTGTGTTGTCGCTGGCTCGATAATCTAGATCAACCACTTTAACGTTAGTCATACCATTTATAGCTGGAATCCAATTGGGTGAAGTGCTATTAAAATTTGATGAGGTATAAACTCCTAATTCAGTTCCTATAAGAACTTCTCCTGGTAATAATGGATTTGGAAGAATAGCTTTTACGGGAATATCTGGTAGATCACCATCCTTGAGATCCCAAGTCGTACCACCGTCGTTAGTGTAATAGATATTATTCACACCATAATTATGCATGGTTAGATAAATTTCTTGTTCTGTTGCTCCAAATTCTATATCAGAAACGCTACCTAGCAATCCAGCAGGACGGATATTGTTCCATACAGGTGTAGTTGTAATATTACTTACTCGGTATAAATTCGATCTTTCAGTTCCTACATATAAAACCGGATTACCGTTAGCAAAAGGTGAAGCTTTCATTGCCGTTGGTCTATCGCTGGTTATTTGAGTATTTGTAATCGTATTACAATTTGAAGAGGAATTAAATAATTCACATACTTCAATACCATTACTACCATTGAATGTTCTACTATTTGCAAATAAGTAATTATTAACCTTGTCTAGTTCTGCAACATTAATGAAATCTCCGGTACCACCTGCATTATCACCACAATTAGATGAAGTAATACAGTATCTAAAGCTATAGCCCGGATAGGTATAATATCTGTGATTATTATATTGGGTGGAAACTACTACATAACCGTCTGCACCATCGATATCTGCATGGGCTCCATCACCACCAACTACTTCAACAAAAGAATTTGATCCTGGTTGTGCATTGTTTACTCTCAGAGTACCGTTATCTTGGGTTCCTCCTACAAAGTCGTCTCCTCCTGCAGCTCCATTTTCATCTATTGCAGCATAATAAAATTGAGTAATATTTAAATTATTATTTCTATTTTGGATGACATTTACATTGGTAGGAGCGTTACTATAACTACTAACATAAGAACATCCTCCATCTGATCCTATTAAGCCTTCATTAGAATTTCCAGGTCGAAAACTGATTGCATGAATATCCGCGTGAACAAATGGTGCAGGTATTGAACTTAGCCCATTACCATTTGTCCATTTCGATATTTGTCTCCAACTATTTCCTCCATCAGTACTTCGGAAAGAATCAATTCCTCCAGCATATATTATTTGATCATTATTAGGGTCTACTTCAATAACCAAATCATAAAAGGCTTGTCCTCTGGTGAAGTCTGTTGCAGGGATGGTTACATCGGCATCATTTGGTTCGTTCATTGGATTTAAAGTAGCAAAATCATCAGTGGTAATATATAGATCACCTTGGTTGCTTCCTGTTTGAACAGCAACATAAAACAAATTAGAGTTGGTTTTTGATGCAGCTAGTTCTACACGATCCGCTCCAGGAATGACATCTGCAAGTAGCCATGTAGTACCGTTAGTGCTTCTATATACTCTACCAGCTCCTTGATTATTTATTGGTGATCCTATGGTTCCAAAGTAAAGTTCGTTATCTGCGGCAATTGCAAAATCATTTGGAATAACGTAATAGGTGTCACCATTAGCAGTGTATCTTAATAACGGTCCATCTACACGAGCCCAGTTACTACCGGCATCAGTACTTCTATACAAACCAGCATTTTGTGCTCCTAGTGTATTGTTGGGATTACTTATATTAAAGTTAGGTGATACATAATCTTCACCACCTATTCCCACGTATACTTCAGATGTTCCATTTACATTTCTAACGATTACATCTGTCACATAGAAAATTCCAGATTTAAATAAGTTCCCTGAAACTGTTACATCTGTACCACTGGCAGCTGGAATAGGAACTTCATTCCACGTTAAACCACCATCGGTTGTTTTGTAAAGACCGTTACCAACAGCCGCTCCAGAAGTATAAATTTCTCCTGTTCCTATATACATTGTTAATGGATCGTTGGGATCTATTGCATAGCAACTTACATTAAGATTAGATGCTACACCAGGGATAATAGTCCATGAAGAGTTTGCATCGGTAACATCTTCATTAACCCACAATCCGCCTCCTACACCACCTGCGAAAGCACGGTTGTAATCTATTCCATCACCATTATTAGGTCCAACGTCGTTCGGGTCAAAGAAAACTACATGAGTGCGACCACCGATATTATTTGGTCCACGATCTTCCCAACTTCTAGAGTTTCCTGGAACGCTTTTAGCAATTTCAAGATCCTTGTTAATTAACTTAACTTTCTCTGGAGTAGGTCTACCCAGGCTAGGATTCATGGTTAACAGGTATTCTCTTTCATAATACGCGTTTGGTGGAAGACCTTGTTTTTTTCTATCTTCTCTAGATAATTGTATAGTCTGGTTAAAAGGATGAGTATCTAGAAAAGCTTCATGTTGCTCTCTATCTTCTTTGATTCGGGTAGTATCATTATTGCTACAAGAATAAAGAAAGGCAATCGATATGAGAATAAGTAACTTACTAAGGGTTTTCATAGCCTAAATTTTGTATAAAAGTAATTAAGTTATTTTAGTTTGCCCGTTGATTATATGAAAAAGATTCATTGCTTTACTATCAGTAAGTGAAGCTACAAAGCCACATGCGTTAAGCATACATTCATATTCTGTTGTTCCCAATCTTAAATCTGTTCCACAGGCTTTATAAATCAATTGGTCGTAATGCGTCTCATTACCTTTATATTTATTGAGTTGAGCGATAATAGTAGCATGTAAAATATCTTGTATCATTTTATATCCTGCTAATTCCTTTTCAATGACTTCTGGGTGCTGGTAAACTCGTTCAATGGTGATTTTTAATATATCGTCGATCTGTGGTTTGTAAGCAGATTTATCCATTAATGAACAAGTAAAATTACCAGCCAAAATAGTTGATTCATTTTCCATGAATATCCTAACTGCATCATTGATCAGGCTATTAATTGCTAGTGATCTCAAATAGGTTAATCGTTCTTGTGTACCTGTAAGTTGAGTGTAGGTTTCAATCTTTATTGAATCCTTGACTAGTTTAATTAGTTGTTCCAAAGCATGATCTTCACTTATATAGCCTAAATTAATTCCATCTTCAAAATCAATAATAGTATAGCATATATCATCGGCGGCTTCAACAAGATATGTAAGTGGATGACGATGAAAAGGTTCCTGCTTATTTTCAGTTTTTAAACCTAATTCATTAACCACGTCATTAAAATGATCCACATCAGCCTGAAAAACACCATATTTTTTCTGGGAGATGTGTTTAGTAGGACGATGTGGTAATGATTCTTTAGGGTATTTAATGAATGCACCTAATGTTGCATAGGATAAACGTAGGCCACCAGGAGTTCCTGGGCTATTTTGATTAAGTAGGTGATATCCATTTGCATTTCCTTCATATAAGAGTAGGTCTTGTTTCTGCTTTCGCGAAAGCGTGTCCCATGCCATTTTATCCACACGAGTATTAAAATAACTTCCTATTGCTTTTTCACCGCTGTGTCCAAATGGAGGATTTCCTATATCGTGAGCCAGTGCGGCTGCAGCTACAATTGCCCCAAAATCTTGTTGTTTATAACCAAGTTCAACCAGATGTGGATGTTTTTCTAATATTGCTTTACCTGTCATTCGACCCAACGATCTGCCTACCACACTTACTTCTAGACTGTGAGTGAGTCTAGTATGCACAAATCCTGATTGACTAAGTGGTATTACTTGAGTTTTATCCTGAAGGGTTCTAAAAGGTTTAGAAAAAATAACTCTGTCATAATCCACCTCAAAACCTAATCTTAGTTCATCTTGCTGGTTTCTAGGCCTAGGCTTTTTGTCTCCAAATCTTTTAAGTGACAGTAATTGCTCCCAGTTCATACGGTACATTTTTTTGCAAGATAATGTTTTGAATGATTTGGTGATTACAATTTGAAATTTACTATTTCTTAACGTAAGAATCTATTAAAGTTAATGTTGAGGTAACCTTTGTACACGTGTATCCTTAGTTCTTTTGCAAGATGAAATTTAATGTAATGAAAAAGTATTTTTTATTTAGCTTTTTACTTGTAAGCGCCTTATTATCAGCCCAATCTGGTAAGGTAGCAGGATTAGTAACCGACGCTGATTTTGAGAACGAACCACTTGCCTTTGCTTCTGTAGCGTTAAAGGGAACTTCTTTAGGTGCACAGACTGATATGGATGGAAATTACAGTATTACAGCACCAGTAGGAACTTACACTGTAATTTTTACGTATGTAGGTATGCAAACAGTCGAAATCGAAAATATTGAGGTTAAGGCTGGATTTACTACTACAGTAAATACTCCTATGACAGCTAAAGCGGACCAGCTTACTGAAATCCAAATTACTGTTGCAAAAACAAGAGAGAGTGAAGAGGCTCTTATTCAGGAAAAGAAAAATTCGGTAACTATTGTACAGTCGATAGGTGCAGAGGAGCTATCTAAAAAAGGGGTAAGTGATGCAGAAGGCGCAGTTACTAAAGTAAGTGGTGTAAGTAAGCAATCTGGTGTGAAAAATGTTTTTGTACGTGGATTAGGTGATCGCTATAACTCAACTACTCTTAATGGTTTGCCATTACCATCTGATGATCCAGAATATAAAAATATTTCATTGGATTTCTTTGGGTCAGATTTGTTAGAAACAGTTGATATAAATAAAGTATATACTTCAAACATCACTGGTGACAACGCAGGTGCTAATATTAATATAGATTTAAAAGGTTTGTCCGGTCGCAAAGCATTTGGATTTGGTCTTTCTACTGGTGTGAACTCTCAAACTGTTGGAGAGGATTTTAAGAGTATCGATGGCGAGGGATATTTTGGGTTCAGTGATTCTAATATTCCAGTAAATAACCTTGCCGTATACGGATTTGAAAATAATCTTGCTCCTAACACGAACAGTTTTGCTCCTAATGTAGGCTTCTCTGTAATGGGAGGAAGAAGAATTGATATAGGTGATAATTATTTAAATGTATATGGATTATTGACCTTTGATAATGGTTATAGATTTTTAGAAAGAGAAGTAAAAAACACTACTAGTAATGGTTCTTTATTTTTTGATGTAGAAGGTCAAAATTATAATTATGATACCCAACAGATAGGAATGGTAAACTTGGATTATCGAATGGGTAAAAATAATATTGAATTCATTTCTCTTTACATCCATAAAAACACACAAAGTTTTCAGGAGTACGAAGGTATAAACAACCCAGAACAAGATGGTGATAGAGTTTATATCAATAGACAGCAAACTAATGATAACAATCTTTTCGTTAATCAATTGTTGGGAAGGTTTGATCTGTCTGAAAAGCTTGAATTAAAAGTTAAGGGAAGTTTTAATGCCATAAGAGGAAGTGAACCTGATCGTCGCGATTTTCAATATCTTTTCCGAGATGGATTCTATAGTCCAGACGTTGATTCTGGTGGAAATAATCAACGTTATTTTAGTGAACTTCAAGAGAATGATTATAATGCTACAGTGAAGTTAAAATACAATTTGAACAAGGATATAGATAATGATCTATTAAATTATATCGAATTGGGTGGAGACTACCGCAATACACATCACGTGTTTAAAGCAACTGTTTTCAATCATACTTTTAACACACGTGTTGCCGTTGATATCAACAATCCAGATTCAGTATACAATCAACCATCTTTGACTGCTGGTGTTTTTAGACTAGAGACTGGGCGTGGTAGTGCTATCAATCCAGAAGCATTTACTCCTTTCTTCTATATAGGAGATAAGTCTACAATTGCAGGAAATTTAAATTATGTTAAGGCGTTCAACGAAAAGTTCTTGATTAACGTAGGTGGTAGATTTGAAAATATTAATCAAGAAGTTGAATACAATACCAACATTGCACGTAGCTCAATAAATGGTCCTTCTGAAATTAATGAAAGCTTCTTCTTACCGAGTTTGGGTGTTAAATACACCATTAATGAAGAGAATATCGTTAGACTAGGAGCTAGTCAAACTTACATGTTGCCTAGGTTTAAGGAGATTGCTCCTTTTAGATATGATGGAGTTCAGTTTGCTATTCAAGGTAATCCAGATCTAGAAATATCTAACATTATCAACCTAGATGTAGCATATGAATTTTACCCTTCAAAAGGTGAATTAATCTCATTGACTGGTTTTTATAAGAATATCTCAGACCCAGTTTCACGAGTTGAGATTCCATCTGCAGGAAATACTTTAACGTATTTAAATGTAGGTGAAAAAGCAACAGTTTTAGGTATTGAGCTTGAAGCTAAAAAAGATTTTGTGACTAAGGAGATGACTACCCTTAATGATGTAGTAAGAGAATCTAAACTATCTGGAGGAATTACTGCTTCTTATATCAATAGTAAGCAAGATCTAGATAATCCACTAGCACAATTTTCTGAGGATTCAACTGAATTACAAGGAGCTGCACCATTTTTGATTAATGCAGATATTAATTATAACACATTCATAGGAACTAGCAACCTAAATACAGCTTTAGTTTTCAGTTACTTCAGTGATAGAGTATACTCTGTGGGAACAAGAGGATTTGAAAACATTACAGAAAAAGGAGTTCCAACATTGGATTTTGTAAGTAGTTTAAAATTAGGTGATAATAGTAAAATATCCCTTAAAGCAAGAAACCTGCTTAATCCAAAGATTCAATTAGAACGTGATGGTGAATTAGGTAACGTTGTGTTAAGCAATTATAAACGTGGAGTTGACATTAGCCTAGGTTATAGCTACCAATTTTAAAAGTTTGATAAAGTTTAGATAACATTAATCGTATAATAACGATTCATATTTGCACAACTAAATTTTTTAAAATTAACTAACACGATTACAATGAAAAAAGCAATCTTATCTTTATTAACTGTTGCAGCACTTACTTTCACATCTTGTGAAACTGATGATGATGTAAATGGTGGTGGAAACGGTAACAACAACGACCTAAATCTTTCTGGAAACTTAACTGAAGACAGAACACTAACTGCAGGTAACGCATACGTATTAAACGGCCCATTGTTTGTGAAAAATGGTGCTACATTAACAATAGAAGAAGGAACTACTATTACAGCTCAGGCTGGTGGTACTGATGTTTACTTACTAGTAGAAAGAGGTGGAAGAATCATTGCAGATGGTAGCCCATCAGCTCCTATACGCTTTACAGCTAGCTCACAAGCTCCTGCTGCTTGGGGTGGAGTTATCATAAATGGTAACGCATGGATTTCAGGACAAAACCCAGCTGGACAAAACGAAGCTGGTACCGAGGTTAACACTGGTGTATTATTTGGTGGAAATAATGATACTGAAGATTCAGGTATCCTTGATCACGTGATAATTGAATATACAGGAGCACGTATTGATGGTAGTGCAGAACATAATGGACTTACATTAAATGGTGTAGGATCTGGAACAACTTTGTCTAACATCTGGATTAAAGATGGTGATGATGATGCAATTGAATTCTTTGGTGGTTCTGTAAACGCTTCAAACATTTTTGTACTTAATGCAAAAGATGACATGTTCGATTTCACACAAGGTTATAGAGGTACTTGTACAAACTTATATGGTGTACGTGAGCCTGGTTATACAGCTGTTACTTCAGACCCACGTGGTATCGAGGCAGATGGTAACCTAGACGGTAACTCACCAACTGACAACGTACAATCAGACTTCACTGTTCAAGATATTACAATAATCAACAGTGGTAACAATGTAGAATTCTCAGATCTTATTAAAGTAAGAAGAGGAGCAACTGCAACTATCAACAATGCATTGGCATCTGTTACTGGTACTGCTACAGCTTCTGACTTTATTGATTTAGAAGATAGTAGAGGTGATTCTACTAGCGCTACTGTGGTTAACGCTACTGCTGGTGGTAATGCTGATGGTACAGACGTTAAGAATGCTCCTGGAGCTACGGTAAATGTTTCAGCTTCAAATACAGGTGCTGATGCTTCAGTATTTGCTTGGACTGGTTATTCTTTCTAATAAGAAACAACACTATAGATAAATGAAAGAACCGCACAAGTGCGGTTCTTTTTTATTTAAATGATTTTAGTTTGGTTCGCTTTCGCGAAAGCGTAATGAATCTCTCCTCAATATAAATAACGATTAGATAACATTGTAAAGGATTTTTTTAACGACTTTTGCGGGTCGAAAATTTGTATATAGATGCCAGATATTTATCTAATAATGCTCATCATTCTAGCAGGTCTAGCGATAACCGATCTAGTGGTAGGTGTGAGTAATGACGCTGTAAACTTCTTAAACAGTGCTATAGGTTCCAAGGCGATCAACTTTAAAACCATCATGATTATTGCGAGTGTGGGAATTGCTTTTGGAGCTCTTTCTTCCAGTGGAATGATGGAAGTTGCTCGTAAAGGAATATTCATTCCATCTCAATTTGATTTTAGTGAGGTGATGATCATTTTCATGGCGGTAATGATAACCGATGTACTGTTGTTAGATTTTTTCAATACGATGGGATTGCCTACTTCTACAACAGTTTCTATTGTTTTTGAACTTTTAGGCGCAGCGGTTTGCATGTCTTTGATCAAAATCTCTCAAGTTGGAGAAGAATCCTTTCTAGATCTCGGTAAGTACATTGAATCAGACAAGGCACTTCAGATAATCATGGGAATCTTGTTGTCGGTCGTCATCGCCTTTACTATTGGAGCACTGGTGCAGTTTATTTCACGTTTAATGCTCACCTTTGACTACCGTAAAAGGCCAGCTTTTTTTGCTGGAATTTTTGGTGGTTTATCACTTACTAGCTTGTTTTACTTTATCATAGTAAAAGGTCTTAAAGGAGCTGATCTAGGTATGGTAGGCGAGCTAATAGCAACAACTAGCGTTTCCAAGATTATTACGATTTCGGCTATTTTCTGGACCTTGTTCAGTTTTGTTTATGTCATTCTACTTAAAAAGGATATCTACAAACTAATAATAATCATGGGAACCTTTGGTCTTGCCATGGCTTTTGCAGGTAATGATTTAGTAAACTTTATTGGTGTGCCTATTGGTGCTTATCAAGCTTATGAATACGCTATCACACAGCCTGGAGATGTTTCTGGTGTCGCAATGGATTTTCTAGGGAACAAATTACCTTCTAACAAGTGGTTGTTAGTAGTGGCTGGTGTGATAATGGTAGCAACTCTATGGTTCTCATCAAAAGCCCAAGCGGTTGTTAAAACCTCAGTTGATCTTGCTAGACAAGATACAGGTACTGAACGATTCAAAGCTAATGCTTTATCAAGATTTTTAGTACGTTATTCATTAAGAGCTGCAGAAGGAATTCAGGCAATTTTACCAGAAAAAACATCAAATTATATATCATCCAGGTTTGAAAAAGTGGCGGAACTTGATGTAGTACCTAAACACGAGGATAAGCCCGCATTTGACTATGTGCGTGCTAGTGTGAACTTAATGGTGGCAGCTATTTTAATCTCGGTTGCTACTTCTTACAAATTGCCTTTATCTACTACCTATGTAACGTTTATGGTTGCGATGGGAACTTCTCTTGCTGATCGCGCATGGGGTACTGAAAGTGCTGTTTATAGAATAGCAGGTGTTATTAATGTTATAGGCGGTTGGTTCTTTACAGCTTTTAGTGCTTTTACAGCTGCTGCGATAATGGCCTACTTAATTTATATAACTAATAACTACGCCATATTTCCATTAATTATATTGGCTGTGTTATTGCTATACCGTAGTTATTTAGCTCATAAAAAATCTGTTACTAAAATTAAAGAGACTGATGAGCTTAAAAAGGCAGAAAGTAAAACCATTCAAGGTATTATTCACGAGAGTTCTGATAATGTTTCAATGGTGTTTAAGCGATCAAAACGTATTTATAATAATACTCTAGAAGGTTTGATGTCTCAAGATTTAAGTGTTCTTAAATCTTCTAAAAAGGAAAGTAATAAGCTAGGTGAAGAAATAGACGATCTTAGGAATAATATTTTCTATTTTATAAAGAATCTTGATGAACAGAATCTAGGAGCAAGTAAATTTTACATTGAAGTTTTAGGACATCTACAAGATATGACTCAGTCTTTGGACTTAATTACAAAGAATAGTACTAGACATATTAGTAATAATCACAAGAGTTTGAAGTTCAATCAAATGAAAGATCTGAAAGAGGTTATTACTGAAGTGAGTCAAATACTTAGAAAAGCAGAACAGACTTTTAAGAACAAAGAGTTTTCATCACTTGATGAAATTATTAGATCAAAACGTGAATTGCTTGCATTAGTCGATGCAAAAATCGATAGACAGGTTAAACGTACTAAGGATGATGAGCAATCTCCTAAGAATACTACTTTATATTTTAGCCTTTTGTTAGAAACTAGGGACTTGATTGAAACAACCATGCAAGTAGTAGAAGAGTATTATATACAGTACGATAAAAAAGTGGACTTAGAATAAAAGGATGACATCCTTTAATGTAATAAAGCTCTGTACATTCTACAGAGCTTTTTTTATACTTGTTAGTTGATATTAGCAGATCTATTTATTTCTTCAGAACAACATTTATTTATCATTCAAATTAAAATTTACAGCTTACCTGTAAAGCCTCAAATGAATGTTATTGTTTGAGAAGTTTTCTTTTAGGTCAAACGTATTACTCTTGCATATGTGTCAATAACATATAGTGTATATATAATTCCTACTTAAATAAAAAGAGCCCGATTAGGGAATCGGGCTCGTAGTAACGACAAATGAAATAGGGGAAATCTAAGTCGCTACTTGTACTTCAGATGACTTTTTATTGTTGCGCCAGTTGTAAATTCTGATCTTGATTCTATGTACCATGTACAATAGGATAGGAACTATAACTAGGGTTAAAAAAGTTGCAAAAATTAGACCGTAAATAACAGTCCAAGCTAATGGTCCCCAGAATATTACGTTGTCACCACCAATGAAAATTTGTGGGTCAAATTCAGTAAATAACGTAAAGAAATTAATGTTTAATCCAATCGCAAGAGGAATAAGTCCTAGAACTGTAGTGATGGCAGTTAATATAACTGGTCTAAGCCTAGCCTTTCCTCCTTTAACTATAGCTTCAAACATTTCATTTTTAGGAAGAATTTCATCGTCACCAAGTTCTAATTTCTCACTGCGTCTTAATTTAAGTAAGTCTATATAATCGATAAGCACCACACCGTTATTTACCACGATACCTGCAAGTGAAATTATTCCCATCATTGTCATTAAAATAACAAAAGGATCTCCCGTTATAATCAACCCTAAGAAAACACCAATAAAGCTTAAGAAGATGGCGATCATGATAATAGTAGGTTTAGATATAGATCCAAATTGAAATACTAAAATCAAGAAGATCAAGAATAAACCACCGAATAGAGCACTCATTAAAAATGCCATCTCTTTTTCTTGTTCTTCAATTTGCCCTGTATAGTCAACTTTAATACCATTTGGAATCGTAAAGTCGACCATCTCTAATTTTATTGATTCTACTACGGCTCCAGCATCGGTGAAACCTGGTTTAAGAGCAGAGTATACTGTAACCACACGTTTTGCATCCTTATGCTTAATAGCACTAAAGCTAGAAGTATTACGTTGTTTGGCAATAGCACTTACTGGTATTTCTTTTACCTGTCCTGTTACCATATCTCTAAAGGTTATTCTTTGATTAAAGATCGCACTACGATCATAGCGTTGATCTTCGTTAAACCTTACATTGATGTCGTAATCTTCACCGTCTTTTTTATAGATTCCCGCTTTTTCACCAAACACTGCTCTTCTAAGCTGCATTCCTACCTGGCTATTGCTTATTCCTAATTCACCAGCTTTTTCACGATCAACTTCAACAATCATTGAAGGTTTACTTTTATTTACATCAACCTTTAATTGATCAACTCCAGCAACATTTCTGGTGTTGAGGAATTTTACCATTTGTTCTGCTGTTGATATAAGCTCACCGTAATCAGGACCTTCTAATTCTATATTCACAGGATATCCTTGTGGTGGTCCATTTGCATCTTTTTCTACTGAAATAGCAACTCCAGGGAACCTACCTTCCAGAGTTTCTTGAACTTTTTTACGTAAAACTTCACTATCTCTTAATTCTCCATCTTTTCCTTCACGAAATTTATATTCACGCATACTCGCGGTGATTTTACCCTTATGAGGCATCTCTGCCGAGCTACCACCGTCTGTTTGAGGATTACCAGCTCCCATTCCTACTTGAGAAACAGCGCTTTCTACAAGTACGTTTCTTCCGTCTTTCATATAGAAATCATCGTTGATCACTTCATAGACCACTTCTTCAATTTCTTTGGTAATACTGTTTGTTTTTTCAATTGAAGTTCCTTGAGGATATTCTATGTAAACAATAATTTGATTAGGCTTATTATCTGGAAAAAATTCAATTTTAGTTCTTCCAGATGCAACAGACCACCCAAAATATGCCATTAAAATTCCCACAAACATAACCGCCATACCAATCATAAAGATGTATGGTTTTATACCGCTTAATGCAAATCTTAAAAATCGCTCATATAGATTATCTAACCATACTAAAAACGTGCGTTGGAATCCACGAGTAAGAGGTTTGATAGCAAACTTATATAGCCAAAATAAAACCGCTACAAGTATCATTAAAGAACCTAAACCAGATACAGGTCCACCTACTAATAAGATAAATATTCCTAGAGGAACCATGATAGCGGTTAGGTATATTAAGGATTTTACTGACAGGTTGCGGTCATCAATTTCCATGAATTTTGAAACTAGCATGGAGTTAAAGAATATTGCGACAAACAAGGAACTTCCTAAAACTATAGAAAGAGTAATTGGGAAGTAAATCATAAACTGTCCCATTAAACCTGGCCATAAACCTAATGGAACAAATGCCGCAACTGTAGTTAGAGTAGAAATAATAATTGGAATGGCGATTTCACCTACTCCTTTTTTTGCAGCTTCGATACGTGACATGCCTTCTTCATCCATCAACCTATAAACATTCTCAACAACCACAATACCATTGTCAACAAGCATTCCTAGCCCCATAATCATAGCAAATAATATCATTGTGTTTAAGGTGTAACCTAATAGGCTGATAATGGCAAAGGACATGAACATAGACATAGGTATTGCAAAACCAACGAACAAGGCATTTCTAAACCCTAAGAAGAACATTAAAACACCTACCACCAGTAGAATACCAAAAATGATATTATTAACTAGGTCATCTACTTGATTAAGTGTCTTGCTAGATAAATCATTAGTCACAGTGATTTCTAGGTCAGAAGGCAATGCGCCGGAATCCTGAGACTCCTTAATTACCTCACGTATATTATCTGCCGCAATAATCATGTTTTTACCAGAACGTTTCTTTACGTCTAGCATTACTACCTGATCACCTGATTCCCTTGCAAATGTGTTTTTGTCTTCTTCTTCAAATTTGATGGTAGCTACATCCCTTAGGTAAATAGGTCCATTTTCATTTTTGACTACAAAATTTTCTAATTCTTTAGGGTTGTCGATTTCTCCTATAATTCTAATAGTACGTCGTTGACCACTCGATTTTAAATTACCAGCACTTACGGTTGCATTTCCTCCTCTTACCGTATTTAAGATATTATCAAAACTTACCTTGGCTGCTGTCATTTTATATATATCAACAGCAATCTCTACTTCAAGATCTTGTGCACCGCGTATGTCTACTTGTTTAATTTGCTCTATATCTTCAATTTCACCAGCAGATTCTTGGTCTACCTCGTCTTTCACACGTTGTTTAGCAGCTTCTACAGCTATATCATCATCAAATTCAACAATGATTATTGAATAGTCCTCTTGAGATGTAGATTCAGTTTCTGTTACGCCACTAATATTTTTGAGCTTATCCTCTAAGGGATCGGTAATTAATCGTTCAACGTCCTCAGCCGTATTTCCAGGCCAAACACTTGAGATGTAAATTTTTGTTTCTTTAATTTCTGGAAAATCTTCCCTAGGCATGCTGTTGTAAGCATTTAATCCTAGAAAGAAGATTATTACCATCATGACATAAACAACAACACTGTTGTCAATTGCCCAAGATGAGAGTTTAAACTCTTTGTCACTGTTTTTCTTATTTGACATACTTATGAGTTTATAATATTAATTTCTTGATCTGGTTTTACACTACGAGCACCTTCAGTGATGATTTCATCACCAGGTTCAAGACCGCTTAGGATCTCGATATAATCACCAGAAGCTTTCCCTGTTGTTACCTCACGTCTTTTTGCAATTAATCCGTTTTCGCCTTGAGCGGTAACCATCACATATTGATCACCATCTTGATTCTCGTTTATTACATTAAGAGGAACTAAAATCGCATTTTTAGAGGTGTAATCATTTATACGCAGTTTTGCTGTAAGATTAGGTTTGATGTTACCAGATTTATTGTCAACAGGAACCTCTATAGAAAATGAGCGATTTGACGGGTTAATATAATTACTTGTTTGTCTTATTTTACTCTTAACGGTCTCACCCAAAACTGGGAATTCAACTATAACATCAGTATTTTTATTAATTGCGGTCAAGTAAGTTTCTGGAACGTCTACTTTAAGATACATGTCCTTAAGACTTACTAATCGGAATAGAGGCATACCTGGACTCACCACATTTCCTTGTTCTGTAATGACGTCGTCAATAGTTCCTGAAAAAGGTGCTGTTACTACTGTTTTGGCAAGTTGTTGTTGCATTGCGTTTATTGAGCGCTCTTGAGCTTCATAATTAGCTTTTGATTGCAGATATTGAATCTCTGAACCTATGTTTTGTTCCCAAAGGCGTTTTTGACGCTCATAGGTAGTTTTAGCCAGTTGAGCTTGTACCTTCATTTGTTCTAGGTTTTGAGCGGCACCACCATCGTCAATCCTAGCTAGTCGTTGACCTTTTGACACTTGCTGTCCTTCTTTTACATAAACTTGGGTAAGTAATCCAGCTGTCTCAGGCATTACAGTGATGTTTTGTTTAGTATCAACACTACCTTGCAGTTCTACATAATGATTAAATAGGGTGTCTTTTAACACCATAGTACTTACTTGTGCTTTAATTGCCTCGCCTTTACTCTTTTTTTCATAAGCTTCAATTTTAGCAATCGTTTTTTCTATAGTCTCTTTTTGTTTTTTTAATTCAGATTTTTTTGTTGCAAGAGCTTGTTTGTCTCCAGCAGCAATTAATTCTTCAGCGGTTTTTTCTCCACCACAAGAAATCAGAAATAAAGCAACTGCTATGGTTAAAATATGTTTCATGATAGGATAATTATTAGGATGGGTGTTTTTATTTAAATTTAGGTGTATTAAGTAGTGTTTCAATGTTTACTTTTTCTTGAATAACACGGTACATGCTATTAAGATATTCTGACTGAGTACTGTACAACTGTGTTTGTGCTTGTCTTAATTCAAAGCTAGTAGCAATACCTTCTTTAAACTTTACCGAGTTTTTGTTCTCTATACGCTCAGCAAGGGATAAATTATCTTTTGTAGTTTGATATGTGTCAATTGCTAGTTGATAGTTGTTTACAGCTGTTTGATAATTGAGGTTTAATTCCTGCTCAGTTCGTTCAAGATCGGTAAGTGCTTGTTCCCACGCAATTTTTGTTCTGTCTTGAGCAGCTTTACGACCAAAGGAACTGAATATAGGGACTTGAATGCTTACTCCAGCCACACTCTGTTGAAACCAAGGCTGATCACTATTAAAGAACACGAATTCATCATCAAAAGTTTGAGTACCGTAGTTTACAAATCCTGAAACGGTAGGAAGTGATTTTGCTCGTTCTAGTTTCCATTCCAATCGACGCTGTTCAGAAAAATTTAATGCAATTTGATAATCGACATTTTCTTCTAGAGTTAGGGAAGATTGTGTGATACTAGGATCTAAGTGTTGTTTTGTTAAGGATTCTAGGTCATCGGTCAGGCTTATTTGTTCAGATAAATCAATCCCTAAAGATAATTTAAGCATGTCCATTGCAATATCTGCTTGACGTCTAGCATTTGCTAGCTGATTCTCAATTTGTGCTAGTGTGATTTGTAGTTGTTCAACACTTTCTTCCTCGGTAAGGCCATTTTTAAAAATCTCTTGCGTTTCTTTTAAGTTACTGTCTAGATTGTCCCTATTACGAGTTAGGATGGCAACGTTTTCTTGTGCTAGTAAGACACCACCGTAGGCGTTTATAATACCTTTACGTACTTCTAGTTTAGTCTTGTTATCTGCATTTTTTGAGTAATCCAAAAATGTTTTAGAAGCCTCGAGCGCCACAAGGTAACTTCCATCAAATATTAATTGTGATAAAGTGGCTGTTAAGTTCATAGATTGTTTTGGCGCAAACACAACAGGCACAAAAGTTCCTGGCTGTCCACCTACAACCTCACCAGGTAATGGAGTTACAGGTTGTTTTAATTGATTGGTGTAATCAACTGATCCATTAATTTGTGGTAGTCCCGTAGCTGTGGTTTCCCATTTTTGCTTCAATGCTTTGGCGACCTCTCGTTGTGCATTAATTGCTTGGTAATTGTTTTCTAAACCATAGTCTATCGCTTCTTGTAGACTGAAGGTGTCTGGAACGGTTTGTTGTGAGTACGCTTTCGCGAAAGCGAGACCCATAAAAGCCATTATATATAGAACAGATTTATTCATTTAATCGTGATTAGAATTTATGATTTGGTTTAATATTTGTCTTCCTTTAGGAGTTAGGATTCCTCGTAAGTGATATTCTAGATAATCGTCATATAAATCATTTACGGGAAATTCGTTTGTTGGAAATATGGAAATGTCTTTTATCCCTTGCATTCCAATAAAATATATGCGAGCGATGAAATCAGGATTTACATTATTTCTATACACTCCTAGTTTGATACCGTTATTCACATTTTTTTTGATACAAGAATCCATGTAGTGAAATTTGATATCGTGCACCGGTTTGTAAGCCTCGGGATAGTATCGCTGTAATTGATGAATAGAGCTAGTTTGATCTCCTTTCATTTCTTCCATTACAAAACGTTTTACAGCATAGAGCTCCTCGATAGGTTTGTCTTCATATTGCTCTATAATATTATCCACACCATCACAAATGGTATTACACATATGAAGTGATGCGTGAGCTACAAGTTCTTGTTTGTTTTTAAAATGGGTATAAAGAGTTTTTTTACTCATACCCAATTTTGCTGCGATGTCATCCATAGTTACACTCTTAAAACCTAGTGTAAGGAACATCTCTAGCGATTTTTTGATAATTTGATCTTTCAATTGCGACATTTTCCTGCTTCTGTTTCAGCGTGCAAATATACCTATTGGAAACTTTGAAAACAAAAATAGTTTCCTAAGTTTTACATTTGTTTAACATGTAGGAAACATTTTTATCAACTACTTGCCGGTCTGTCTTATTTTTACAGCATGAAATCACTAGAACAGTTAAGAGAAGTTTTTCTAAAACATTTAAAATCAACTATAAATCATAACGAGCCTAAAGGATTGTACGATCCTGTTCACTACATTCTAGATTTAGGAGGAAAGCGATTAAGACCATTGCTCACCTTATTAAGTGCACAAATGTATGGTGAGAGTATTGATAAGGCTCTTAATGCGGCACTGGCTGTTGAGGTGTTTCATAATTTTACCTTGTTGCACGATGATATAATGGATCAGGCAGATTTAAGACGTGGTAACCCTACTGTTCATAAAAAATGGGATGAAAACACAGGTATTTTAAGTGGTGATGCCATGTTAATTATAGCTTATCAACTATTTGATGAGTACGATGCAGGTACTTTTAAGCAACTCACTACATTATTCTCTCAAACCGCACTAGAGGTTTGTGAAGGTCAACAATTTGATGTGGATTTTGAGAGTAGGGATGATGTTACGATTGCTGAATATATGAACATGATTAAGTTAAAAACATCAGTTCTAGTAGGATGTGCGTTACAAATGGGAGCTATTATCGCTGGAAAAAATGAAGAGGAACAACAAAAGGTTTACGACTATGGAATAAACCTAGGATTAGCTTTTCAATTAATGGATGATTATCTAGACGCATTTGGTGATCCAGCAACTTTTGGGAAAGAAGTTGGTGGTGATATACGAGAGAATAAAAAGACGTATCTATACTTAAAAAGTATAGAGAACCTAGAGCATACTCACGATTTAAAAACATGGTTTGCTGTTAATCATCTAGACATGACCATGGATGAGATCGATGATAAAAAAGAACAAGTTAAGGTTCATTTTGAAAAAAGTGGTGGAGCGCAAGCCACTCTAGAGGCTATAAAATCTTACACTGAAAAGGCTTTACAAGATATTAAAGGTCTTGATATTCCAGAACAAGCAAAAGAGGAACTTACCAATTTCAGTCTAAAACTTATGGGTAGAGTAAGTTAAATCAAATCTCCATCTTTTGGAATAAGAGCTTTGAGGTCCTCGATCGTATTTGCTTGGTCAATGGTTTTGTCATGTCGCCATCGTAAAATCCTAGGAAACCTTGTAGCTACACCCGATTTATGTCTTTTACTAGGAGCGATTCCTTCAAAAGCAATTTCAAAAACATGATGCGGCGTTACACTGCGCACTGGACCAAATCGTTCCAATGTGTTTTTCTTAATCCACGCGTCTACCTTCCTAAACTCGGCATCTGTAAGGCCAGAGTAGGCCTTGGCAAAAGTGACTAATTCACCATTATCCCATAGAGCAAAGGTATAGTCTGTAAACAGGTTTGCACGCCTACCATGTCCTCGCATTGCATATGTGAGAACAGCGTCAATACTATAAGGGTCGGTTTTCCATTTCCACCAATCACCTTTTTTTCGGCCTACTTGATAAGGACTTTTTTTATGTTTGATCATAAGACCTTCACTTTTTCGCTTTCGCGAAAGCGCACGCTCTTCACCCATTTCACCCCAAGTTGAAAAGCTCATAGTTTCAGAAAGTAATAAAGGAAAATCAGAATCAGGTTCTTGTATACTAGCTTTTTTTCTAGTTTCTAAAACAAGTTGGTCTAAAAGAGCGCGACGTTCCTCAAATGGTTGATCTCTAATGTCTTTACCTTGCCATTCTAGCAGGTCATAGGCGACTATAACAACGGGAACATCTTGTAACAATTTTTTACCTATAGTTTTACGACCAATCCTTGTTTGGAGGTCGTTAAAATTTAGTATTTCTCCATTTTTATAAGGTAAAATCTCACCATCGATAACTGTCCCGTTGGGAATGTATTCTACGAAAGATTGAAATTCGGGATATTTATCCGTCACTAATTCCTCACCTCGTGACCAAATAAATATTTCGTCGCTACGTACAATGGTTTGGGATCTTATTCCATCCCACTTATGCTCGGCACTCCATTGGGTAACATCTCCTAGGTCCTCAATATCACCTTCAATTGCATAAGCTAGATAGAAAGGATAAGGCTTTCCTCTTCTAGCTACTTCATTGTCCTCAAAAATCAATTCATTGTAGGTGGTATTTTCTCCTGTCCAACTGCCCATTAATTTATGAGCAAGAATATCCTTGTCAATATTTGTGGCATTTGAAAGAGCTCTTGTCATCAACTTTTGTGAGACTCCGATTCTAAAACCGCCGGTCATTATCTTGTTAAAAACAAATCGTTCATAATAATTAAGGCCTAGCCAGTTTTCTTTTAAATAAGCTTTTTTTTCATCATCGGTTTTTTTTCTCAATTCGATTAGTTCTTTGATTACTGTAGATAAGCTTTTGTCTGTGCTGTTGTTTGAACTAGGTAAAATGAGGGCGATGGTTTCGGCTAGGTCACCTACGATGTGGTAGGATTCTTCAAATAGCCAGCTAGGGATGCCGCTTATTTCAGTAGCCCATTCTCTTAACTGAGTTGTGTTTACTGGTCTTTTAGGTCTTCTGTGAGAAAGAATAGCGATAGTCCATAGTTTATCTTGCTCTGGAGCATTTTTAAAATATTCGGTGAGCGCTTGAACTTTAAGATTAGTCTTATTAGTTCCATCTATGGTTCTTATGAGTTCGGCAAACTGTTTCATGTGTTACTGGTATTAGTGGATAAATCCTCTTGTTCATTAAGGTTTTCTCCTTCATACTGTGTGCGTTCTGAAATAGCGTTCAACCCTTTTTCTTCTCTTAAGTATCTAGCAAAAATCTCTTGATAACCGTGCGTTGTTATTACATTTTCACATCTAGTAGCTTCAATAGAGGATAGCAATCCATCCCAATCACAATGATCAGAAAGTACAAATCCTTTATCTATAGCTCTTCTTCTTCTCGCTCCTCTGAATGTCATCCATCCACTAGCACTTGCAGTTGCATACGGGACTAATTTTCTCATCCATGATGACCCATGAGCACTAGGTGGAGCAATGACAATATTTCCTATGAGTTCCTCTTTTTTTGTTTCTCTGGTAATTAACGTGAATTCAGGAAAGTTGATTAACTCTTTAAGAACTTCTGTCATTTTGAAAACAGCACCATGACAATAAATTTTCATTTGAGAAGTGTCTAGATGCTTAATGAGTCTTTGAGCTTTGCCTAACGAATAAGCAAATAGAACTGATGTTTTACCTTCTTTGTTATTTTGAGAACACCATGTATTGATGTCATGCATAACATCTTTTTGATCACGCCATTTAAATGCTGGTAATCCAAAGGTGCATTCTGTTATAAAAGTGTTGCAACGAATGGGCTCATATGGCACGGAAATACCATCATTTTCTGTTTTATAATCACCAGTAAAAACCCATACTTCGCCTTTGTGTTCAACTCTTATTTGGGATGAGCCAGGAATATGGCCAGCTGGATGAAAGGAAAAGGTAACACCATTTATATTAAATGACTCGTCATAATTAACACCACTTGCGTTAATTTCTCCCAAGCGATGTTTGATAATCGGTAAATTATCTAAATGAGTAATATACCTTTTATTTCCCCATCTTGAATGATCTGCATGACCATGTGTGATTAAAGCCTTGTCAACAGGTTTCCATGGGTCTAGATACACATTTGCCGCAGAGCAATATATGCCGCGTTCTGTAAATTTTAATAATGGTTCCCTGCTCATGTTATTTTCATTTAAAGCCGGGCTGGTAGATGTTATTTATCCTGGTAGATTATTGTCAAGTGAATCTGTTCCCGGTTGTTTTGCTTGATTTATGATTTTCAAGTCTTCTAGCGTTTCTTGTTTTATTTTATCATAAATGTTTATTTTTTCATTTATGATTATGGTCAACATATCCCATGATTCAATTAGGTCAGCGTGTTTTTTAACTAGAATATTATCATCCACGTTGGAATAGTTTATATAACTATTGTAAATACCTGCACGAGTAATAACTAGTTTAATTCTGCTAACTACTTCCTGACTGTTTAACTCTTCTGGTATATCTTTTGAAAGATCTTGGGCTGCATCATATAAGTTTTGAGCTGCCACAGGTGTATGGTCTAAATTTTCTAATAGATTTTTAAATCTTTCATAATTAGACCAAGCGATAACTTCTTGTTGTGCTTTACCAATAAGTTGCATTTTACTTTGCGCAAAAGTCAACGCACTAGGATCTGTTTTGGTAACTGCGACTGCTTGTTCTTCCTTTTTACAAGAAAATAGAACAAAAAATATTAGTAGTATAGGAAAGTCTTTCATTATTACAAAGATGCTAATATTGCTAGAATAAAAAAACCGCACAATAAAGTGCGGTTTTACATTGCTTCCCACTAATTAATTAGTCATTCATTTCTTCATTATACTCTTCACGAGCTTCTTTCAACCTTTGTGACATAGGTTCATCAGTGTCGTTCAATTCCTCTAAATATTCTTCAATAGCATCTCTACGATTCTCGTCATACTTTTTACGAGCTTTCAACATTTCTTTGTTTAAGTCATAAAGAGCCTCATCAATTTCTTCTAAATTTTCAAGATTTTCATCTAAAGTAGCTGTGGCTTTTTCATCTTGATATTCTTTCATTTCTTTTTGAACATCTTCTACAGCATCCATAACATCATCTACTTTTAAGTACTCAGGCATGTTGTTAAGCATTGAATTAAAATCCGTAACTAGTGTTTGAGCATAAGTAATTTTCTGGTCTTCTTGTGCATTCATCATATTCATACGGTCCGTTTTCACTGTCTCGTAATCATTAAAATCTACAATCGTTATTACACCTTCATCATCATAGTTTACATTACTCACAAAGTCTGCATAGTTTGCAAGCTCTTCATCCTCATAACCGTCAAATCTCAATCTGGCATCTACAATTTCATCATTTAAATCTTCTACAGCTTCTTGAATATCCTCGATGTGATCTTTAATTGTACTTTCTTTTGTTGATTCATCCTCAAGATCTGCAACTAATTTTTTCATTGCTTTCTCGACATCATCAACTTCCTTCATGATAACATTAGTTTTCAAGTAAGCTGGCATTTCTTCTACAAAGGTTTGAAACGCTTGATATGCATTTTCACTATTCATTTCATCACGTACATTAGGTGATGTTGATAGGTTTTTTACCTGATTTTGTAATTCTCCATAGGCTGTAAAATTTGAAATATTCACGCTCCCATCGTCCATAACTTGGACATTTGTTTTCATGTCTTGGGCCATGCTTTCTGCCTCATTCTCTGTATAGCTTACGTTTTCTCTTGATACATCTCCTATATCATTGTAAGCCTGTTGCATTTCGTTACCAGCATCTTCTACTAGTTCTTCCGTATTTTTCTTTTCATTATTACAAGCAACCATGGCAGCGGCTACAATTAAACTTATTCCAATCTTTTTCATAATATTATTTTTTGTTTGAAATAAAAGTACAGTCTCATCTCAACTATTTTATATAATGAAATAATAATGCATTTTGGTTTTTAATTAAATTGTGTTAATAGTTAACAAAGTTTGTAATTCTGTTAGGTTATTATTAGATGTTTTGTTAAAAAATGGAGCTTTTTCTACTTCGCTTTCGCGAAAGCGGAATTAAATCTTACATAAGATTGATAATTTCTTATTTATTTACCTATTCGTTAAGTAATCTGATAAGCTGGTGCAATTATATTTGCGCAAACGTTATAATTCATGGCAACAAAGATTTTAGTAATAGGAGCCTGTGGTCAAATAGGTAGTGAGTTAACGACAAAACTACGTGAACTGCACGGTGCTGAAGCGGTAATAGCTAGCGATATAAGAGAAGGAGATAAAGAAATGATGGAGGCAGGTCCTTTTGAAGTTCTTGATGCTACCGATGCTGATGCAGTAGAGGATATTTGTGCACATTATGAAGTAACAGATGTCTATTTAATGGCCGCAATGTTGAGTGCAACTGCCGAAAAATATCCTTCTAAAGCCTGGAATCTAAATATGGATAGTTTATTTAATGTCCTAGATCTAGGTAAAGAAGGTAAAATAGAGAAAATCTTTTGGCCTAGTAGTATTGCAGTTTTTGGACCTACTACACCAAAAGACAATACACCACAAAAAACAGTAATGGAACCTAGTACTGTATATGGTATAAGTAAGCAAACTGGGGAACGCTGGTGCGAATACTATCATCACAAATATGGTGTAGATGTTAGATCCATACGTTACCCAGGATTAATATCCTGGAAGACAATGCCTGGTGGAGGAACTACTGATTATGCCATTGAAATTTTTCATGATGCCATCAACAAAGGAGAATATACGTGTTTTTTAAAAGAAGATACTGCACTACCTATGATGTATATGGATGATGCTATCAAAGCGACAGTTGATATAATGCATGTGCCTGGTGATAAAATTAAGGATCGTTCAAGTTACAATTTGAGCGCAATGAGTTTTACACCACAACAAATTGCTCAAGAAATTAAGAAACATATTCCAGAATTTGAAATAGCGTACGAACCAGATTTCAGGCAATCCATTGCTGATAGCTGGCCAGCATCAATAAATGATAAAGAGGCGCGTGAAGATTGGGGCTGGGAACACCATTTTGATTTAGAAAATATGGTTAAGGAAATGATAGCTCATCTTCCTAAAAAATCTTATTTCTAGAGTTTAAGATATAAGTATATTTGTAGCCTAAATTTAATCTATGTCATTTTCAAGTTTATTTGAATCAGGAGAATCTACTAGAAATAAAAGCCATTTAGCTTCATTAGTAAATATTGCAATTACAAACGGTGTAATCTCTGATGAGGAATTAGTTATACTGGGACGTATTAAAACTAAATTGAGTATAGCAGATTCTGATTTTGAGGCTATTATAAAAAATCCATCTAAATACCCAATTAATCCGCCTACTACAAATGAGGAGCGCATTCAATGGCTACACGATCTTTTTAAAGTTGTCTTTGCCGATCATAGCATGGACGAGGATGAGCACAGATTACTAAAAAGATATGCAACAGCCATAGGATACAATGATGCCGATGCTGAATATCTAGTAAAGCGCAGTATCGAAATTTTCTCAGGACATCTAGCACTTGAAGATTATCGATACCTTTTAAATAAAGACAGGTAGTCTAAATAAATTTTTTAATCTTCAAGTTGCTGTAAACGGATTCTAATAATTCGTCGTCAGTATATGGTTTTTGAACCACTTGTTTGAATCCAGATTTCTTAAATTCCGATATTCGCTTTTTGTCAGTTTCTGTCGTAAGAGCGATTACCGGGATTTTTTTATTGTGATCGTTAGCAAACTCTTTAATCATGTTAAGGAGTTCAATCGCGTCTACTTGAGATAGACTTGATGACATTAAAATAAGGTCATAGTCCTTGTTTTCAACGGCGTTTAATAAATCTCTAGGATCAGAAAATACTATTGTATTAAAGTTCTTTTCATTTACTAGAACTTTAATGGCTGTGTATTGTGTAATTCCGTTGTCCTCTGCAATAATAATTTTTGCTTTTTCAGAAAACGTCGGCTTTGTTGGAGATTCAGTTGGAGCTGCTTTAGGAATATCAACATTCAAAGGAACTTTCACTCTCAAATTTGCTACTTGTACACTATTGCCTGATTCGTCTTTTTCGATATACAGACTACCACTGTAAACATCTAGAAGTTCTTTGGCTATTGAGAATCCCAAACCTTTAATCTGAATGTCACTAGAGAGTTCAGGAAGATTATTAGACGCTACCGTTTCTGGAATAACACCTTCTCCGGAAATTTTAAATCGTAAACTTGCTTTACTAGCACGTCGTTGATTTTCTTTAACGGTTAAAACTATGTTTTCTCCATTATTAAAATAAATTGCGTTTTCTATAAGGTTTGTCAATATTTGATCTAACCTACGCTTATCTATTTCAATGTATTCAGGTACTTGAGATCCTACTTTTAAGGAAAATGAAAATCCTAAATTGGATGCTTTGGTTGTGTATTTAAACTTAAAATTCTCAAGATATTCTATAAAATTGATTGTTTCTGGATTGAGCTCAATCTGATTTCTTTTAAGAAAAGACAACTCAATAATATCTTCAAGAATCTTCTTTAAATTTTCACTTTGTTCATAGATAGCTTCTACAAGTTTATTTTGCTCTAGCGGCAAATCACTTTTCACTAGCATAGATGAAAACGCACTTATCAGTGTAAGCGGTGACTTCATCTCGTGAGAAAAGTTTGAAATAAATTTGTTTTTGAAGGAGGCAGCCTCCTCTAACATATCATTTTTAAGTTCTAGAACTTCATTAAATATGTAAGACTCATTTCTTTTTTGAGCAATTTCTTGTAGTCTAGAATAAAATACGCTGTTATCTACAAGCTGAATCGTTCTATTTGAAGCATTCTTACTGAAGCTTATGTCTAAAAGTTTGTCATGTATTTCAACACAGTTTAGTTTTTTTTCCTCTGATTCAAAGTATAAATCAACCTGTGTAAAAAAAGGATGGAATTGCTCTATGCTACTTCCTTCCTTTAGATTAAAAATAATATCGTTTGATGAAATTACTTGAAAGTTCTCATCAAGGACAATTATTTGTGAATTTTGGGGATTGATGTCTAGGTGCGGTGTCATGTAAGCATCATTTTTGTGATTCTTTCAAACATTCGCTGCACATTATTACCTTCTTTGGCACTTACCAAAATATCTAAAAAATCAAATTCATCTTTCTTTTCGGCCATCATACCTTTAGGGATTAGGTCAGACTTATTTCCGACCTTTAAGATAGGGGTTTTTTGATATTTATTTTGAAGAAAGTTTAAATGTTCATCAACTTTACTAAAAGTTTTTGGTCTACTAATATCTGCTACATATATAAACCCATGAGTTCC
The DNA here is from genome assembly GCF_001430865.1 of Nonlabens sp. MIC269. Lineage (GTDB taxonomy): Bacteria > Bacteroidota > Bacteroidia > Flavobacteriales > Flavobacteriaceae > Nonlabens > Nonlabens tegetincola. The sequence goes on along the minus strand of NZ_CP011373.1, from coordinate 1,297,322 downwards.
AAGTAGGTATGCAGGTCTCACTTCTTCAATATCATCTGTTCCTTCTGTATCCCAAATGATAAGATTAACATCATTATCATTTAAATTAAGTTGTTTTTTCATGATATGGACACCTATAGTAACTTTATAGTCCTCAGAAAACTGATCTTCTACAAACCTTCTTATCAGGGATGTTTTACCAACTCCAAAACTTCCTACTATTACAATTTTTTTTGATACCATATTAATTTCCTAATTCAAATTGGGAATATTGCTTTATGAGAAATTGCTGTAATTCTTCTCTTTTTGAAATAAGTTTATTTTTATTGATGTTTTGACTAACCTTTAAATTATGATCTTCTAATTTATTTTGCAAGTTTTCAGTAAATGTACCGCTTATCGCACTGGCTATGTAGTACTGGTGAAAACTATGTAGATGAATTTCATACAAATCATATTCTATAGACTGTAAATTACGGGTGGATGTTTTAAAAGCATCTTCTACAAATGCTTTAATTGCTGTTAACATGCCACTAATCATATCTTCATCTAGGGTTTCTTTAATCTGATAACTTCCTAATAATATTCCAGAGCCTTTTTCAATTATAAAAACTTGTTCTAATTCTGCCTCGGCAAGATCGCTTATGATAAGTTCTTCTTCCTTGACACCTGTGAACATACTCTTTATTTTTCTTTTAATGGTTTGAACTGAAAATACGTCCTGAGTAGTTTGCTCTATACGCTCAGATAAAATTTTAATTTCTTGTGCGATATATTTTTTTATCATTTGCCCCATAATGGGGTATAGGGCTTCAACAACTTGATCTTTTGATTCGGCGATTTGAGTTTTTAAAGTCTCGGTAATAATTGGTCCTAATTCTTGAGGAATACGTTCGGTAAATTCTAGTAATTCGTCTTGTATTATTGGAGATACCTTTTCTGAAAGTTTAGCACGTTCACGCAAAGTTTCTTCCAGCTTACTGATTTTTACAGAAATGCTCTGTGCATATTCACGTTCGTCAGTAAGTAAGAGAGATTTTAGTAGTTCTAATTTCTCATCGGTATTCATCAAGGAACCTTTTACTGGGCTTTAATTTTCTCCCCAAGTTCTATTAATGAATCTCCAAGCATTTTTCGACTAGTTTTAGCATCATCTAGCTCGTCTAGTCGATCTTCCATCTTGCTTTCAAGATCAGTAAGACGAATGTTTAGATCAGTTGACAAACTATCAATACTTTTTGATAGCTCTTCTCTAGCATCGTCGATTAAATCTTGAAGTTCCTGCTTTTTTTTCTGAAGATCTTTTTTAAGTAGTTCAAATTCAGAATCATATTGTTGTATGTTTTCTCCAAAAATGAGGTTTTTTATAGCCTCTAATTTTGAATTACTATCTACAACAGCTTCGTTAGGGGTATTTTTTTCAGGTTGGGCCATCTCAATACATTTTCAAATAGCTAAAATACCATTTTTTATTAAATTATGGTATTCTTTGAATAAACTGCTCAGCCTTTTCAACCATGTTTTTGCTTCCGCAAATAAATGGTACCCTTTGATGAAGTTCTTCTGGTTTAAGATCTAAGATTCTTGTATGGCCATCGCTGGCTTTTCCTCCAGCTTGTTCGGCGATAAATGCCATAGGATTGCACTCATAGAGAAGGCGTAGTTTTCCATTACTTGCCTTACTGCTTTTAGGGTACATATAAATACCACCTTTGATCATGTTACGATGAATATCACTTACAAGACTTCCTATATATCTACTAGTGTAAGGTCGATCTCCTTCTTCCATTTGGCAATATTTTATGTAATCTTTAATCCCTTGTGGAAAATGCACATAATTACCTTCATTAACACTGTAAATTCTTCCATCTTCTGGAAATTGCATGTTAGGGTGTGAAAGATAATAGGTTCCCAGCGCTGGGTTTAGAGTAAATCCATTTACACCATGACCTGTAGTGTAAACTAGCATTGTAGATGTTCCGTATATAATGTATCCAGCTGCAACTTGTTGATTACCTGGTTGTAGAAAATCTTCCAGTTGTACCGGTGTTCCTGGTGGTGTTACTCTTCTGTAGATGGAAAAGATAGTTCCTACTGACACATTTACGTCGATGTTTGAACTACCATCAAGTGGATCCATAAGTACCACATATTTACTTGCGTGGTTACCATCGTTACCTTCAATAGTTATAAAGTCGTCATTTTCTTCACTTGCGATACCACAAACGATTTGCCTGTTAGTCAATGTCCTTATAAAAGTATCGTTTGCAAAAACATCTAATTTTTGTTGGTCTTCACCTTGGGTATTGATTTCACCTATACTACCAGTAATGTCTACCAGACCAGCCTTGTTAACCTCGTGGTTAACCATCTTTGCTGCTAGTCTTATCGAGTTGATAAGTCTACTTAATTCACCGCTACTATAAGGAAATGCAGCTTGATGTTCTATAATAAATTCTCCTAGGGATTGGTTTTTGGTAGCCATATTTTATATCGTTGCTGCAAATATCTTAATAAATGCAGGTAACTACAACGATGTAGTGCTAACTTTTTTGAATTATACTCTACTAGACTTTAATTTAGCAAAAAAACCATGATAAACATTCGACAGGCCACCCAACAAGATTTTTCTAGAGTTCTTGAATTAATTAATGAATTAGCCCTTTTTGAAAAGGAGCCCGATGCAGTTGAAATTTCAATAGAAGATTTAATTCAAAACGGGACAGGAAATAATCCTCTTTTTACTTGCTTTGTAGGTGAATATAAAGGTAATATTGAAGGAATGGCATTGTGCTATCCCAGATTTTCTACATGGAAAGGTGTTACAATTCATTTAGAAGATTTAATTGTTACTCAAGAAATGAGAGGAGTTGGTTTAGGAAAAGCCTTATACAATGAAGTTCTTAAACACGCATTAAAAAAGGGTGCAAGGCGAGTAGAATGGGTAGTGCTGGATTGGAATACACACGCTATTGATTTTTACAAGAATACTGGAGCAACAGTATTTGACGAGTGGCGTGTTGTTCAAATGGATCACGGTTCTTTAACGGCTTATATTGACAAACAGTAATGAGGATATTCAAATTTGGTGGAGCATCGGTTAAAGATGCAAATGGTGTAAGAAATGTAGTTAATGTATTGCGTATTACTGGATTTCGTGATTTAGGAGTGGTAGTTTCAGCAATGGGTAAAACAACAAACGCTCTTGAAGAAATACTTGCACGATATCAAAAAAATGATAATTCCTATCTTAAGTTGATTGATAAACTCTACGAGCAACATAATGAAATTATTGTAGAGTTAGAAGAGGTTACAGATTTCATAAATGAGGATGAGGTATTACGCTTTCGCGAAAGCGGATTAAAAAATATACTTAAAGGAATTATTGAAGCTTTAAAGGGCGAGTTGTTACGTAATAAAACAAAAAATTACAGTTTTTTATACGATCAAGTCGTAAGTTATGGAGAACTTATTTCAACTAAAATTGTTGCAGCTTTTTTAAATGCCTGTAACATTCCTGTGCAATGGGTGGATGCAAGAGAATTAATTAAAACTGATACTAAGTACCGGGATGCTGGAGTGCAATGGCAGGAAACTGAAAATGCTATTAAAAATATAAGTGGCTCCTCGTTCCTTACTCAAGGATTTATAGGAAGCGATGACAATGGTTTTACAACCACGCTAGGTAGAGAAGGAAGCGATTATACAGCTGCTATCTTTGCATATTGTCTGGATGCCGAAAGTGTCACTATTTGGAAGGATGTTCCTGGTGTTTTAAACGCAGATCCTAGAGTGTTTCATGACACTGTTTTGCTAGAAAAAATCCCATACAACGAGGCTATTGAATTAGCATTTTATGGAGCGAGTGTCATCCATCCTAAAACTTTACAGCCTTTACAAAGAAAGAGTATACCACTACATGTGAAGTCTTTTTTAAATCCTAAAGAAAACGGGTCAACGATTACTCACTCAAATACCTTATTACCTGAAATTCCTTGCTATATCGTGCGTAAGAATTTGATCTTTTTAAGAGTTTCTTCTAGAGATTTTAGCTTTATAGGTGAAGGAAATATTTCGGAAATATTTCACGAGTTGAGCGAGGCTAAAATGCAGGTAGGTTTATTACAAAATTCGGCAATAAGTTTTTCAATTTGTGTTGAAGATAAATACAGTCTAATAAACGTTCTATTGTCTAGATTACAAGAACGTTACGACGTAAGTGTGGTAAAGAATGTTGCTTTATATACAATTAGACATTATAATGGTGAAAAAGTAGCTAGTATTGAAAATGAGCAGCAGGTATTACTAAAACAACGCACACAAGAAACCCTGCAGGTTGTCGTTAAACAATAGTGACTTAACATTTATAGTATATTTGTGAGTCAATCTATTAATTGACCAGGACTTTATTTTATGGGACTTGTAACTGCCAAAGAGGTCGCAAAAGCGATAAATATTGATAAATACGGTGCATTAGGTACTTTAGGCGGTTGGTCGTTGATGAAAATCTTGAGACTTTCTGCTTTAAATAGAAAGTATGATAAATTTAAACATCTGCAAGGTTCAGAATTTTTGAATGCCTTACTGGATGATTTACAAATTTCCTTTGAAATTCCAGAAGAGGATTTAAGACGTATACCAAAAACAGGACCGTTTATAACTATTTCCAATCATCCCTTGGGTGGAATTGACGGTATATTATTACTTAAATTACTTCTAGATAGAAGACCCGATTTTAAAATTGTTGCAAACTTTTTATTACATCGTATAGAGCCTTTAAAGCCTTATGTAATGCCTGTAAACCCTTTTGAAAATCATAAGGATGCAAAAAGCAGCACAGCAGGTTTTATGCAAGCTATTAGGCATTTAAAAGCAGATCAACCTCTAGGGATTTTTCCTGCTGGTGAGGTTTCAACTTATAGAGATGGTAAATTGGTGGTAGATAAAGAATGGGAAGAGGCGGCAATGAAACTCATACATCGTGCTCAAGTACCTGTTATTCCAATCTATTTTCATGCAAAGAACAGCAGGTTATTTTACAGACTTGCAAAGATTTCTGACACATTGCGTACTGCAAAACTTCCTAGTGAATTATTAACTCAGAAAAAGAGAGTTATTAAAGTAAGAGTAGGAAATGCAATCCATGTAAAACATCAGCAAGAGTATACCGATCTAGGAGAGTTTACTGATTTTCTTAGAAAAAAAACGTACATGCTTTCTAGAGCATACGATGAATCAGGTAAAAAGTTTACTGATTTACCTAAAAGCATAAAACTTCCCAAAGCTCCTGAGCGTATCGTAGGTCACGTTAAGCCTGAAGATATGGAAAAGGAAATTGAATACCTAAGAGAGAACGACAAGAGGTTATTGATCTCTAAAAACTATGAGGTATTTCTAGCTGAAAGTAAATCTATTCCAAAGATTTTACATGAAATTGGTAGGCTGCGTGAAATTACTTTTAGAAAAATAGGTGAAGGGACTAATAAATCTATTGATTTAGACAAATACGATTCCTATTATCATCAAATGTTCCTCTGGGACAAGGATGCAAAATGTATCGCTGGTGCTTATCGTATGGGAATGGGGCAACAGATCTACAAGAAATATGGTATTGAAGGTTTTTACCTAAATGAACTCTTCAGGTTTGACAACGAGTTACACAAAATGATGAGCGAGAGTATAGAGATGGGACGAGCATTCATTACATCGGACTATCAACAAAAGCCTATGCCACTGTTTTTGTTATGGAAAGGAATTGTGCATTGTACACTACGTTTCCCGTCGCACAAGTACCTAATTGGCGGAGTGAGTATTAGCAATAAATTCTCAAATTTTTCAAAATCATTGATGATTGAATTTATGAGAAGTAATTATTACGATCCTTATATCGCACAATATATAAAGCCTAAAAAAGAATTTAAAGTTAAGTTGGCCGATGCTGATAAGGATTTCATTTTTGACGAATCTCAGGCTGATTTAAATAAATTTGATAAGCTTATTGATGAGCTAGAGCCTAATGAATTAAGGTTGCCAGTACTCATTAAAAAATATGTAAAGCAAAATGCTAAGGTCGTAGCTTTTAATGTAGATCCTTTATTTAATGACGCTATTGATGGTCTTATGTACATACGAATTGCTGATTTGCCAGAAAGTACGGTAAAACCTGTGATGGAGGAATTTCAAGCAGAAATGGAGTCTAAATATTTTAAAAATGGAGATTCAAAATCTACCTATTCTGAATAAAAAAAACCGCCATTTTAAAAATGGCGGTTTTTAATTTAAATAATTTTATTTGTTAGAACCAAGGTTTTCTACCAGCTTGATAAGTGTTGTAGAACTCTTCATCTGACTTGGTCAGGTAAATAATACCTTCTATTAAACCTACTGCATAAGTAGCCATAACTATGAATATACCAAAAAATACACAGGTCGTAATCCATCCTATCACTGTGAGTCCAGCAAGAATGAACCCTTCTTTTTGATAACCTAGAATAAACTTGTGTACACCTAAACTCCCTAAGAAAATTCCTAAAAGTCCTGCAAGTAATTTTTTATTATCTCCATTGTTTACCGTGTCATTTAAGCCACGTTGAAAGTCTCGTGCACTTTCTTTTGCAGCATCAGCGGCTTCATTAAATGTTTCTTTTGTGCTGTCATAGGCATCCGATGCAGATTCTTTTGCCTTGTCAAAGGGATTGTTTTCCTCGCTCATAATTATTGGTTATTAAGGTTGTTAATGTTACAATATTACTGTTTTTCAAATAATTCTTCTTGCTTAGGTTCCCACAATTCAACTTTCCTACCATCACAATCTATGATCCAAGCAAATTTACCATAATCAAATTCCTGCATATCTCCTTCTTGTTGAATGCCAGAATTTTGTAAGTCTGCTAATAATTCTTCAAGATTATCAACACGATAATTAATCATGAATTTTTGATCTTTTGGATAGTAAGTAGTATCCGCAGGAAAAGGACTCCACTGTTGACTAGCTTTGGGCTCTCTTTTTACTTCTTCTGACATAAAAAAAGTGCATCCATATTGATCAGTATTTAATCCCAAATGTTTTTGATACCATTGTTTTGTTCTTTCAGGATCGTTACAAACAAAAAATATTCCTCCTAATCCGGTTACTCTAGCCATGATTCTTAATGATTTTATCGGCAATAACTTCTGCCAATTTATACTTTGATTCAATCGTCCATCCAGCCACGTGAGGACTTAATATCACATTTTTCATACTTATAAGCTCATTAAACTCTGGTGGCATGGTATCATTTTCAAATAATGATGTAAAACTACTCTTTTCAAATTCTAGTACGTCTAATCCAGCTCCTAATATCTTTTTATTCCTCAAGGCCGTGACTAAATCCTTAGTTACAACCGCCTTTCCTCTTGCAGTGTTAATTAGATAGAACGCTTTCGCGAAAGCGTTAATAAAATCTTCATTCACCATTCCTATCGTTAGATCAGTTTGTGGTGTGTGCAATGAGAGAACATCTGCCTGTTGCTGTAATTCCTCAAGAGTTACCTGGCTGGCATTTTCATCTTGTAAACCTGACTTTAAATCATGAAAAATCACCTTGCAGTCAAACCCTTTAAGTTTTTTAGCAAATGCTTTACCCATATTTCCGTAACCTATTAATCCAATGGTTTTTCCATCTACCTCGATGCCGCGATTTTCTTCTCTTTGCCAAAGGCCGTTGCGCACCTCATAATCTGCTGTATGTAGTTTATTAAAAAGGGCTAGTAACATTCCTAGTGAGTGCTCGCCTACTGCATTGCGGTTACCTTCAGGTGCGTTATAGCATACTATTCCCAACTTGCTTGCGGTTTCAAGATCTATGTTTTCTAATCCAGCACCTATTCTTCCTATAAACTTAAGATTTTTGGCCTTTTTTAGAAAGGTTTGATCAATAGGGAATCTACTACGTACGATTAATCCATCGTACTGTTCAACTGTTTTTTCAACTTCTTCTTTTGAAGAGTTAAAATCGCATTCATTTTGAAATCCAAAATCAGACAGTTTCTGAATCAAAATAGGGTGGTTCTCGTCTAGATGTAAAACCTTCATAGGGCAAATTATAGGGTAAAAATAATCATTTCATAATGGTGCGGTTCTTGTAATTAAGAATAAAAAACTACTTTTATTTAATAATTTAAAACATAAAAAGAATGGGTTTAATGGGGTACTACATTATCGGAGGATTGGTAATGCTGGTAAGTATGTATGTAAGTAATAAATTGAAATCTAAATTCAAGCACTATTCAAAAATTCATTTACGTAATGGAATGTCTGGGGCAGAAATAGCTCAAAAAATGCTAGACGATAATGGCATAACGGATGTAAAAGTAATTTCTGTAAAAGGTCAATTAACAGATCACTACAATCCGGCTAATAAAACGGTTAATTTGAGTGACGTGGTGTACTCTCAACGTAACGCAGCAGCCGCTGCTGTTGCGGCTCATGAAGTAGGCCATGCGATACAACATGCTACAGCTTACTCATGGTTAGGAATGAGGTCAAAACTAGTGCCTGTAGTAAGCATCGCATCACGATTTTCACAATGGGTTATTATCGGTGGGATCACACTAGCCGCGACTACTCAATTTGGAAATACGCTACTATTAATAGGTATTCTAATGTATGCTACAGGAACCTTGTTTTCTTTTATCACCTTGCCAGTTGAGTATGATGCTAGTAATCGTGCTCTAGCTTGGTTAGAAGGTAACAATATGCTTACTAGAGAAGAACATGAAGGCGCCAAGGATGCCTTAAAATGGGCAGCACGTACCTATCTGGTTGCGGCTGTAGGTTCACTCGCCACACTTTTATACTTCTTGTCTATATATTTAGGAAGAAGAGATTAAAAATTCTCAAATAAAAAAAGCCTCTGATATTTCAGAGGCTTTTTTTGATTGGGTTAAAGAAGTTTTTATTTTAAAATAACTAGAAACTTGTTACGCTTACCTCGCTGTAAAAGCATTAAGTCACCAGCAATAATATCGTCTTCATTTATAGCTCTTTCCTCGGTTATCTTATTTTTATTTATTGATAAACTATTTTCTTTAAGAGCTCTTCTTACTTCACTATTAGATTTTAGGAATCCAGTAGTCTCTGCAAAGAATTGAACTAGATCTATGCCATTTTCAACCACTTTGCGATCTACTTCTACTTGTGGAACACCTTCAAAAATCTCGAGTAAAGTAGCTTTGTCAAATTTGTTCCATTGCTCTGGTGTTACCGTTTTACTAAATAGAATTTGTGAAGCTTCTACAGCTGTTTCGTAAGCTTCTTTACCATGGACCATAACGGTTACTTCTTCAGCTAGGCGTTTTTGAAGAGATCTTCGGCCTGCATCCTGATTGTGTTCTTCGATTAATTGTTCACATGTTTCCTTGTCTAGAAAAGTGAAAATTTTAATCCAGTTTTCAGCATCGGCATCCGTTGCATTAAACCAGAATTGGTAAAATTGATAAACACTTGTTTTGTCTGCATCTAACCATATATTTCCCGATTCTGTTTTACCGAATTTCGTACCATCAGCCTTAGTAACTAAAGGAGTAGTAAGTGCATAAGCTTTTCCACCAGCCTTACGTCGTATTAACTCTGTACCAGTGGTGATATTTCCCCATTGGTCACTACCACCTATTTGCAGTTTACAACCCATTGTTTCATAGAGATGTAAGAAATCATATCCCTGAAACAGCTGGTAGGTGAATTCTGTAAAGCTCATCCCATCCACTTCACCCGTAAAGCGTTTTTTCACGCTATCCTTGGCCATCATGTAGTTTACAGTAATGTGTTTACCAATATCTCTAGCAAAATCGATTAGGCTAAATTCTTTCATCCAGTCGTAATTATTCACTAGAACAGCACGAGTACTTTCATCACCAGATTCAAAATCGATAAATCTAGATATTACGTTTTTGACACCTTTTATATTTTTATCCAGAATCTCTTGGGTAAGTAAGTTACGCTCACTGCTTTTACCACTTGGATCACCTATCATACCAGTGGCTCCACCTACAAGTGCAACCGGTCTGTGACCAGATCGTTGTAGGTGCATGAGTAAAATGATTTGTACTAGACTTCCTATGTGAAGAGAATCTGCAGTAGGGTCAAAGCCTATATAACCTGTAACAGTTTCCTTGTTAAGTAGTTCTTCAGTATCGGGCATGATATCATGTATCATTCCTCTCCATCTCAATTCATTTACAAAATCGTAGGACATAAGCTTGTGTTTTGACCTGCAAATATATGGGGTTTTGGCAGTTTTGTAGCACTGTGATCGTGATGTATTCATTACTTTTACAACATGATTCTTATCACAGGAGCAACTGGATTATTAGGAGGACATTTGTTATATCGCTTTCGCGAAAGCGCAACACAAATAATTGCCATTTTTAGAACAGAGAGTAGCAAGGATAAAGTACGCCGCATTTTTGAATCGTACGACAAAGAAAGTGGACATCTCATTGAGAATTTTAATTGGGTAAAGGCTGATGTTCTGGACGTGCCTAGTTTAAACCTTGTCTTTAACAATGTAAAACAAGTATATCACTGTGCAGCGGCCATTGAAGCAAATAATTTTGAAGAACTTGAAAAAATAAATGTCACTGGAACTGCTAATGTTATTAATACAGCATTGCACCACAATGTAGAAAAATTTTGTCACGTAAGTAGTATAGCGGCTTTAGGAGATGCTCCAGCAGGAAAACCAACTAGCGAGGAAGACTTTTTTAATTTGGACGGACTTAATAGTGATTATGCCATTACAAAATATGGTGCCGAAATGGAAGCCTGGCGTGCTACTCAAGAAGGTATGAAGGTTATAATTGTCAATCCTGGAGTTATACTAGGCGAAGGTGATTTTAATTCAGGATCGGGTAAGTTAATATCTAGAACAGCTGGCGGGAATAAATTTTATACTACGGGTGGTAGTGGTTTTATAGATGTACGTGATGTTGTGCATTACATGGTAAATCTCATGGAAAGTGATGTGGAAAATGAGCGTTTTATCCTAGTGTCTAACAATCTTAATTACAAAACTGTTCTTGATCAAATAGCAGGTCATTTAAAGGTAAAAAAGCCTAGTATCAAATTAAGCGCATGGTTTTTACATTTTCTATCTATACTATCTCAACCTATAGGCTGGTTAGGAGGTTCAAGTTTAACTAGTGCCACAGTTAAGAGTCTCACTAGTGAAACGTATTATAGTAACGATAAAATAAAAGCTGTCTTACCGAATTATGAGACCAAGCATTTTGATCAAACCATACAAAGGGTTACAACTTTTTATAAGAATCTAAATTAATTTTCTTCTTTTAAATTATTAATACTATCCCTTTCTAATAGTGTGTTTAAGGGTGTTTTTAATTCACCTAATTTATTTTCACGCTGTTGACGTGCTGCAATGCTATCCTTGATGGTGTTTAATTTTGATTGAGTGAGCTCAATCATTTCCAAATATTCATCAGGTCTTTGGTTGTAGTATTCTAAATTCTCTTTAAATACAAGACTGTCGATTTGATGCTTCTTATAAATATAGGCAGTAGGAAGAGTGCCCGTTTTCATAAAATTATCACGATTTGTTCCTATCGCCCCTTCAATCAAATATAAGTCGGCAAAAACATCAGACATCTTCTCAATATCAAGAAAAGATTCTGGACGTTCCACTTTATTGATGTTAACACAACCTACAATTGTGATAAAGAGTATGAAAATTATTTTTTTCATCGATTGAAACTTAATTCTTGGGCATTTCTTTCTGCACTTACTTTAAAGTTGTGATAGGCTATGTGACCATTAACGATAGTATGTGAAATTCTACTTTTAAAGGTAACACCTTCAAAAGGAGACCATCCACAGCTCGCAAGAATGTTATCTTTGGTAACAGTCCATGGGTTATTGGTGTCTACAATAACTAGATCTGCCTTATATCCTTTTCTTATATAGCCACGTTTTTCGATGTCAAATAATCTCGCTGGATTGTGACACATTTTTTCAACCACCTTTTCAATAGAGATTTTTCCTTCATGTACAAATTGTAACATGGCTGGTAAAGCATGTTGGACTAAAGGACCACCACTAGGACAACTTGTATAAGTGTTTGATTTTTCTTCAATAGTATGTGGCGCATGGTCTGTAGCTATTACGTCAATCCTATCATCCAATAGGGCTTCCCATAACTGATCTCTATCACTTTTTGTTTTTACCGCAGGATTCCATTTTATAAACGCTCCTTTTTCTTTGTAATCCTCGTCACTAAACCACAAGTGATGTATACAAACCTCGGCAGTGATTTGTTTTTGCTCTATAGGTAATTTATTATCAAAAAGCTCGGTTTCCTTACCGGTTGACAAATGAAAAACGTGAATTCTACCACCAGTTTGTTTAGCAAGCTCAACGGCCTTTGAGCTACTTTTATAACAGGCTTCTGCACTGCGTATTTTTGGATGTTCGGTTATTGGAATTTCTTCACCATATGTATTTAGAGCCTCCTCTAAATTTGCTTTTATGGTGTCTTCATCTTCACAGTGTAGCGATATTCTAAGCTTTACTTTAGAAAAAATTTCTTTAAGAACTTCCTCGTCATTGACCAGCATATTCCCTGTTGATGATCCTAAGAACAATTTAATACCAGGTACTCTATTAATGTCCACTTTGAGTATTTCATCAAGGTTGTTATTAGTACCACCAAACATGAAACCATAATTAGCATGACTAGTTGCTGCTGCAATAGCCATTTTATTTTCCCACTCTGGAATAGTGGTGGTTTGTGGTTTTGTATTAGGTTGTTCCATAAAGGTGGTTATTCCACCAGCTACAGCAGCAGCACTTTCTGAAGCGATGTTACCTTTATGAGTAAGACCTGGTTCTCTAAAATGTACTTGATCATCAATTACACCTGGTAGAACATATTTTCCTTCGGCATCAATAATAATGGTGTTAGGATCTTTGGCACTTATTGATTCATCGATTTCAAGAATAGTATCACCTTCAATGAATATGTCTCCTTCAAAAATGGTTCCTTCATTGACAATTTTAGCATTCTTAATTAAAGTCTTTTTCATATTTCTAATTTCCCTAGTACACTCTTTATTTTCATAGCTATTACACCAATAATAGCCTCGCTTATTATTCCTTTCGACATTTTAGATTCACCTTTTGAGCGGTCAGTGAAAATGACTGGTATTTCAACAATTTTTGCTTTCAGTAAGTAGGCTTTGAACTTAAGTTCAATTTGGAAAGCGTAGCCCACAAATTTAATCTTATCTAAATTAATTTTCCTTAATAAACTTGATTTATAACATTTGAATCCTGCTGTCGTGTCATGGATATCCATACCAGTTATGAATCTCACATATTTTGATGCAAAATAAGATAGTAATATGCGACTCATGGGCCAGTTAACCACGTTGACACCTTTGACGTAACGGCTACCTATAGCGAGGTCTGCGCCATGTGTAGCACATGCTTCATAAAGAATAGGAAGATCAGCTGGATTATGACTGAAATCAGCATCCATTTCAAATATAAAGTCATATTCTCTTTTTAACGCCCATTTAAACCCATGGATATAGGCCGTTCCTAGACCAGCTTTATTTTTTCTAATTTCTAAATGCAGTCTATTGTCAAATTTTTTTTGAATCTGTTTTACTTCATTTGCAGTGCCGTCTGGTGAATTATCGTCTACGACTAATAAATGTATGTCATCATTTAAAAGTAATACTGCATTACAAATGGATGAGATATTTTCAATCTCATTATAAGTAGGTATTATGACTAATGTCTTTTTCATATAGCAGGCGCAAAAATACTCAAATATTCTACCCTATTTTAAACGACTAGTTGAATAGCTTATTTTTGTGTTCACTTGCTTATGAGTCCACTCGCACAAAATTTTGATTGGTTTTTTATTGTACTTACTACATTACTCGTTTTTGTGGTGATTGCACGTTACATGTCTAGTATTCAAATTACCGATTACTTATCTGTTTTTATAAATGACAAAATAATAAAAGTAACCTTGGACGAGCCTAAAGCTTACAGGTGGATTCATGCAGCCTTAATTATTTGTTATTTTGTTGCTCTTACAACCATAGCCCAACTGGTTTGGGGTGATAACCACCTTATAAGTAAGGAATGGGTAATGAAACTGCTTTTAATCATCTTGTTTTATAGTTTTCAATACTTTGTGTCAAAAATTTGTTCTGTAATAACAAAGACAGAGGATGTTGTTTATTTAGGCTGGCACTATAGGTGGTTTATGAGAAACGGGTTTGCTATTGTTGCCATTTTATTTGCTATTGTAGCAGCGTTTAAAAGTTTGCAGCACGATACCCTTGTTATAGCGGGAATTACAGCTGTGTTCATGGAAATACTTATCAGTATTTTAATTATAGTTAAGTTAAAGAAGGTGCTTTTAAACAATTGGTTTTATTTTATTTTGTACCTTTGCGCCCTTGAAATCGCACCCTACTTACTTTTGTATAAGTATGTTAAGGGTGGATAATTGAAATTGCATATGGACAATAAAGTGAAAACAATTCTGGTTTCACAGCCACAACCAAAGGCTGAAACCTCACCTTATCAAAATCTTGTAGATCGTACTAAGGTGAAGATTGATTTTCGCTCTTTCATTCACGTGGAAGGCGCGAGTGCTAAGGAGGTAAGAGAACAAAAAATTGATCTTTCTAAGTTTAGTGCTATCATCCTTACTAGTAGAAATGCCGTTGATCATTTTTTCCGCGTTGCTGAAGAAATGCGTTTTAAAATTCCAGACTCTCTAAAGTATTTTTGTCAGTCAGAGGCTGTAGCTTATTACTTGCAAAAATATGTAGTCTATAGAAAGCGTAAAATTTATGTAGGTAAAAGGACTTTTGCAGAGCTTACTCCTCTTATTAAAAAACATAAAAACGAATCTTTTTTAGTTCCTAGTTCTGATAAATTAAAGGATGATGTACCTAGAGAGCTTGATTCGCTAGGAGTGAATTGGAAGAGTGCTGTTTTCTTTAGAACAGTAATTAGTGATCTTTCTGACCTTGCAGATGTAAAATACGACGTTCTGGTATTTTTTAGTCCTAGTGGTATAGAGAGTTTGTTCAAGAATTTCCCTGACTTTGTGCAGGATAAAACTCGTATTGCTGTTTTTGGTAACACTACGATGAAAGCAGCGCAAGAAAAAGGTCTTCGAATAGATATTCAGGCACCTACTCCAGAATCGCCTTCTATGTCAATGGCGATCGAAAATTATATTAAAGGAAAATAAAAGGTAGAATTTTCGCTTTCGCGAAAGCGAAATTTAATAAAAACAAAAAAGGCTTCTCATTGAGAAGCCTTTTTTAATAGTGTTATTCACTAATTGCTGGCGGTCCACCAGCAAGGATTTCTTCACTAGCATAACTTTCAAATTTTTTGAAGTTATTCATAAAGTAATCTCTTAATTTATGTGCGGTCTTATAATAACCTTCATCATTGTTCCATGATTTTCTCGGGCTTAAAACTTCGTCAGGCACGTTAGGGCATGTTCTAGGTTGAGCCACGCCAAACATAGAGTGTATGTGATAATTGTCTTTATTTGCCTCTTCTAAACTTCCGTCAAGGGCAGCGGTAATCATCGCTCTTGTGTATTTAAGCTTCATTCTGTGGCCAACTCCATAAGGACCTCCAGTCCATCCGGTGTTCACTAGCCAAACGTTGGTACCAGTTTCCTTCATTTTGGCGCTCAACATTTCAGCATACTTAGTTGGATGTAAAGGCATAAAAGGAGCTCCAAAACAAGCTGAGAAACTAGGTTGTGGTTCATTTACTCCAGCTTCAGTACCAGCTACCTTTGCAGTATATCCACTAATAAAGTGGTATGCAGCTTGTCCTGGCGTAAGTTTTGAAATCGGAGGTAACACACCAAAAGCATCTGCTGTAAGGAAGAATATATTTTTTGGATTCTTTCCTTTTGATGGTTGCTTGATGTTTTCAATATGATAAATAGGGTAGCTTACTCTGGTGTTTTGAGTAATACTAGTATCTGCAAAATTAACGGTGCCATTCTCATTGAAAATCACGTTTTCTAAAATAGCTCCTGGTTTAATCGCATTATAGATCTCAGGTTCACCCTTTGGGTCTAGATTTATGACCTTGGCATAACAACCACCTTCAAAGTTAAAAACTTCATTGTTTGAGGTCCAACCGTGTTCATCGTCACCGATAAGAGCTCGATTAGGATCGGTCGATAAAGTAGTTTTTCCTGTTCCACTTAAACCAAAGAATATTGCTGTATTTCCGTCCTTACCTACATTGGCACTACAGTGCATAGGTAATGTGTTTTTGTCTACAGGAAGAATGAAGTTTAAGGCACTGAAGATACCTTTCTTGATTTCACCTGTATATCCTGTTCCTCCTATCAAAGCAATTTTTCTTGAAAAATTCAAAATTGCAAAATTGTGTTGTCTGGTATGATCAACCTCAGGATTAGCCATAAATCCTGGAGCGTTAATTACCGTCCATTCAGGATCAAAGTTGTCTAATTCGCTTTCATCGGGTCTTAAAAACATATTGTGAGCAAACATGTTAGACCATGGATATTCATTAATCACTCGTAGATTAAGTCTATAGTCATCATGTGCACATGCATAAGCATCTCTCACAAAAAGCTCTTTTCCATTTAGGTATGCTGTAACTTTTTCTAATAACGCATCAAAATGATCTGGTTCAAAAGGAATATTGATGTCACCCCACCAAATTTTGTCAGATGTTACATCGTCTTTAACGATAAAACGATCCTTTGGGGATCGTCCTGTAAATTCACCTGTGTTTACGGCTAGGGTACCGTTTTTAGTTTCCTTACCATTGAAACGCTCTACGGAGATTTCTTGCAGATCTTTTGGTGCAAGTTGGTAATGTAATTGAGAATCTGTGATTCCCCATTTTTCTAGTGAGATAGTTCTCATAGCTAGTGTATTTGAACCCATGTTGTGTGGTTTGGGAGTTAAAATTTGATGCAAAAGTAACGCACTATAACGTTGTAGTACAACCTTTTTAACGTTTTAATTTTAAAAAATTGTACACGTTTACAGCCCATCCTATGATTAAAAGTAGCCCACCAATCGGTGTAATTGGTCCTAGAAACTTTAATGTAATTCCCAGTATTTCCTGTAAACTAAGTAAGTAAATACTCAATGAGAAGAAAATGGTTCCTACCGTGAATAAATAATAAACTGTTTTTTTGTGAGTAGCGGTTGCTTGATCGATTAAACTCATAATTAATAAAGCAAATCCGTGGTAGATTTGATATCTAACTCCTGTTTCAAAACTTGCCAATTGTTCTGGTGTAAGTGCTTCTTTTAAAGCATGCGCACCTAATGCTCCTAGTATCACTCCTATAAGGATAAATACACTTCCTGTGACTAAAAAATTCTTTCTCACAAAATTTTCTTTTGATTATTATCTATGTACTTTGGTCTAAAATTACAACTCATATGCGTCATATCTTAGTAATCGGAGCAGGAAAATCAACAGGTGTCCTATTAGATTATTTAAAAGAAAAATCTGAAACTCATCAATTGTTTATCACTGTAGGTGATAAGGATATAGACCAGGCATTGAGGTTGACTCAAGGGCATAAAAACTGTGAGGCGATAGCGCTAGATGTTTTTAATGCTGCAGATAGAAAGACGCAAATTGAAAAGGCTGATATCATTGTTTCTATGTTGCCAGCAAGATTTCATATTGAAGTGGCAAAGGATTGTTTGAAACTCGATAAAAATATGGTTACCGCAAGTTATGTGAGTGAAGAAATGCAAGAACTTCACGATGATGTGGTGAAAAAGGGACTTGTATTCATGAATGAGATTGGTGTTGACCCAGGAATTGATCATATGAGCGCCATGCAGGTTATCGATAAAATCAAAAAGCAAGGTGGAAAAATGTTGCTTTTTGAATCGTTTACTGGTGGATTAGTTGCGCCAGAACATGATGATAATTTATGGAATTACAAGTTCACGTGGAATCCTAGAAATGTGGTCACTGCTGGTCAAGGTGGTGCTGCAAAATTTATACAAGAAGGAACTTACAAATACATACCCTATAACCGACTTTTTAGGAGAACCGAGTTTCTTGATGTAGAAGGTTATGGAAGGTTTGAAGCTTATGCAAACCGCAATAGCTTGCATTATCGTGAAATTTATGGTTTAAACGACGTTCTTACTCTATATCGTGGTACTATGAGAAGAGTAGGATTTAGTAGGGCTTGGAATATTTTTGTCCAACTGGGAATGACCGATGATACTTATGTCATGGAAGGTTCTGAAAACATGTCTTATCGAGATTTTGTAAATAGCTTTTTACCGTATTCACCAACTGATAGCGTAGAGCTCAAAATGCGCAATGAGCTTAAAATTGATCAAGATGATATTATGTGGGATAAACTATTAGAGCTAGATCTTTTTAGTTCTACTAAAATGATAAGTCTAAAAAATGCAACTCCTGCACAAATTCTTCAATATATCTTACAGGATTCTTGGACCTTGGAAGAAGGTGAAAAGGACATGATAGTTATGTATCACAAATTTGG
This sequence comes from Nonlabens sp. MIC269, assembly GCF_001430865.1. Lineage (GTDB taxonomy): Bacteria > Bacteroidota > Bacteroidia > Flavobacteriales > Flavobacteriaceae > Nonlabens > Nonlabens tegetincola. The sequence goes on along the minus strand of NZ_CP011373.1, from coordinate 1,278,768 downwards.
ATATGAACTTGATGGTGAGCGCAAACAAATAGATAGTACCATGGTTTGTCTGGGTGAAGGTGACTATAAAACGGCAATGGCCAAAACAGTGGGATTACCAGTTGCAATTGCTACATTAAAAATACTTGATAAAGAAATTACAAATCCCGGTGTGCAAATTCCAATTTGCAGTTCTGTTTACGAACCAATTTTAAAAGAATTAGAGTCTTATGATATTCGCTTTCGCGAAAGCGAAACAAATTACCTAGGTTATAATCCTATTCATCGTTAGGTAGTGGCCATAAGGTTACAGCCTCTAATATCGCTGTGGTCAAATCTACCAAGAACTTCAAAGGTACCGTCCTGGTACACTTTTCCTAGATCTTGGGTAGCAATAAAACTACAAGAATAATAATTAGCAAGGTCAATAATGTTTAAGCCACCTGTCTTGCCGTAATCTTGACTGCTCAACGGATCATTGAGTTGCCTGGCAGATACACGCATCCAATTTGGAGTTTTAAACAGCTTACCATCAAATGAATATGCTTGTGACAGTAATTCTGTCATTCCATATTCACTGTGAATTTGAGCCTTTGAGAAAGATTTCTTTAGTATGTCATGAAGTTCAGACTTAATAATTTCCTTTCTCATCCCTTTCATTCCTCCAGTTTCAATGATTATTGTATTAGGTAAATCCATCGGGCACATTTCAGCGAGTTGTAAAAGAGCAAACGTAACACCAATTAATATTACTTTTTTATCCTTTAATTCTTGAAGGATTGTAATGAGGTCTTCCATGTTTCTTAAATAGAAGCCGCTTTTCTCATGTTTACTTTGTTGGATCCATCTGTTAACCATGTGTACTAGAGACGAGCCAGTGCGATCAAGGTAATGCGGTAAGAGGCCAAGAACTACATAATCTTCAATATTGCCATATACTTCTTTGAAAGATAGATCTAAACTACTGTGATAATCTTCTATCGAATGTACTAGATGTCTTGAGACTGTGCTGCCTGTTGTACCAGAACTTGTAAATGTTTGTTGTATTTGTTTCCCTGTAATTACCACATCATGAGTTTTGAAAAATTCAATAGGTAAAAACGGTATTTCCTCTATCTGGTGAACTTGTTTGTTTCCTAAGAGGTAATTACAGTACCTTTTATAAACGGGATTGTTGTTGTACTGATAGTTGAATTGATGAATACATTGTTCATTAAATTCCTTATGGTCTTTTATAGTAAAAGGATTTTTTCTTGTAGTATTCATATTAAAGGCAAAAATAAAAAAGCACTGCGTATCGCAGTGCTCTTTATTCTATAATGTGATCGTAGTTTACTTAACGATTAGTTTACGAGTTTGAGAAACTTCATCTTGAGAAATTCTTACGATATAAAGACCAGCATCAAGGCTAGAAATGTTTAATTCTCTTGTAACATTCTGTACATTGATGATCTGTTGTCCTAATGTGCTGTATACAGTCACGTTAACTGGTTGTCCGTTTGAAGTATTGATAAATAATTTATCAGTACTGTTAGGATTAGGATAAATGTTGAAATCTACTGAGTCAATCGTATCGTTAGAAAGGATAGTGATATCAGTAAGATCTCTAGCTTGAATGTGGTAACCATTACTTCTTTGAGTAATAAAACCAATAAGGCTTGTAGGTTGTGTAGGATATATTGATCCTATGTAATCTACATTGAAAAGAGCTCTATGAGAAAAACTGTCCATTCCAACAGAAATAGGTTGCTCATCACCGTTTGAAAATGCTAGAGTACCATCTGCATTGTCAAAAGTAACATTATCAATTTGTACAATTTCAGATTCGTAGTCTTCTGGGTTTGCGTTTAATTGAGCAAGAGTAACTATTTCTGGAGCAACTGTGTTTCCTGTGCTTGTTGGAGCGCCAGTGTCTACAGTTGGAGTGAATTGAAGTAGTCCATTGAATTCACTAAGAGTACCAGTAACTCCTGTGATTCCATCACCTCTTACTAAAGCAGTTGTAATAATTCCAGAATTATCATCAATTAAAACACCAGCAGTCGCGTCTTGTATCCATTTTTGGTTTCTGAAACCTTCAGTATGAGTAATTATTACTTCTCCGGCAACAGTAATAACATCAGAAGTAGGAAGGCTTATTGCTCTTAATGCAGCAAGGTCTTGAACTTGTTGAGCACCTGGGACTGTAAAGCTTACTGATTGAGAAACAGCAGGGTTTAAAGGAGCACCTACATTATCTACTAGTTGAATCGTTACCGTATAAGTAGCAGGACTTAAACTTGTAAATGAAATATCTGTAGTATCAAATTTATCTACAAAGCCGTTATTGTCTAATTCATATTGAACATAACCATCACCACCAGCTGATGCTACGTTAAAATTGGTTACCACAAATGAAACATCTACATTGCTAGTTACTGTACTTCCATTTGCAGGAGCAGTAATACTCAATGTTGGGTTAGTGTTTGCAGTAGTAGTATAAGACCCTGCATTAATGATAGATTCAAAAGTTGTTGTACCACACTGATTATCTAGAGTATTAGGGGCAGTAGTATTCCAGTTTGCTTGGTTAAAAGTAGCATCTGGACCAGTACCATCAACTCTTTTTGCATAAGAGTCTAAATATTCCCAAGTTTCTCCAGTACCATCAACCATAGTACCGTATGTGTCTACCACATTTGTACTTACAGTTTCAATAATACGAATAGCATCATCTCCGTTGTTGTTTGCCGCACTGGCGTTAGCATAATCAGTTGCGGGAATATTTGGAAATTCTAAATTTAAGGTAGCCTCGGTACCTGAGTACACATAGACAAATGAATCTGTTCTAGTTCCAAAAACGCTTAGGTCAAAAGGTGAACCGAAAGCACCACCATTTGCAGATTTTTCTAAAGTATACTGTGTGAAATCAACTGTTCCATCAGCATAGATCTCAATTAATTTAGGAGTACCACCTGAACAGGTACCGTCCATTATTGATGTAATAATAGGTTGTTGAGCAAAAGAAAAAGAAGCAGCAAATAAGGCTACTAAAAAGTAAATTTGTTTCATAATTGATATAAATTTTGTGCAAAGATACCACGATTAATTAAGGTATCTGTTTGATAATCTAGGATTTAATATTAAGATAACATTTGAAAGAAATTCTTTCCAAACTTCCTCATTTCAAGTCTGCTATAATAATTGTAATTTTCCACGTGGTTTAAATTAACCTAAACCTAACACAACCTTAAAACGCTTTTAAACCATTCGATATAATTTCGAACTTTACTTACAATTCAACATGAAAGACTTAAAAGAGAAGATTTTAATAGTAGATGATGAGCCAGATATCCTAGAGATTGTTGGTTATAATCTTAAGAATGAAGGATATCAGGTTTACACGGCAGAGAACGGCGATGAAGGTGTTAAAAAAGCCAAGAAAAAGAAGCCGGATCTTATCATACTAGACGTTATGATGCCTATTATGGATGGAATTGAAGCTTGTGAAAAAATGAGAAAAATCCCTGAATTGGATAATTCTATCATTACCTTTTTCACTGCTCGAGGCGAGGACTTCTCTATGATAGCTGGATTTGATGCAGGTGCTGATGATTATATTACAAAACCCGTTAAACCTAGATTACTCATAAGTAAGGTAAAGTCATTACTTAGAAGAAAAATAAAGGAAGTTGAGTCTGATGAAAATGTGGTAAAACTTGGTGATTTAGTAATCGATAAAGATCAATACAAAATCTTTTACAAGAAGGAAGAAATGATTCTACCTAGAAAGGAGTTTGAATTATTGTCTTTGCTTACAAGTAATCCGGGTAAAGTGTTTAAAAGAGAAGAAATTCTTGATGTCGTTTGGGGAAATGAGGTTGTAGTAGGAGGACGCACTATAGATGTTCACATTAGGAAATTAAGAGAAAAACTAGGAGAGAAGAGCTTTAAAACCGTAAAAGGAGTAGGCTATAAATATGTCAAATAACAATCCAATTTCTCAAAATAGAAAGAGTTATAGGTTTGCTTTTAGATCATCTTTATTTATAAGCAGTATTGCAGCTATTCTTATTCTCTTATACGAGATTCTCTTTCATCCGGAATTACCTCTTGTATTTTGTATTGTATTTCCATTTTTACTTTTTCTAATTTCTTTTTTGGTTGTTCAATACAGGGCACAACAATACATTTACAAGAGTATTCAAAAAATATATGATGAGATAAGTATTTTAGAATCCACTTCTCTTATCGAGCAACCAGTGACTACCGATATGAGGACCTTGAAAAATCAAGTTGAAAAATTTGCTCGTAAGAAAAAAATAGAAATCGAAACTTTAAAGGTGCGTGAGAATTATCGTAAAGAGTTTCTAGGTAATATCTCTCATGAGCTTAAAACTCCGTTATTTACTATTCAAGGCTATATTGACACTCTTTTGGATGGCGCTCATAAAGACAAGGTAATTAGGAAAAAATACCTGCAAAGAGCTCAAAAAGGAGTAGAGCGTCTTACTTATATTATTAATGACATGGATATGATCACTCGACTAGAGGTCGGTGATATGTCGTTGGATAAAAAAGAATTTGATATTGTTGTCTTGATAAAACAAGTCTTTGATCAGTTCGAAATGAAGGCAGGTAAAAAAAATATTACGCTTGCCCTAGATATGAATTACGATTCACCAATAATGGTAAGAGCCGATCAAGAACGTATTCAGCAAGTAATTGCTAATTTGATTGTAAATAGCATCAAGTATGGGAGAAACAATGGAACTACTGAGATTGCTATAGAAGATCTAGTAAATAACAAGGTGATTGTTAGAGTGACTGATAATGGAGAAGGTATTGACAAGGAGTTTGTTCCTAGGTTATTTGAGCGCTTTTTTAGGGTTGACCGAACGGGTTCTCGTAAAGAAGGAGGCTCTGGTTTAGGACTTGCTATTGTTAAACATATTATCGACGCTCATCGAGAAAGCATCTACGTTGACAGTGAATTAGGTATCGGGTCTGAGTTTTCATTTACTCTAGAAAAAGCTTCTTCCAGGCTAGAAGATATTGAGGTAGTTGAAGAATAACTCTCAACTAGTCCTTTATATTCATCTACCATTTTAAGCATATTGATGTCAAACTCATCCTGATTGCAATAAGGAGCAAATCCAGCTTTTTGTAAATGTTCTGCGAGGTATTCTTGCTCAAATTGACCTGGTGTTGGAATGAAAAAAGCCTTCTTTTTTAATTTTTGTAAATCCATTACGGTAGTATAACCACTACGAGATAAAATTAATTTACTTCTGTCAAAGGCCTTCTGTAATCCCTGTGTGTCTAGATAGTTGCAATAAGTAATGTGTCCACTTTTAATAATAGTCTGTTCTTTTTCTACCTTACCAGAAATAAAAAGAACCTTACCATTGAACTTTTCACACTCTTTTTTTAAACGACGTTCTAGAATTGATTTCTGTGGTTCTGGTCCAGATAGTAAGACCATTAAGTCATACGTGTGACTTTGAACGTTGTTTGGTACAAAACGAGATAGTGGACCCAAATAGATTTTCTTTAAATCACTATCCTCATTATAGCTTAATTTCCCACTTAAATTAGGATAAGATTTAACATCAGGAATCCAGCATTGATCAAACTTCTTAATATAGTGTAAGTGCAATTGTGTACTTAACCAAGTGGTTCCTCCAGATAAAACCTGCAATTGATGAGTGATGAATACAGTAGGAATTAGATTAGTATAAAGCCCTAATCTATTGTCTGAAATTATTCCGTCTAGTTTATACTTAATAATCAGGTGCTGCAATGCTTTATGTTCAGATCTTATGGCTTGCCATATTCTAGGAGAATCCTTGATCAACTTCAACTTTAAAGATCCTCGCTCGTTTTGATAGGATATCTCATAGGAAGGCAACTCGATAAACGTTAAAGTTGGAAATTCCTTTTTCAGCAGGTTAAGTGCGTCGCCATCACTTGCTATAATTGGTCTGTCCCCATTATCAATAATCGCATTGATAATAGGTATACATCTAGTGGCATGACCTAATCCCCAATTAAGTGGAGCAACAAGTATGTTTTTGTAATTTCGCACGAATCAAAGATACCTAACAGTTGGAATCTGATATCTTTGTAGGCATTAAGTAACCTTTAAATTATTGTATTTGGGAAGTAAAAATAAGCTTAAGAGATTTAAAGAAAATGAGACCTTTGACAATGTAATTCAGCCTACTAGGGGTGAAATGTTAAACAATTTTACTCTTAAAGGAAGGTGGAATGAACACTTCGGTAATGATAAACCCATAACTCTTGAATTAGGTTGTGGTAAAGGTGAATACACTCTTGCACTAGCAAGAAAATATCCAGATCGTAATTTTATAGGTATAGATATAAAAGGAGCTAGATTTTGGCGTGGTGCAAAGACTGCTCTGGAAGAAGGATTAGATAACGTAGCTTTTTTACGTACTCAAATTGAATTAGTAGATTCCGCTTTCGCGAAAGCGGAAATAGCAGAAATCTGGATTACATTTCCAGATCCTCAAATTAAATACAAACGCACTAAGCACCGCATGACAAATGCTGCTTTTCTAGCCAAGTACAAGCATGTTCTACAGGAAGACGGTGTGATGCACTTGAAAACGGATTCAGAGTTTATGCACGGCTACACCATAGGTTTGTTACATGGTCGTGGTGATGAAATTCTTTATGCTCATCATGATATTTACTCAAATACTGAGGCTCCTGAAGAAGTAGTATCTACACAAACCTTTTATGAAAAACAATACTTAGAAGTAGGAAAGCCTATTACTTATTTGAAATTTAAGATTAAGTAATGGATTCATTTTGGCACTTTGTTTTTGGTTTTTCAGTTGGATTTATAGGTGTTATTCCACCAGGATTATTAAATCTGACTGCAGCAAAAATTAGTGTTAATCAAGGTCGTAGAGCTGCGGTTTTATTTTGTGTAGGAGCTTCACTAGTTGTTGTGGCCCAGGTCTATGTAGGTGTGTTTTTTTCAAAGCTTCTTACGGATAATCAACAAGTGCTAATTGCTCTAGAACGGTTTGCTATTATTGCATTCTTTGCTTTATCTATTTTCTTTTTTATTAAAGCTAGATTAGATACAGCTACTGAAGTAAAGGCAGTTGAAAAATCTGGCTATAAGTTATTAGGTCATGGTATTATTCTTTCTACACTTAATGTATTTCCTATTCCTTTTTATATAGGGTTTAGTTCTTTTTTGGCTGATAGAGATTTATTCAAATTTGAATCACCGACTGCTCATTTTTTCATATTTGGAGCCTGTCTAGGGACTTTTTTAATGTTGTTGGCCTATGTGAAGTATGTCAAGAAGTTCGGGTTTGATAGTGTGAATTTTGCAAGAAATATCAATTATTTGTTAAGTGGATTGACATTCTTGATAGCACTGGTTTCACTTATTAAAATGAGAGATGACATCTTCTAAAGACGATTTTTTTAACAAGGTATACGATGTGGTAAGACAAATACCAGTAGGTAGGGTTACTAGTTATGGAGCTATTGCTAGATTTTTAGGAGCGCCTCGCAGTAGTAGAGTAGTTGGATATGCAATGAATAGCAGTCACACACAAGATGATGTGCCAGCGCAACGAGTTGTGAATCGTAACGGTGTTCTTACAGGTAAACACCATTTTCCTGGTACAAACCTTATGCAACAATTATTAGAAAATGAAGGGCTAGATATAATTGATGATCAAGTCCAAAACCTTGATGAGGTGTTTTGGGATCCTAATATTGAATTAGAGCGTTAATCGTTTTTAGATTACAGGTTATCTAAAATTATAGATACAAAATATATCCAACATTAAACCACCATATCCAATCATTGGCACGGTTGTTCTCGTTTGAAGGACTTAGACCGTCTACGTAGTTATCATTAACATAATAATGCCATTTAGAAGAGATTAATAAGTCACTTAATGGTCCAAGTTTATATCTCATTCCTATATCACCTACTAGCGCAATAGCGCTACCTTGCGATGTGTCTATACGATCTAAAAAAGTTGGATACGTTGTAATAGGATTGTTTAAGGGTCCTAGGGAGCTTGTAGCTTCTGGTCTATAACTTACATAATGTGCACCAAAACCTAAATATGGAGCCACCTTTGGGCTTCCAGATTGAAAATCTCTTATACTCCAAGGAAACCATTCTAAATGGGCTCCTATTTCAAACACTCTTGCTTTACCTTCCATTGAACGCAATTGTAAACCAGCTATTGATGGTCTGTCAGCAAGCTCACTTAAATGGTTAAGAGTGGTAACGTGATAACTAGCCTCACTTCTTATTTTAAAATGATCATTCCAGTATGTGTCGCGACTATAACAATTACAGTCTGCTCGATATGCAAAATTAAGGTAATGTACCAGTCCTACACCTATACCTACATTACCTGAGTTAGTGTCAAAATCATATCGTTCTCCATAATCACTTTGAAAAGCAACAGGTCCAGTTATAAAACCTAGTTCGTGAGAGAATCCCAATTGAGCATTTATACTTTGCAATGATGTTACAAATAGAAGAAGGACTAGAATTTTCTTAATACTTGGTGTCATGTAGGAAGACTTTGTAATGCGTCAAATATATAAAAATATATACCACTTTATGAGTTAATTAGGCTTTCACGGCGCAAATATCAATCAAACATAACCTATCCCATAGACGAACTACAATCCTTATTACTTTTTATTATGCTCGCATACCTAAAAATAACCTAAAAATGCATTCACGTAAATGGACTATCCTATATTTGCATCGTTAACGAAAACGTTTTCTTAAACGTATTTATATATCAATAATGGAAAAAAAAGTTCAAGAATTTGTTGACCTTATAGAGAGTAAAAATCCTAATGAGCCAGAATTCATTCAAGCTGTAACTGAAGTTGCAGAGGCTGTAATCCCATTCATCGAAAAAAATCCAAAGTACCAAGTAGATAATTTGCTTGAACGTATGGCGGAGCCAGAGCGTGTAACCATGTTTAGAGTGCCATGGACCGATGACCAAGGTAATGTACAGGTAAACCGTGGTTACCGTATTCAAATGAATAGTGCTATTGGACCATACAAAGGTGGATTAAGATTTCACCCATCGGTAAATCTTAGTATACTTAAGTTCCTTGCTTTTGAACAAGTATTTAAAAATAGCCTTACTACATTGCCTATGGGTGGTGGTAAAGGTGGTTCTGATTTTAACCCAAAAGGAAAGTCAGACCGTGAGGTAATGCGTTTTTGTCAAAGTTTTATGGTAGAACTACAACGCGTTATAGGAGCAGATACTGACGTGCCTGCTGGAGATATTGGAGTAGGAGCACGAGAAATCGGTTACCTATTTGGATACTATAAGAAATTACGTAACGAGTTTACTGGTGTACTTACTGGTAAAGGCTTGTCTTATGGTGGATCGCTTATGCGCCCAGAAGCTACAGGATACGGTAACGTATATTTTACTCAAAACATGCTAGCCACTCAAAATGATAAAATCGAAGGAAAAACTGTAGTGATTTCTGGTTCTGGAAATGTAGCACAGTTTGCTGCCGAGAAGATTCTAGAATTAGGTGGTAAGGTAGTAGCTATGTCAGATTCAGGTGGATATATTTACGATGAAGACGGTATAGATACAGAAAAGCTAGAATTCATTATGGACCTTAAAAATAACAAGAGAGGTCGTATAAAAGAATATACTGATAAGTACACAAATGCTACCTTCCATGAAGGAGATCGTCCATGGAGTGTTAAGTGTGATATCGCTTTACCATGTGCTACTCAAAACGAGTTAAACGGTGACGAGGCAAAAACTCTTGTTGAGAATGGATGTAAAGCAGTTGGTGAAGGAGCAAACATGCCTTGTACTCCAGAAGCTATTGAGGTATTTCTTGATAATAAAATCCTTTTTTCACCAGGAAAAGCAAGTAACGCCGGTGGTGTTGCAACTTCAGGACTAGAAATGTCTCAAAATTCAATGAGATACAACTGGACTAAAGAAGAGGTAGACAACAAGCTTAAAGACATCATGAACAGTATTCACGAACAATGTGTTGAATACGGTAAAGATGAAAACGGTTTTGTAGACTATGTAAAAGGAGCAAACATCGCAGGTTTTGTAAAAGTTGCTGATGCAATGCTAGCACAAGGCGTGGTTTAATAATATCGCTTTTAGTGATTACGCTTTCGCGAAAGCGTAATTCAAATCCTAAATTTTAAAACCCTTTACCAGCAATGGTTCAGGGTTTTTTTCTTATACCTATTTTTGTATAAATAAATACGCAAGGTTTAAAAATAGCGTTATCCTTTCTATATGAAATATTTCTTTTTTAGTTTACTGATTGTATTGTCTTTTAGGCTTCAGGCTCAAAACTTCGAAAATTCATGGGAAGGCTTTTTCTCATTTAATGAAATTATAGATCTAGAACGTACTGATGAAGTCATCTATGCAGCTGCTTCCAATTCAATTTTTACGTACAATATAGCTTCAGGAGAAATTTCTACTATCACTACTATCAATGGTTTGAGTGGTGAACGAATTAGTCAAATATTTTATAGCGAGGATAAGGATGTGCTAGTGATCGCATTTGAAAATGGATTGTTACAGATTGTAGAGTCTACTGGAGATATCACTACCGAGGTAGCTATAAGAGACAAAGCAATAATCTCTCAAGAAAATAAAAGAGTCAATGAGTTTCTTGAGCGAGGTGATTTGCTTTACATCGCGACAAACTTTGGTATTGCAATTTATAATCTTGAAGACCTTGAGTTTGATGACACATACTTTATAGGAGATAATGGAAGTCAAATACAAGTAAATTCTATAGCAATATCAAATAACACGCTTTTTGCAGCTACACAGGATGGAGGATTTAGAATTGCCGATATCACAAATCCTTTTCTAATTGATTTTGCAAATTGGACCCAGACAAACAGTGATGTTTGGGTTGAGGTTTTTCCGTTTGATAGTGAAATTTACGCCGTGACTGAAGGTAGATTCATATTTAGATATAACGGATCTTCATTAGTATCTACAGGAATTAGAGTACCTCAACCGGTTAAAGATGTTGATACTACTGATTCTACTATTTTATTTGTAGGGAATAATAGATCGTTTCTTTATGATACTAACTTGAATATAGTAAGTACTGTTGATCTGGTAAATGGAGAATCTTTTAATTATAATGCAGGTGTGATTGATACTTCTCAATTTTATTTAGGAACACAAAATAGCGGTATGTTGATTTTTGATCAATCAAATATTATAAGCGCACAACAGGTTCTTGCTGATGGACCATCAAGAAATTCTGCTTTCTCGATAAGTGCTGTTCCTAATGAATTATGGGTAGCTTATGGCGACTATGATATTTTTTATAATCCGTTTCCACTAGAATCCTTTGGAGTCTCTCACCTAGTGAATGAGTCTTGGATTAATCATGAATTTGACGATGTTTTAAACGCTCGTTCTATCGCAAGTATTACAATAAACCCGTCAAATACAAATCAAGTCTATTTAAATTCAATGATTGACGGCCTAATTGAATTTACAGATGATGTTGCGGTACAGCAATTTACTGAGAGTAATACATCAATGACTCAAATTGGAGGAAACCCAAATAACGGTACAAGAATTCCTAGCAGTGTATTTGATAATTCTGGTGATTTATGGGTTCTTAATTCTATTACCAATACTACTATTAATAGAAAATCTCCTACAGATAATTGGACTGCCGTTGATTTTTCGGTGCCTTATCCTGGAGAATTAGAATTAACCAGCGCTACAAAAATAGATGTTTCTAGCACAGGTAATTTGTTTTTTGGTACCACAGGAGCCGGATTATATGCTTATAATCCAACTGATGGAACCTTTGGGAATTTAAATGAGAATATTCAAGAAGGTAACTTGGTCAATAATTATGTAAGTGCTGTACGACTGGATCAAAATAATGCACTTTGGATAGGCTCAAATCTAGGTTTAAGAGTATTGTTTAATGCCAATAGTATTTTTGAAGATCAAGTGACAGATGCTAGACCAATAGTTATTGAGGATTCAAACAATATTCCTAGAGAGTTGTTAGATGGTGTGACCATTTTGGACATAGAAATTGATGGAAACAATAGAAAATGGATAGCTACCGCAGGATCAGGTGCTTTCCTGTTTTCGCCTAGTGGTAGGGAAACAATTTTTCAATTTACAAAGGAAAATTCTCCATTACCTAGTGATGTGATTAATGATATTGCAATAGATGGTGCTACAGGTAAAGTATATTTTGCAACGAACAACGGTATTGTAGCTTTTCAAGGTGATCGTTCTAGTGAACCTAGAGAAAATTTAGAAAATGTTTTCGTTTTCCCTAATCCGGTTAGGCCAGGATTCAATGGTAATGTCACTATTGATGGATTGACAGATCGTGCACGCGTAAAAATTACCGATGTAGAAGGTAATCTAGTATACGAGGAAGTTTCTCAAGGTGGAAGCATTACCTGGGATCAACGCAATTTTGGTGGAGTAAAAGTTGCTAGTGGCGTTTATTTACTTCTCATTTCAACCGATGATAATATAGAAACGACGGTTACTAAATTGATGATTATTAGATAACCAGTATGCTAGTAAACACTGCTGCACTCGTGCTTTCTACGATCAAATATGGTGAAAGTGATATCATAGCAAAATTATTCACTCGTGAATTAGGAGTTCAATCCTATATGATAAAAGGAGTGCGCAAATCGCGCAAAGGCAAGTTACGTATTTCTTTCTTTCAACCACTTACACAATTAGAGATTCAAACCAATCATAAAGGAAAGGGTAATTTAGAGTATATTAAAGAAGCTCGAGTAAGGGTACCGTATTCAAATATTCACACTGATATTGTCAAAGGCAGTATTGCTTTGTTTTTCAGCGAGGTGCTCAGTCAGTTATTGATAAATGATCAACCAGATGAATCCCTCTTTGATTATTTAAACTACGCTTTTGAATTTTTGGACGTGACCGATCATGTCGCAAATTTTTCTATCAAAGTTCTTCTGGATACAAGTGTTATAATGGGATTTGGTATTGATCAGGCTTCAAATGACCAACCCTACCTTAATTTGCTTACTGGTGTTTTTGATGATAATGGATTACAACCTAATCACACTACTCAAAGTGAAGCCAGTCTCATAAAACAATTTATGGGCATAAAATTTGATGAGCTAGGTACTATAAAAATGAATAGATCTAGTCGTAATTCCTTACTTAGTTTGGTGATCGACTATTTTCAAATACATTTGCAAGTCTTTAAAAAACCATCGTCCTTGGCGATATTAAAACAGCTGTTTGATTCTTGATTAGAATAATATTTTTACTAGTTTTTTTAAGTGCATTTAATGCTTTTTCTCAAACAGTTACTGTTGTTAATAGTGAGACCGGTGAACCTGCAGTAAACGTTGCCATCTATAATAAATCAAAGAAGTTAAGCACCTATACTAATATTGATGGTAAAGCTAGACTGGATAAATTTGATCTAGATGAAAATTTATATTTTCAAGCTATTTCTTACTTGACTATACGATTGACAAAAAATCAAATTATTGCAAATGGTAATTTAGTAGGACTTACACCTAGATCAGAGACGATAGATCCTATTGTTATTTCTGCTTCAAAATTTGAACAACGAGAGAGAGACATACCTCAAAAAATAATAGCTATTCCTGGTTTAAAAGTTCAAGAGTATCAACCACAAACCACAGCAGATTTTTTGGAGCAAACAGGACAAGTATTTGTGCAAAAATCTCAACAAGGTGGTGGTAGTCCTATGATACGAGGCTTTTCCACTAATAGATTATTAATTACTGTTGATGGAGTGCGCATGAACAATGCGATTTTTAGAGGAGGAAACCTTCAAAACATCATATCAATAGACCCATTAAGCATAGATCGCAGCGAGGTGATTCTAGGTCCAGGCAGCGTGGTGTATGGTAGTGATGCTATAGGTGGTGTAATGAATTTTTATACAGCACAACCCAAATTTGCTCAAGATTCTTCCATGGTAAGTGGTCGTGTAATGGGAAGATATTCATCGGCAAATAATGAAAATACCGTTCATGCTAGGTTTAATTATCACGGTGATCAATGGGCCACTGCTACTAGCATAAGCCTAAATTATTTTGATGATCTACGCATGGGAGAACACGGTCCCGACGATTATTTAAGATTACAATATCAAACTAGAGCAAATCAGCAGGATGTAGTAGTTGATAATCCAGACCCCAGAGTACAAATTTCAAGTGGTTATGATCAAATCAATTTACTACAAAAAGTAAGTTATGAGCCTAGTTTAAAATGGCGATTAGATGCCAGTCTTATTTACACAGCTACTAGTGACTATTCAAGGTATGATGCATTGACACGCTTTCGCGAAAGCGGAGAACCCAGAAATGCGGCATGGTATTATGGGCCACAAAAATGGTTACTCGCACATGGAGTTGCCACACACAGAGGTAATGGGAAATGGTATGATAAAATGGTTATCAGCCAGTCCTTTCAAAAAGCTGAAGAAAGTCGTAATACTAGATCGTTCCAAAGTAATTCGTTATTCCGAAATAAAGAACAAGTAAATATTTGGAGCACCAGTGTAGATGCCGAGCGACGAGATAGAGAAAATAATGTTCTTTTCTATGGTGTCGAGTTTATTCACAACCGCGTAAACTCTAAGGGTAGTGAAGTTAATATAGAAACTAATGAGGTCCAAGCTGCGGCCTCTAGATATCCTGATGGTGCTTCATGGCGCTCGCTTGCTGCTTATTTTAACTATCAATGGAGCATCAAAAAAAATCTAACATTGCAATCTGGATTGCGTTATAATCACATCTGGCTTAATGCAGATTTTGATCAAAGGTTTTTTGATTTTCCTTTTCAAAGCGCAACAGTTAACACAGGAGCACTTACCGGTGCAGCTGGATTAACATACTTACCTAATCCATCATGGGAACTACGAGCAAATTTTAGTACGGCATTTAGAGCTCCAAACGTAGATGATGTTGGAAAAATATTTGACCCAGATCCGGGAACTCTTATTGTACCAAATCCTGACGTAGAATCTGAATACTCCTATAATACCGAACTGGGTGTAAAAAGAAAGTGGAAAAACGTACAGTTCGAGATAGCAGGCTATCATACCTTCTTGAAAGACGCTTTGGTGCCTAGACCTTTCTATTTTAATGGTCAAGATCAAATTGAATATCAAGGCGAAACTAGAAATGTATTTGCTATCCAAAATGGGCAAGAAGCTAGGATTTGGGGAATCGAAGTTGCAGGTAAATGGAGTTTAGAGAATAACTGGTCCATTAAAGGAACTTATACTCATGTAAATGGTGAGCAAACAGAAGGGGATGGTAGTAAAGAGAACGTGAGGCATGTCGCACCAGATTTTGGAAGACTTGAAATTGAGAAAACTGGCTCTAGATGGAATGCAGCTGCTTGGTTGATGTTTAATGGAGAGTTAGGATTTAACGATCTAGATCCTACACAACGCAATAGACCTTATTTGTACGCTCTAGATGAAGATGGTAATCCTCATTCACCTAGATGGTACACGTTTAATGTGCGAGGTAATTACCAGTTAAAGGACGATATAACGGCAACAGTAATTATTGAAAATATAACCGATCAACGTTATCGAACTTACTCTAGTGGTATTGCTGCTGCAGGTCGCAATTTGATTGTTGCACTTAGATTTGACTTTTAAGGATTGAGTACACAGGCTTCTATATATGGTCAGCGGTTTGAATTAGATCCTACTGGAGCGGTTTATTGGGTAGAACAAGATGTGTTGCTAATCGCCGATGTCCATTTAGGTAAAAGTGCTCATTTTAGAAAATATGGGATGGCAGTTCCTGCTACTGCCGATGATAAAGAATACGACAAGCTTACCAATCTTATTCATAAATACAAGGCGAGTAGGTTGTGGTTTTTAGGTGATTTATTTCACTCATATCAAAATGCTGAATGGCATTTTTTTGAACAATGGATGAGGTTTCAAACTGCTGATATAGCTCTTATTATGGGAAATCATGATGTGATTTCAAAAAAAGAATTCAACCGTATAGGATTAAAGACCTATGAGGCAATTAGAATGGATGCTATTTTCTTAACACATCATCCAGAAATTAAACAAGGCTTTTTTAATATCGCTGGGCATATTCACCCTAGTGTGAAATTACAAGGCACCGGAAAACAATCTATGAAATTACCTTGCTTTCATGTATGTGAGACGGGAATGGTCCTGCCAGCATTTGGCGATTTCACTGGAACCTATACTATTCAGCCTAAAAAGGGAGATCGAGTATTTGTTGTTGCCGACAATGAAGTGATTGAAATGCGTTAAGCCTTTACAAAAGAAACCTCTTTATCGTTTTCTTGTTAGTACCTTAGTACTATGAGAAGAAAACTTTACGCAATACTCAATGCCATTATAGTTGTTGTTTTAATAGGCTGGAATGGATATGCAAATTCGGGTAATTTTAATGGAAAGAATGTAGGTGAGCTCAGTGCAGAATATAATAACCTGTTTACTCCTGCTAGTTATGCCTTTTCCATTTGGGGCCTTATTTTTTTATCCCTATTGATATTTTGCGCTTATGGTCTTTACTATGCTTTTAATGATAAACATAGGGATTTACTTAGGAGGTTATGTAGTTCGGATTTGATAAGCAACAATCAGAAAAAGTTTGAAAACCGAACTGACTTCATTTTAACCACCGCTCCATTTTTCTTTATAGCAAACGTCTTGTGTTCCTTATGGGTAGCATTTTGGCTAGAAGAAATGATTTTAGTATCCGTTCTCATAATGTTTGGACTGTTAAGTAGTCTACTTATATGCATAAAACGTTTGGATCTTGAAATTTGGGATGCTCCTATTCACATAATTGCTTTTATATGGTGGCCGCTATGTTTGTACGCGGGATGGATAAGTGTTGCTACTATTGCAAATGTGGCATCCTATCTTGTAAGTGTGACTGATTTTACTATTGAGGAACAAATTACAATAACCATTGTAATGATTGCTGTAGCAGTTGTTATCAATCTATTTATGATTGTAAAACGTAATATGCGCGAGTTTGCATTAGTTGGAGTATGGGCATTAATAGCTATTGCAGTTAGACACTTTGAAGAGGTTACATGGATTGCTTATACTTCTTTGCTAGGAGCAGTTGTTCTATTTATTGCTGCTGGAATTCATGGTTCTAGAAATAAGGAAACAAGTCCATTAATGAAGTACAAGGAATATAAATCTCTAAGAAAATAATAAGTTAAAAACTGCGTATATCATTACCCCAACTTGGATACGTGAAAATGGTGTTTTTTAAATTTTCAAATGTCATTCCAGCATTCATGGCAACTGCAAACATGTTTATTTGTTCTGATGCCTCTGGACCTATAATATGAGCTCCTACAATCTCATTGTTACTTTTATCTAGTAATATTTTGTATGCATATTTAATTCCTTGTAAGCGTCTGTTATTAAACCAGGAAGAAGCATCGTTTTCAATAACCTCGTAGTTTAACCCGTTTTCTTTAGCTTGTTTTTCTGTAAGGCCTATTCCAGCAATTGTAGGAATCATAAAAACAGCGCTAGGAATTGCTGGGACTTTTAATTCTTTATTATTCCCTAGTATGTTTTGACTTACTACTTGTGCTTCAATACCACTTAAAGGAGTTAAGGGTAGGGTTTTAATACTTACATCACCACAAGCGTAAAAGTTTACTTGACTCTCACTTTGTAATTTAGAGTTTACGACGATACCATTACGATTTGTCACTACACCAGCATTTTCCAATTTTAAATCGTCAATGGATGGCACTCTACCCGATGTGTTAAAAACCACATCGACCGTTTTTTGATGTTGAACACCATCTTGATGATAATAAACAATATGTTTATCATCTATCTTTTCAATAGAGCTGGCTTGAGAATTAAGTTGTATTGAAATTCCTAACTCTAAACTTAACTGTTGGGCATGATGTACCGTATATTCTTCAAATGGATTTAGAATGCGTTCACCTCTTTGCAGTACGGTTACTTCGCACCCTAATCTGTGAAGAATGTGACCAAATTCCATTCCTATATATCCACCACCTATGAAAAGAACTTTCTTAGGAAGTTGTTTCATTGAAAAAAAGTCGCCACTGGACAACGTATATTCAGCACCAGGAATATCTAGAGGTCTAGTTTTCATTCCAGTTGCTATCACAAACTTTTTAGAGTATATCTTCTCTCCTTCAATATCTAGTGTGTTTTTATCTACAAAAGAGGAATTACCGTGGTAACAATCTATCCCAGCTTCTTTAAATTTATTTTCGGTACGCTGCGGTATGTTTTCACGATAAGATTCAACTTGATCCAGCATTTGCTCCCAAGAAGCTGTAGCAGTTCTAGATATCCCATTACCCTTTAAGTCACCGCTCAAATTTTGAGCTTCAATTGCTGCAAGAAGAATTTTTTTGGGATCACAGCCACGTTGGGCGCATGTTCCTCCATATTCTCTTATATCGATTACTCCTACTTTTTTTTCAGAGTTGGCACATTGAGTAGCTACTAACTGTCCTGCAGTTCCAGTTCCTATTACAAATACATCATATGTTTTCATAGTAAGCAAGTTAAACCTAGATACTGTTAAATGCTCTTAAACTCAATCCAAAGCTTTTCTAAAACTCAGGGAGCGACCTATCTTTGCGACTCAATACAAGGATTTTGAGTTATACTTCTATATTAGAGCGTTTTAAAAGCTTATCACAAACCAACGTTTTAAATGACCTAGTTCAAGATGCAAAGGGCTATCATACTATTAGTGGATTAAATGGTAGTAGTTATTCCATGTTGATAAAGGTTCTTTTTGATCAGGCAGAAAAACCGTTTTTACTTATATGTGATGATAAGGAACAAGCAGCGTATTATTTAAATGATCTAGAACAAAGTATAGGAGAAGATCACGTGCTATTTTATCCAGGTAGTTATCGCAGGCCTTATCAAATTGAGGAGACTGACAATGCCAATGTATTGTTACGAGCTGAGGTTCTCAATAGGATTAACTCTAGAAAAAAACCAGCGGTAATCGTCACTTATCCAGATGCTTTGTTTGAAAAGGTTGTGACTCGCAAAGAACTTGAAAAAAATACTCTTAAAATTTCGGTTGGTGATCAAATCACCGTTGATTTTGCTAACGAAGTTTTATTCGAGTACGAGTTTAAAAGAGTTGATTTTGTAACTGAGCCAGGAGAATTTTCCCTGAGAGGAGGAATATTAGATGTGTTCTCTTTTAGTAACGACGAGCCCTATCGAATTGAGTTTTTTGGAAATGAAATCGATTCCATTCGAGTTTTTGATGTTGAAACCCAATTAAGTAAGGAACAGGTTAGAAAAATCTCTATTATTCCAAATGTTGAGCACAAAAAACTCGAAGAAACTAGAGAGAGTTTTCTTAAATACCTGTCTAATAAGACTAGTATTTTTGCTTTTCACTTAGAACTACTCTACGGTCGATTAGACTCGCTTTTCGCGAAAGCGGAACAAGAATATAACAATTTGCAAGGCGAAATACGTCAATTAACTCCACAGGAAATTTTTGCAAATTCTGAGCTTATCAAAAAGCAGCTTAAAGAATATAATCACTTTGAATTTGTTGCCAATCAAGGAGAAATAGCATTCAAGACACAGCCACAACCATCTTTTAACAAGCAGTTTGAGTTATTGATTGAAAATCTTGAAACTAACAAAGCAGATGGTATCAAGAACTATATCTTTTGTGGTACTGCACAACAAGCAAAACGTTTTCATGACATTTTTGACGACATGAATGCTACCGTCGAGTATGAAACCGTAGTAGCTCCTTTATATCGTGGATTTATAAGTTATGATTTGCGTATTGCATGTTATACTGATCATCAAATATTTGAACGATATCATAAGTTTCATCTCAAAAATGGATACGCAAAAAAACAAGCGATTACCTTAAAGGAACTTAACTCGCTCGAGATTGGAGATTATGTTACTCATATTGACCATGGAATAGGGAAATTTGGTGGATTACAAAAGGTTGATCAAAATGGTAAACAACAAGAGGCCATTAAATTAATTTACGGTGAACGAGATATCTTGTATGTATCAATTCATTCCTTACATAAAATCACCCGATTTTCAAGTAAAGATGGTAAACCACCAAAAATTTACAAATTAGGTAGTCCAGCCTGGAAGAAACTGAAACAAAAAACTAAGAAAAAGGTAAAGGAAATTGCTTTTGATCTTATCAAACTTTACGCAAAACGTAAATCAAAAAAAGGATTTCAGTATGCGCCAGATGGTTATTTGCAAAATGAACTCGAGGCTAGTTTTATCTATGAAGATACACCAGATCAAAGTGCAGCCACCGCCGATGTAAAGGCCGACATGGAAAGCGATAAGCCAATGGATAGATTGGTTTGTGGTGATGTAGGTTTTGGTAAGACAGAGGTAGCTATAAGAGCTGCCTTTAAAGCAGCGGTTAATGGAAAACAAGTCGCCGTTCTTGTGCCTACAACTATTTTAGCTTTTCAGCATGCTAAATCTTTTAAAGAACGATTGTCAGATTTACCTGTGAAGGTAGATTACTTAAACCGTTTCAGAACAGCAAAAGAACGACGAGCAGTTCTTGATGGACTAGCCGATGGAAGTATCGATATCGTAATAGGAACCCATCAACTGGTAAATAAATCTGTTCGTTTTAAGGATCTCGGACTTTTGATTATTGATGAGGAGCAAAAATTTGGAGTTGCAGTAAAAGATAAATTAAAGACCCTTAAAGAAAATATCGATACGCTCACGTTAACAGCGACACCTATTCCTAGAACACTTCAGTTCTCATTAATGGCTGCTCGTGATTTAAGTGTTATAAAAACACCACCGCCTAATAGACATCCTGTCGAAACAAAGGTGGTTCGTTTTAGTGAAGAGGTAATTCGTGATGCTGTGAGTTATGAAATCTCAAGAGGCGGACAAGTGTTTTTTGTCCATAATCGAATCGAGAATATAAAGGAAGTAGCAGGAATGATTCAAAGATCTGTACCCGATGCAAAAATTGGTATAGGTCATGGTCAAATGGATGGTAAAAAATTAGAGGAACTCATGCTTTCATTTATGAACGGTGAGTTTGATGTTCTTGTTTCAACAACCATAATTGAAAGTGGTCTGGATGTCCCAAATGCTAATACGATTTTTATAAATAACGCTAATAACTTTGGTTTATCTGATCTACATCAAATGAGAGGTAGAGTAGGGCGTAGTAATAAAAAAGCCTTTTGTTACTTCATAACGCCACCCTATGAGGTTATGACTGATGACGCACGTAAACGTATCCAGGCAATTGAAACATTTTCTGATTTAGGAAGTGGTTTCAATATCGCAATGAAAGATCTTGAAATACGTGGAGCTGGAGACATTTTAGGTGGTGAACAAAGCGGTTTTATGAATGAAATTGGTTTTGATACCTATCAAAAAATCCTTGCCGAAGCTATTTCTGAATTAAAAGAAAATGAATTCAAGGATCTTTATATCGAGGATGAAGTAGATAAAAAACATGTTACTGATGTCAATATAGATACTGATTTTGAATTATTATTTCCAGATGATTATATCAACTCCATTACAGAAAGATTATCGCTTTATTCAAAATTGAATGAGGTGGAAAACGAGGATGAGTTAGAAAATTATCGAAAAGAATTAGTAGATCGTTTTGGAGAATTACCAGATGAAGCAGAAGACTTACTTACAAGTATTCGTATAAAGTGGATTGCTGCTAATATGGGGCTTGAAAAAATCGTCATGAAAAATGGAAAATTTGTAGGCTACTTTGTAAGTGATCAACAAAGTGATTTTTATCAATCGCCAGCATTTGGAAAGGTGTTACAAGCAGTTCAATCTCATCCTAGACATTTTAAGATGAAGGAGAAACAAACAAGAGCTGGTTTACGTTTATTACTCACTATACCAGATATTAAAACAGTTGATAAAGCATTTGAAGCTTTAAATAAAATATTACCATTGCCGGACAATGAAAAAGCTTAATAAAAGCAGAAGCTTTAGACCAAATTATTTCTTTATCAATTTGTGTATTTCAATTACCTGTTGATCGTTTAATAATCTGAAAAAATAAACGCCTTTTCCTAATTCTTGAATAGATATGTTGTTCAATTGATCGGCACTAAGCTTGCAATTTTTCATAAGCTTACCTTGTAGGTTGTAAATTTCTAGTCTGTTTATTATGTTATTTAAACACGCTATATTGACGTAATCACTTGCGGGATTTGGGTAAAGTTCAATTTGAGATCTCGTGTTTGGTGCATTTTCATAGTTCAATAAACCACTTATATCTAATGTGACAATGTCGCTATTAGATCCAAAACCATAGATCGTTTCTTCGGTGATAAAGTAATTTCCAGCACCATCCTCAATCGTATTCAGTAACAGTTGCCAGGTGGTACCTGCATCTGTTGTGAGATATAAATCTCCAGTTGAGGTTGTAATTCCTATTCCGTAAGATGGAGTAAAGAATTTGAAGGTTCCTATAAATCCTGGGAAATTATTGTACTGAAAGGTTTGTCCGCCATCATAAGAAACCTGTTGACCTATGTAAAATGTGTTTGCATCAATCAATTGTATTCCTTCAAAATTCCCACCTGTGTAATTGATAGGATTCCAGGATGCACCACCATCAATTGTCTTAAAAGCTTGGTTACTGGTATTAGTCGCAATACCTATCAAATCATCGAGGAAAACGATGTATTCAGTATTACCTGTAGTAGTAATATGGCTCCATCCAGAACCAGTTTGGTAACGATAAATTCCATCGCTTGCAAAGAAGTTACCACCTACGACAAAAAAGTCATCTCTAGATTTTAACCAAACGTCTTTTGCAATAAACTGTTGGGTAATATTAGGTCCCGTTATGTTAATCCAGGTGTCACCATAATCATCAGAATAACTTACTCGACTTATATTTCCACGTGTAGTAAGTGCTTCACCATTAGGCTTTAGATGAACGGCATTATAGCCGCCAGAAACTGTCTTGCGGTCCCATGTTACGCCATAATCTGTAGTACGATACATAACATCCCTATATACTGCACTACCATTATTACCTAGACCTACTACTAATCCTGTAGCATTATTATCAAATGAGGCTTGTTCTAGTGAGCTCGGTATAAAATCATTTAAATGACTGTTCCATGTTGTTCCATCTATAGATTCTAGTACAGCTCCTTCTAATCCAATATACAATTTAGTTGCGCTGGCATCAATGCTTAAAAGATCATCTCTTCCTATATCTTGTAGGTTCCATGAAAGGCCCTGATCATTTGAACTTAATATATTACCATCGTTGCCCACAACGTAATAGGTATTATTATGAAAAACCAGGTCATTAAGTCGCTCGTTAGTTCCAGATGTAGATTGGTTCCAGGTTAATCCTGCATCGTTAGTGTAAAAAATAAAACCGCCTGATGCGATAACTATCCCATTGAGAGAATCTCTAAAATCAATTTTAGTTAGGGTCCAAAAATTTTGAATAGGTAAAGCTATACTAGTCCATGTGGTACCGCCATCGTCGGTTCTATAGAAGGTGATATCGTCGCCTACTACAAATCCGGTATTACTATCAATAAAGTGAATGTCTCTTATCGTTTCAGTTGTTCCTACATTAAGAGGAGTCCAATTAGTACCACCATCGATAGTTTTGATAAGTTTACCATTACCACCAGCAACATAGCCTTCATTCTCGTTCAAAAAATATAAAGTAGAAAATCCGCTGCTGGGTAGATTATAATTGATAGTACTTCTAAATTTATCATTTGATTTTATAACTCGATTTCTATTTACTATGTAAGCGAGATCATTACGCAGGACCTGTAGATCAAAACCTTGTCCATTACCTTCTAGTCTATAAGAATTACCAGCGTTTTCACTTATATACATACGGTTAAGAAGATTGACTTCGTCAAACAAGAATATACTACCATCTGGTGACACTTCAACTTCCGTAATTTCGGAAATGTTTTTTATAGGGGTTCTAAATATCCAATCTGGTTGTTGAGCTCGAAATGTTGTTGTAGTAAATAAAACAATAAATGATAATAGCGCTGTTCTCATAGCAACAAAGATATTACATAGAGTCTATTCAAAGGGTTATGATTTGAACGTTAGGTGATTAGATGAACTAGTCAGTGAGTGATTTTCAGTTTGATTATGATATTTGATTTTACGCTTTCGCGAAAGCGTAGAGACAAAAAAAACCAGATCAAAAAGACCTGGCTTATAATATAGAGGTTATCTTCTAGGCCAACCATTGACTCCATGGTAGACGACTAAGAACAACAACAAACGCCAAGGTGTAAAATATACCTAGCATTTTGAACTTACCATTGCTTATAACTTTTTTCTTTTGTTTGGAATAACCTATGGTTAAAAGCGTAACACCTATTATCATCATTAAAGGATGTTCTAGGGCTAGTAATCGCAGTCCACTGTTGCCCATCACTTCACTTGTGTTATTAAAAAGCATGCTGGAATATGGAGAAACTATCCAAAGAACAATCCCCAGAAGTAATTGAATATGAGTTACAATTAACCCTACTAATGCCAGACTGAAATCTTTATTTCCAAATTCTTTTTTTCCTAACCAACCGATTAGTGAATTGATCGTTGCGATCCCTAATACTAATAGTAATAGATAAGCCCAACCGGAATGTGCATGTTGAATAATATTGTACATAGATCTCTTAATTTGAAATCAAAAATAAGGCAAAAAAATAACCCTATCTCTCTAGATAGGGTTATTGTAAAACAATTTATTTAATAGTTCTTAGTTAAAGATGTATCTAAGTCCTATTTGAGCTTGCCATCTTGAAGAACGTATTCCAGCATCATCAATTTGCTCAAATCCTTCTGCAAAATCAGGATCAAATGAGAATTCTGGGTCTGGTCCACCTCTTTCAGTTTCTACGATTTCAACTTCACCAAAGCTTCCTGTAATTCTCTTTTGAACACCCCAATCTTTGTTTAAGAAGTTGAAGAAGTTGAAGATGTCTAATGAAGCTTGGAACGTGTGCTTTTTACCACCAAAGTCTAATTTAAAGTCTTGAAGAACTTTTAAGTCTACAATGTGATTCCATGGTCCACGGTCACCATTACGCTCTGCATATTGTCCTCTTCTTTCTCTTAGGTAGTCATTACCTTCAATAAATGCATCAAGAGCAGCCCATTGATCTGCAGCCGAAACACCGTTTGCATCTACTAGGTTAATCTCGCTCTGGTTTCTAGGAATATAGAATAAAGCATTATCACTTGAATCATCGTTTAAAAGATCAGCTCCTTCATCATAGATGTAACTTAAAGTACCACCTTGTTGTCCGTTATAGAATAAACTTACTGTAGTAGCAAAGTTTTCACTCCATTCCATTTGGTAAGAAGCGTTTGCAGTAATTCTGTGACCTAATGCAAACTGTGAGTTTCCAATAGTTGCACGGTTTTTACCGTTTACAGTAACTACGTTTCTCCATTGAGAACTGTTTTGTGAAGAAGTACCTTCAAAGATAGATTTACCTTGTCCGTATGTATAAGCGATCTGTCCAGAGAATCCATTGTCAAATGGCTTTGTTAATACGAATGATGCGTTGTATGACCAACCTTCATTTGTATTTGTTCCTAAGATAATACGAGAATACTCACTATCTATACGCTGACTGTCATTCCAAAGTGGACGAGTATCTGCACCGTTAAGAGATCCTACAGGTTCACCAATGTTTAAGTTTTGGTAAAGTACATTGTTGATTGTTTCATTGTAAAGGAAGTCTGCACTAGCAATTAATCCCCATACACCTAATTTTTGGTCAACACCTAGACTGTATTTAGCTACCTGAGGTAATTTAAAGTCTGGTGCAAATAAATCGATTTGTCCACCGATTGTACCACTACCTGGTGCTGGACCGTTTCCAATAGGTTGATTAAATGGATCTGCTTCAAAGAATAATGTTCCTGAATCAAAGTCATTCTCATTAACTCCACCTACAGAGATACCATTGTTGTTGTAGGCACCACCTGGCCATACTAATGGGATACGTGAAGTAAAGATTCCTAATCCACCACGTACTTGAGTTGTTTTGTCACCAAATGCATCCCAGTTAAATCCTAAACGTGGAGAAACATGAATCTGGCTTTTTATTTTCTTACCAACTCTTGCACCTTGAAGATCTTTACCAGCAGCTTCTAATAAAGCAACTGTTCTTGTGTTGAAGTCATCGTTTGCAGTACCTTCTTCAAAGAATGGTACATCAACTCTTACACCGTACGATAATTTAAAGTCCTTGGTTAATTTCCACTCATCCTGAGCATAAAGACCTAACTGAGAGTAGTTGAATTGTGCAGCTGCTGCTGTCGCATCGTCTCCTGTTGTTCCTGCTGGATCTAGTAAAGAATAAGAGTAGTCGTAATCAGTAGGAGCAACGTCATTTGAAGGATCATTGTCAAAGTAAGACTCAAAATCAGCTAAGGAATTAAATCTATACTGTCCAAAATTTTGACGAATGAATACGTTACGTATATCATAGGATTCAAAGTTACCACCTAAAGTAATGTTGTGAGCACCGGCAGCAATTTGGAAGTTATTTGTGATAGTGAATACGTCTTGATCAAGAATGTTTCCTGTAGAGAAAGCTTCAGAACCAAATGTAATGCTACCTGCACCGTCATTGATGCTTACTCTAGGGAATGCACCACCTATTGGGTCACGGTCATCTCTTACAGTAGTGTAACTAGCAATTAAATTGTTAGATAATTTATTGTTGATTTGACTGTTCCACTCCAAAGTTGTGAAATTAGTTTCAGAAGGGAAGAAAACACCTGCGTTAGCAAAGTTGATTGAAGTAGCGCTACTTGTACTTGGAGAAGTAGACTCACCACGTACATAGTTGTGCTTAAGTACAAGAGTATTCTTATCATTAACGTTGTAATCTAAACGAATAGTAAATCTATCAGTATCTAATGTTCTATTCGTGTTTTCATAACTACCAGGATCATAACCGAATAAATTAATTAGGTTGTTTCTTAAATTGTTAATTCTTGTTGGATCTGCTGGTAAGTTAGTATCACCTGCTGCGTTTCTTGCATCACCTACATATTGGTTAAAATCGAAAGGTCTAGGAGTTTCTTCTCTTTCAATTTCTGCATTAACAAACATGAAAAGTTTGTTCTTGATGATAGGACCACCTACTCTAAAACCGTAAAGGTTAGTAGAGAATTCATCTAATCTTTCTCTATCTGGAGCTGGGTCGCTACCATTTCTATCGTCTATTTCATCGATAACCGCTTGAGGTGTTTTACCTGCAAGTTTTTCATTTCTATTGAACCAGTAAGCACTACCTTCCCAGTTGTTAGTACCAGAACGAGTAATTGCGTTGATAGCACCACCAGTAAAACCTGATTGTCTTACATCAAATGGAGCAATGTTTACTTGGAATGATTCAATAGCATCTAGAGAAATAGGATTGATACCAATTTGTCCACCATTAGTACCTGTACCTGCAAGACCAAAAACGTCATTGTTCACCGCACCATCAATAAAGATAGAGTTGTAACGGTTGTTTTGACCAGCAATTGAGATAGAACCACCTTCTGTTACTTGTGCTTGTGGAGTTTTTCTCAAAATGTCATCAATACCACGAGTTACTGTAGGTAACGTGTTGATTTCACGAGTAGAGATGTTTGTCTCTGGACCTGTATTGTTTGAATCAAAAATACCATCACGTGTTGCTTTAATAACAACTTCGTCTAGAGCATTAGCCTCATCAGATAAGGTTACATTAAAAGTTTCCGATTCACCTAACTGTAGGAAAATATTTTCAAAAACTTCATCCTTCTTTCCAACATAAGAGAAAGTAATGGTGTAAGGACCACCTACACGCATGTTTGTTATGCGGTAGTAACCATTGATGTCTGTAGCAGAACCGTAGTTTGTTCCTGTAGGTCCGTGCACAGCAACGATTGTAGCGCCTAAAAGTGGTTCGTCACCAGCTTCTAGAACTCGACCATTAATACTCGAGGTTGTAACCTGAGCAGTGGCCACTAGAGCAACAAAAAACATTGCTAGCGTTGCTAAAAATTGTAATTGTTTCTTCATTTGGGTATGAATTAGCTTGAGTTAAAATTTTTGCAAATGTCCGTACTAAATCCCTTTCCAATATTAAGCTAACATTAAATTACACTTTTTAACACTTATTTTTTCTGATTCTAATTAATTATGTTATTGAAATTGGTAAAATCTACTCAAGATTTGTTGTGTGCTAGCATCGTGCTGGCCAGTCGAGACGTTCTCTATGTCTTGTAAAACAGCATCAGCTAGAACTTTTCCTAATTCTACACCCCATTGGTCATAGCTATAAATGTTCCATATAACACCTTCTGTAAAGATTTTGTGTTCATACATCGCTATTAATTTCCCTAGGCTAGCTGGTGTAAGCTCATCTATAAGTAGGGTAGTAGTAGGTTTGTTTCCTTCAAAAACTTTGTATGGTAATAGAAATTCTATCTCGTCTTGGTTTTTTCCTGCAGTTTTTAGATCGTCAAAGGCTTCTTCTTTTGTCTTACCATTCATTAATGCTTCTGTTTGAGCAATAAAGTTTGCCATAAGCTTGTTGTGATGATCTTGATGTTGGTATTTCGCTTTCGCGAAAGCGATAAAATGAGCAGGAATCAGTTTTGATCCTTGATGAATAAGTTGGAAAAAGGCATGTTGGGAATTTGTTCCAGGTTCTCCCCAAACGATATTTCCAGTTTCATAATTCACTCTAGAACCGTTACGATCTATAGTTTTACCATTACTTTCCATAATAGCCTGTTGTAGGTAGGCTGGTAATCGATGTAAATATTGAGTGTATGGAATTACTGCCTCGCTTTGAGCCTTATAAAAGTTGTTGTACCAAATAGTTAATAAAGCTAATTGAACAGGTATGTTATTTTCAAATGAAGCTGTTTTAAAATGTTCATCCATTTGTGACGCTCCATCAAGTAGTTGTTGGAAGTTGTGAGTGCCCACACTCAATGCTATACTCATTCCTACCGTGCTCCACAAAGAAAATCTACCACCTACCCAATCAAACATTGGAAAAATATTTTCTTCCTCTATGCCAAAATCTACAGCTCTATTTACATTACTGCTTACTGCTATAAAATGTGTTCCTACAGCATCTTGATTCACTTGTTGTGTAAACCAATTACGTATAGTAGTGGCATTGGATAAGGTTTCCTGAGTTCCAAAGGATTTTGAAACTATTACAAAGAGTGTGGTACTAGGATTAATCGTTTTTAAAACTTCTTCTACGTGATCACCTTCAACATTAGAAACAAAATGAAGATTGAGGTGATTCTTATAGGCTTGTAAAGCCTCAGTAATCATTACTGGCCCTAGATCGCTACCGCCTATTCCTATATTTACCACGGTGTCAAAAGCAGTCCCACTAGCAGTTTTAAATTCGCCGCTTATTATTTTGTCTACAAATTCAAACATTTTCTGTTTGCTTGTAACAGCAGCATCAACGAACTGTTGTGCTCCTTCATGAGCTTGTTGTGCTCGTAGAGCAGTGTGAAGGACCGACCTTCCTTCAGTTGCGTTAATAGGCTTACCAGAAAAATACGCTTCTATGGCTGAATCTAGATGAGTTTCACGAGCAAGTTGAACTAATAGATCTTTTGTAGTTGAATCCCATAAGTTTTTTGAAAAGTCAACATAGAAATCTTCAAAAATAGTGGTGAATTCTTGAGCTCTATTGCTATTGTCTTTAAAAGCCTGTTTCAGGTTTAAACCTTGGTTGTTATTATAATGTTCTTCTAGCTTTTTCCAAGCTTCAGTTTGAGTAGGATTGATGTTTTTCATAGTAATGGCGGCTGTTATAAAATGTCGTCATTTTTAAAAGCTAGCTGATCTATTTCCTCCTTTAATGGGGCTATGAACTCTAGGTAGTTATTAATTTTTTCTTTTGGCAATGGGTCAGCAGCAGGTAGTTTTTGTTTGTAAGGGTCAACCTGTACGCCGTTTACCCAAAAACGATAACATACGTGTGGACCTGTTGCAAGACCGGTACTTCCTACAGTACCTATCACCTGACCTTGTTTAACTCGTTGACCTACCTTTACCTTACGCTTAGTCATGTGTAGGTATTGAGTTGAGTAGGTGCCATTGTGCTTAATTTTTACGTAATTACCATTACCTCGTGTGTAGCTGGATTTAGTAACGACACCATTTGCGGTTGCAACGATAGGTGTTCCTCGCGGTGCTGCATAATCTGTTCCCTTGTGTGCTTTCCATCGCTTTTGTACTGGATGAAATCTACGTTTTGTGAATCTACTAGAAATTCGGGTGTAATTTACTGGTGCCTTTAAGAAGAAACTGCGCAATGTTTTACCAGTCTCGTCGTAATAATCATGAATGTTTGCTATGGAATCAGTTTGGTAATCAAATGCATAGTAAGGATTGCCATCAGTTTCAAACACTGCTGCTTCTATAGATTCAATACCTGCAAAAATGCTGTCATTTATATAACGTTCGTTATAAATCATTTTAAAACGATCGCCTTTTTGTAATCTAAAGAAATCGATCGACCATCTATAAATATCAGATAATTCATAGATTGCACTTAATCCTAAACCTTCTTCTTCCATTGCTTCTGAAAGTGTAGAGGTTATTACTCCACTAGCGGTTTTACGTTTGAATGAAATAGGGTGTTTGTCTCGATAAGCATTAAGACTGTCTGTTAATTCCACAACCACATAGTCTAGTCTAGTAGGCTCGTATACAAAGGCGGCAGGAGTTCCTATACTGTCTTTTTTTCTTAAAATTTTAAATGGTTTGCCGGTTTGTATACGACGCACGTCAAATACTTCATTAAATTCTTGGGCTGCTTTAAAGGTACTTTGACCTTCAACCAAATAATCGTCTAATAGATCACCAAAGGTATCACCTGACTTTACAGTGTCTTCCACTACTTCAAAATCAGTAAGGTTAAACCCATATTTCATTATAGGTTTTGGCGCTACTGGTGTTATTTGATTAACAGGTATTTGCTTCTGTTTTTTCTTGTCACAAGAAATAAATAGTAATAAAACAGATAAACAACCTATAAGATACTTTTTCATGTATTATTTTGTATTAAGTGCGTGTGTAACCCATTGCTTACCCCATTCGTCGTGTTCTTGCTGTGTCCATAACGATGGGAAGAAACTAATTTTCTGAAAACTAGGCGGTAAGAACTGTTTCCAGTTTGTACCACCAGTTGCTTGAACAGCTTGTCCTTCTTTGCGTAAATACCTGTGCGCTGCACCCATGTGCATGAGTAACCAGTTGATATTTGCATTTTGATCTAGCATGCGCAAGGCCTCTATAAGGTCCTCTGTTTTTTCTTCGTCTGGTAATTGTAAAAATTGCTGGTTTAAATTAGTGTTTTGAACTTCACCTGCGATTCTTAAAAAACGTGGGGTATATCTTTTTTCAAACTGTTTTAAGGTAAGTGTTTTTTCACCGGTATGCATGTCAATACCGCCTTTTTTCCAGTAGATGTTTTCGTATAGTTCTTGATTTGTTACTGATTCTGCTTTCGCGAAAGCGTAATCCTGCACATTATCTTTATTGCGATAGTTATCACGCACGGTAGGATGGACCAGGTTGATAAGATCAGTGCTGTAAAATTCAATCATTCTAAATTGAGCGCTTTGGAAACCGCTTGCAGGAAGTAGCGACATACGGAATTTTAAAAACTGCTCGCGTTCCATTCCTCGTACCATCACATCAAATGAATTGATCAAGACTGTGAAGTAACGATTAATACGCTTTGCCTTTTCAGCAAAAAAAGCACCTGTCAACTGCTCATTTTCTATAATTTGTTTCTGCTCGTGAATGATAAGCTTAAAATACAGTTCAGTTATTTGATGATAACCGATAAATATCATTTCATCGGGAAAATGTGTAGCGGGAACTTGTAGGCTCAAAAGTGTGTCTAGTCTTATGTAATCCCAGTAAGTAATGTACTGGTCGTATAACAAACCATCGAGGTAGGATAACATATCCTGTCCAGAATTCTTGAACTTCTCCTGAAGAAGTTCGATACGCTTTGCGATTTCTGGACTAATTTCTTGTGACATAGATTGAATCTTGGTGGATTTACAAAAATAACAAAGCCGTATAAACTGTTCAATGTTTATACGGCTTAAGTGTTAATTAGTTTTAACTAATTATGGGATGATTTTAAAACTGTGTTTTAATCCTTTGAAAGCTTCTAAATCTGCGGTTAGTGAACCTACAGCCAACTTTGCTTTAATGCGTAGTGGGATTTTATTTTCATCATCAGATATCCATACGGTAAGGCTTTCTTGTTCTTTAAAAACACGACCAGATTGAACGTAAGGTTTGAATTTTAACGCAGGAACTTTACCAAATTTAGTTTTTACTGTGGTGCGTTTTAAAAACTTCAGTTTAAAGTCATAATTCTCCTTGTCAAAGAACATGGGTAAAATAAATTCGTCGCCTTTTTTAAGAGTTTTAGTGTCTATTTGATCTCGTAAATGATAGAAGGCGCTCACCATATCCTGTGTACCAGGTTTTATTTTTTCGGTACTTTTTGTGTTACGTTTTTTATCGTGAACTAGTGCTTCATTTTTTTCGTGATCAAAATCTATTACAATGTCCTTTTTATAACCACCTTCATTGATGTCTCTTATGAATCTATAGGGTTTAACCTCGTTTTTGTCAATATAAGATTCGTAATGATCGTCTACCGTAAAAAAGAGATCTAGTAGTCCTGTTGATCTACCATGTCCTTTAATATGGTATACATCCTTACCTTCAAGTTGACTGTCGATGACCTCTAGTTCAGCATAACTTGCATTGAAAATACCGTAGTGAATTCTAAACTTAAACCATTCTCCTTCTTGAAATGTTTGTTGTAGAGAATTGTTATAGGTAGCACTAGTAAAAGCGGTACTCAAAAACAAAACAACTACTAATGATAAAGAAAGAATATGTCTCATGATTTAAGGATTAATCGTTTCACATGATGTATTACAAAGGTTATACCATTTTGTTATAAGGTTCCTCTTCTTGCTTGTTCTCTTTCTATAGCTTCAAATAGGGCTTTAAAATTACCAACTCCGAAAGACTGTGCGCCCTTACGTTGTATTACTTCTATAAACATGGTTGGTCTATCTACAACTGTTTTTGTAAATAGTTGTAAAAGGTAACCTTCTTCGTCTCGATCAATAAGAATTCCATGTTTTTTAAGGAGTTCAACGTCTTCATCTATATCACCTACTCTTTCTAAAATATCATCATAGTACGTGTCTGGGACGTAAAGGAACTCTACTCCACGATCTCTCATAGCGCTTACAGTTGCAACAATATCGTCGGTTGCGACTGCAATGTGCTGTACACCTGGACCGTTATAGAAGTCTAGATACTCCTCAATTTGAGATTTTTTCTTTCCTTCTGCTGGTTCATTGATTGGGAACTTTATACGACCATTACCATTGCTCATAACTTTACTCATGAGAGCAGTGAACTCGGTAGAGATATCATCATCGGCAAAAGATATGATTTGAGCAAAGCCCATTACTTCTCCGTAAAATTTACACCATGTATTCATTTGGTCCCAACCTACGTTACCGACCATGTGATCAATAAATTTAAGTCCAACTGGTTCTGGATTGTAGTGTGATTCCCACTTTTCAAATCCTGGTAAGAAAACACCATTGTAATTTTTACGTTCGACGAATATATGAACGGTCTCACCATAAGTATAGATTCCAGACCTCACTACCTCACCATGTTCGTCGCTTTCAACAGTAGGTTCTAGGTAGGGTTTTGCACCTCTTTTGGTTGTTTCTTCAAAAGCTTTACGAGCATCTTCTACCCATAACGCAACCACTTTAACACCATCACCGTGTAAGTTTACGTGGTCGTTGATTGGTCCGCCTTTCTGTAGTGGTGATGTAAGAACTAGTCGTATTTTATCTTGCTTAAGTACATATGAAACACGGTCTTTTAAACCTGTTTCAAGTCCTGCATAGGCTTCTGATTGAAAACCAAAGGCTGTTTTATAGAAGTGTGCACTTTGTTTTGCATTACCTACATATAGTTCTACATAGTCTGTACCTAATAGAGGTAGAAAATCTTCTGCTTCTTTAAATAATTTTTTGAGCGAGTATTCTGTGTTTTTTAAGTCTTTTAGATTTTTTATTTCTGCTGGCATGATGTTGTTTTTTGATAATTAATTTTTAATTGTGGCTGTTATAAAAATAATTACCACATGGCTCTCATGTGTGCAGCACATTCTAATTTACTGTTATTGATTTTGCTCATTTTCTTCTTCAATTAACTCTTCTATCTCAATTATTCCTTCTGTATTTAAAGAGTCTACTTTTTGATCTAATGTGTCAATATCTTCCTCATAATAATACCAATCATCTTCTATAGTTTCTTCCTTTTCATATTCATACTCTTGTCCAAAATTGCTAAAATCTCCATCGGCAAGTTCACTTAAAGAAAGACCTATAATAGCAACAAATAAGATGATGATAAGAGTGGTTATTCCAGATATTGCAATGGTAATTATATTAATTATTTTCCCTGCATTAACTGATTTATATGATGATTGTGAATAGGATCTAGGATCCGACTTATAGGCTCTTACTCCTTTATTGGCTATCACTAAACCTATGATTCCACCTATTAAGGATAATGGTGCTCCTATACCGTATAAGCAACATGAAATAAAGAAAAAGACAATAGAAATTATCCCAATAACAAGTGCTGCAGGATCACCAGGGACAGATTGTTGTATCCTATTATCAAATCCTCCATCAGAATAGGATTGTTGATGATGTGTAGGTGTACTTTCGTAACCAGATGATGATTGTTGATTTCCAAAAGGATTCTGCGAGTCGTTATTATTTTCCAATGTAAAGGTTTATTTAAATTATAGACAAATATAGTCGGTTATTCTAACCAACTTTTGTGATAACTCTCATCTGCAACTTTCATTGCTTCCTTAGTTACTTGCAATGGTTTAAAGGTATCTACCATAACTGCGAGTTCTTCTGTAACCGTTTGCCCTATACTACGCTCGGCAGCGCCTGGATGTGGTCCGTGCGGAATTCCAGCAGGATGTAAGCTTATGTGTCCAGGAGCAATATCGTTCCTACTCATAAAATCACCATCTACATAATATAATACCTCGTCACTGTCGATGTTACTGTGATTATATGGTGCAGGAATACTTTGCGGGTGATAATCGTATAATCTAGGAACAAAGCTGCATACAACAAATGCATCAGTTTCAAAGGTTTGATGAACTGGTGGTGGTTGATGAATACGTCCAGTTATTGGTTCAAAATCATGTATTGAAAAGGCGTACGGATAATTATAGCCATCGTATCCTACAACATCAAATGGGTGCGATGCATACACCATATCAAAAATCTCATCTTGCTTGCGCACTTTTATTAAAAACTCACCTTTTTCATCATGAGTTTCTAGCTCTTGTGGTTGTCTAAGGTCTCTTTCACAAAAAGGAGAATGTTCTAATAATTGTCCAAACCAATTTCTATATCGTTTTGGGGTATAAATAGGTCTTCGACTTTCAACAATAAATAACCTGTTGTCAGTGGTATCAAAATCAATTTTGTAAATAATCCCTCTTGGGATTAGCAAGTAATCACCGTATTTAAAATCCAAATTTCCTAAATGAGTACGCAATTTCCCAGATCCCTTATGAATGAATAGGAGTTCATCAGCATCGGTGTTTTTATAAAAATAGTCCTGAGTTTTGTTTTGCGGTGAAGCAAGAGTAATGTTACAATCACTATTTGTTAATACAATCTTCCTAGAATCTAGATAATCTAACTCGGGTGCCACTTCAAATCCTCTAAAACGATAGCTTTTCATATTATTGGGAATTGCTATTTCTGGCTTTACAGAATATTGACCCGAAATTTCCTTCACCATTGTCGGGCGGTAAACGTGATATGAATTTGTTGACATTCCATCAAATCCAATAGTTCCAAACAATTGTTCGTAATATAATTCACCATTTTCTTTCCTAAAAATAGTGTGTCTTTTAGGTGGAATTTTTCCTAGTTTGTGATAAAAGGGCATGCGTTTAACTTTTCTGCCCTAAATTTCGGAAATTCTTCAGACCATTCCATAGATATATGGATCTTTTTTGAATCTGAATGTCTTTCTAGAATTATTTAGAAACGATAACCTAAAGAAACAAAAAATTGATCGTCATCAAGTTGTGGAGAGAAGCTATACTTGATTTCGATTGGTCCCAGAAAGGTTTCTATTCCATAGCCAATTGCATAACCAGTATATCTTGCTTGACTAAACCAGTCATCTTGTTCAAAAAGTTCATCATCTACATTGGCATAATTAGCGGTGAAGTTAATGTGGTTTTTTTTGAATATTTCATAGTCTGCGGTGATCCCAAATTTAATCATGGTATCACCACTTATACTGACAAAGTCATATCCGTAAAATGACACAAAATTATTTATGGGCCTCGATCCATAGCCGCCTAAAAAGAAATCAAGACTACTATTTGCTGGATTTCCTATTGCGATTCCCACCTGAGCGTCTCCAATAAAACTTAATTTATCAAAGCTAAAAGCTCTTTGTACTTGTAATTGAGCAATGCTGAAACTACTAAAATTTTCTTGTTGTTCAGAGTTTGCTAGATATACATGAAAATCTCCGTTAATACGCCAACCTTCATTTGGAAAAAACATATTATCCATACTGTCTACCAGGATTTCTCCGTACAAGCTAGTGTACAAACTATCATCAAAAGTAAGATCCTCATTCGGTCTGTTAGGATCTAAAATTGTACTCGTAAAAATATCAAGGTATTTAAATTCTAATCCAGCTGTTAAGTACAGATTTTTATTAAATCTAGAACGCATAAACACCTGATTGGTCCAATCTTTATATTTTACTTCAATACTGTTTACTCCTAAGTTAGTATTGTCCACATCTGCTACAAAATCGGCTTGAATATCTTGATCAAATTGAACATAATTGCTATTAACACCAATTGACCAATAACGTCCTTTGTCTATGTAGTAATCTAAATTGTATCTAATATTGTCACCAACGATAACATCGGCGCTTATAACATCGTTGCTCACTAGAACACCTTTTCTACTCAGATTAATCAAAGCACTACTGCGCAATAATTCATCGTAGTGAATTCCTAGTCTTAAATAATTACGTACATCAGATTCAACAACTTCAATCTCTAGAGCATATCCTAATAACTCAGGGATTAATGAGTAGTTTATCTTTTTAAAATTGTTAGTCGCTTGTAAGTTGTTAATCCCGTTAGAAATATCATCATAAGCTATCATTTCTGGAGCATTCAATTTGAATCGCCCACTTATAAAAGCTCTTGAATATTGTTTATTACCCTTTATTTCTATACGAGTTAAGTATAAACTATCACTTGCGATATTTTTTAAATCAGGTCTTTTATAACCTGTTGCGACTTTTAAAAGGTCATCAATTTTTTGTAAGGAGGCTTCTTTTCCTTTTGTAATTATGGCCTGACCTTCATCAAAAGAAATTACAGTGAATTGTTCGATATCAGGTTGAATATAAATATCTGTCTTGGGACGTTTTATTTCCATATCACTAATCGTGCGGAAATTATTTATCTGTGATAAAATGTCAAGTGCATTTTGTAATTCCTCTTCTTCCTTTTTATCATCTTGAACATCTACTCCTATGATTATGTCCATTCCCTTTTCCCTTAACTTTTCAATAGGATAATTGTCGATTACACCACCATCAATTAATAACATATTATCGATTTGTACAGGTGCAAACAAGCTAGGTAATGCACCACTTGCATTTACAGCCTTAGGCAGGCTACCTTTATCTAGAACTACTTCTTCACCTGTGACTACATTGGTGGCAATACAGAAGAATGGAATAGGGAGTTTTGAAAAGTCATCAATCTGATTCACTGGACCCATCAACTTGGATAAGAAATTGTATATGTTTTGACCTTTACTCAACGAGCTAGGAAGACTTACTTGAAAATCTTTAAAGGGTAAAGTCACTGCATATCTTTCCCGGTCCTTACGTTCGTAAAAAGTTTCTGCCCGTCTTGGGATATCATCACTTATAATTTTATCAAAAT
This sequence comes from Nonlabens sp. MIC269, assembly GCF_001430865.1. Taxonomy (GTDB): domain Bacteria; phylum Bacteroidota; class Bacteroidia; order Flavobacteriales; family Flavobacteriaceae; genus Nonlabens; species Nonlabens tegetincola. The sequence continues at coordinate 1,240,555 of NZ_CP011373.1, read as the reverse complement.
CGGTAGCATAAAAAATCGAGTCTAGTTGTTTACCTGAATATCCAGAAGCGTAAAGAGAACCTATAATAGCTCCCATAGATGTTCCTGCTATATAATCTATTTTAATACCTAAACTATCAATTACTTTAAGTGTGCCTATGTGCGCCAGTCCTTTAGCTCCGCCACCAGAAAGGACAAGCCCTATTTTGGGATTTTCTACTTTTTGTAGAATGCTATCAACTTTAGTTGATTGAGTAGATTTCAATATAGAGTCTGCAGGAATAGCATTTTGACCTTTGGTTAAAATGGGAGCTACGAGCAAAAGCAAGGAACATAAAAAAGTAACGCTAATCTTCATGTTTTTTGTAATAATCAATAATTTTTTGAGCTTTTGACAATCCTATTACTTCTTCTAATTCCTCTTTAGTAGCCTTTTTAACTCTTTTTGTACTTCTAAAATGTTTTAATAACTCAACCACAGTTTTTTCTCCTATACCAGGAATGTTATCCAGTTCGGTTTCTATCGCACCTTTACTTCTTTTGTTACGGTGGTGAGTAATCCCAAAGCGGTGAGCTTCATTTCTCATTTGTTGAATCACTTTTAATGATTCAGATCTTTTATCTAGGTATAAAGGTACAGGATCGTTTGGGTAAAACAATTCTTCTAGTCGTTTTGCAATTCCTATAATTGGGACTTTTCCTCTTAATCCTAATCTGTCCAAGGCTTTTACACCACTAGACAATTGACCTTTACCACCATCAACAATTACAAGTTGTGGTAGCGGTTCATCTTCTTCTAACAGTCGGCGATAGCGTCTATAAACCACTTCTTCCATACTAGCAAAATCATCAGGTCCTTCAACAGTTTTAATATTGAAGTGCCTGTAATCTTTCTTGCTAGGCTTCCCGTTTTTAAACACTACGCAAGCTGCAACTGGATTAGTTCCTTGAATATTTGAATTGTCAAAACATTCCATATGACGTGGTTCTTCATCTAACCTTAAATCAGCCTTCATTTGAGCCATCAATCTTTTTACATGTCGTTCTGGATCTACAATTTTAATGGTTTTGAATTGCTCCTGTCGATAGAACTTAGCATTACGTTGACTTAATTCAACTATTCGTTTCTTGTCTCCTAATTTTGGGATGGTTATTTTAAGTTCTTCTCCTACATCAATATTTAGGTGTGTATAGATTTCTCTGGATTGAGAATCAAATCGATTACGTATTTCAACAACAGCGAGCTCGAGTAATTCTTTATCGGTTTCATCTAATTGCTTTTTAAGCTCCATAGTATGTGAACGAGTAATGGCACCATGATTTATTTGTAGGTAATTTACATATCCAGCACTTTCATCACTAATAATGGTAAATACATCCACATTAGATATATTAGGGTTTACGATAGTTGATTTTGCTTGATATCTAGTTAGCACATCTAATTTTTCTTTTATACGCTGTGCTTCTTCAAACTCCATAGCCTCAGCGTATTCCATCATGAGTTCTTCAAAATATTTTACAGCTTGTTTAAAATCTCCTTTCACGATCTGTCTAATCGCCTCAATATTTCGGTTGTAGGCTACTTCTGACTGTTGACCTGTACAGGGTCCTTTACAATTACCTATGTGGTATTCCAAGCATAATTTGAACTTACCAGCATCTATCTTGTCTTGCTGCAAATCATAATTACAAGTACGTATAGGATATAATGATTTAACTAGTTCGAGTAATGTTTTTACCGTGCGCACACTGGTAAAAGGCCCAAAGTATTCACTACCATCTTTTATCATTTTACGAGTAAGGAAAACTCTAGGAAACCTCTCTTTTTTGATACATAGCCACGGGTAAGTCTTGTCATCTCGTAGCATGATGTTGTATCGTGGATTACGAGATTTAATCAAACTATTTTCTAGTAAGAGCGCATCTGTTTCAGTTTGAACAACAATGTGCTCGATACGAGCTATGTTTTTAACCAGAGTGCGTATGCGATGGCTATCATGATTTTGTGTAAAATAAGATTGTACTCTTTTTTTAAGTTTTTTTGCCTTACCCACATAAAGCAGCTTATCTTTTTTATCGTAATAAAGATAAACACCTGGTGATAGCGGTAATGTTTTAATCTGAACTTCTAAGGGAGCACTATTCATAGCTAGGTAAAGGTACTATCTTTTTAAAATTTCGCTTTCGCGAAAGCGAAATATATCCATTTATCACTCACTTTTATCATTTCTTTAAAACTCTCGCTACAGGAAGAAATTTAACTTAGTGAAAATTATGGTTGTGGAACATTCAAAATCACTTGAAATCCAAGAATGGGCAAGCACCAGTTTGATTGGTAATTTTTTATTATATAAGCTGGGTAAGGATTATGGATGGGATTGGATATGGATTATAACTTTATTTATTTCAGTATTCTCCCTTTATCTAATGTTGTATTCTTTAAAGCAATATCGAAAAATTACCTTCTCATGGTTGTTTAAAACTGTTTTGGTAATTTGTTTTATCGTTTATCTTTTTTTTAATCATTTAATACACTAATTATGGCAAAATTTTCTGAACTCATTAATAAAGATACACCGGTACTTATAGATTTTTATGCCACTTGGTGTGGACCATGTCAAACCATGATGCCAGTGCTAGATCAACTTAAAAAGGATCTAGGAGAGAAAGTGACAATCCTAAAGATTGATGTTGATAAAAATCAAGCCCTTGCAGCACAATTTCAAGTACGAGGAGTACCTGCCTTTATGATATTTAAAAATGGAACCCAGCAATGGCGCGGTAGTGGTGTGCAACCATTACACGAGCTTAAAAGTCAATTAGCCAAATACATGAATTAAATTTATTGTAACTTTTTGATCTAAAAAGCTACCTATCAATGAACTAATCAACAACCTGCTATGAAAAATAAAGTACTTCTTTTAGGATTATTATCTATATTGATAGGGAACGCACAAGAGTTTGCGGGTAACTGGAATGGGCAACTAGGGCCATTACCTCTTAACCTAAATTTTGAGCAGGTGGAGTTAGGATATGTAGGTAAATTACAAAGCCCTAAACAATCTAAAAATTACGCCTCGTTAGATGAGGTCAAAATAAACGGTGATAGTATCTCATTCAAATTAAGTGCTTTTCAAATCGTGTACAAAGGAATAAAAAAAGGTGATTTAATCGAAGGTACCTTTACACAAGGAGGAATGTCAAATGCACTAAGCTTAAAAAAAGGATTGTATTTAAATCAAGCCTCAAGGCCTCAAACACCCAAAGCACCCTTTGATTATAAGATTGAAGAAGTTTCTTTTAAAAATAAAACAGCAGGTGATATTAAATTATCAGGCACGCTTACATTACCCAAAAAAGTTAAAAATCCAGCTGTTGCGATTTTAATTTCAGGATCAGGTCCACAGGATCGTGATGAAACGTTGTTAGATCACAAACCATTTGCGGTTATTGCAGATTATTTTGCAAAAAATGGAATCGCAGTTTTACGTTATGACGATCGCGGTACGGCCAAATCTCAAGGAGATCACAGTACTGCCACTAGCGCCGATTTTGCCACAGATGTATACGCTGCAGTAGCATTTCTTAAGAAGAGAAAGGATATAAATACCTCACAAATAGGATTGATAGGTCACAGTGAAGGTGGTATGATAGCGCCTATGGTTATAGCCGATCATCCTAAAGATATTGCATTTTTCATATCGATGGCAGGAACAGGAACTACTGGTGTACAAGTTCTAAAAACACAAATACGTAAATCGGCGCTGTTACAAGGTCAACCTGAAGCAGCTGTTGAAGAAGGAATGAAAATAATGGATGCTGTCATTGATGAAATGGCTAAAGATGGAGTAAAGGATTTATCTATTGATCAAAGAAAGAAGATCATCCTTAAAACGATTGAGACTAAAAGGAGTCAGGTTGATCCTTTGATTGCTGCAGAATACTCTGATCAAACAGCACAATCTCTTGCCGATCAATTCAGCACTGATTGGTTTGTGTATTTCATGAATTATAATCCTGTTGACGACGTTGCAAAAATTAAGGTACCAACTTTAATAATGAATGGCTCGATAGATTTCCAAGTAATCCCTGAAATTAATGTGCCGCCGGTTGAAAAAGCTTTAAAAGGATCTGGAAACAACGATGTTACAGTTAAAATTTTTCCTGGTTTAAATCATTTGTTCCAGAATGCTACTACCGGTGCAGGATCAGAATATTTTGAAATCGAGGAGACAATAGCGCCAGTAGTCTTAGAAACCATGGCGACTTGGATTAACAAACGATTTTAATGTTCCTACAAAACTCTTACGCGTAATCGGTACTTTTGCGTGAATAAAATTCCAAAGTATTAGCATGTTTTTTTTACCTCAAGATCTAGATGATTATATAGTAGCTCATTCTCAAAATGAACCTCAAATTTTAAAAGATCTTAGTCGAGAAACGTATCAAAAAGTGCTTCAGCCCATTATGCTTTCTGGTCCTTATCAAGGTCGAGTGTTAAGTATGATTTCTAGTTTGATAAGCCCCAAACGTGTGCTAGAAGTTGGTACTTTCACAGGTTATTCTGCACTATGTCTGGCCGAAGGTATGCCAGAAAATAGCGATCTAGTTACTATAGATATCAATGAAGAGCTAGAATCCTTATGTAGCAGGTATTTTTTACGCTTTCGCGAAAGCGTAAAGAAAATTAATTTCATTCAAAAAATAGGTCCAGCGCTGGATATTATACCCGAATTAGAAGGCTATTTTGATTTAGTATTTATCGATGCTGATAAGCCAAACTATATAAACTACTTTCATCAAATTATGAAGAAAGTGCGGCCTGGTTCTTTAATAATTTCTGATAATGTTTTGTGGCACGGTAAAGTGGTTGAAACTGTAAAGAAAAAAGATTTATCAACACCTGTGCTTCTCGAATATAATAAGTTGTTGAAGGAAGATCCTAGATTGCAAACTGTTCTATTGTCGGTGCGTGATGGTCTTACTCTTTCTCGTGTAATAAAGAGCTAGTTTATAACCTAGATAACCTAAAATACTACCTGCGATAGCACCTACAATAACATCGGCAGGATAATGTACACCAACCATTATTCTAGACAGTGCAAATAAAATAGGCCATAGAAACAAGAGTTTCAAAAAGTGATTTTTTGTAGGGCTAAATAATAATGAATAAACAAAAAATGTGACAGCAAAACTCACTGCGCTGTGTCCTGACCAAAAGCTAAAGTTTTCTGGACGTTGACTTATTAAAATACTATCTAGTAAAACGGGTTCATTGCTTGGTCGCAATCTTTCTACGGCATTTTTTACCAGGTTAGTAATGAAAAGAGTTATTCCCGCTATCACTGGCAAACAAATGATGAGATAGTAACTCACAGGTTTGTTATATTGTTTGTACAACAAGAAACTAAAAAAAAGAAAGATAGGTATAGATCGTTCTGGATGCGTTATGAACTCCCAAAATTCTGGTATGTTGTTAAGAAAAGAATTATTGAGCAGTTTGAGTAATTCTCGATCAATTTCTAGAAGAGATTCCCACATTAAAGTTTACGTTTAATGGAACCGGTTTCTTCAATTTTGTCCTTTACTTCTTCGATTTGCTTTTTGAAATGTTCTACTTCTTTAGAACTAAAGTCATCAGTAGCAGTTTTAGTGATTTCATGTTTAATGTCATCAGTTGCATTGCGAACTGTTTTTATGGCTTTTCCCAGACCACGAGCTATTTCTGGAAGCTTGTCGCTTCCAAACACTAATAACACTACTAATCCTACTAAGAATAGTTCTGGTGTGCTTATAAAAAGTACATGATGAATCATGCGACAAAGATACATTTATAGTATATCGTGTGCAATTACATAATGTTAATGCAGTACGCTTCTTGAGTAATTAATTTTCTAATTTTATAAATAAGAGAATAGGTTATAACTAGTGCTAGAAATACCATTATTAGTGGTAGAAATTTCTCTACTCACTGGCATGCCTTCAGAATTTAAGTTGTAGGTATAAATCATTTCTTGAACGAGCTGTATCGGGCCAGTACTCGTGTCGTACTCTTCTTGAGTTAAAGGTAAAAATCTTGATGAAGGAATAAAATCTTTAAAAACAAGTAACCTTATTATATCATTCATATCCTTAAAAGGATTATCATTTAGTTCATAGGTGAAATCGCTAAATCCTGTCGTGTTGTTATTTTCTAGATAGGTGATTCTTTCAATATTAAAGTTTGCATTGATATCAAACACCTCGCTATTTTCTTGTATCACAGAACCATTAGAGTTGGTTGTTCTAGAAAGAATTTCATCTACACGATTAAAATTATCTATTTCAAATTGTTGTATTTGATTAGGGTTTGAAACATTGCTGCTTATAATGATATTTTCATCGTATTCTATACTGTAAGAACTAGTACTTTGATTTTCAATCTTTGTATAATTGATTACTTGGTTGTTCGGTGCGTATTGAAATTGATATGTTTTTGATTGTTGACCAGAGAATACGATCTCAGATATAAGATTATCATTATCGTATACTATATCAATGTTTGTTACAATATTGCTAGCTGTGTTTTCTGCTATTTGAATTGAACTAAGTCTTACTTTATCGTCAATAGTGGTAATATCGTCATCTCCTTGATTTTGATCATTGGACAATGTAGGATCCTCATCGCAAGAAACCAAAAGTAGAATTAATAGAATATATAAATATTTCACGTAAAAGCGATTGAATTGGATTGATAATTTTACAACAGAGTAAAAGTACAATTTATGGTAAAACAAAAAGCCAGTTTCTATTGAAACTGGCTTTTTAAACGTTTATAAAACAGAGATTATTGCTTTCTCATTTCTTCAAACTTATCAACTTTAGGCTGTTGTGGCCAGCTGTTGTTTGACACATCAATGTCAGCTGTTTCTAGGTCTGGATCTATAGTAATACCTACAATTTCTTTATCGCTTGCTTTACTTAGACCAACTTTTTTATCATTGTATCTCCAAATTTCTGCTGGATGAGTGACACGTTCTTTAGTACCATCTGCAAACGTGTATTCAATGATAATAGGCATAACTAATCCTCCTGGTTTTTCAACAGTAATTTCATAGAAGTATTTAGGAGCCTTCATTCTAGCTCTTTCTTCGGCAGTGAAATTTTCTTTTAAGTAATCATCTATACCGCTTACTACTTCTCCTGGTTGCTTACCTTTCAAGGCAGCGTCAAAGTCTTCGCTATCTTCTTTTACCATGTAAACGAGACCAGCTTCTTTAATGCGTTCAACAGGAATGCCGTTTTCTTTAGCATAATCCTTCATAGCTTGGTTCATTTCATTTGAAACATAATATTTGCTAACCTCTTTAAGTCCCATATCATTGAAACGAGTAGTGTAGAACCATCCTCTCCAGAACCAGTCTAGATCCATAGCACTTGCATCTTCCATAGAACGGAAGAAGTCCTCTGGTGTAGGATGCTTGAACATCCATCTTTGAGAATAAGTACGGAATGCATAATCAAAAAGATCACGACCCATTACGGTTTCTCTTAAGATATTAAGACCAGTAGCAGGCTTACTATAAGCGTTTGAACCAAATTGATACGTATTTAAACCTTTACTCATAATTGGGGCGATGTATCTTTGATCACCTGCCATATAAGGAACAATTTTCGCAGCAGGTCCACGACGAGATGGGTACGCATCTAAACCTTCAATAGCGGCTGGATAATTTTCACCAAAATCTTGTTCGGCAACGTATTGTACAAAAGTATTAAGACCTTCGTCCATCCATGTCCATTGACGCTCATCACTATTTACAATCATAGGGAAGAAGTTGTGACCAACCTCGTGGATAATTACTGAAATCATACCAAATTTAGTACGATCTGTGTAGTTTCCTTCAGCATCTGGTCTACCGTAGTTCCAGCAAATCATTGGGTATTCCATTCCTTGATTCTTTGCGTGAACCGATATTGCTTTGTGGTAAGGGTAGTCAAAAGTCATTCTACTGTAAGACTTTAAAGTTTGCGCTACTGCATATGTTGACCATTGCTCCCATAATGGATTACCTTCTGGCGGATAGATAGAAACAGCCATAACATCTTTATCACCTACCTTAACAGCCATAGCATCTGCTACGTAACGACGAGATGAAGTCCATCCAAAGTCACGTACATAATCAGCCTTGAATTCCCAAGTTTTAGTTTTAGTAGCACCTGGCATCATTGCAAGTTTCTCAGCCTCTGGTTGAGTTCTTATTATAACAGGTTTGTCATAACTTTTTGTAGCCTGCTCGTAACGCTTTAATTCTGTTTTAGAATAAACGTCTTTTCTGTTTTCTAACTTACCAGTTGCATCAACCCAGTGATCTTCTGGTACAGTAAGGTTTACTTCAAAAGTTCCGAATGGTAATGCAAACTCATCACGACCCCAAAATTGACTATTCTGCCATCCTTCAACGTCGTTATACACACACATGCGAGGATAAAACTGAGCGATTACATAAGCTCTATGTCCATCAGGAAATTGCTCATATCCACTACGTCCTCTACCATCAACGTGGTTGTTGATGTTGTAGTCCCATTCTATGTCAAAACTAAATTTCTCACCAGTTTTAAGCGTTTTAGGTAATTCAACTCTCATCATAGTTTGATTAATCATGTATGGAAGAGCGTTACCTTTTGAATCTAATACTTTCTTTATATTGAAACCACCATCAAACGGTTCTTTCATATATTGAGATGCAAAATCAGAAGGACGCATGAATGGATTAACGCCACCACCTTCAATAAGTGCAGACTTAGTATCCTTCTGTCTTACATTTTGGTCTAACTGTACCCATAGATAGTCTAATGCATCAGGTGAGTTGTTAGTGTAAGTAATTGTTTCGTATCCGTAAATATGATGATTGGCATCATCTAATTTGATGTCCATCTTGTAGTCTGCTCGTTGCTGATAGTAAGCAGGACCAGGTGCTCCACTTGCACTGCGGTATTGGTTAGGAGTGGAAAATTCTTGGTACAGTTGACGGAACTTGTTGATGTTGTAGTGTTCCTCTGCTTTTGGTTCTTCTTGTTGTTCTGTTTCCTGTGCTTGTAAACCGAAGGAAATCATTAACAAACTGAAAAACAAAAATTTAATAGTTTTCATGTTGCAAATTTGGTTTAAGGATTGCTAAAATAAGAAATATACGCACCTTTTATAAAGATTAAGAAAAAGTTAAGGTTTCTTGTGGGCGTTCTTTTGTCATTACCATGCTCTTTCTTTTGTCGTTGATTTTATAATGTACCATGTTTTTTTGGTCATCAAACACCTCAAAAAGAGCAGTGAATTTCATTTTAATAGTTTCTGGCATTTTGGTAACTGGTAATTCTATGTAAAGTACAATTTGATCATCAACAAACTCGGCGCCCAATACGTTTACGGTTAGTTCCTTACCATCTACAGTGGCTTCAATTTTACTTTGAAAATACTTTTCTAAATAAAAATTTACAGTTTTTAAATCCTTAATTCCATCTAGCTTCACTTCCTTGCCAAAACGATCTTGTAAGGCATCTTCCATATCGTCTATAAAAAATCGACTGGTCATTTGAAGTGCGCTAGCCTTCTGTTTATAAGCGACATTTGAAACTGATAAATAGTATTTATGATCGTTTTGGTTAGTATGCTTTCGCGAAAGCGTAAACAGCATCAAACTACTGGTTACAATTAGAATAAGGTATTTCATACTTACTAGATAAATTTTGCACTTAAATGTTACAAGTTATGTTCCAAAAATTATAATTGTGTTACGTTACCTAGAAAGATGCCGTGAAAGCGCTCATCAGTATTATAAACAGCATCTATTTCAATGTAGAATCCAGTGTTGTATGGACTTACCCGTATAAAACCTGATTCAAATGCGGTAATCGCATTGAGGTTGTTACCGGTATCATAATTCTCTGAAAAACCTGCATTCACATCACCAATTTCTTGTGTGGAGTTGATTTCATAAGTACCACTTTGTAATGGGGTATTTCGATTGCCAAAAAACTCGAGGTCTATGGCAAAGCCTGTACCTGAAAGCGTACCAGAATTTTCTGTGATATTCTCGTCGGTAATCAATAATTGTGTGGAATAAGTGTAGCTAGAAATTTGTAAAAATTCTTCAAGATAAGCTGGTCTTACGCCTTGATTGTTTTGAAGATCGGGACCGTAACAAAAAACATTAAAGGTAATGGGTGGCAATTCTGGCAAATCATCATCATTGCTACAAGAGTTGATACCTATAATTAAGAATAAGGATAGCACTAACTTTATTGGGATTAAGTTTTTTGTAGTCATTTCTATTGCTTTTTAATGGTTTCTTTCATTTTTAAAGAGTCTGTATCCATTAAGTCAACTTGAATATTGGTTTCTCGTGTTGATTCAGTTGGATGATAGTCAGGTAGATTCTTTTTTCTTTTGAATTCTGTTGCGGTCATGTTAAGAAACTGAAGTAAATCTAACTCATTTTGTTTGGAGAACATCTCTTCATTTAATCCTCTGTCCTTGGCATAATACATGAATTCATAAAGGTATTTTTCTTCTAATTTCAAGAATTCAGTTAGGAACTTAGTTTGGTATTTATTTTTAATTAAAATCACGTCAAACTCTTTTTTTTCTTCTACTGGTCCCGAGTTTAAATCAAGAGCGCTCAAAGTACTGTTGAGAACAACTGCACCTAGTAGTCCTACTAGGTTAAACATATTAAACCTGGGCATACTTTGCGCCATGGCTTCATGTCTTATAGCGTATTCTTCTGGTTGACGTTGACGATCAGAAAAGGTGTTGTCAATACGATCTACTGCTCGTGTACGTACATTAAATTCACTTACTTCGTCTATTTTGGGATCGACGTTGGTAACTTCTTTTACATCTATAAGCATCAAACTTTCATTAATAACAACCTCATCTAGAACGTTTACTCCTTGCCTAAGTTGAATAGTAGCTTTTTTATCCTCAACAGTTTGCTCAGTGACCACTAAAGTAAGAGGTTCATATTGTACAGCTCTTAAGGTGAGTTTATCACCTGCTTTTACATTCAAATAAAAGATACCATCATCATTAGTAACAGTACCATCAATGCTGTTATTATTAAAAATGGTAATTCCAGATAGCGGTTCTTCTGTTGCGCTTAGAATTTTCCCTTCTATTTGAGTGCGATTATTTTGTGACCATAAAAGGACTGAAAATAATAGGAGACCGATATTAATAATTGCTTTCATAGCTAATTCTGTTTAAAACAAAGTTACTCATACTTGTTGCTGTATGACACACTTAAATTAAGCTTTAAGTTAATGTTTGTAAAAAGACTTTACATTAAAGTTTACTTAATTTACAAATACAAGGAGAGATTAACTTGTAATTTTGATGATAATTGTTATTCTTAAAGTGGTAAAAACTTATGCGCAATCTTATTATTGCTAGTACATCTACGATACATGGATCTGGATATTTAGAATATATTAAAGAAGATGTTCTTACAGCCCTCAAAGAAGTTGGGGCTACAAGTCTACTCTTTATTCCATTCGCAAGACCTGGTGGAATTACGCATGAAGAATATACTAAAAAAGTGCAAGTAGCACTTGAAGACACCGGTATTAAGGTAGTTGGTTTGCATGAAATGCAGGATCCTAAACAGGCTATTCTTGAGGCCAAAGCAATTTTTACCGGTGGTGGAAATACCTTTGTATTACTTAATGAGCTTTACAAACGAGATGTTTTAACTGCTCTTAGAAAAGCGATATTTTCAGGAACCTTCTATCTAGGAACTAGTGCTGGGAGCAATTTGTGTGGTCTCACAGTTAATAATACTAATGATATGCCTATTGTTCATCCTCCAAGTCTCAAGGCATTAGGCGTAATAGGTTACAATATTAATCCGCATTATCTAGATCCTGTTTCTGGATCTACTCACATGGGTGAAACGAGAGAAACAAGAATCAACGAGTTTCACACGTACCATCACATACCGGTAGTTGGATTGCGAGAAGGTAGTTATATAAGAGTGCTAGGAGATAAAGAATTGCTCAAAGGTGAATTGACCGCACGAGTTTTTAAAAAAGATAATAAACCGGTTGAGGTCTCACCAGATTTTGATTTTGCCACATTAACTTAAATCTTAAACCTATGAATATTGATATAAAACACAATCAAAACGATAGTAGAGGAATCTTCTTTTATAAAAAGGAGGAAAAAACGATGGCCGAACTTACATACTCACATGAGGATAATGTTATGACCATTGATCATACCGAAGTAAACCCAGATTTAGAAGGTAATGGAATAGGAACTCAATTAGTTCATAAGGCGGTTGAGTATGCTCAAGAAAATAATATGAAGGTTCATCCTTTATGTCCATTTGCTGAAGTTTTATTTGATGAAAACGACCAATGGAGCGATCTAAGGGTTTGATGCCAACATTAGAAACTGAACGATTACTATTAAGGCCGTTTGAGATTTCTGATAAAGAATTTGTGTTTGACTTGCACAAGGATCCTCAGGTCATGCAGTTTACAGGAAAACAACCTATGACAACTGTTCTAGAGGCAAAACTCTTATTAGATGAAATATTGCATCCAGAAAAAGGTCAATACGCTTCATACCAATTAGGAAGGTATGCCGTTATTGATAAATCTATAGGAAAAAAAATAGGCAGCGCAGGTTTGAATTATACTCAATCTAAAAACATAATTGAGATTGGATATAAATTTTTAAAGGAATTTTGGGGTCAAGGTTACGCAACAGAATCTTGTAAAGCTCTTCTAGATCATGGATTCAATACTAGAAATTTTGATTCAATAGCAGCACATATAGCCGAGGAAAATATAGGATCCCAAATTGTTGCAGAAAGGTTGGGAATGCAAATCCATCATAGGTTTTTATGGGAAGGCGTTATTCCCGGTAGGTTTTATACAATGAGTAAATCAACCTTTCAGGCTAACAATCTGTAGTGTTTAACAATAACAATAATTATAGGTGGATTACTCATACAGTTATTTACTTTTACACCGCGTCTATGCCATTGCTATGAGAAACAGTTTTTTGTTCGTCTTTTTCTTGCCATTCATAATGATGGCGCAAGAGTCTACACCTTTTATCATTCAAAAGGCAGCCGAAAGATTATCACAAAACGAACTGCTTAATCAAGTAAATAGCTTTAGCTATGAGTCTTATGAGAATTTCAAAATAACTGGTGATCCAGAGGCTTTAACAGGTCCAGGTTATAAAAAAACCGAATTACGTAAGACTTTAAAAAAAACGCAAGTACTTTTTTCAGAGCGTACCATCCTGCATGTATACGACTCAATAAAAGGATATAAAGAGGTAGTAACAGCAGCTCAAATGCCAGGTTTTGAAAAACCTGTATATCCTGTATATACTATCATATTTCAATCCCAGTTTTTAAATCAAAAGGATTACATAATACTTGATCAACGATTTAAAAATCCATTGCATTCTTCAAGAACTCAATTCTACGATTATCAAATCGAAAAAGATTCCTTAATAGAGAACAGAACTGTCTATAAAGTAAATTTTAAACCACAACCTCTTGCAGAAATTCCTAATTTATTAGAAGGTACCGTTTACATAGATGCTGTTAATTATGATGTTGTTCTCTTTGAAATTGATACACCAGGAGAACTCAATATAGAGACTCTTCATAGCTTTACCTACAATACAAAAGCCGGAGTTTGGGTTCCTTTAAAAAGATCTTTGTATGTAAAAAAGCAGAAAACTAAAAAGGAATTGGAGCTTTTTGGTGGTAGGCTAGAGGTAGGTAACGAATCTCCTTCCGAGAATCAAACAGGACAAGATTTGTATATGATTCTAGAAGTGGATTACTTCAATTATGAATTAAATATACCGGTAGATTTTGGAAAGAAAGGTATTCTTACTGAAATCCCTGACGAGGCAATAGGTCGGCCAGAATCATATTGGGATGAATATCGAGATTCAAAAGAAGCCTATACAACAACGCAACTAGCTCAATTTACAAACTTGGATAGTGTGGTTACCGCGACCAAGATTAATAGAAAACTAGAAACACTTGATAAGTTTAAGGTGGGCTATTATCCAGTAGGATTTTTTGATATTGATTTAAAGTATCTAGTAAAATACAATGATTACGAGGCGTTTAGATTGGGAGTTGGTGGTCAAACTAATGAGAAATTAAGTGAAAGATGGAGGTTAAGTGGTTACGTGGCCTACGGTACTAAGGATGATCGATTTAAGTATAAAATAAGCGCAGGATTTAGAATTGACGAAGAAAAAAACACGTGGCTCAACCTATATAAAAGTGAGGATATTGCTGAAATAGGTGCCGAAAAATTCTTGACTGATGCACGTGTTTATAGTCTTTTTGAACCTAGACTAATCAATATTCCAACCTTCTTTAAATACAATAGTGTAGGAGCCTCACTACAACAGCGATTATTCCCTTCCTTGATAAGTGAGATCTCGCTTTCGCGAAAGCGAATTACTCAAACAACATTTTATGAATTCAGGCCTAGGGATAATAGTTTTACTAATTATACCTTATCTGAAGTGGTTATAGGTGCGAGGTATAGTCCAGTAAGCACCTTTATGCTTACTCCTAGCGGTTATCAAGAAATAACACGAGGTTATCCAATATTAAGTGCTCAATACACACAAGGAATAAAAGGATTGTATGGATCAAACTTTAATTACGGAAAGTTGTCTGCCAAAGCAGTATATTTTCAACCCTGGAAGGACAATTCTTTTACTGAATTGCAGGTAGAAGGTCACTACGGCCGTGGCGATATTCCTCTTACCCATCTTTATCATGCTTACCCTAACTCACCTACAAAAGATGAATTGTTGCAAAGATTTTCAGTTGCAGGTAGGCGCAGTTTTGAAACCATGTATTTCAATGAGTTCTTTTCTGATAGATTGATCACAGCACAAGTAAAACATAGGTTTCCTGCACTTAACATTGCATCGTTTTTAAAGCCTGAAGTTGCCTTTATTACTAGGGCTGCCTTGGGTAGTATGAACAATACTGAAGAGCATATAGGAATTGGGTTTGACACTCTAGAACACGGTTATTTTGAAAGTGGTATTGAATTAAATAAACTCCTTTTCGGATTTGGATTAAGCTTTTCTTACCGCTATGGGGCTTATCATTTGCCTGATATTGAGGACAATCTTGCGTTAAAATTTACCTTTTATTTAGAATTGTAGCGTTTAGAATAGTTTACACTTGAAATAAGGATTATCACGTGTATAAGATTTACCTTTGCAGCCCATCGGTAAAGACCTATGCATAAATTATTTAGTTTCAGCTTTTGGAATAGTTTAGCGCGATTAATATTGCGCAATCGTGAGGTGATTCTCGGACTTATTGTTCTTGCTACAATTGCCCTAGGAACTCAGTGGAAATACATGAAGTTTTCTCACACTGAGGCTAATTTGCTTCCTGATGATCATCCAGTGAATATTGAGTATGATGAGTTTATTAAACAATTTGGTGAAGAGGGGAATTTAATTATTCTTGGAGCTACCCAAGAGACTCTTAATACTTACGAGAAATTAAATGCTTGGAACCAACTGGCAGATAGTATTTCAAAATTTGAGGAAATCGACTTTGTTTTATCAACCAGTAACTTACCTGTTCTTGAATTAGATGAACCTAGTTCTAGTTTTAAAGTAAACGAATTACTGCCTACAAAATTAAAAAGCGAGGCAGACTATGCCGCTTTTAAGAAAAAACTATTTACCGATTTACCGTTTTATAAAAATTTAATTTATAGTGAAAAGGATAGTGTAATACGTACCGCTGTTTATTTAAAGAAAGACATTGTAAATACAATCACTCGAAAAGAGTTTGTTCTTAATGAATTAGTTCCGTTAATAGATTCTTATAGAAATAATGGACTAGATGTTAGAACATCAGGAATGCCCTACATACGTACCTTAAATGCACAAAACATTGTTGATGAAATAGGGATGTTTTTGTTAGCAGCATTGCTTATAACCTCTGGGTTATTCTTTTTCTTTTTCAGATCGTGGCGCGCAACTTTTATATCTATTGTCACCGTAATAATAGGAGTGATGTGGGCATTTGGATTTTTAGGCCTATTTCGATTTGAGATCACGGTACTTACAGCTATAATTCCTCCTTTGATTATTGTAATAGGAATACCTAATTGCATCTTCTTAATCAATAAATACCAGCAGGAAATCAGGAAACACGGTAATCAAGCTCTCTCTTTACAACGAGTCATTACTAAGGTAGGTAATGCTACTTTAATGACTAACCTTACCACTGCAAGTGGATTTGCAACTTTTATTTTTACGCAAAGTAAATTGCTTAAAGAATTTGGTATTGTAGCAAGTATCTGTATCGTTACCATATTCGTTTTAAGCTTGATGATTATTCCTATCATTTATAGCTATTTACCGTTGCCTAAGGAAAAACATCTTAAGCATTTAGGAAAAACGTGGATCAACAGTTTTGCCAATTGGCTAGGTGTTATGGTGAAGAACTATAGAATCGCCATTTATATTACCAGCGTTGTTGTCCTTATTCTCAGCTTCATTGGGATGTATCAAATTAGAGTTTCTGGAAGTTTAATTGAGGATATGCCTAAAAGCATGAGCTTTTACAAGGATATTAAATTTTTTGAAGAAAGTTTTGATGGTGTCATGCCTGTAGAAATTGTCATCAATACCAAGAAAAAGAAAGGTGTTAATAAGCCAAAAACGCTTAAAAAAATTGACAAGTTAGAAGAGCATATCATTGAAACACCCGAGTTGTCCAGACCAATGTCGGTAATTTCATTAATTAAGTTTGCAAAACAGGCTTTCTATCAAGGTGATCCCGAGTTCTTTGATCTGCCAACAAGCAATGAACGTTTATTTATGGCTAAATTTCTCAAGAATAGTAATGGAGAAGTAGGTTTGATGAAAAGTTATGTGGATAGTACAGGTCAATACGCACGCGTGACAACTTTCATGAAAGATATGCCTACTGAACGTCTTGAGTATGTAGAAGAAAATTTAAGAGCAAAACTTGAAACCCTTTTTCCTGCTGAAGATTATGAAATTACCTTAACGGGTAAGGCGCTTGTATTTCAAAAAGGAACCAATTACTTAATTAATAATTTGATTTTGTCATTATCCTTGGCCATTTTATTAATAGCATTGTTTATCGCGTTTATGTTTAAGTCGCTTAGGATGATTTTTGTTTCGATTGTACCTAACTTACTTCCTTTGTTAATGACTGCTGGATTAATGGGTTTCATAGGTGTGCCTATAAAAGCTTCAACCATCTTGGTTTTTTCAATAGCCTTTGGAATTTCTGTTGATGATACTATTCACTTCTTAGCTAAGTATAGGCAAGAGCTTATGGCAAATAATTGGAAAATTAAGAAGTCTGTTTATAGCGCTTTAAAAGAAACTGGAGTTAGTATGTTTTATACTAGTATCGTTTTGTTTTTTGGGTTTTCTACATTTACCATATCAAGTTTTGGAGGCACAGTTGCACTAGGAGCTTTAGTAAGTGCAACCTTGTTATTTGCTATGTTGTCCAATCTTTTGTTGTTGCCTAGTATGTTGTTATCACTAGAACGCAGCATTGCAAATGAACGGACATTTAAAAAACCAGCCATTCCTATTATCGCACCAAAATCTGACGAAGAAGAATAGGACGCGTATCTCTAGTGTAATTCGTTGCAGCAATTATTGTTCATAGAGTGCATAAAATCTATATTTGCCATTCAAGTTATTCCTAGAAATGAAAAGAATAGTAGATATTTTAAAGGACGATCCTAGTATGGTTGAAATTACCGTTAAAGGATGGGTGCGCAGTTTTAGAAACGATAGATTTATAGCGATTAATGACGGTTCGACCATAAAGAATTTGCAAGCAGTAATAGATCCTGAAAAAATAGATCAAGCTGTAAGAGATCAAATTACAGTAGCATCTGCTGTGGCAGTTACAGGTAATTTAGTCGAAAGTGAAGGAAAAGGACAACGTGTAGAATTACAAGCAACTTCGGTAGAGATTCTTGCAACCGCAGATTCTGAAGAAGTAGCAAAAACAATATTGTCTCCTAAAAGGCATAAATTGGATACATTAAGAGAACAAGCTCACTTACGCGTGCGTACTAATACCTTTGGAGCGGTAATGCGTGTAAGAGCCGCCTTATCTTTTGCTATCCATAAATATTTCCAAGAAAAAGGATTTTATCAAGCTCACACACCGATCATTACTGGTAGTGATGCTGAAGGAGCTGGAGAAATGTTTCGTATTTCTACCTTAGACACAAAAAATCCTCCGCTTACAGAAGAAGGGGAAATAGATTACTCAAAAGATTTTTTTGGTAAAGAAACCAACTTAACTGTTTCAGGACAGTTAGAAGCAGAAACTTATGCCATGGGATTAGGTCAAGTGTATACCTTTGGACCTACCTTTAGAGCAGAAAATTCCAATACATCTCGACATTTAGCCGAATTTTGGATGATTGAACCTGAAGTAGCGTTTAATGATCTAGATGCAAACATGGATCTTGCTGAGGATTTTATTAAAGAAGTAATTAAGTATACCATTGAACAATGCGCCGATGATTTAGAATTTCTAGAGCAACGATTGGTTAATGAAGATAAGCTCAAGCCTCAAGCAGAACGTAGTCCTATGCCGTTACGAGAAAAGTTAGAGTTTGTTTTAAAAAACAACTTTAAACGAGTTTCTTATACCGAGGCGATAGATATACTTAAAAACTCTAAGCCTAATAAGAAGAAAAAGTTCAACTATGTCATAGAAGAATGGGGAGCAGATCTTCAATCGGAACATGAACGTTATCTAGTTGAAAAACATTTTAAGTGTCCCGTGATTCTTTTTGATTATCCTGCAAAAATTAAAGCCTTTTATATGAGGTTAAATGATGATCATAAAACTGTGCGCGCCATGGATATCTTATTCCCTGGAATTGGTGAAATAGTTGGTGGTTCTCAACGTGAAGAGCGTTATGATGTTCTTAAACAAAAAATGGATGACATGGGAATTCCAGAAGAGGAACTTTGGTGGTATCTAGAGATGAGAAAATTCGGTAGTGTAGTACATAGCGGATTTGGATTAGGATTTGAACGATTGGTAATGTTTGTTACAGGAATGGGTAATGTACGTGACGTAATTCCTTATCCTCGCACACCAGGAAATGCTGAATTCTAACTAAATAATTCACAAAAATCAAACTTAAGCCTGTGATCACACAGGCTTTTTTTATTTTTACAAGTAAGAATATTTGTAAATGCTTAAGCAAACACTCAATTTTAAACTTTCTCAAAAGCTGTCTCCGCAGCAAATTCAACTCATGAAATTGATTCAACTGCCTACACAGGCATTTGAACAACGAGTTAAATCTGAACTTGAGGAAAATCCTGCGCTTGATAGTGGTAAGGAAAAATCAGAAGATGAGTATGACTCACTTACTAACGACGATTTTGATCAAGATAATGAAACCATCGAGGCAGATATCAATGTTGATGAATATTTAAGCGACGACGAGATACCAGAATATCGTACGCAATCTAATAACTATAGTGCGGATGAGGACGAGAAAAGTGTTCCTTATGCAGCAGGAAAATCATTTACTCAAACCCTTCTTGATCAGCTTAATACTAGGCGATTATCCGATCAAGAAGCTAGTATCGCGCAATTTTTAGTAGGTAGCATAGATGGTAGCGGTTACATACGTAGATCATTGGAGGATATTGCAGATGACCTAGCCTTTACCATGAACGTTTACACCGATGTAGATGAGGTAGAAAAGGTGTTGCGTATCGTACAACAGCTAGATCCTGCTGGAGTAGGAGCCCGTAGTTTGCAGGAGTGTTTATTGATTCAGCTTTCGCGAAAGCGTAATTCCCCAGATACTGAGCTTGCAATTAAATTGATTAGAGACAGTTTTGACGCTTTCAGTAAGAAGCATTATAAAAAATTACTTTCTAAATACAACGTAAGTGAGGAAGAATTGCGTGATGCTATTGAAGAAATAGAGCATTTAAACCCAAAACCAGGAGGCTCATACGCTGGCGGCAGTACAAAAATCGTAGAGCAAGTCGTTCCAGATTTTACAATTAGAATTAAAGACGGTGAGTTAGAACTTACTCTAAATGGCCGTAATGCTCCAGAGCTACACGTGTCTAGAGACTACTCTAACATGCTTAAAGGTTATAAAGAGGCAAAGGAGAAGACTAAGTCTCAAAAGGACGCTGTGATGTTCATTAAACAAAAGCTTGATAGTGCAAAGTGGTTCATTGAGGCAATAAAGCAACGACAAGAAACACTGTTTGTAACGATGTCTAGCATTATGCATTATCAAAAAGAATATTTCCTTACAGGTGATGAACGTAACTTACGTCCTATGATTTTAAAGGACATCGCCGATGAAATTGGTATGGACGTTTCTACCGTGAGCCGTGTGGCAAATTCAAAGTATGTGGACACACCTTATGGAACAAAGTTGATCAAGGAATTTTTCTCTGAATCCATGACTAATACAGACGGAGAAGAGGTTTCTACTAGGGAAATAAAGAAAATACTAGAAACTGTAATTAGTGAAGAGGATAAGAAAAAACCTCTTACAGATCAAAAATTAGCTGAGATTCTTAAGGAAAAAGGTTATCCTATAGCCAGAAGAACGGTAGCTAAGTATCGTGAACAGTTAGATATTCCCGTAGCAAGATTGCGTAAAGAGATCTAATGCAGGAGCGCTTTTTTAAGATATGGAGCGTCGTGACAAATCCTTTATGGATTCCTTTTGTTGTGTCGTTTTGGTTTCTTAGTTATAATACCTATGATAATGATCAGCAAGTTAATGTCAAGTTGTATTTGATAGGATTGCTTACCATTATTATCCCGTTGTTGATTTATGTAATATTAAAGATACTTGGTATAGTTCAATCTATAGATTTAAAAACATCAAAGGAACGCACCTGGCCACTTATTTGTTATACGATATTGATTGTGATCGTAGCGCGTGGCGGCTTTAGAGATGGATTTCACACACCCTTGTATTATTTCTTTATCGGGATTGTAGTTGCTTCATTTATCGCAGCAGTTCTCTCTTTTATGAGGTATAAAATAAGTTTGCATATGATGGGAATAGGCGGATTGCTAGGTTTTGTGTTTGTTCTCTTATTCACAATGAATCTACCGTTGTTGTATTTAATAGCTGGTATAAGTATAATAGCTGGGGTTACAGCGTCTGCACGATTATATTTAAAAGCACATTCTAATCACGAAATAATATTTGGCTTTTTGACCGGTTTGATTACTCAAATTTATATTGGGGTTTAATACGTATTATAGAATGTAAAATTCTATTCCAAATTTTATCGGTTGAAGATTGATAGGATCGTTATTTATTTGTGCGTTTTCATTAAATAATGGATTTAGGTTATACATCACAAAAGCGTTAAAACTTCCATTACCGATGCTTAAAGTTGCAGCAAATCTAAATTTTTCTAGTTCTGGAATGTCTTTTAAAACTCTTGTAACTCCATTGCCTTGAAAGTCGGATTTGTGATGAAAGATATACCCTAGTCTTACACCGGTGTAGATACGCCAAAAGGTATATTCTGTAGGAGTAGAAGTACGCCATCTAAATTGTATGGGCATCTCAATTAGATTGGTGTGTAAACGATTGCGATCTACATCAATGTCGTCATCAATAATCTGATAGGTTGTTTTACCGCTTTCATCTGTATTAATAAATAAGTTGGAATTATATCTATTTGTGCTGTATCCTAAACCTATACCTATGGCAATATTTCTTTTTTTATTAATTGGCATGTCTCTAATAAACCCTAAATGTAAACCACCTGAAAATCCATTTTGAGAAAACTCATCGGGTTCATTATTGATTAGATTAAAAGTTAGTCCTACATATATTTGATCTTCTCTATACAATGAATCGTTTACGCTTTCTGGTATTTTCTCAAATTCTTGTGTTTGAACAGTGGTATCCTGGCCAAAAGAGATATAACTAACAAGAAAGATAATTAGTAAAAGCGAGTATGTTCTCATAAGGTTTTTTTTGCCGTAAGCAAGTTACTAATAGTAAAAGAAAATATGTGACTATAAAATTGTAATTATTTGACAAGGCAAAGTTTTGACAATACATTAAAGTCACATATTAGCCATATCGTTGTTGATTTGAGATTATTCAATTTTTACAGGTTCAGCCTCCGATAGCTTTCCTGGAAAGAGATCTTCAACCAGTTCAATTTTTCTTTTCAATTCGAGAAATTCAGGTGAGTTTAAATCGTTTTGTGGCCAATTTTGACGTTCTAGCTTCAACGCTTTGTAGCTCGTGTTAAAAAGTCTTAGAGCTTCTCTGTCTCGTAAATGGTTATATGCTTTGATAAGTTGATCAGTAACTGTCAAATAGGTCTTGTAATCGGTTTGTCGGTCACTTACCAGTGAGATCACTGCCTTATCTGGATTGTCAGAGGATTCTGGATTTCGTTCTCCTTGACAATAATTACAGGTTCTATTTCCAGATCCACCACCATTGTCTAAAAAGGCAATAGCGCTTGTTGTGATGTCTTCTATCTCCATTGGTGATCCTTCAACCATTATTTGATTGTCCGATGTTACTATTACTTGATAAATGTTTCTTTCAGGAATACTAACCGCAGGCGTGTCGTTAGGTTTAGATAACTTTCTTAAGATTCCGGTGTCTGTTTCAATGGTTGTTGTTACTAGAAAGAAGATAAGTAACAGGAATGCTATATCTGCCATTGAGCCTGCATTCACTTCTGGTGCATTTCGTTTTGCCATTTTGATAAAATTTAAGGTTAACATTAATGAGAATTACGAAGCAATAAGTTGATAAAGCTTAGTAGTAATTCGTAAGTACTCCTGTAACCAAAATCAAATGTCGTGCCACTGATTATCAGGCAATTGTATGAAATGCAGTAAAACAAAAAAAGCCAGTCCTAGGGACTGGCTTTTAACTTGTATTAAAGTGAAGTTTACTTCTTAATGTTTTTCATTGAATTACCTTCTTTAGAAGTGTAATTAACCTTGAGTGCATAGGCATCTCTAAGTTCTTGTTTAACATCAGTAAGAATACCAACTTTAGAGTTTCTATCTACTTTAAGTGAAACCAAAAATTCATCCTTTTCGTCTTCATTCATTTTATTTCTCTTAGTGTTAACGTAGTCTTGAACTTGTTTAACACTTGAGATTTTATCACCTAGTTGTACTACATCATTAGTACCAAATTGCTTTTGCATTTTTTCGTTAGGTTTTCCAATGTAAATGAAAGCTACTTTGTTTTTGTCGGATAACTTTTCTACTTCACCTGCAAGTGGAAGATTATTCTCAACGCTCAATTCATTTTCACGCATTACCGTAGCAACCATGAAAAAGAATAAAAGCATAAATACGATATCTGGCAGCGAAGCCGTAGAAATCGCTGGTAAATCACCACTCTTTTTCTTTTTAAACTTTGACATAATTATCCTGCTTTTTGAGGTTCTGCTTCTGATAATTTACCAGGGAACAACTCTTCTACTTTTTCGATTTTCTCAACCAGTTTTTCATAATCAGGATTGTCTTCCTTTTCTGTTTCTGGCCAACCATCCTTTTCTGCTTTTAGCTCCTCGTAAGATACACCATATAGTCTATTAGCTTCACGATTTCTAAGTGTTGTGTAAGCCTTTACTAATTGATCCATTACGGTGATGTACATACTGTAGCTAGCTTGTCTATCATTTACAAGTGAAATCACAGCCTTATCTGGATTATCAGATGATGCTGGATCTTTTTTACCTTGACAGTATCCACAAGCAGTTCTAGGTGTGTCTCCACCACCATTATCTAGGAATTCTATAGCAGCTTTAGTTAAATCTTTAACTTCCATAGGTTTCTCTTCTACTAGTAGCTGGTCGTTTTTATTAACCAGTACTTGGAAGATGTTTTTTTCCTTAATTGGTGGAGCTTCTTGCTCTTCTGGCGCAGGTGGCGGTAACTTACGTTTGATACCACTATCAACTTCAATAGTTGTTGTAACTAGGAAGAAGATAAGTAGCAAAAACGCTATATCAGCCATGGAACCTGCATTCACTTCTGGTGCTGATCTTCTAGCCATAATTTATCTTTTTAAAACTTTACTCACTCCAGACCAAACGATAGTACCTACAGCAACTATTGCTAGTATGTAGAATACATATAAAGATGTTCCAATCCATTGTGAGGTGCTCGCAGTTAACTGCTCGCCGTCGTCTAACATGATAGCTTCTCCTTGTGCGTTTACTACTGAATTATCAGCAAATGCAAAATAAGAAATTAGAACTACTACTACGAGTAGACCTATTGAGATCAAACTCTTTTTAAGAGTTTCTGGACTTGTAAATAGTCCTTTAAGTACAAATACTACTACAGATAATATGATTATTCCTAAAATGATATAAGATAGATACATCATTGGTGTTACTGTAGAGCTTTGAACTCCGTTCTCATTAAGTTCAATAGCCTCATCACCCACAGCAAGGGTGTAGAAAAAGAATCCAAAAGCCACTAAACCTAGCAAGAGTACAAGATATTTTATTACTTTATGTAATGCCATGGTTTTAGTTTTTTAAGATTCTACTATTAAAGTTTACCGTTTTTGTAGTCAGACAAGATGTCTATCAATGTAATTGATGCATCTTCCATGTCATTTACAATACTATCGATTTTAGCAATGATGTAGTTGTAAAAGATTTGAAGAATAATAGCAACAATCAGACCAAATACAGTTGTAAGAAGTGCAACTTTAATACCTGTTGCAACTAGTGATGGCTCCATAGCACCTGCTTCTGCGATACTATCGAAAGATTTGATCATCCCGATTACTGTACCCATGAAACCAAGCATCGGTGCTAGTGCGATGAATAGAGATACCCAAGAAACATTTTTTTCTAATTGGCCCATTTGAACACCACCATAAGCAACTACAGCTTTTTCTGCAGCGTCTATACCTTCATCTACACGGTCTAAACCTTGGTAGTAGATAGAAGCAACTGGACCTTTTGTGTTTCTACAAACTTCCTTAGCAGCTTCAACACCACCACTTTTAAGCGCGTCTTCTACGTTTGCAGCTAGTTTCTTAGAGTTTGTTGTGGAAAGATTAAGATAAATAATTCTTTCAATAGCGATAGCTAGACCTAAGATAAGACAAAGTAATACAATCGCCATAAACACAGGACCACCTTCTATGAATCGCTTTTTAAGCTCTTGGTGAAAGCTCACCTTTTCTACAGGTTCAGCATTTTGCGTAACAATTGTAGTAATCGCAGCATTAGTAGTCGTTGTTGTAGCAGCAGTTGAAGTGTTTGCCATACCTAGCATCATCATAACCGCAACGAGTAAAATTGAAAGTGATCGTTTCATTTTTAGATATTGATTTATTTGAATTTTCAAGTTAAGGAGGTAAATATATAATATCTCAAACAGATTATACAAGCAAAGGGCTAACAATCGTAAAAAATGACATTAACTTAACATTTATACCTGTATAAGTGTTCCTTAATATATAGTCAACTTTAAACACTAAAATTTATTGTAAAATAAAAGCCCAACCTTAAGGATGGGCTTTTGTACCTCAGGCCGGAATCGAACCGGCACGCCGTGAAGCATTGGATTTTGAATCCAACGTGTCTACCAATTCCACCACTGAGGCAATAAGTAGAGAGCGCAAAAGTAATAAAAGTAATCATTGTAGCGATATTATTATTAATAAATATGGACAACTCAATATATAATTGTACTTTTGCACGCTCAAAACCAACATCCTATAAAGACTAGAGAAATGAGCTACGCACTTAAGGACGCAAAATTATTCGGCTGTAGGCAAAGTATGGACCTTGCCAAAAGAATTGCTACGGCATATGGTGCCGAGTTAGGTCAGGTTAACTTCTCTACCTTTAGTGATGGTGAGTTTCAACCTAGCTTTGAAGAATCTATAAGAGGTCGTCGCATCTTTATAATAGGTTCAACACAGCCTAGTAGCGATAACCTTATGGAAATGTTATTGATGCTAGATGCTGCAAAAAGAGCAAGTGCAAGACACATCACAGCGGTAATTCCATATTTTGGTTGGGCAAGACAAGATCGAAAGGATAAACCACGTGTTCCAATAGGAGCAAAAATGATTGCTAAAGTACTTGAGACAGCAGGTGCAACAAGAATCATTACCATGGATTTACATGCTGATCAAATTCAAGGTTTCTTTGAAAAACCAGTAGATCATCTTTTTGCGAGCTCTTTATTTGTTCCTCATTTGAAGGAGTTAGCTTTAGAGGATCTAACTATTGCTTCACCTGATATGGGTGGTTCTAAACGAGCTTATGCTTATGCCAAAACTCTAGAAAGTGATGTGGTAGTTTGTTATAAACAACGTCAAAAAGCCAATGTGATTTCTCACATGGAGTTAATTGGAGACGTGACAGGTAAGAATGTGGTGCTAGTTGATGATATGGTAGATACTGCCGGGACATTAACTAAAGCTGCTGATGTAATGATGGAGCGCGGCGCAAAAAGTGTAAGAGCTATTTGTACTCATGCAATTCTTTCTGGTAAAGCCTATGAGAGAATTGAGAATTCTCAATTAGAAGAGTTAATTGTAACCGATTCTATTCCTTTAAGACAGGAGAGTTCTAAAATAAAAGTATTATCCTGTGCAGGACTGTTTGCGACTGTGATGAAAAGCGTGCAACAAAATGAGTCCATCAGCGATAATTTTATAATGTAAATTAATTTAAATTTAAATAAATGAAGTCAATCACGATCAACGGATCTAAAAGAGAAAGCGTGGGTAAAAAGGCAACTAAAGCCCTACGTAATGCTGGTATGGTTCCTTGTGTCATCTACGGAGGAGACGAGCCAGTACACTTTGCAGCGCACGAAAATGCGTTCAGAAACCTTGTTTATACTCCAGATGCTCACACTGTAGTGATAGATCTAGGAAAAGACGGTACTTACAATGCTATTGCTCAAGATTTACAATGGCACCCAGTAAAAGAATTATTATTACATGCTGATTTCTATCAAATCTTTGATGATAAAGCAGTGACTATGGAAATCCCTGTGAAACTTCACGGTAATTCACGTGGTGTGCTTAACGGTGGTGTACTTAAATTCCCTAACCGTAAGCTTAGAGTTAAAGCAGTACCTGCAAACTTACCTGACTACATTAATGTAGAAATATCAGACCTTAAAATTGGTATGAAGAGACAGGTTAAGGAATTGCGTTCTGATTCTTATGAAATTATGCACCCAGATACAATGGTTGTTGTAATGGTTAAAACATCTCGTAATGCTGTTGCAGATGACGATGATGATGATGATGAAGATGTGCCAGCTACTGAAACTAGCGATGTGGCAGCAGTTAAGGAAGATGCATAAATTTTCTTAAACCTAAATTACAAGCCTTGAGAGTTCTCAAGGCTTTTTTTGTGCCAGCATTTTATAAACTTATAACAAAAAGATCGTCTCGTTTTTATAGCTTTGAAAGATGTTTACATGGTTGCAAAAATTACTAGGTGATAAAGTAAAAACTCATGAAAGTGATATGAAAAAATTTCTAGTTGTAGGATTAGGAAATCCAGGTTCAAAATATACAGAAACACGACATAATATAGGTTTCAAGATACTAGACGAACTTGCTGCTATGAAAGATGTTACCTTTGAGACTCTAAAGTTAGGCGATGTAGCAACTACTACACATAAAGGAAAGAAAGTAGTGCTCCTTAAACCTAATACCTTTATGAATTTGAGTGGTAAGGCGGTGAAATATTACATGAAACAGGAAAAAATAGAAAAAGAGAATATCCTAATTATTACAGACGATCTTAATCTGGAGTTCGGGACAATACGCATGAAGGGAAAAGGTAGTGATGGTGGTCATAACGGTCTCAAGGATGTTCAAATTACCTTGAATACTCCTAATTACCCTAGGCTTCGATTCGGTATATCGGCCCAATTTGGTAAAGGTCGACAGGTTGATTATGTGTTGGGAGAATGGAATAAGGAAGAACAAGCAGCTTTACCAGAACGTATTGACAAAGCTTCAAATGCTGCTTTGGCTTTTATTCATGCAGGATTGTCTAATGCTATGAATGAATTTAATGGTAAGTAGTGAGTAGAGTTAGTACGCTTTCGCGAAAGCGTACAAAACTTAAATCATCAAGGTGAAAAAATAGTATACTAGACTTAATAAAGTAATCGACTAATTGCGAATTGAAAATATATAATAACATATCCGAATTTAACTCAGATAGAAAGAGTGTGGTTACCATAGGTACATTTGATGGTGTGCATCATGGACATCAAAAAATTTTACAACGTGTGGTTAATCGTGCTCAAGCAGACAATTTGACAAGTGTGCTTCTTACCTTTTTTCCTCATCCTAGAATGGTATTGCAACCAGACCATGATTTGAAATTAATTAATAGTATCGAGGAACGCACTGAACTTGTAAAAGATCAAGGAATTGAGAATATGGTTATTCATCCTTTTTCAATAGAGTTTTCAAGAACTACCGCACAGGAATATGTTAAGGAAATATTGGTTGATCAATTAAAGGCTAGTGTTGTTGTTATAGGTTATGATCATCGTTTTGGTCGCAATCGTAGTGCAAGCATTAATGAGCTTAAAGAATATGCTAGTGAGTACCATTTTGATATAATTGAAATCTCAAAGGAAGAAGTAGAAGAGGTTGCAGTAAGCAGTACTAAAGTGAGACAATCGCTAGAAAGCGGCGAGATAGAACGAGCAAATCGCTATTTGAATAGAACTTATAGTTTAAAAGGTCATGTAAGATCTGGTAAACAAATAGGCCGAACTATTGGTTACCCAACGGCAAACCTACATGTTCACCAAGAGTACAAATTAATTCCAGGGAATGGAGTTTATATAACATCTAGTTGTATTAACGGGAAACACTTCTTTGGTATGACTAACATAGGTGTTAACCCTACCATTGGGAATGGAAACTACCGTACCATTGAAACTTACTATTTAGATTTTGATGGTGATTTGTATGATACCTCAATGGAGCTGTTTTTTCATAAACGGTTAAGGGATGAAAAGAAGTTTGATACCATGCAGGAACTCGTAAGTGCTATGGATCATGATTTAAAGCGTACACAAGATTATGCGAGAGACGATAAATAAATGGTTTTTTACCCAAGTAGATAATTCTGCTCTTGTTGTTTTTAGAATGGTCTATGGACTCATTCTTACTTGCGAGGCTTTTGGAAGTATTGCCTTGGGTGCTGTTAAACGTTTATTTATAGATACTGAGTTTACATTTACATTCATAGGTTTTGAGTTTTTAGAGCCGTTGCCAGGATATGGCATGTACGTTCTATACAGTGCTATGGGAATAGCAGGTATCTTTATTATGTTAGGGTACAAGTATAGGATGGCAATGCTGTTTTATGCGATTACATGGACTTACGTTTATTTACTTCAAAAATCTAGTTACAATAATCATTGTTATTTGATTATGTTACTTAATTGGTTACTTGTTTTCTTACCTGCTCATAAAGCTGGATCTGTTGATGCTAAAAAAAACAAAGAACTATTGAAAATTCATATGAGTCGATGGATTTATATTCTAATTATCGGATTTGTATGGATCGTTTACAGCTACGCCAGTATAGCTAAGTTCTACCCAGACTGGTTGGATGGAAGTTTTGAGAAATTTTTAATGTCCACTCGAGGACGTGATTATGAGATTCTTCAACAAGATTGGGCTCATGTTGCTATTCTATACTATGGGCTACTTTTCGATTTAATTATTGTCCCGTTGTTATTGTGGAAACGAACTAGGTGGATTGCAATTATAGCAAGTGTATTCTTCCATTTATTCAACTCTATAGTCTTTAAGATTGGTGTTTTCCCTTATCTGGCACTATCGTTTTTATTGTTTTTTCTTACCACTGAAACCGTTCATAAAAGATTTTTGAGTAAAAAAACCTTTTATGCTGCACGAGAAGTAATTGTACCAAAACACGCAGGTATTATAAAAGTGTTTACTATTAGTTTTTTACTAATCATGCTAGTTCTTCCGTTGCGTCATTGGGTGATAGAGGATGATGTATTGTGGACTGAAGAAGGTCATCGATTAAGCTGGCGCATGATGTTGCGCAGTCGTTCTGGAAGAGCTGTTTATTATGTGGAGAATAAAGAAACTGGTAAACGTGAACGCGTGAATATTAAAGAAAGATTGTCTAGAAAACAATTTAATTCGGCAAATACGAAGCCTGATTTCATGTGGCAACTGGCTCAAAGGCTTAAAAAAGAGTATGCTGATAAAGGTGAAGATGTAGCTGTTTATATATCTTCAAGTGTTTCTATAAATGGTAGACCTAGATCAAAGTTTACAAATGATACTATTGACATCGCATCACAACCATGGTCTCAATTTAAACATGCAACCTGGTTAATGCCGTCACCTTTACAAGATACGCCAACAAACCGACCTTGATTCTCGTTTAATACAAGGAGAATCAGTAATTTTATCGGCTTAAATAATTAAAACTTATTTCAATGCTACAAATTGCAGCAATCAGAGAAAACAAAGAGGCATTTGCTCAGGCACTTACCAAGCGTAATATTGATGCCATGCCTATGCTAGAACAAGCTATCGAAGTAGATGAGCGCAGAAGAAGTTTGCAAGCTCAACTAGATGAAACACTTTCTCAAAGTAATAAGTTGTCCAAACAAATAGGAGAATTATTTAAATCTGGTAAAGTACAAGAGGCTAATGAGCTAAAAGCACAAACTGGCGAGCTTAAGGAATCTTCAAAGAATCTTGCTGAGCAGTTACAAACTGCTCAAAATGACTTACAAGAGTTGTTGTACAACATTCCTAATGTGCCTCAAGAAAGTGTTCCAGCAGGTTCTACAGACGAGGATAATGAAGTTGTTGAGGAGCATGGTGTAGTGCCAGTGCTAGATGAACAAGCTCAACCGCACTGGGAACTAGTTAAAAAGTACGATATTATTGACTTTGAACTAGGTAATAAAATTACCGGAGCAGGATTTCCTGTTTATAAAAATAAAGGAGCGCGACTTCAAAGAGCTTTGATAAACTACTTTCTAGATAAAAATACAGCAGCAGGTTATCAAGAAATGCAAGTACCACACCTTGTTAATGAGGCAAGTGGATACGGTACAGGTCAGTTGCCCGATAAAGAAGGTCAAATGTACCATGTAGGTAATGATGATTTGTATTTAATTCCTACTGCCGAGGTTCCCATTACTAATCTTTATAGAGGTGATCTATTAGAAGAAAAGGACCTTCCTATTGCAATGACTGGTTATACTCCTTGTTTTAGAAGGGAAGCAGGAAGTTATGGAGCACATGTACGAGGTCTTAATCGTTTACATCAATTTGATAAAGTAGAAATTTTAAGAATAGAGCATCCTGATAAAAGTGATCAGGCTCTCGATGATATGGTAAGCCACGTAAAAAATATTCTTGATGAATTGAAATTGCCTTATCGTATTCTTAGATTGTGCGGTGGTGATCTTGGGTTTACTTCAACACTTACTTATGATTTTGAAGTTTATAGTACGGCACAAGAAAAATGGTTAGAAGTAAGTAGTGTTTCTAATTTTAAAACCTTTCAAGCAAATCGTTTGAAATTAAGATTCCGTGCAGGTGAAAAACAAACAGAACTGTTACATACTCTTAACGGGAGCGCACTAGCATTACCTAGAATAATGGCAGGAATTTTGGAAAACTATCAAACAGCTGATGGTATTAAGATCCCTGAAGTTCTTGTACCTTACTGCGGTTTTGATATGATACAATAATTTATGAAATATGCTGTAACGCTTCTTTTTTTGTCTTTAGTAACGTGGTCAACGGCGCAAAATTTGCAGTTGGCGCAAAACTACATGGACCAAGGCGAGTACAGTAAGGCAGCCAGCATATATGAAAAATTAGTCAACGATAAGAAAAATAGGAACTACAATACCGTATTTTCATTAATTGATGCTTATCATCAGTTAGAAGAATACGGTAAAGTAGATTCTTTAATTGATAAAAAGGTATCTACATCTTTTGCATACAAACAAACCCTACTAATAGAAAAAGGTTATAATCAAGTATTGCAAGGAAATGATTCAATAGCTAGTAGCTATTATCAACAAGCAATCGATCTAGTAAAAGAAAAGCCAGAGCTTACTTACAGTATCGCAAGTAGGTTTGAAAAACGTACAGAACTGGACGAGGCTGTACAAGTCTATGAAATAGGAACCCAGCTTAGGCCACAAGCAAATTATAGTTTTCAGTTAGCTAGATTGTATGGTGAACTAGGTGATATGGAGAAAATGTTTGAGGAGAATATTAAACTCATTGAAAAAAATGTCGCTTACAGGGCAAGAGCACAAGCTCTGTTTTCTCAATATATAACTGACGACGCATTGTCCGAGACTAATACGATATTGCGTAAAGTACTTCTTAAAAGATTACGTTCAAATCCAGATGTTTTGTACAATCAATTGCTTTCATGGTTGTTTGTGCAGCAAAAGGATTTTAAAAATGCCTTTATTCAAGAAAAAGCAATTTACAATAGGGACAAAGAAAGTATGGACAACTTGCAGGACCTTGCCGAGGTCGCAGTTGAGGAAAATGATATTCCTGCTGCATTTGACATACTGGACTTTATGATTGAGAATGCTCAATCACCCTTTACTCGATACAATGCTCAAGTGCTCAAACTTAAATTACGATCTAACGGAGCTTCAGTAGATGAATATTCTCAAATAAAGCAAGAATATGAGCAGCTGCTTGAATTCTACGGTCGTGATCAGCGCAGTTTCAGGTTACAACTAGATTATGCTCGGTTCTTGGCGTTCAAAAATGACAATGCACCACTAGCCATTGATTTATTGGCAGATCTCAATAAAGCTAATTTTTCTCAATTTGATAAGGCTAGGGTAAAAATGTTACTAGCCGATGTCCTTGTCCTTCAAGAGCAATTTAATCGAGCCCTTATTTTATACAGTCAAATTCAAAATGATTTGCCCAATGATTTATTGGCTCAGGAATCTCAATATAGAGTAGCTCGTACCAGTTTTTATAAAGGAGATTTTCCTTGGGCACTCACTCAATTAAAAGTATTACGCAGCGCTAGCAGTAAGCTCATAGCAAATGATGCTATGCAATTGAGTCTAACGATTTCTGACCACTCTGGACAAGATACTACTTATGTTGCTTTGTCCGCTTTCGCGAAAGCGGAATTAAAACAATATCAAAACAAAAGAAAGCAGGCTATTGAAGCCTACAATAATGTGTTGCAAAACCATGCAGGTGACGACATTGAAGATGAGGCATTGTTAAGACAGGCAAAGCTTTATCAGGTAGAAGGAGATACCCAAAATGCTATCCAGAATTACACTAGGATTATCAAAAATCATGGTGATGGTATTTTGAGTGATGATGCGCTTTACGAGCTAGGAAAGTTGTATGAAGAAGTACTTGATGATCCTGCAAAAGCACAAGAATATTTTGAACAAATAATTTTCTCACACGCAGATAGCATTTATTTCACAGACGCTAGACGTCGATACCGCAGATTGCGTGGTGATACTAATGAAAAAGCTTTTTAATTATGGTAATTTATAATGTAACCTGTAATGTAGATTCTAGCGTTCACGATCAATGGATAGTATGGATGCGTGAGCATATACCACAAGTGCTGGGAACAGGGCTGTTTATGGAAGCTAGGTTTACTAAAGTGCTTGTCAAGGAGCAAGACGGTTCCCATACCTACTCAATTCAATACAAAGCTTATAGCGCACAGGCCTTGCAGGAGTATAAAGACAAACATTCTGAAGCGTTGCAAAAAGATGGTCTGGAGAAATGGGCAGATAAGGTTCTGAGTTTCCGTACAGAGCTTGAAGTGGTAGATGAATATACAGTACGCCGCAAGGAAGAGTCTCAGAATTAAATTTGGCCTTCTTCTTATGATATAGGAATTTGACATAATTACGACTTACTAATTTTTAAACTAAATGTTTGGTAACTATGTCTCAAAATAACACGCGACCCAAAAACGTTCTAGGAACAGCTTTAGAGTCCTGTTGTACCAATCCGATTACAGGTTATTGGCGTGATGGATACTGCAGGACGTCGATACAAGATGTAGGTACCCATGTGGTATGTGCTGTAATGACGAAAGAGTTTCTAGAGTTTACAAAGTCTAAAGGGAACGACCTTTCATCACCCATACCTGCATATCAATTTCCAGGTCTTAAACCAGGTGATAAATGGTGTTTGTGTGTATTAAGATGGATCGAAGCAGAAAAAGCTGGATGTGCGCCCCATATTATTCTAAAAGGAACTGATAGTAACGCATTGAAATTTACAAATTTGGAAACGTTGAAAGTTTATGCAATCGACGTCTAATCTGGTATAATAAAGCTTGAAATAAAGCTGTAGTTTATGCTAAACACCTTTGTTTTTTTATTAAATTTATACCTATAGGTTTAATACGAAAACATCCGTTTTTATGGCAAAAAATATCCTTGTAGCAACAGATTTTTCTTCAAATTCATGGCACGCATTCACTTATGTTTCAACGCTTTTTAAAGATGAAACTTGTATGTTTCATTTATTGCACGCTTACGATACTGAATATCATAGCCGCAATGAATTAAAACAAGGCAACGATGCTTCATTCACTTATGAATCTCCAAAGGATAAGGGTGACGTTTTACTTAATAAAATGCTTGAAAAGATTGCATTAGAATGTGCTAATGAAAAGCATAGTTATAAAACACACTTAATGCATGATGATGTAGCCACCGCGATTACAAAAACCTTATCTACTGAAAATATCTCTTTGATAGTAATGGGTAGTAAAGGAATAACTAATTATGAAAAAAGTGTATTTGGTAGTAATACAATAGCGACCATGAAAGAGGCTGGTAATTGTACTATTCTTACTGTTCCACATGACTCAGAGGTAGAAGAAATTAAAGAAATAGTTTTTCCTACTGATTATAAAAGTGCCTATAGTAGTTTAAGATTGCAAAGCCTAATAGACCTTGCAACTATTCAAGATGCAGCTATCTGTGTTTTACATGTTGATACCAGTAGCGGCCTAGAAACAGCTCAAGAAGATAATAAACAAATTTTAGATGATGCGTTATCCAACAACAGGCATAGTTTTCATGTTTTAACGGGTAGCGACGTAAATCTAGCTGTAAAACATTTTGTAGAGAGTAGGGATAGTAGCATGGTGGCAATCGTAAATCGCAAACACAATCTATTTACAAGTTGGTTTTCTACTAATATGGTAATGGAAATAGGTAAAGTAAGTCAAGTGCCTTTACTTATTTTACCTGAGTAATGAACGAAAAAAATAAAGTTTTTAAGTTTCTGCTTTTTCCATAGTTCTTGCTCTGCTTGCCTATTTCAATGTATTGTCGCTATCAATATACATTTTAGGGAATGTAGAATTAGAACTGCTTTATGGTCCTTTAATATTGTGTATTCCATTGATTGTTTTAACCATGTTGGAATACCTACTTGATTTTATAAAAAGAGAGGTTTCTAAAGGGAAGGATTGACTAAATTTTAATTTAAAAAAATAAAACCGTTGCTATCAAAGGTATAACAACGGTTCTAGCAGTGAGGAAGGGATTCGAACCCTCGAAACGGTTTTGCCGTTTACACACTTTCCAGGCGTGCGCCTTCGACCACTCGGCCACCTCACTATTTTCATAAAATTGAACGCAAAAATACCGTAATACTTTATGTTTACCAATTTCTAATTAGTTATCTCACCTCTTAAACTTGTTTCAAAACAATCTTTAAACATCAAATCATCCTCGATGTAGGCAAGTAAATACATCATTTTGGCTAGAGCTGCTTCAGTAGTTAGATCTTTACCACTTATCATGCCCATTTCCTTCAAAGCACGACTTGTTTCATACTTACCCATATCTACTGATCCACCACGACACTGTGTTACATTTACAACACGAATATCTTTTGACAAACAATCTTTCATTGCATCAATAAACCATGATTTAGTAGGAGCGTTGCCACTTCCATAAGTTTCGAGGATAATACCTTTTAAATTTGGAATATTACATATGGCTTGCACGGTGGTCTCTGTAATGCCAGGAAATAATTTGAGTACAACGACATCGGCTATCATTTGTGGTCGATAGTGCATTCTATCATCACTACGAGGTATAACTCTATGTACTTGAACCTCTCGGTTTTTGTATCCTTTCCATAAAAGATCTTCATCAACATTTAAATGCACACCACTTATAGCGAGAGGCGGAAAATTAGGCGAACTGAAGGCTTCAAAATGTTCTGCATTCATTTTTGCGGTACGATTTGCTCTGTAAAGCTGATATTCAAAGTAAATGCAAACTTCCCTTATTAAGGGCTTCTTTTTCTTGCGTAATGTAGCTATCTGTATGCTTGTAATTAAGTTTTCTTTTGCATCAGTTCTTAAATCGCCTATAGGTAGTTGAGATCCTGTTAGGATAACGGGTTTTGTCAAGTTTTCAAACATAAAACTAAGTGCACTGCCTGTGAACGACATGGTGTCGCTGCCGTGTAAAACAACAAACCCATCATAATTGTCGTAGCGATCATAAATCATGTCACCTATCAAGCGCCATTCTTCCGTATTCATATCAGAACTATCGATAGGTGTTTCAAAAGAAATGGTTTCTATTGTACAGTCTAGTTGTTTAAGCTCTGGAATGTGGTATAGAAGTTTGTCAAAATCAAATGCTTTTAAAGCAC
This sequence comes from Nonlabens sp. MIC269, assembly GCF_001430865.1. Lineage (GTDB taxonomy): Bacteria > Bacteroidota > Bacteroidia > Flavobacteriales > Flavobacteriaceae > Nonlabens > Nonlabens tegetincola. The sequence continues at coordinate 1,203,766 of NZ_CP011373.1, read as the reverse complement.
CTGTTTTAATGTCCTTCATCATTCCAATTGTTCCACCTGTGTAGATAAGCAGGATATTTGGTTTCATTATTCTGCGTTTAGGAGTTCTTTGTTAGTTACAGGTTGGGCATACATTTTCAAAAAGCTAGTCACAGTCATTTGATCTTCTACATCAACACGTAGTCTCAATCGTCTCTCAAATTGAGCCATATCATGCTCACTATAATGTTTGCTGTATTTTCTAGAAACATGTAATAAATCGTGTGCCACATAATTAGTTGGCCACAAATGATAATTACGTTGTATTGTGGTGTCTAATTGGTCAACAACACGTTGTAAAGTTTTGTTTGTTTTTTCACCATCTATTTTTACTATTTCCAATGGTTTTGAAGCGTGTATATGAATATGTTTCTTTTGTCCTAGTGCACCATACATGATACTGTTAAAATCTTCGTTTTCAGACTTTACGTATTCTTGATCTGCGGCTTTGGCAAGCAATTCAGGTACTTTTAAGGCGTCAGTAGGGTCATACTCATAAGAAATAGAAACGGGTACTATTTTTAAATCGTTCAAATAGTTTGCAATGTCTTTTTTACCAGCAGCCAGTGCTATCATTTTAAGAACACCTTGCTCCGTATGATCATTTCCATCTTTCGTTCGACCTTGTCTTTGAGCGATCCATACACTGCGATTTTCTTCCTTTAATAGGTGAAAGATGTAATCGCTAAGTTTAATACTGCTAAGTAATGTCTCTCTAGGTGATCCACCTCTTCTTACTATAAAATTACGAGTAAGTTTACTTAACATGTTTACAAACGGGCGCTGTACTAAATTATCACCTATAGCACTTGCTGTTCTTATTAAATTCTTTTCAAATAAAATAAGATTGAGCAACGAGGTATCTAGTACGATGTCTCTATGGTTTGATATATATAAATAGGATGTATTAGTATCTAGTTCGTCAAAACCACTACTAGTCATACCAGCACTTGTGGTGTCGATTACACGCTTTACCGTTTTACTGATAACTTCTCTTTGAAACTCATTTATAGACGTACATCTAGTTACGATATCCTTAATTTCATCGTCGGATTTATTGGGAAATGTATATTGAAATAAGGTTTTGATCATAGGATGCCTCACTGCACTTTGTAAGACAGTTTGCACTTCATCATCCTTAAAAAATCGTATGTCGTCGTAAACTTCCATTCTAGTCGCAAATGTACTTATATCCCAAAAATTCTTTTACTATTATCCGTAGTGATTCTTGCGATTTCTTCCACACTAACATTGTAAATCAATGAAATTTTATCCGCAACAAGTTTAGTATAAGCACTTTCATTGCGCTTTCCTCTGTAAGGCACAGGAGCAAGGTAAGGAGCATCGGTTTCTAGCACGATGTGATCTAGGTCAATCTTATTTAAAAATTGATCAATTTTACCATTTTTAAATGTAGCAACGCCACCTATTCCCAGGTGTAAATTTAGGTCCACAGCTTGTTTTGCATGATCAATCGTTCCCGTAAAACAATGAAAAATTCCTTTTAAAGAAGTGTTTCTATAGTCCTCTAAAACTTCAAAAACTTCATCAAACGCATCTCTACAATGAATAGCAATGGGTAAGTCACGGTCCAATGACCATTTGATTTGAGTGTGAAATGCTTCTAGTTGTTCTTTTTTAAAGGACTTGTCCCAGTATAAATCAACACCTATTTCTCCAATAGCGACATACTCATGTTGTTCTAACATTTGAGAAACATGCTTTAGCTCATCTTTATAATTTTCCTTTACGTGCGTAGGGTGCAAACCGCACATTAAAAACACTTCGCTAGGATAATTTGCTTTTAATTGTAACATGCGATCTGTATACTCAGAATCAATTGCTGGTACAAAAAATCGTTGAACTCCTGCCGCCTTGGCACGCGAGATCATTTCATCTCTATCTTCATCAAAGGCCTCGCTGTATAAATGAGTGTGCGTATCAGTTAAAATCATACTGCAAAAATAAGGCTTGTTGTAGGTATGCTTTCGCGAAAGCGGAATATCTTTAAACCCAGATTCAAAGAATATGAAATCATTAAAAAAATGGCTCGTCAGTCAAGGTTATACGGCACATCCAATACGATTGTCTAAAAAAAGCGGTCACATTGTAACCAAAGCTGTGTTAAATGGATATCAGGGCAGATTTATTATTGATACTGGAGCTAGCGCAACTTGTGTAAATCAAGATTTGTATAAAGAGTTTCAATTGAATACAGAATTTATGGATAAAGCAATAGGTACCGCGAGTGGTTCCTTGCGTCCAAGAATAGCTCATCATAATGTACTAGAACTGGGTGATTGGGAAGATCAAGATGTGACGGTTTTATCAATGGATATGACCTTTATTAATACCGCGCTTAAAAGTGAACGAATGCATTCTATCCAGGGATTGTTAGGTGCAGACTTTTTGATAAGTTCACAGGCGATTATTGATTATAAAGGAAAATATATTTACATGAAGTGATAGATGAAAGTAAGGCGTATAAAAAAAGCTGCTCCACGAGCAGCTTTTTTTATGAGTGTTTCTAATTAGTTTTAATATTGTACATCAAAACTTCCATTGTCAATTACAATTCCACCAGTAGTAGTGTAATTAAATGTACCTGTAATTGAATTGTTTGCTGTATCATGAGTTAGAATTTCAATTGTCCCGCTTTGAGCAGTCTCACCAGAAGTACCTTGAGCATATAATCCTGTAGCATCCGTTGGGAATGAATAAACTCCTGGAACGATAGTATCAGGAAATGAAATAGATAAGCTTATGTTTTGGTTACTAGCAAATATTAGAATCGTACCAGATGAAACATTAGGCGATACAAGTGATGGATTAAGAGCTTGTCCATCTACATCGGCAGCAAAAGAATTTGTTGTATTGCCATTTCCTGGGTTAATGGTTCCTCCTAATGGGACTTCAAAAATCACACCTTTTCTCATGTAAAGCGAGTCGGAAGCATTTGCAGTGTAGGTGACAAAATCGAAGGTTCCAGATACAAAACCTGAATTAGAACTAGAGGTGATCGTAACTTCACCACGGCCATCATTTGCGTTGCTAGAAAAAGATTGAGAGTTGTTAAAAACGTAAGTTGCCTCACTAGAAGCGCCTTGACCTAGGATGTAGGTTCCAGGACTACTGTCGTCTAGAGAAATTGTTAAAGATTCTAATTGATTAGTTCCTTGAATAATCAGTCTTCCATCGATGTCGATTGAAGCAGCCATATCCTGCGCTTTGAAAAATTCTCCATTACGCACAGCTTGGATTGCAGGGCTGTTATCTTCATCTAGATTTTTTTCACATCCTACAATGGCAATCAAAGTAAGGACAGCTACAATTAGTTTTTTCATCAGTAATTTCATTAAGTTTGGGGTAAATGTAAGGATTTAATAAGAATTAAATCTTTATATATGATGCTCATTATTAAAATAATGGTACTTTTGCAGCCTTAAATTAATAAAAAGGGACGTGTTCCCGCAAACTTTAATGTTATGCCTGTAAAAATCAGATTACAAAGACACGGTAAAAAAGGAAAGCCTTTTTACTGGATCGTAGCAGCAGATGCTCGCGCAAAGAGAGATGGTAGATTCCTTGAAAAAATAGGAACTTACAATCCTAACACTAACCCTGCAACTATCAACCTAGATGTAGATGGTGCTGTACAATGGTTAGAGAATGGTGCGCAGCCTACTGATACAGCTCGTGCTCTTTTAAGCTACAAAGGTGCGTTACTTAAAAAGCACCTTAAAGGTGGTGTGAAAAAAGGTGCGATCACTGAAGAACAAGCTGAAGAAAAATTCCAAGCTTGGGTTTCTGAAAAAGAAGCAAAAATTGCAAACAAAGCTGCTGGCCTTAAGGCTGATGCAGATAAAATTGCAGCTGAAGCTCTAGAAGCAGAAAAAGCAGTAAACGAAGCTCGTATCGCAGCAAATGCTCCAGAACCAGAAGTGGAAGAGCCAGCTGCAGCTAGCGAAGACGCAACAGGAGAAGAAGAGTAAATCGATATATCATGCGTAAAAAAGACTGTTTTTACGTAGGTACGATCGTAAACAAATTTAGTTTTAAAGGTGAAATCCTTGTCAAATTAGACACTGATGAACCGGATCTTTTTCTTGAAATGGAATCAGTTTTTGTCGAAGTAGGCAAAAACTTGATTCCATTTTTTATTGAACGCAGTCAACTACACAAATCTGCATTACTGCGTATCAAATTTGAAGATGTAGACGATGAACCTACGGCAGATTCCTTGCTTCAAAAGGATCTGTATTTGCCTCTTACTGCATTACCACCGCTTACAGGTAATAAATTTTACTACCATGAAATCATAGGTTTTACAATTGTTGATTCTAATTATGGCGAGGTGGGAATTGTAGATGGTGTTAACGATACAACCTCACAAGCTCTTTTTGAAATAAAGCAAGGTGAGAAAGAAATTCTTATACCAGTTCACGACGAGTTTATTTTAAATGTAGACCGTGACAACAAACAAATTTTAGTACAAACACCACCAGGTTTAATTGAGTTGTATTTAGAGTAATGAGTACGTTCTCTTTTAAACAGTTTGACATCGTTCAAGATAAGGTTGCTCAAAAGGTTGGTACCGACGGTGTTCTTTTAGGAGCATGGTGTAGTCTTGATAAGCAACCACACAAAATATTAGACATAGGATCAGGAACAGGGCTCATTTCTTTAATGTGTGCTCAACGGTTTCCACAAGCGTTTATTGAGTCTATAGAGATCGATCACGATGCCTTTGAGCAAACTGCATCCAACTTTGAATCTAGCAAGTTTAAAGACCAGCTATATGCATATCATGCTAGCTTTCAAGAGTTTTATGATGAGGTTGATGAGCGCTATGATTTTATGGTGAGTAATCCACCATTTTATAATGCTCAGTCAATTAAGTCTGATGATCAAATAGAGAGTCGTAGGCAACAAGCAAGATTTGACGATGCTTTACCTTTTGAAGAGCTTTTCTATGGAGTTTATAAGCTTCTTGCTATCGATGGTACTTTTGCACTTGTATTTCCTGTAGAAAGAGAAGAACGAGTTCTTGAAATTGCCGATTACTTCACTATGATGCCTACACGTAAAATGTACGTACGTGGAACTGTGGATAGTTCTGTTAAAAGAGTGTTTATGGAATTACGCTTTCGCGAAAGCGTAATAAAATCCAATCAAGAACTAGTTACCCAGCATATGGTAATTGAACATTCTAGGCATGAGTATACCGATGAGTATATCGCACTTACAAAGGACTTTTATTTAAAAATGTAATCCTTATCATTTTTCTGGGCAATAAGTGAGCATTCTCTTATTTTTACGACCAATTCAAAAACTATTGGAACTACACTCAAACGATGTAGTTACTCTATACAAATTATATCTATGAAACCAGATCTATTTGAAGCACCAGATTATTACAACCTAGATGAGTTACTTACCGAGGAACACAAAATGATACGTGATGCAGCTCGTTCTTGGGTTAAACGTGATGTTTCACCTATCATTGAACAAGCAGCACAGGATGCCAAGTTTCCTGAGAGTATTATACCAGGATTAGCATCAATAGGTGCTTTTGGTCCTTATATTCCAGAAGAATATGGTGGCGCAGGATTGGACCAAATCTCTTATGGTTTGATCATGCAAGAAATTGAACGAGGTGACAGTGGTGTGCGCAGTACAGCATCAGTCCAGTCATCGCTAGTAATGTATCCTATATGGAAATACGGTAGTGAAGAACATAGAAAAAAGTTTTTACCTAAACTAGCAAGTGGTGAATTTATGGGGTCATTCGGTCTTACTGAACCGGACCACGGTAGTAATCCAGGAGGAATGACTACTAATTTTAAAGATGCTGGAGATGGAGAAAATATTATTTTAAATGGAGCCAAGTTATGGATATCAAACAGCCCGTTTTGTGATGTGGCAGTGGTTTGGGCAAAGAATGAAGAAGGTCGTATCCATGGAGTTATTGTAGAAAGAGGCATGGAAGGTTTCTCTACTCCAGAGACTCATAACAAATGGTCTTTGAGAGCAAGTGCTACAGGTGAGTTGATTTTTCAGGATGTAAAAGTTCCAAAAAGTAATATTTTACCAGGTCGCTCTGGTCTAGGTGCTCCTCTTAGTTGTTTAGATAGTGCTCGTTTTGGTATTGCATGGGGTGCTATAGGTGCTGCAATGGATTGCTATGATACAGCGCTTAGATATGCAAAAGAACGTATCCAATTTGGGAAACCAATTGCAGCTTTTCAATTACAGCAAAAGAAACTTGCCGAAATGATTACTGAGATTACCAAGGCACAACTACTAGCATGGAGATTAGGAGTATTGCGTGAAGAAGGAAAGGCAACGAGCGCTCAAATTTCTATGGCAAAGCGTAATAATGTTGAAATGGCTGTTAAGATTGCTCGTGAGGCTCGACAAATTTTGGGAGGAATGGGAATAACAGGTGAATATAGTATCATGAGACATATGATGAATCTAGAAAGTGTTATTACTTATGAAGGAACTCACGATATTCATTTGTTGATCACCGGACTTGATATTACTGGAGAAAATGCTTTTAAATAGGTAATCGTTAAATAAATTATAGAGGCTGCCTACAACAATGGGTAGCCTTTTATTTTTGCACAAATTGAGCTATGAATACAACTATAATTGAATCTAGAATTAGTGACAATCGTAAAAGATTGTTGAGTCATCCTTTATACAATGCTATTTCTAATTTAGGAGATTTACAGGTTTTTACATCTCATCATGTTTTTGCTGTTTGGGATTTTATGTCTTTGCTCAAGGCTCTGCAAAGAGAACTTACCTGTACAACTACTCCGTGGTTTCCTAAAGGTAGTAATGATACTAGATATTTAATTAATGAAATTGTTCTGGCTGAAGAATCTGATCTAGATCAAGATGGTAATAGATTGAGTCATTTTGAAATGTATTTAAATGCCATGGAAGGACTAGATGTTAATACAGATTTGATAGTAAATCAAATTGTAACGATTTCTAACCATAATAATCCTATTGAACAAATTTCAAAAACGGACATACCGGATTTTGTCAAAAGATTTTTGACCTTCACATTTGAAATTATTGAGCGTAATCAACCTCACGAAATTGCTGCTGCATTTACTTATGGCCGTGAAGATTTAATTCCTGAAATGTTTACAGAAATTCTTAAAGGAATGCGAGTAGAAGAAGGAGTAGATCTTACTGCTATACGATATTATTTTGATAGACACATTGAGTTAGATGGTGATGAGCACGGCCCAATGGCTCATAAAATGGTGGCTCTTTTGTGTGGCGATGATAGTGTTAAATGGGAACAAGCAGCACATGTCGCAAATGAATCCTTACAAAAACGTATTGAGTTATTTGATGGTATTTATGCAGCTATTGGGGTTCCAGAATTAGTCTAGTTGCTTAACAATTAGCAGTATTTAACTTATAAAAATATAGAGTAATTAATGAAATAGATATTTTTGAAGAATTAATCAATCAAATTAACGATATGAAAACTTTAAAAATTTTATTTCTGTCTTTACTGACAATTGCAACCATATCATGTGGTGATGATGATGGACCAGAAAATTTACCGGTAAATGCCGAGAATATTGCTGGAACTTATTCCTTGACTTTTTTTAGATCTCAAGAAACCTACAATGAAACGGTAAATGGTAGTACAGTAACAAGGGTATACCTAGAAGAAGGTACTGCCTTTAACAACGCTATTTTTGTATTTAATTCTAATGGTACTTACACAAGCTCTGGTACTTATACTTATGATTATGAAGAGCAAGTAAATGGTGTAGTAGTAGATACTGATACGGATATTGATTCCTTAACCAGTTCTGGGACTTATTCTGTAGTTGGAAATTCAATTTACTTGTCTGATGCAGATGAGACTTTTGAAGTGCAAACACTCACAAGTTCAAACATGACACTTTCACTTGATGAAGTGGACGGTGATTCCTCTTATGAGTTGGAAATACGCTTTACTAAGCAATAGAGAACATTCAAGTTGTTATATAAAAAAGGCGCTTCATAACGATGAAGCGCCTTTTTTTTGATATTATATGAAAGTTATAAAGTATCTCGCGATTCTTCTTTTTCTGCGATTCCAGAAATATCTTCAACTTTCTCTATTTGTGGTGCGTGTTTTTTGATGGTAAGTTCAACACCAGATTTTAAAGTCATTTGATTTACGTGACAACCTACACAAGTTCCCAATAATCTAACAATAACATGTTTGTCGTCTTTTATCTCAACCAGTTCAATATCTCCATTATCTCTTTGTAGAAATGGTCGGATTTCCTCTAATCCAGCTTCAACTGCTGCTTGTAATGCTGCTCCTGTCATTATTGCTTTTGTTTGTTCACCGGACTACATCCAGCCATAGTAGTTATTTTAATAGCTTGAGTAGGTGGTAAGTTTTCATTTCGTTTAACTGTTTCTTCAACTACATTACGAGTAATATCAATAAATGCTTGTTCAACAAGAGTATCTTCTTGCATGGCTGCAGGTCTACCTACATCACCGGCTTCTCTTATCGTTTGCATTAATGGTAATTCTCCTAAAAATCTTACTTGTAAATCTTCTGCAAGATTACGTGCTCCATCCTTTCCAAAGATATGATATTTATTTTCAGGTAATTCAGGCGGAGTGAAATAAGCCATGTTTTCTATAATTCCTAGAACAGGAACGTTGATACTTTCTTGTTGGAACATAGCAACACCCTTGCGAGCATCTGCCAATGCTACATTTTGAGGAGTTGATACTACTACTGCACCCGTTAAAGGTAGTGATTGCATTATGCTTAAATGAATATCACCAGTACCTGGAGGAAGGTCAACTAGTAAAAAATCCAATTCTCCCCATGCAGCGTCAAAAATCATTTGATTAAGAGCCTTTGCTGCCATAGGGCCACGCCATACTACTGCTTGGTCTGGTTGCGTAAAAAAGCCGATGGACAGTACCTTTACACCATAACTTTCCACTGGTTTCATTTTGGATTTCCCATCCACGTTAACAGAAAGTGGTTTTTCATTAATCACATCAAACATTATCGTGGCACTAGGACCGTAGATATCGGCATCTAATAATCCGACATTAAATCCCATTTTTGCCAATGAAACAGCAAGGTTTGCTGTTACAGTAGATTTTCCTACACCACCTTTACCACTTGCTACTGCTATGATATTATCAATTCCTGGTATAGGTTTTCCTTTAATTTGAGGAGCTTTATTTTCTTGAACTGGTGCTTCAACCTTTAAATTAACTTTCACTTGAGCTTTTTGATAAACCTCTTTGTGAATAGCTTGTAGAATGGAAACTTCAGTTTTCTTTTTTGCTTGTAAGCTAGGATTGTTTATAGTAACATCAACCACTACCTCTTCTCCAAATACTATAACGTTTTTAATAGCTCCACTTTCTACCATATTCTGTCCTTCACCAGGAACTGATATAGTTTCAAGAGCCTTGAGAACATCTTTTTTCTCTATTTTCATGGGTTTCACTTAATCTGATTACAAAGATACAACCTAGTGACTTTAAAAAGCAGAAACTGTATAAAAGGATAGAGCGGTGTGATAAGATTTAATTATACCTATAAAATAAAAAGCGAGCCTTTTAAGGCTCGCTTTTTTAGATACTATAAAAGATATTTTTAAACAGTCATGATTTCTTTCTCTTTAACCACGATCATTTCATCAATTTTGGCAACATACTTATCAGTAAGAGCCTGAACTTCTTGTTCTGCATTTTTAAGTTCATCTTCTGATAAATCAAGTTTTCTTAAATCATTAAGAGCATTTTTACGGTCATTACGTACACCTACTTTTGAATCTTCTCCTTCTGCCTTAGCTTGTTTTGCAAGTTGACGACGACGTTCTTCTGTCAAAGCAGGAACATTAATGATTATACTCTCACCATTATTCATAGGATTCAATCCTAAGTTTGCAATCATGATACCTTTCTCGATTTCTGGAATCATTGCTTTTTCCCATGGCTGTACACTTATTGTACGCGCATCGGGAGTACTTACATTTGCAACCTGGGTAAGTGGCGTTTGACTACCGTAATAGTCTACAGTCACGCTTCCTAACATAGCAGGACTAGCCTTACCAGCTCGTATGTTAAGTAATTCTTTTTCTAAGTGCTTGATAGCACCATCCATAGCTTCTTTAGCTGTATCTAAAATAAAAGTTGATTCTTCGTTCATGATGTCAATTTATTGAGCACTTGTACAAATATATTGCCGTTTTCAATTATTGTACTCTTGTTCCTATTTTTTCTCCATTTAAAAGCTTTACTAAATTACCGTTTGTATTCATATCAAATACAATTATTGGTAATTTATTTTCTTGACTTAAAGTAAACGCGGTTGTATCCATTACTTTCAGACCTTTATTAAGGACCTCTTCAAAGCTTATTAAGTCAAATTTAGTGGCGCTAGTGTCTTTTTCTGGATCTGCAGTGTAAATTCCATCAACTCTTGTTCCTTTAAGTATTACATCGGCTTCAATTTCAATAGCTCGTAGTACGGCAGCACTATCTGTTGTGAAATAGGGATTACCAGTACCACCACCAAAAATTACGACACGTCCTTTTTCTAAATGACGTATTGCCTTGCGACGTATAAAAGGTTCTGCCACCTCATTAATTTTAATTGCAGTTTGCAGTCTAGTAGGTATTCCTGCATCTTCACAAGCGCTTTGTAAGGCTAGTCCATTAATAACTGTTGCCAGCATTCCCATATGATCGCCTTGCACGCGATCCATTCCTGCGCTTGCACCTGCCACACCTCTAAAAATATTACCGCCACCAATTACAATGGCTACCTCTATACCCATATCAGTGACTTTTTTAATTTCTTGGGCATATTCTGCAAGACGTTTTGGGTCTATACCGTACTGGCGATCTCCCATTAACGCTTCTCCTGATAGTTTGAGTAATATTCTTTTGTATTCCATGGGTGTTTTTTACAAAGTTGTGCAAATATAATTGAAAGTAAATAGGAATGGAATAGGTGTGAGTTCGCTTTCGCGAAAGCGTATCTAAAAAAATTACATCAATAGTACGACTGAAGTATCTTTGCAAAAAAGTAAGGAAGATGTTTCAGTTAGGGAAAACCATAGTGTCGGACGATCTATTAGAAAAGGAATTTGTTTGTAACATAAGCGCTTGTAAAGGAATCTGCTGTGTTGCTGGTGAGGCAGGCGCGCCGCTCGAGCAAAAGGAATTGGAAATTCTTGATAACGAGTATGAAAATATCAAACCCTTTTTAAATGATAAAGGTAGGGCTGCAATAGAGGAACAAGGTACCTGGATCGAGCGTGAGAATGGTGAACTGGAAACGCCCTTAGTAAATGGTGCCGAGTGTGCTTATACCATTTTTAATGAGGATGGAACTGCAAAATGTGGTATCGAGGCAGCCTATCATGCTGGTAAAACACCTTTTTACAAACCTATTTCTTGTCATTTGTATCCTGTGCGTATACAAGAATACACCGACTTTAGCGCGGTGAATTACCACAAATGGGAAATTTGTAATGATGCTTGCGAGCTGGGTAAAGAATTGTCGGTTCCAGTTTATAAATTTTTGAAGGATTCGTTGATACGAAAATTTGGTGCTCAATGGTATGAAGAGTTAGAGGACATCGCACAGAACTATAAGTAGTGTTATGTTAATGCTCTGGCATTTATTTTACAGCAGGTTTAACATAATTAGTAGGTTATTGATTCTATTTCAAAAAATGATTTTAATATCCTACTAAAGCTTTGTGAAGTGACCTGTATCTAACCTATGATCGTGCTAACTTGTAGATAAATTAAAAAACAAAAGTTATGAGTTACACAGAAAAAGTTGCCAATAAGTTAAACGATTTATTAGAGAAAAACTACGACGCCGAAGCTGGCTACAAGGAAGCAAAAGACCAGGTAGATAGCAGTAGATTGAAAGATTTCTTTTCTCAACAAGCACAAGAACGATATGATTTTGGTCATGAGCTAAAATCTGAAATAAGAAGTTTTGGTCAAGAACCAGATAAAGGAACAAGTATCACTGGCGATGCTCATAGAGCATGGATGAATATAAAATCTACCTTCTCATCTGATAAGGAAGAAACTATACTTGAAGAAGCCATACGTGGAGAAAAAGCGGCTGTAGAGGAGTACAATGAAGTTCTAGCCGAAACATCGCTGCCAGTTTCCACAAGAACAATTTTAACTAAACACCGAGACAACATTCAAACTGCACTTAATCGAGTGAATGCAATGGAGAATATTGCCTAAAATATTTTTTGTTTGGTTGATGAAAAGCCCCAATTACCATTTGTAATTGGGGCTTTCTTTCTTTAAAAATATAATTGGTTATTCTGCTGCAATAACTCTTATTTTCTTTTTAACCTCTTCGGCTATTTTACGTGCCTCGTTTATATCCTTATTAACTATGGTAACGTGTCCCATTTTTCTAAAAGGTCTAGTTTGTTTTTTACCATAAATATGAGGAGTTACTCCAGGCATAGATAGAATTTCTTCAATTCCATCATAAATAACATCGCCAGTATGATTTTCTTCACCTACAAGATTTACCATTACGCTACTTATAACACTTTCTGTATCACCTAATGGAAGGTTGCAAACACATCTTATATGTTGTTCAAACTGATCGGTCATAGAGCCTTCTATGGAATAGTGACCAGAATTATGAGGTCGTGGAGCTACTTCATTCACAAGTATTTCTCCATCCTTAGTCAAAAACATTTCTACTGCGAGTAAGCCTACATGATTAAAAGCCTCACTCACTTTTAAAGCCACTTCACGTGCTTTATTAGAAATATCGTCACTAATCCTTGCCGGACACAACACGTATTCTACTTGATTAGCCTCTGGATGAAACTCCATTTCAACAACAGGATAGGTTTTCATTTCACCACTTGCATTACGTGCTACGATAACCGCAAGCTCTAGGTCAAAATCAATCATGTCCTCGTATAAACATGGTTGTTCAGGTAACTCTTTTAAATCATCTTGATTTCGAATTACTTTGACGCCTTTACCGTCGTAACCGCCTTCGGCGCTTTTCCAAATAAACGGGAATTCACGACCATGATCCATTTTTGGAGAGTCATAAGTTTCAAAAGGGCTAGTAGGAATATTTTGTGAGCGGTAAAACTCTTTCTGTCTAGATTTATTACGTATTAAATTAAGTACGCTGGCACTAGGTGAAACTGCAATGCCCTTATCTTCTAAATCTTGAAGTGCTTGTACATTGACGTTTTCAATTTCAATAGTAAGAACATCCACTTGTTCTCCCATTTCCATCACGGCATCGTAATTCATTATATCTCCTACAAAGAAAACGGTACTTCCTTCAAACGCCGGAGCCGTTTCAGCATCGTCCATTACATAGGTTTGAATGTCCCATTTGCGCGTTGTATAAAGCATCATCTTGCCCAACTGGCCACCGCCCAAAATCCCTAATCTAAAGTCTGAAGAAAAATAAGTTTGTTCCATGCTTCAAAAATAAGCACGTTCAATAGAAATTGGCTATTTTCATTATAACTATCTTTGCATAAAAGCTACGAGTTGATCAAACTACACGACCTTTATTTTAAACCCTTTATGAGCGCTAGGGAAATTGATAGCGCTGTTGATAATCTTGCCTATCAACTTAATCGTGATTTAGCAGATAAAAAGCCAATATTTCTCGGGATTCTAAATGGTAGTTTTATGGTCCTTGCAGATTTGGTGCGAAAATTTCAGCATCCTTGTGAAATAGCATTTATCAAGGCAAAAAGTTACGACGGAACACAAAGTACTGGTCAAGTAAAGTTAGAAGGATTGGATTTAGATTTATCCAATAGGACAGTCGTGGTAGTAGAAGACATAGTAGATACCGGGCTTACTGTGGTTACGCTTTCGCGAAAGCTAACACAACTAAATCCCAAAGAACTACTAGTAGCTACCTTGTTTTTAAAACCTGATGTTTACAAACAAGAACTTAAAATAGACTACGTAGGTCTTAATATTGAAAACAAATTTGTCGTAGGATACGGCATGGATTATAATAATTTGGGGAGAGAATTACCCCAGCTTTACGTACAAACTAATAAAATGAAAAACATCGTATTATTCGGTCCTCCTGGTGCTGGAAAAGGAACTCAAGCAGAACGTTTAAAGGAAAAATACAACCTCGTTCATATTTCTACAGGAGACGTTTTTAGATACAACATCAAAAATGCAACAGAACTAGGTACCCTTGCAAAATCTTATATAGATAAAGGAGATTTGGTTCCTGATGAGGTAACGATCAAAATGCTTAAAGCCGAAGTCGAAAAAAATCCTCAAGCCGAAGGTTTTATTTTTGATGGGTTTCCTAGAACAAACGCTCAAGCCGAGGCACTTGATAACTTATTGCAGTCCATGGATACTGAGGTAAGCGGTATGGTTGCACTAGAGGTAGAAGATGAAATTTTAGTCGAGCGTTTACTTGAAAGAGGAAAAACAAGCGGTCGTGCCGATGATGCTAATGAAGATGTTATTAGAGATCGAGTAAAAGTTTATTATAAGCAAACAGCACCACTTAAAGACTACTATGCTGCTCAAGACAAGTATTATGGAGTTGATGGAGTAGGAGCTATTGATGAAATTACACAGCGATTGAGTGTAGAGTTTGATAAGTTATAGCGGTAACCTCACTCTAAAAATGCAATAAGCATTATTTATTAAATAAGAAATTGAAAAAATGACCGAAGGAAATTTTGTAGACTATACTAAGATACACTTAGAATCTGGTCGAGGCGGAAAAGGTAGTACGCACTTGCACAGGGAAAAGTATGTAGAAAAAGGTGGTCCAGATGGTGGAGATGGTGGTCGCGGTGGTCATATAATTCTTAAGGGTAATAAAAATCTTTGGACCTTATATCACTTTAAATTCAAACGACATTTTAAAGCCGGCGCAGGAGGAAATGGTGCCAAGCAACGTCGTACTGGTGAGGACGGTCAGGATGTAACCATTGAACTTCCTATAGGGACAGTGGTTAAAAATGCTGAAACAGGCCAGGTCATTACCGAAATTCTAGATGATGGACAGGAGTTTATCATCTGTGAAGGAGGAATGGGTGGTCGTGGTAACTGGCATTTTAAAAGTTCTACCAATCAAACTCCTAGATATGCGCAGCCTGGTACCGAAGGTGAGGAACTGGATGTGATTTTTGAACTTAAAGTTCTTGCAGATATTGGATTAGTAGGATTTCCTAATGCAGGTAAATCTACTTTGTTGTCTGTTCTCACATCAGCAAAACCTAAAATTGCCAATTATGAGTTTACTACTCTTAAGCCTAATTTAGGAATTGTAGAATACCGTGATTTCAAAACTTTTGTCATAGCCGATATTCCAGGTATTATTGAAGGCGCTGCAGAAGGTAAGGGAATAGGGCATAGATTCTTAAGACATATAGAGCGTAATTCAACCTTATTATTTCTTATTCCGGCTGATGCGGATGATATCAATGCAGAATATGATGTACTAGTAAATGAGTTGAAAAAATACAATCCAGAATTATTAGATAAAGAGCGCTTTATTTGTATATCAAAATCTGATATGCTAGATGATGAACTTATGACAGAAATGAGGGAATCACTAGATGATCAAGGAGCTTTTCAAGGAAGGCCTTATATGTTTATTTCTAGCGCTACACATTACAACCTAACCGAGTTAAAGGATCAATTATGGAGCATGCTCAACAAATCTGCCGAATAAGTTTTTGTTCATTATTTCTTATTCTTTTCTTTTCTATTGAGCTCACAGCTCAAGAATATTTAGGAGAGTGGAGCTTTAAGGAAGTTGATACGACAGCCATTCAAGGTGTAAAACCAACAGCTGTTGAACTTAATAGATTAGCTAGGATGTTTCAAGACCTATCTTTTAAATTGAATGAAGACAATAGCTCTGTCCTTAACTTTGCTGGAAAATCGTACAACTTAACCTATGAGATTGAAGAAAATGTAATTAGGTTTAGTGATAAAAGTGGAGTATTCTATTGGAACGGTGATGAAACAGGAGTGCTAGTTTCTGGAAATGCACATCTCATCATGCATAAAGGAAAGGTAGCTAATGCTAAAGTGAATTACTCTTATATTAAAAAGTTAGAGTATGCTACCATTGAAGTTGATACGGTCAAACTTCTTAAAAAATGGAAAACTGAAGAGGTAAGAATGCGTGATCAATCACCAGAGTCTTCTAGGGAAGAGCTTCTGCTTCTTGATTTTTCATTACACTTTTTATCTCCTGAAATTGTTTCGACTAAAGTTTTGTTTATGGACGCTAAACTTAAATGGGAAACAACTGAAGATAAAGGAATTATATTGATAGAAAGTAAAAATCAATCTTTTAAAAAATGGGCTGTTTACCAACAAACTGATAACAGCTTACTAATTGAAGATTTAGAAAAAGGCCATATTTTCTATATGATAGAAGTAACTGAATAATTCCTTTAAACTCCAAACTGTTCAAAGTGGTGATTAAGGTGTTTCCATTGTAAAATTCCCCATTGTTCTTCCGTAAATGTACCAAAAACAGGATGAGGTGCTCTATTTGGATTATGTCTATCGTTATACAATTCTTGCATCCATTTCTTTAATTCTGCTTTTTGTTCTTCAAAATTAAAAGTAGCGGTTGATCGAAATGCAGGTGGAGTTGGAGCGTTTTTTTTAAAAGGTTTTGGGCTGTAAAGCATCTTCTTGAATAATAGTTTGACGACCCAATTTGATTTAAGGTTTTTATCGTTATAGCCAAGTGCAATCTTTAAAGGCTCTTGACAATGATTCATCATTTGTGCCGTCGTCATTTTACCCCATAAAGGCGGGTTGTCAGGATTAATAGAATCCAGTCTTTCAAGTAATTGATTATAGGATTGAGAATTAAAAAATGATTCCATAGCGATTATAGTTAAGGGTATAGTAAATAATTCTTACGGATTTTCAAGAATGCATTAAGGTCATTTTGCCAACTGTCTCTAATTTCCTCAGGTGTTAAGCCAGCTTGAATCTGTTCTTGCAGCTTTTTTGTTCCAGCGAGCTTGGTGAAGAAGGAGTTGAAGAATTCACTTTGGTTGGGCGCTTTCGCGTAAGCGGTAACCAAATATTCAAGATCTAGATTGCTTAATGACTTGCTCTCTTGTAAATCCATACCGTAACAAGTTTTATTTTCATGTTTTGGATATTGTGCTCCTGGATTTGATTGTGGAGTAAAGGAAAACTCGTAATCATTTTTATAATAAGGAGCTCCAAAAATTTGAAATTGTTTATCCGTACCTCTACCTACACTAACCGTTGTTCCTTCAAAAAAGCAAAGGCTAGGATATAAATTGATGGATTTGTCGTTGGGTAAATTTGGAGATGGAGCTATGGGTATTGAATACTTACTGTCATGGCTGTAATCACTCATTTTAATAATAGACAAAGGACATTGCAACTTATAATCTAACCAACCTTCACCATTGATCATTTGAGCATATTCACCAATAGTCATTCCATGTACAACTGGAATTGGATGCATGCCGACGAAACTTTGATGTTCTTTTTCTAAAATAGGTCCATCGACATAATGTCCATTAGGATTAGGCCTATCTAGAACAAATAACTTTCGATCGTTTGCTGCACAAGCTTGCATTACATAATGTAAAGTACTTATGTAGGTATAAAATCTAGCGCCTACATCTTGAATGTCAAAAATGACAAAATCCACATCGGTGATGTGTTCGTCTTTAGGTTGTTTGTTTTTTCCATAAAGCGATATAACTGGTATACCTGTTTTTGCATCAATTCCATCTTTTATGGTTGCGCCAGCATCGGCAGTTCCTCTAAACCCATGTTCTGGAGCAAACACCCTTTTTACTTTGACTCCTAGCGATAGTAATGTGTCTACAAGATGTACATAAGTGGTGTCCTGACCTTTAATTTTTTGAACTACGCTGGTTTGATTGCCTACTACAGCAACGGTTTTGTTTACAAAACCGCGACCCCAAATTCCAATACGATCTGCAGCAGGTTTGGGATAGGTAGGACTAATCGATGAGTCAACAGCGGTTTCAATCGCAGTGTCATTTATGGCAACGACTTTTTCTACCTTAGGTTTGCAGTTTGTAAACACTAGTAAAAGCAGTAAAACGCTATATTTGATTGCAGAAAAAGAGAGTTTGAATTTAGAATATTTCATAGCTAAAAGAATACAAAGTAGTACCGCTTATAAAAATAGTGTAAGTGCACCTATAATTAAAATTGCCATAGCAGCAATCGCAATAGGTGTAATCGTAATGTTAATTGCTATAGCCACTGGAGTTGGATTACAGCGAAAAATAAAGGAAAAAGTGAGTGCTTTTAATGGTCATGTTACCATTGCTTTATTTGACAGAAATAATTCTATCACAACAGTAAAACCTATAAGTATTCATCAAGACTTTTATCCTAAATTTAATGAAGCACCACAAGTAGAGCACATACAAGCTGTAGCCACTAAAGGTGCCATGATTCGTACTGAAAAGGATTTTGAAGGCATAATATTTAAAGGAATAGGGCTTGATTATAAATGGGAATACTTTAGTGATTTTATTATCTCGGGTCAAGCTCCTGCTTTAGATACTGATAAAGCATCCAAAGAAATATTGATTTCTGACGATATTGCTAGACGATTGCAACTTGAGGTAGGAGATAAAGCTCCTACATTCTTTATGAGGTCAGATAGATCTACTCCAATAGCTAAGGCGTTTGTGGTTTCAGGTATATATGACAGTGGACTAGAGGAATACGATTCTAAATTTGTTCTAGGAGATTTACGTCATATTCAAAAAATCAATAAATGGAACGAGGATGAGGTAGGTAATTTTGAAGTGTTTATTGCAGATTTTGATCAATTAGATGACGTAGGTAAACTTATACAAACTAAAACACCTTTTAACCTTAATGCAAGAACGCTTACACAGCAATTCCCAAGTATGTTCCAGTGGTTAAGTTTATTAGATTCAAATATTTATGGGATTATAGGAATCATTCTGGTTGTAGGAATTATAAATATGATAACAGCGTTATTAGTGCTTATTTTGGATCGTACTCGTATGATAGGTGTTCTTAAATCTCTAGGCGCCAGCAATTGGACCGTGCGTAAAATTTTCTTATACAATGCTATGAACCTTGTTTTACAAGGATTGATAATAGGCAATGTATTAGGAATAGGTTTAATAGCTGTTCAATATTTCTTCAGCCCGATAACTCTCGACCCACAAAATTACTACGTTACACAGGCACCTGTGTACATAAGTTGGTACCATGTCCTTTTACTAAATGCAGGAACATTTGTAGTTTGCCTGTTATCTTTATTGTTGCCTAGTTACGTCGCTAGTAAGATATCACCGGTAAAAGCCATGAGATTTGAATAAGATTATCTAAATTCACACAATGGCGTTGTTCAAAAGAGATCCTTGGATTCTAGATGTTTACCGTACTTACGGCGGCGAGCATCACTTATATGTGCGTGGTAGGGCGCTTGAGGATCAACCTCTTAAACACTATGAGCAACAAACCTTCTATCAAACCTTACGTAACACCTGGCGCACTTTTGCTACCGATGAAATTCGCAATGCTTTAGTAGTGTTAACCTTATCAAACGGTGATAAGTTTGAAACGCGAGCCGATCATGAAGGATACTTTTTATTCAATTTAGAGGTTGATTACAATTTGCTCGATCTGGTAGATGAGTCTGGTTACTTGCCTGTTGTAGTAAGTTTTCACGAGGATAATGCCGCTTTCGCGAAAGCAAAAATTCAAAAACGTATTGCTATCAATCGATTTAGCGGTGAGATTTTAATCCCTAAAGAAACTTCATCTTACGGAATTATAAGCGATATTGACGATACCATCATGCATACTGGTGTGACTAGTTTTTTGAAAATGCGTGTTGCTTTCAATACCTTTTTTAAAAATTATGATAGGCGTGTACCTTTAAAAGGTGCTGCCAGTTTGTATCAATTGCTACATCGCGGTATGGGAGGAAATGATCACAATCCTATGTTTTATTTGAGCAATAGTCCGTGGAATCTATACAAGTATCTAGAAAAGTTTTTGGATTTTCATGGATTTCCAAAAGGGCCTATTTTATTAAGAGATTTTCCTACTCCTTGGGATCGCACGCCAAAGCTTAAACGGCCACATAAAGCCCATGAATTACTTAATATCTTAAAACATTATCCCGATCTCAAATTTATCTTGATAGGCGATAGCGGCGAGCACGATGCAGATTATTATAAAGAGGTTGCTCAACAGTTCCCAGATAGAATTTTGGCTATTTATTTAAGATCAGTTAAACACAGTAAGAAAATGGCGCGAGTAAAAGCCATTGCAAATTCCTTTACCATTTGTCCTATGATCCTAGTTGAAGAGTCAAATGAAGCAGTAAAACACGCCAGACAACATGAATGGATTGTATAAAATTGGTTAAAACCATTTCCAAAATTGCCACCATTTTTTTTCTCTAACTATAATTACTTCACCTAAATAGAGTTCCGGTTCTAATTCAATAACTGTCTCGCTGTGTGCCTTTATAGGTATTCTAATTGTTTTTTTATGATAACCTAAAGAAGTAATTGATAGGTCAATCGAATCTTTAGTAAAGTTCTTAGCGATAGGGATTGCGAATCTTCCAGTCGTGTCGCTTTCAATTGATAATTTTAGTTCTTCAATTTTTAAAAGAGCTTTAATTGGTGTATTTGTCTCAATTTCAATTAATTTACCTTTTATTAGGATTGAATCTTGAATTATTAAGGTTCTATGCGGAACCTTAATTTTTTTGGTTGAATAGAATAGATTTTTAAAATTTTTTGAGTCATCAACATAAGATGTTGCTTTAATATCAGAAGAGCCAAAAAGAAGCGTTAATATAGCTGCATATTTTGAAATGGACTGTAGATTCCTTCTCCTTGATTTAGAGATTTGATTGGTGTTTAATAAGCCACAAACGGATTCTTTTTGTTTATTAATGAGGTTAACAATCTGATTACGATCTAGTTTGGTAAAATCGTGAATATCCTTAGAACATAATGTACAATACTTGCCTTTTGTACTAGAATCCATTAGATCCCATTTTGCACTTTTACATGTTTTTTTAGTTTTAATAGATTGCATGATTGTAGTTCAAAGTGTTTTTTTAAAGCTAAGAAAATCCCTAGTTTTTATACTAGGTAGTTTTGAACCATTTATAAAGCCTTAACTAAGTACCTTTTTATTTTTCTTATAAAACGCATCTGCTTGTTGTTGCATGAGTTCTCGGGCTACACGTTTACGATGGTTGTATAGGGCTTCCTCCTCGGCAATATCTGCATAAACTCTATTGTTTACTTCGCGATCAGTTTGTAACAAGATGGCATGCTGTTGACGTTGTTGTGCTACCCAATTCTCCACTACTGCTAGTCGTTCTTCTAACTTTAAATCATATTCACCTCTTGGTGAGAGAAGTTTGGCTATAATAGGCGATGTTTCAATGGCTAGGAAAAGTAGAAAGATGAAAAATGAAGTAATAAAAGGTAATTGATTTAATGCTTCAATACGAGCCATAAGTCCGTCAAATTTGTCTATGATGGGTTGAGTGCTTGCGATTTGTGCTTTCTCTTGTTCTGCGAGTGTGGCCATTTGAGTTTCTAGCGCCTCAATTTTTTCTGCATTAATAGCTTTTAGGTCTGTTAATTCTGCTAGAGCTGCATCGTGTTTTTCTCGTTTTTCCTTATAAACAGGACCTTTACCTAGCAAGTTGGTTCCTGCTCGTCCTTCTGCTTCGGCGATGTAAGTGTTGTAGAGTTCATTTACTTCACTTTCCTTATCTGTAATCTCTTGTTTTAGATCTTGGATCGCTTTCGCGAAAGCGGATTCCTCAACCTCATATAAGGCAGCGACTTGCTCCTGATTTTCTAGCGTCATCGCATTTTTTTCTTCTAGCAAGACTTGATCAATTTCTTTTTCAAAGATTTTAAGTTCAAGCGGTTTTGAAATCACCATAGCGATTATAATGGCCAATAATATACGTGGTGTTGCCTGCCATATTTCATTAATTTTCTTATCACTTTTCTTTAGTGTGGAAACAATGTATCTATCCAGATTGAAGATGAGTAAACCCCAAATAAAGCCAAAAAAGCCTGCAATCCAGTAATTATCAAAAACGGTAAAGAGTGCATAACTCGCAGCAAAAAATGCCATAAGAGCGGTAAAGAAAACGGTGGCACCTATACCGGCGTATTTGTTACGTTCACCAGCTGTACACTGGTCTAGGAGATCGGCATCGGCGCCGCTGCAGAATATGAAAAAGGATTGCATAAAAAAAAGCGTTTACAAGTTGAGGTTATCTTATAAACGCTTGAAATTGTGGAATGTTACATAGGAAGTTAAAATTGAAAATGTTCTAGTTGTTTGGCTGTTTATTGAATTTACATTTTATTATTCGTAGCAGGTGGCGGTGGTGGTAAGTTGGGCCATGGCTGGACATTTGCTTTTTGAGCTTTGGTTAGTTTATTATAAATAGCCTTATATTTTTCCACTTCCTTTAATTGAACAATTGGGTATTCAGCGTTACCGTTTTCAGTAGCTAGTTTATTTTTTGCATTGATTTCTTTTGCCCACAAATTGTATTTTACCAAGTCTTCATGCTCTGGCGCCGGTGGCGGTGGTGGCGGTAAATCCTTTGGATCTATTTGTTCAATTCTTTTGTTTTTAATGTCAATGACATTACCATCTCTGTCATATAATTTACCGTCATTATCTTTTGTGGTATAGTAATGTATTTTGTTATCTACTTTAATATAACCTGATTTAGTCAACGGCGGCGGTGGCGGCGGTGGTGGCAAGAGCTTCTTATTATCATTCGTTTCCAGGATTTTTATAGACATGATTCCATTGCTGTCTGGACTTATTTCAACACCATTTTGACCTACTTTTTCAATGATGGAAATCGCATTATCTGCATCTATTTGATCATTTCTTAAGTAATAGTTGAGTTCTTCTTTATGTTGATTTATGTATTCTATCGCACTTAGATTGCCTAACTCCTCAGTCACTTCTTTTTCTTCAATGATTTCTTTAGACACTGTGTATCCTTGTTTTTCAAAATCCTGTAGTTCTCCGAATTTGTTATAAATGTTTATTTGATCATCATTGATTTTATAGAGATAGTCTTCATTATCTATTTTTAGATAGCCTTCTGTGGTGCTAGCATCTACGACAATTATCTTTTTGTTTTGTTCAGGTACTTCTACTTCTTCAATTACTTGCTCAACTTCCTGAAATTTAGTTTCCTCTTTTCCACAGCTGATTATTAAAATAGCAAGTACTGGAATTAAGGCAACTGATCTAATGAACAGACTGGTGTTAGATGTTTTAGTTTTCATAATGCGGAATCTTTTTTTAATGATTGGGAAGTTAAAGGTGTTAGCTAGTGAGGTATAATGACTATGCTGGCTATAATTCAAAAGTGTTTCTTGGTATTCTGTGGTGTCTACACCTTGGTCCAATACAGCTTTATCGGCAAGAAACTCATGATTTAATTTTATAGAGTATCGTAAAAGGTATAAAACGGGATTGAACCATAGAAGAATTAATAACAGTTCGATCATCAAAACATCTATGGAATGACGTTGATCCAAATGTACTTTTTCATGTTCTAAAACGAGTTCAGGTATTTGATTGTTAGCATACTGATTTTTAGATACAAATATTCTATTAATAAAAGAATGTGGGACTGTAAATGCATGACGAAGTATTAATTGATAGTTATTGTAAGGTTTAATCTCATCTTCGTTTTCAACCCTAAATCTGATGATGTTTTTTACAAATCGCCATGACATGATGAGAATTCCAACTGCATAAACAGATAATAGAACTGCGGTCCAATCAAAGGTTTCAGTTGGTTGCTCATTATGTAAATCTGTTATTATTGGTTGCTCTACTAGAAAAGCAGATGCACGATCAACTGAAACAACGACTGTGTTTACAACTACAAATGGAATTAACAAAGAGAAAATTGTTGCTAAAAGCAAGTAATATCTTTTAACATGATGCCATGAACTGTTTTCAAGAGTCAGTTTGTAAAACAACCATAGTACAAATAAAGAAGCAGTGCTATTGATAAGGTAATGTTCCATAACTATTTCTTTTTAATTTGACTATCTATAATATCCCGTAGTTCCTGTAATTCTTCCTGGCTTAGATTCGTCTCTTTTGTAAAAAAAGAGGCAAACTGTGAAGCGCTGTCATTAAAGAAATTCTTAATCAAGCCATTTACATGTTTAGAGAAATAATCACTTTTTTTAATTAGCGGATAATATTGACGACTACGACCAAAAAGCTTGAAACCTACAAAACCTTTATCGGTCATTCGTTTTAATAAGGTAGCAACTGTTGTTGTTGCTGGTTTAGGCTCTGGATAGTTTTCTAATAAATCTTTCATATAGGCTTTGTCAAGTTCCCATAGATGATTCATTAGTTCTTCTTCACTTTTTGACAATTTCATTTTCTACATAATTAGAATTAACTCTACAAATGTAGAAATAAATTTTAATTCTACAAGTGTAGAAGTGTGTTTTATGAAATTAGTGACAAATTTTACCAGGTTACGATCAAAATCGAATTTCATTGTCGATGTAATACGTATTCTACGAAGTCGATATTAATAATATATAATTCAGTAATAATTAACTATAGAGCTAGGCTTGCCTCAATATCAAGCTCTTGTCTTATAGGATGCCGTTCCTTTGAGAGCTAGAAGAAAAATTGTAATGCACTTATTATCGATAAACGACCTAATTTTTGTTAAAAAAGATTACCCATCGTTAAATTAATTATAATTTGAATTATTCTTGCGGTCGAATTCATTATTTTTTTAATTAACTCAAATTCAATTGTAATGAATAAAATTATTTTTCTGTTTTTTCTACTGTTGGTTAGTATAGCTCACTCACAAGTAGGTATAAATACTAATTCTCCAGACCCTAGTGCGATGCTGGATATAGATTCAGTTGATAAAGGTCTTCTCACACCTAGAATGACTACTGCCCAACGGGATGCTATTACAAGTCCAGCAACGGGATTATTAGTTTTTGATACTGATTTAAATGCTTTCCAGTATTTTGACGGTACTGTTTGGGTTTCTTTAGGTTCAAAGCAATTAAGGGATAATTACAAATTGGTAAAAAGTATTGACGATCTGTCGGATGAATTGATAGCTGGTGGTGGTACTAAGTATCTTCTTAATACTAATTTTCTTTACGAAATTAATGGTGCGATATTGGTTGACTTTCCTATTGATTTGAACGGAGCCTATGTAGAAGGAGTAGATTCATCTGAAGATATTTTGATTAATGTTTCTAGCGGTAGTCTATTTGAAGGTACTAAGGGTGGTGGATTGCGTAATTTAACACTTTCAGGCTCTTTACCAGCTGGAACAAAAACACAAATATTTGATATCAATGCAACTGCTGGAGAATTATTACTTATTAACAATACTATTGTTGCCAATGCCAGTAAGGTTGGGACATTAAATGGTTTGAGTACGGTGTTTTTTAGCGTAACACAGTATCTTGATAACGATGATGGATTTACTATCAATAATATTGCTAACTTCTTTGTAAGTAATATTTTCTGGACACAATCAAATACAGGTACATTCATGGAGCTTACAGGTTCTTTTAGCAATTTACAAATGAATGGTGGTCGTATAGAGTCCAACGGAACTGAGATTGGAATTGATGTAAGCACAAATCCTACCATTGTAAACGATGCCACATTATCTCAACTAAGTTTTGTAGGTGATGGACAATTTGTTGATGGATATACTACAGGTTCTTATACGGGATTTAGCTTCACGAAAGACTGGAATGTAAATTGTTCTGGTATACCCTTTGAGTCCGATCAGGTAGCAACTGGAAACATTTATTATAGTGGTACGTTAACGACAGGTTATTCACAGACTATATCTAGTGGTGCTCCTGTACAAATTAAAAATGCTACTGATTTTGTGGCAACCGACCTTTTTAGATTTAGAGCCGAGGATAATAATAATGACCTGATTTATGAAGGTAAAAAAAGAAGAAATGTTCAGGTAAATGTTTCACTTAGCATTCGTGTTACTGGTGCTGCGAATGATTTTTACGCCTTTGCGATTGCAAAAAACGGTAGTATCGTTTTAGAAACTAATAGTGTGGTTCAAATTGCTAACGATGCTCAAATTCAAAATGTTGCTTTGAATGGAATATTAACCCTTGAACCAGACGATAGGATCGAGATTTTCGCTGATAGGTTGACCGGTTCAGGAAATGATACACTCGTTGTTTTTTCAGAGAACATTAGTGTACGATAAATAGTTTTAAATATTTCGCTTTCGCGAAAGCGTCAACAAAAAAATCCCATTCAGTGAGTGAATGGGATTTTTAATGCAATTATATGTGATTTATTTACTCATCGTTGCAAAGTGTTTATAAAAATGTGGGATTGTTTCGATCCCTTTTAAATAATTCCAAATACCAAAATGCTCATTAGGTGAGTGGATAGCATCACTGTCTAATCCAAATCCCATAAGAATAGATTTACTATTTAATTCTTTTTCAAATAAAGCTACGATAGGTATAGATCCACCACTGCGTTGTGGTATAGGAGTTTTGCCAAAAGTATCCTCATAGGCTTTACTAGCTGCTTGGTATCCGATACTATCAATTGGGGTAACATAGGCAGTACCACCGTGATGAGGTGAAACTTTAACTTTTACACTTTTAGGAGCAATACTTTCAAAGTGTTTTTGAAAAAGATCGGTGATTTCCTTCCAATCTTGATCAGGGACAAGTCGCATTGAAATTTTTGCATAGGCCTTGCTTGCAATGACAGTTTTTGCACCTTCACCAGTATAGCCACCCCAAATACCATTCACATCTAGAGTAGGACGTATGCTATTACGTTCGTTTGTAGTGTATCCTTTTTCACCGTGTTCCTGTGCTATGTCTAGCGCTTTATTGTAGTCCTCTTGTGAAAAAGGAGCTTTGGCCATTTCGGCGCGTTCTTCCTTACTCAATTCTTCGACCTTATCATAAAATCCAGGTATAGTAATGTGGTTGTTCTCATCATGCAATTGTGCTATCATATCGCACAAAATGTTAATAGGGTTTGCTACTGCACCACCATAAAGGCCAGAATGTAAATCACGATTAGGTCCCGTAACTTCTACCTCTACATAACTTAATCCTCTTAGACCTGTAGTGATACTAGGAACTTCTTTTGATATCATACCTGTGTCAGAGATTAAAATGACATCATTGGCTAATTTTTCCCTGTTGTTTTCTAAAAACCAACCTAGAGATTCACTTCCTACTTCTTCTTCACCTTCAATCATAAATTTCACATTACAGGGCAACTCGTTATTTGCAGTAAGATATTCGAGCGCCTTTACATGCATGTACATTTGTCCTTTATCATCGCAAGCACCACGAGCAAAAATTGCTCCTTCTGGATGAAGCTCAGTTTTTTTAATTACCGGTTCAAATGGCGGACTGTCCCAAAGATTAATAGGATCTGGTGGTTGTACGTCATAATGACCGTAAATCAAAACAGTAGGAAGATCTGGATTTATTATTTTTTCTCCATAGACGATTGGGTATCCTGGGGTTTCACAAATTTCTACTTGATCACAACCAGCATCCTCAAGCGACTTTTTGATATGTTCACTAGTTTTTATCACGTCATTCTTATAAGCAGGATCAGCACTAATGGACGGAATTTTAAGTAGTTCAATCAATTCATTTATGAATCTATCCTTGTGTTTTTCTATATAAGGTTTAGTGTTCATGTGTTGTTGTTTTAGGTAAAGATAAGGAAGAGGTAAAATATTTATCTGAAAGAATTTGTAATATGTGAAAAGTTAGTATATTTGCCGTCCCGTAAGGGTACTATCAGTAATGCGGATGTGGTGGAACTGGTAGACACGCTAGACTTAGGATCTAGTGCCGCAAGGTGTGCAGGTTCGATTCCTGTCATCCGCACAAAAGAAAAGCTCGCTTTAAGCGGGCTTTTTTTATGTCAAATATCTGCTGTTGCAGTTTTAATTTCATCTAGTTTTCAATATATCTTATAGTAAATCACCAATTATTGGCTACTGAATAATTGGCTTGATTTATGTATATGTAAGTTTGTAAAATCCTTACTACTAATCTATGGGATTTTAAATTGTTTAATAATTAACATTATAAATTAAACAAAATACTATCTTTAGATAAAATTAATTGAACTGGAGTTTTAAAACTCACTGGAATTAAAACGTATGAAAAACAAAGAACTTGAGGTTGATGAGTTGATTACTAATGATAATCTACTTGACAATTTAACCTTTGATGAAATAGGAGACGATCACTTATTTACTGGAATGGAAACACCTATGAAAGCTGATGCTTTTGTGATGAGTGATGATGAGAAAAAGGATAAGATTGCCAATTTGTTTTCTCAAATTATGGATGTCATGGGTCTTGATCTTACTGATGATTCACTCAAAGGAACGCCTAGAAGAGTGGCCAAAATGTATATAGACGAGATTTTTTCAGGTCTTAATCCTGCAAATAAACCCAAAATCGCCTTATTCGATAATAAGTATCAATACAATCAAATGTTGGTTGAAAAGAATATTACTTTTTATTCCAACTGTGAACATCATTTTGTTCCAATTATAGGAAAAGCTCATGTGGCCTATATTTCATCTGGCAGGGTGATAGGTTTGTCAAAACTTAATCGTATTGTACAATATTATGCAAAGCGTCCACAGGTTCAAGAAAGGTTGACAAATCAAATAGGTACAGATCTACAAGAGATTCTGAATACAGAAGATGTTGCAGTTGTGATAGATGCTAAACATTTGTGTGTTTCTTCTCGAGGAGTTAAGGATGATACGTCGTCTACCGTTACTGCCTTTTATGGAGGTAAATTTAATGATGATGAAAAAATAAGACAGCTCCAAAATTACATTTACAATCAATAAAATAATTGAGTCGTTAATAATATAAACTTCCCTTTACCGAGGGAAGTTTTTTTTATGACTTTGTTTTAAAGTATTCTCTAGCTTTTGAATATAAAAATTTATTGGTGCGAGCACCGTATAATGCCAGAGCACAAACGATAAGTATAAAGGTAAACGCTCCAATAATAGCAGTGTACGGATTTAATGTTTTACCTATCAATTGATGCAGTCCAAAACCAGTAAAAGACCCGTAAATAATTATAAAGTGGATAACGTATATAGAAAGAGTCTTTTGCCCAATTATCAAAAGCTTAGAATCTTTAAAGAACCTTTCGAGCGCATAAAAAGTACCGAAAAGAATAAAAACATTTCCTAATCTAGTAATAAGGTAATTGTAGTAGGCGACCGATTTAAATAGCTCAATGTCAGTAGTGCGGTATAATATCATTAAAAACCAGCTAGAGTGATAAATCAATAAAATACCAACCACAAAAAATCCGATAATTAATAAGGACTTGAACTTTTCTTTCAAATGATATTTATAAAAAATGGAGGCAATAAAACTACCTATGGACATATATCCTAACCAAGGCAAAATGGTAAAGATGCTACCATTATTTTTTGATAAATAATTGGCTATAAAAACAGGCAGCTGGCTGGTATCTAATTCTCTATAATATGGTTCTAGTGGAAAGATGCTTACACCCAGAATAAATTGAATTAGGGAAAAAACAAGAGAATTTTTAAGAACTAGATAATAACATCCTACAGTAATAATAAGTGATAGACCTATGCACTGTAAAACATCTACCCGTAAAAAATTGGTACCTAGTCTTCCGTCTAGCCAGGTAAATAAAGAAATACGTAAAGAGTAGCCAATTCCTATTAAAAGTAAACCTCTATAAAACCCTTTTTTTATGCGTTCATTCGCTATTCCTTGCTTTTTAGATTTTAACAAAAGGAATGAAAATATTAATCCTGAGATAGTGAAAAAGGTAGGCGCGGTTATTCCTCTAAAATAATTCCATATCTCGTAAAAAAAGTTTCCTTGCACATGAAATTCTGGCGCCAGTAAGGTAGAGATAAAATGCCCTTGTAACATCATTAAAATAGCAAATGCTCTTACTGCATCAATAAAGAATATTCTTTTAGGATTCACTGATTAGTTTAATAGTTGATGTATAGCAAAATTAATGATAAACATTAACTCAAAAGTACTATCTAGAGTATTCAATGTTTTAATGGTGTTGTAATCGGTGGGATAAAATATAGAAATGGATTCAATTCAAAATAGCTGTAAAACAAAAAAGCCTCTCCTTTTGGAAAAGCTTCTCACAAAGTGTTTTCACACTTTCTGTCTTCAAATTGAAGACCACACAACTTGATTTGTTTTCTTTT
Organism: Nonlabens sp. MIC269; assembly: GCF_001430865.1. Classification (GTDB taxonomy): domain Bacteria; phylum Bacteroidota; class Bacteroidia; order Flavobacteriales; family Flavobacteriaceae; genus Nonlabens; species Nonlabens tegetincola. The sequence continues at coordinate 1,173,327 of NZ_CP011373.1, read as the reverse complement.
AAAAAGAAAAGCGGTCTGGACGGGATTCGAACCCGCGACCCCATGCGTGACAGGCATGTATTCTAACCAGCTGAACTACCAGACCGTGTTCTAAAGAACTTTGCTATTGCAGCTTTCTGCTTTAGCGGTTGCAAATATATACTCATTTTTAGTTTTGCACAAACAATTTTTTACTTTTTTCAATTAATTTATTTTTTAACCTTAAGATAGCATTCTAAACAGCTTTGTTTAAAGGTGATTAGATACTTTTACGCTATGATAAAATTATTAGCTACCGATATAGATGGGACTCTTTTGAATGATAATCGAGAGATTTCATCCTCAACTATAAAGGCATTTAAAGATCTTCATATTCCTAAAATTTTGATATCTGCACGCATGCCTCAAGCCATGACTCACCTACAAGAAGATTTAAAAATCACAGATCACCCCATGATTTGTTACAATGGAGCGCTTGTAATCTCAAAGGATCAGTCAATCGTTGATATAACTATACCTCTTAATACCATTTCTGATTTTGTCGAAATTGCCAGAACACATAATTTACATTGTAGTATTTATAGAGGTAAGGAGTGGTTTGTTCCTGAGTTGGATTTCTGGGCAAATAGAGAAATCAATAATACTAAGGTAGAGCCAGTTGTTCAGGATTACGGGCGTACTTTAGAATATTTCAATCAGACTAGACATAAAGGTGGTGCTCATAAAATAATGTTGATGGGTGACGAGGAGTTTATGGATCTCGCTTTCGCGAAAGCGGAATCTAAAAAATTACCCGTACACTTATACAGATCAAAAAACACGTATACCGAAATAACACCAAATGGAATTTCCAAAATAGAAGCATTGAAGGAGCTTTTAAAGCACGACTTTTCCAACGTATCTGTTGAACAGGTTGTTGCTTTTGGAGATAATTACAACGACGTTACCATGATTAAAGAAGTTGGTTATGGGATAGCGGTTGATAACGCAAGAGACAAGGTGAAGGAGGTTGCTGTCGAAGTTACTGACCATCATAAACAAGATGGTGTTGCAAACTGGTTAATAAAAAACTCTAGTTTGTTCCAATAAAAAAAAGCGGCCTCACACATGGTGAAGACCGCCTTTTCATATGGGTTGTGCAGTCAATTACTACTCGATTACTATAATATCATTAGTAGATAATTGTGCTGCGCTCATTACTTCTTGATAATTGGTCACATCTACGGTACCAGCTAATTCCACAGGTAAAATTACAATCCTGAATGTCTGATTTTGTAAGTCTGCAGGAGCAAGCTGCGACAAATCGGTCGTTGCAGGAGCGTCAATAAACAACTCTACGTCACCGTTTGTTGCATCGTAATTATATTGAAATTCACCAAAATCAGTATACAATACTTGTGGTAGTAATCGCCATACATCAACTGTGCCGCCGTTATTTCCTGGAACTTCATCCCACAATAAATACGTAAGTACCATGTCATCTGGGAAAGTTTGAATGTTATTTGGGAAAGGAATTAGTTGTGCATAGTCTGGTGCAAAAAAGTCAGTTGTAACTTCGAATGACTGGGCTGTAATATTAACTCCATCTAATCCATCAAAACCCGGTGGACCTTGTGGTCCTTCACATGCTGCAAATGTTACTGCTGCAATTACTAAAAGTATTATTTTTTTCATGGTAAAAGTTTCTTATCTTTCTTCAATAAGCGTGCCTAAAAATGAAAAATCTAATATTTCTTTTACTTGTTTGTGTTTTTAATATCAATTTTTCCATCTCACAAAGTGAAGCTGACAGCTTGTACGAGGCAGGTGAATTTAAAAAAGCAATTCCCTTATTCCAGGTAAAAGAAGATGCTGATTCTGCTTATAAATTGGGACGCATATACCAGCAACTAGGAAATAGAGAGCAAGCTGTTTTTTATCTTTCTCAGTCTATTTTAAGAGACTCTAAACACGTTCAAGGGCAATTTCAATTAGGGAAAATTGAATTGTCAAATAATCCAGCAAGAGCCTTTACTCTTTTTTTAAACTTGACAGAACGTTTTCCAGAAAATGCTACTTATTTCTATTACCTTGGAAAAGCGCAACAAGAATTAGGTGTAGAGGAAAAAGCTACCGAATCATTTAAAACGTCTATTGCTTTAAATGAAGATTATCTAAATAGTTACTATGCACTTATAGCCTCTTATATTAAAACACGTAATGAAATGTATGCCATTAAATATGCTCGAGAGGTATTAAAAAAACATCCTGAGAATAATAAAGCAAGGTTATATCTAGCTCAGGCTTTTTACAATAGTAAGCTGTATGAAAATGCAGTTGATGAACTTGAATTATTAATTAAAAATGGTAAGGTTACAGACTATACGACACGAACTATTGGTATTGCTTATTTTGAATCGCAACAATATGAAAAATCAATAGAGTGGCTCAAGAAATATATCGAAATGTTTGAAAAGGAAAGTGCTTTATCTTACTTCTATTTATCTAAGGCATATTCTAGAATGGAAAACTGGGAAATGGCCCATGAAATGATAGATAGATCCATTGAAATTCGTAGACCGGCCTTGTCAAATGAATTTTTACAAAAGGCTACCATTTACAGAGGTCAGCGCAATGAAAAAGAGGCTTTTAATTTTATAAAAAAGGCTTATCAAGAAAATAAAAACGATGATCTTGTACATTACCAATTAGTCATCGCCGCAGATGAATATTTCAAAGACAAAAAAACAATTATCAAATACTACGAGAACTTCATAAAAGCACACCCAAAAAGCTCATTTAAAGAAATGGCACAAGCCAGATTGAGCGATTTGAGAAAGATAGATTTTATGGAAGCTAAGGAATAGTAAACTAATTGTAAATTAGCACTATGATTTACAGGTTGTCCTTACTTGTGTTATTGATAGTTCTTTCAAGTTCTTGTATGAATGAGCAAGAAAGGCAACAACGTGCTTCAAAAATCGCACAACAACAGTTTGAAAAAGTAGATCTTTCAAAACTTGATCAATATCCTTTATTTCCTAATTGTGATGAAATGTTAGATAATAAAGAATGTTTTTCTCGTGAACTGCATTCCCTTATTTATAAAAAGCTTGCGTCGTCAACAAACAAGATCGAGCTTATTAAACAGGATAGTATATCAATTTCTATAACGGTAACGAAAGAAGGTAACATCAAATATGATAGTCTAGTTACACATGCTCATCATGTAAATAGTGATCAAATCACCTTATTTCTATCAGAAGCATTAACCGAATTACCTCGTATCAATAGCGCCTTAAAAAAAGATATTCCAGTTTCATCAAGTTTTATTGTGCCAGTAGTGTTTGAACCTATTGAGGTTGAGTATTAAGAGATCGTCCTCGCCATGTAATTTTAAATAAACTCTTATAGGTTATTAATAAAACCAAAAACGGATAGGTAAAGTACACCGGTAGTAGCCACTTCCATTCTTTGTGACCTTTAAAATGATGATCGTAGATAAAGTTTGAGATGTAATCAGCTATTAGTTTCAGAAAATATATAGTTAGGAAAAGCTCTATTGAGATTAATTGCATCCATAAGAGAAATGGGGCTAATATAAATAACACACTCATGAACAATACTTGTACTGCAACAAGTTTGTTGAGCATACTGCTAGTATGAGTTCCTTTTTGTGCCCATCTTGCACGTTGATTAATAGTGTTGTGAAAGGTCTGTACTGGTTCTGTGAAGACTAAGGCATCTTTATCTCTAATAAAATAACATCTTGCACTATCAACTTCACAACATTTCTCTAGTAAGAATATATCATCGCCACTAGAAATATGGTTATTTCCAGCATATCCATTTACTTGATAAAAAACTTCCTTGGTAAAGCTCATATTAGCTCCATTTGCAAGGAAAGGTTTTTTCCATCCATACGCACCTATTCCTGTTAATTGAAGGGCTTTCATTTCTAGTCTTTGCAACTGTTTATTCAGCGTATTTTTAGATCTGATTTCAACTGGGCCACTTACAAAATGAGCCTCAGGATAATTGTCGTAGAACTGTTTGTAAGATTGTAACCAATTTTTATGAGGAGTACAGTCTGCATCAATCGTTACTATATGTGAGAATTTACTTTTTGCTATTCCTTGTTCAATACAGTCCTTTTTACCGCTTGCTGATTGTTTTACGCGATTTAAATTAATCATATTTAATCGGGAAGAGAATTTATTGATAATAGACTCACTATGGTCTGTTGATTCATCATTTATAAAAATAAATTCTACGTCTAGACGATCTTTATTTAAATCAACTAAGGCGTTAAGGAGCTTCAATAGATTTCCAGCTTCGTTACGGTAACAAATTAGCACACTAAAGCCAGTAGGTGGATTTAACTTTAATTTTTTGTGATTGAAATGCCTTTCTGGCCGATAGGAGTGCGCCTCGAGAGAAAGACTTGTTATAATAAAAAAGTATCCTAAAACTACGACCAAGATTAGAACGATCATGCTTGTGCTAGTTTAAATGATTTAAAAGGTAATAAGGCACAACCGAGTAAAGTAGGTATAACCGTATTAGTAAACCAAACTATAGTACTAGCGATTAATATTATCTCTTCTTGTTGTAATGTATATTCAAAAACGATACTAGCAACCGTATACCTTACAGGAAGATCTAATAATTGTAAAACGGGAACAACAGAGACTAGTAGGTAGTAAAGGCCTATTTTTAACATTACATCAATGAGTTCAAAATCATAATTAAGCGCCCATAATACTATTATCCAATTACTTGCAAAAACTAAATATCTTAATAAAGAATAGCCTATAGTGATTACCAGCTGTGTTTGAGGAGTGGTGCTAATTTGCAATTTTTTATCTATAAATCTCACAGAGAATAATCCTATAATGAGTATGCTTAAGACGAGTAAAATGAAATAAATATCTAGCTTGTCATTTATGCTTGATAGAGTAATTATTGATGCAATTCCAAACGTAGAGGTGACAACCATTTGACTAAAATTGGCCCAAAACACTTTGCTAACCACGTTTTTTCTATGTGCTTTGGAAAAAAAAAGTGATTTGAGTGCAAACTCTCCCAACCTAAAAGGAGTGATAAAACTTGCTGCTTGACTGGTTAAGTTTTGTAGTACGCTTTCGCGAAAGCGTAATTCATAAAACTCTTTTACAAGGTATTGCCACTTGCGACTCTCGATAAGCCAACTAATTAAGCTTATTGCAATCATAAGAATAATCCAACTTATCATTTCCAGACTTATGGAGTCTATAAACCATTTAAAATTCATGGAACGGTCCTTCCATGTAAAGTAGATCCATACAATACTTATTAAAAAGACAGCCGTTTTTAAAAGGATGCTTAGTAATTGTTTAGTTTTGTAGGATAAGGAGATCATGATCGCAAATTACGACAAAACTGAGAGGATAATATTAGGGATTGACCCAGGAACTGCTATAATGGGTTTTGGAGTGATAAAGGTGGTGGGAAACAAGATGAGTTTTGTTCAAATGAACGAGCTTGATATGCGGAAAATAAAGGATCCTTATATCAAGCTAAGAAAAATATTTGAGCGCACGATCGAACTTATTGATACCTTCAATCCAGATGAAATAGCGCTAGAAGCACCATTTTTTGGTAAAAACGTTCAATCAATGCTCAAACTAGGTAGAGCTCAAGGCGTAGCTATGGCTGCAGGTTTATCTAGAGATATTCCTGTTGTAGAATATGCTCCATTACGTATTAAACAGGCTATTACAGGAAGAGGTCAGGCTAGTAAAGAACAAGTGGCTCGCATGTTACAAAGTCTTCTGGGATTAAAGGAACTTCCTAAAAATTTAGACAGTACTGATGGGCTGGCAGCAGCTGTTTGTCATTTCTATAATAGTGGTAAACCCCAAGTGAGCAAGAGTTATTCTGGTTGGGCTTCATTTGTGAAGCAAAATGAAAAACGCATCAAGAAATGAGATACCTAACAGCTTTATTTTTCTTAATTTCTACAATTGCACTAGCTCAGAATGATCAAATTCAGGATGCATTAAAGAAATACAATGATGACACTGTGCCCTATATTACAGTTGACACATTATCCAACAATTTGAGCGATTATATCCTTTTAGATACGAGAACACGTGCGGAATTTGAAGTGAGTCACTTACCGAATGCGATTTGGGTAGGTCAATTTTTTAAATCTTCACGAATTGAGAATTTAGATAAATCTCAAATGGTGGTAGTATATTGTTCAATAGGGGTAAGGTCAGAGAATTACGGTGAAAAACTCCTAGAGCAAGGGTTTATGACCGTCTATAATTTGCAAGGAGGCTTGTTTACGTGGTTTGACGCTGGTTACAAAGTTGTGGATTTAAATGGGAACACTACCCATAAAGTTCATACGTACAGCAAGAAATGGTCGGAATATATTAAGAATGGGGATAAGGTGTATTAGTCTCTTTTTACTTTCAACTTATATAATTCACCAGGACTATTTGCTTCTTCATCTCCTAGTTTGATACTTACCGCTTCACTTGTAAGATAGTAAATGTCGTATTTCTCATTAGAGTCGTAATAGGTTATAGCTTCAACTTGTGCTCCTTCTAAAGGTAGGTTGTATCTATCCAAAATCGTATAGCCTTTTTGATCTGTTTTAATGAATGTAACAAATGCCTCTAAATTTGAATTATAACCGCAAAGGGTAATTGTGCCTTGATTGTTGGTAGTAGCACCCGTAATAAGACCATTGATAGCTAAAGTATGAGTTGCTTTTAATGATGACGAGGTAACCTCAAGCAGTACGTTGTAAACATTTGTGGTAAAGTTTTTCCAATCTTTGGAAAACAAGAGCAATTTGTCTTGAACATATACGATTGCTTCTGCATCAAAAGGATGCTGTTGATTTCTTATGCTAAAATCGTTTTGATCTATATATTCAATGTGTAGATTATCAGAAACAGCCTCACTATTTTCTAAATCTGATATGTTTATCTGATAAATGGTAAGGTCTTTTCTGTTGCCAGCATTGTTACCTATATCTGCAATATATACGTGTTTTTCAGAGTTAGAAATGTCTTCCCAATCATAATTGTTTATGTTTTGGTAGGTGGTTTTATTGAGAATCCGACCGGTAGTGTCAATTTTAAAAAGTGATGGTGTATCACCCGAATCGTTATGGGTATAAAGTTGTTTATTATGAGCTATTATACCTGAACTTTCATTGATGGATGAAGGTAAAGTTCCTATAGTAGTAAATATATACCTTGTGCCATTCTCATGAGAGTAAGAGCTGGAAGTATGTACTTTTGAGCAATTACAAATCAGTGTGAGAGTAATAATTAGGAATAATTTCTTCATGATATAAAGATAATTGTAAAGCGTAAAAAAACCGCTTAGATTACTAAGCGGTTTTGATTGTATAAAGATCTCTTTAATTAAGAAAGAGAAACTCTTTTAAATCCTACTACTTCAGCACCTTTAGATTCTACGTACTGAGCAACAGTCTTTTTGTCATCCATGATAAAATCTTGGTCTAGAAGAGCTTGCTCCTTGTCAAGAGTTGAATTGTCTGAAATGTAACGATCGATCTTTCCAGGAATAATTCTATCCCAAATAGCCTCAGGCTTACCTTCTGCGGCAAGTTCGTCTTCAAAACGTTTCTTAGCAGCAGCGATAGCATCGTCAGTAAGTTGTGCTCTAGAAATAAATTCTGGAACATTTTTTTGTGGCTTACCTAAACGACCTAATTCAATATTATCTTTTTCTATAGCAGCAATACGAGCTTCAGTTTCTGCCTTTACAAACTCAGGATCAAAATCCTTGTAAGATAAAGTAGTAGCACCCATTGAAGCTACCTGCATTGATACGTTTTTAGCAACTTCTTCTTTGTTATCGCTATTTGTAGAAAGACCAGTTACAGCACCAATTTTTCCACCATGAACATAAGAACCGATAAATGGAGCTTCAAAAACTTCAAAGCTACCTATTTCGATTTTTTCACCGATTACACCAGTTTGTTCGATAAGCTTTTCTTCAACAGTCATTCCATCAAAATCTGCTTTAAGAAACTCCTCTTTAGAGTTGTAATTTAAAGCGATATCAACGAATTGATTAGCTAGTTCTTTGTATGAATCGTTCTTTGCAACAAAGTCAGTTTCACAGTTTAAAGAAATAAGAACAGCTCTATTATTGTCATCATTAACTTTAGCAACAACAAGTCCTTCAGAAGAATCACGGTCTGCACGCTTTGCAGCTACTTTTTGACCTTTTTTTCTAAGGATTTCAATTGCTTTATCAAAGTCACCTTCGGCTTCAACAAGGGCCTTTTTACAGTCCATCATTCCAGCTCCGGTAGCTTTTCTTAACTTACCTACGTCTGCAGCACTAATTTTAGACATGATTGTGTGTTTTTAAATGTTTATTCTTCTTCTTCGTTTGAAGCTTCTTTTTTAGCAGCTTTTGGAGATGGTTGCTCTGCATTCTTCTCCTTTTTGCGATCTTCTAAACCAGCTTTGATAGCATCGGCAGCAGCTTTTACAACTATATCTACAGATTTTGATGCATCATCGTTTGCAGGAATAACGTAATCGATATTACGTGGATTTGCATTAGTATCAACCATTGCAAAAATTGGAATTCCTAATTTAAGAGCTTCTTTTACTGCGATGTGTTCACGTACTGTGTCAACAATAAATAAAGCAGCAGGCATACGAGTCATGTCTACAATAGAACCTAAGTTCTTTTCTAGCTTATCACGCATACGGTCTACTTGTAAACGCTCTTTTTTAGATAATGTCTCATAGCGACCATCTTTTTTCATGCGGTCTACAAGAGCCATTTTCTTAACAGCTTTTCTAATAGTTACAAAGTTAGTAAGCATTCCACCTGGCCATCTTTCTGTGATGTAAGGCATGTTTGCTTCACCAGCATGCTTTGCAACGATATCTTTAGCTTGCTTTTTAGTAGCAACAAAAAGAACTTTACGACCAGATGCAGCGATCTTACGCAATGCTTCACATGCTTCATCTAGCTTTGCAGCGGTTTTGTAAAGGTTAATGATGTGGATACCATTACGCTCCATGTAGATGTACGGAGCCATGTTTGGGTCCCACTTACGGGTAAGGTGTCCAAAGTGTACACCAGCGTCAAGTAACGACTTGACTTCAACTTGATTTGCCATATTAATTTAGTTTACGTTCTGTCAGATAGCAATGAACTAGTGGTCTTGAAAATGAATCAATCGCCTATTTCATTTAGATGCTAAACTACGCTCTGGTGGCAACCAGGCTTGACAGCAAATTATTGAAAATAAAAAAAGAACAAATCCCACTTGAAAAACAAGTGGGATGAGTATTTGTTGATTAACGTTTAGAGAACTGGAATTTCTTTCTTGCTTTCTTCTGACCGAATTTCTTACGTTCTACCATTCTTGGGTCACGAGTAAGAAGTCCTTCAGGTTTAAGCGCAGTTCTATTTTCTGCATCTATTTCTACAAGTGCTCTTGAAATAGCTAGACGAACAGCTTCTGCTTGTCCAGTGATCCCACCACCATTTACATTTACGTTTACATCGTATTTGTCAACGTTCTCTGTAAGAGAAAATGGTTGCTTTACCTTGTACTGTAAAGGTGCAGTGGTAAAGTATGCATTTAATTCTTTGTTGTTAACAGTGATGTTACCAGAACCTTCATTAAGGTATACTCTCGCAACAGCTGTTTTTCTTCTACCTATTTTGTGTAACGTATCCATATTACTTTACCTCGTTAAGATTAATAGTTTTAGGTTGCTGAGCTTCATGACCGTGCTCTGCACCAGAATATACTTTAAGGTTGCGGAAAATCGCACTACCTAATTTATTTTTAGGTAACATACCTTTTATCGCCTTTTCTACTACACGACTTGGATCTTTATCATAAAGTTCCTGTGCAGTTAAAGAGCGCTGTCCACCTGGATATCCAGTGTGTCTAATGTAAGTCTTCTGGCTCCATTTGTTACCGCTTAACTTTACTTTGTCTGCGTTTATGATAATCACGTTATCACCGCAATCTACGTGAGGAGTAAAGTCTGTCTTGTATTTTCCTCTTAAAAACTTTGCAGCAATTGACGACATACGTCCTAATGGCTGGTCTGCCGCATCTATAAGTACCCATTCTTTATTGACTGTAGCACTGTTTGCTGATATCGTTTTGTAACTTAAAGTATTCACTATGAAACTGTTTTAATTCTCTATTACGATTTTTTCTAACTAAAATCGGAGTGCAAAAGTAATATTTATATTTAGATTGACAAGCAGCTCTTTAAAATATTTTTACTAATTCTTATCTTTTATTGCACTTTGCCTTTGAGCTAAATTATTTTTTTGAATGTTACTCTAGTAATTTTTGATGATTGCGCTTTCGCGAAAGCGTTGTAAACACTATTACTCGACAACTTCTACGCCTTTCCAAAATGCCACGTAGCCTTCTATATCTTTAGCAGCGTGTTTTGTTTCAGGGTAATACCAGGCAGCATCGTTATTTTGTTTTCCATCCACGTCAATGCTATAATAACTTGCAACACCTTTCCAAGGGCAATTTGTTTGTGTGTTACTTTCTTTAAAAAATTCCTTTTTAATTGAATTAGGAGGAAAGTAGTGATTGTTTTCTATAACTAGAGTTTGATCACTCTCAGCAATAACAGTGTTGTTCCAAATAGCTTTCATGATTTAATTTTTTATAAATAAATAGTTTTTGAACAATTGGTCGTTATCTTCATAAATTTCTTTAATCTTTAGACCTGCTTGCTGCGCTAGCCACTCTACCGTTCGATCATCGTATTTTTGTGAAATCTCTGTGTGAATGGTTTCCCATTTATCAAAATTGATATCTAATTCTATAGCGTTTATCTTTACCGTACAAGGTTGTGTGGCTAATAAGAAACTTTTAGCAGTCCCTGTTTCTGGATCATAGGATTCCCAGTGTTCAAAGGTGTCTACAGGGAAATTGGCATCCATTTCCTTGTTGATTCTATGTAGTAGGTTCCTGTTGAATTCTTGGGTGACTCCTGTTTTATCTGAGTACGCATTTTGAATGATAAGAGGATCTTTCTTTTGGTCAAACCCCATGAATAGATAGTCCTTATCACTCATGCTGTTCTGGATTTGCTCCAGAAATTTAATAGCTTCTGGATGTTCCAGATTTCCAATATTAGAACCTAAAACGATGATTAACTTTGGTCTGTTATTGTAGGAAGCGAGTTTGTCTAATACGCTAAAATACCTTCCTTGCTCTCCTTGCACATCCATATCTGGCCATAGGTCTTTAATACTGCTGGTGAGTTCGTCTATGGAGTGTTGCGATATATCAATAGGGATGTAAGTGAAATTTGCCTTACGGTCATTTAGGTGCTTAAGTAAAACCTTAGTCTTTTTACCATCACCAGCTCCTAATTCAATAAGGTCTATTCCCTTCTCATCTATAGCGATTTGTGCAAGAGCATCTTTATGCTGGTCTATTATATTGTATTCGGCCTGAGTTAAATAATACTCAGGTAGGGCCATGATTTTTTGAAAAAGTACATCTCCTTTTTCATCATAAATGTATCTCGAGCTTAAATATTTGGGGTAAGCTGTTAATCCTTCTTTTACGTGTTCTTGAAATTCTTTTTGAAAACGTTCTTGTTTTGTCATATCGATTGGGCCAGTCTAAGGCCAGTAAATTGCCATCTAAGTGGTGCGTGAAAAAAATTACGGTAAGTTAAACGGGCATGATGATCAGGTGTGGCGATAGAATAACCGCGTAGCACTTTTTGATTCACCATGAATTTACCGTTATACTCACCAATTGCTCCTGGTGGTTTTTGATAATTGGGGTAGGGAAGATAGGCGCTTTCAGTCCATTCCCATCTTTTGCCAAAATTAAAGTTAGGTGCTGCAATTTCCCATTCAAATTCTGTAGGTACTCTTTTTTTGCACCATTGAGCAAATGCAAATGCTTCAAAGTAACTTATGTGCGTTACTATAGCTTTAGGATCAATGTTTTGCACACCATTAAGCGTGTAATGTTTCCACTGTTTGTTTTCATTGAACCAATACTGTGGTGCACAAATGTTGTTTTTTTGAACCCAATCCCAGCCTTCGGTGTGCCAAAGTAAGACTTGATTATACCCATTGTCATTTATAAATTCGAGCCATTCGCCATTGGTAACTAATTTGTTAGAAATTGAATAGGGCTCAACATAAACTTTATGTTGTGGTTTTTCATTATCGTATGAAAAACCTTCATTGGAATGGCCTATCTTATAAATACCTTCTGGGACTTCAATCCATTCTTGGTTTTGAGGCTCTACAAGCGCATCTGTAGCATCAATATCATAAACAGGAAGTAAAGGGTTGTTACCTAATATGTATTTGATATCGGTAAGTAATAATTCCTGATGTTGTTTTTCATGATGAATTCCTATCTCTACGATCTCTTTGTGCTCCTTAGTTAAGGTTTGATTCAAAAACTCATTCATATGATTAGTCACATAGGAACGGTATTTATAAATATCTTCAACACATGGTCTAGATAGGTTTCCTCTATCCGTACGAACTACTCTTTTCCCTACGCTTTCGTAATAACTATTAAATACGTAAGCATAGTGATCATGAAACCTTTTGTATCCCTTATAAAATTTAGACAATACAAATTCTTCAAAAAACCAAGTAGTATGTCCTAGATGCCATTTAGGTGGCGACACGTCAACAATAGGTTGAACCACATAGTCTTCAGTTTTTAAAGGCCTACATATGTTCTCGGTTTGTTGTCTAGTAGATAGAAATAGTTCTTTGAGTTCGGACATCGACTCAAATTTATAACCTTTTTTGAATTAAGATACTCATGGTGCTTTTTTTATGAATACCTTATGAAGTAGGCTAGTCCATTATTTTCCTGAATTTTTAAAAATCAGGACTACCACGGTAACAAAGATTGCTATAATCAGAATGTATAGCACCATTAAAAAAGATTGAGGTGTTAATCTTGAATTACGCTCTAGTTCCAGTTGAGCCTCTTTGGCTTCTCTTCTTTTGTCTATTTCCCTTTGTTCGGCTTCACGTTTTTTTATTTGGAGATATCTAGAGGTGTTCTTGGGTTCAAATTCTCGTTCCTTGGCTTCGTTTAAATTAATGCTTAAGGGTGTTCCAGACAGTTTTCCAGTTATTGGATAAACTACAAAATGTCCAGAAGCTGGCATGTAATTTTCCTTGGACCTGTGAATTTGTCTATAGATTAATTCTCCGCCTGGTTGGTCATACATCTCTATCATGTATTTATACAAATTAGGATGTGACCGCCATTCTAGAATAGCCAGCGTCGAGTCCTTGTGCGGCTTTATGTTAAGATCAAATACATATAAGGTCTTAGAATGTTTGTATTGTGTATTGTCAATACTTCTGTAGTTTTCAAAGGGATCGGTTAATGTGCCTTGAGCACTTATAAGTTGGCATAATCCTAAAAAGAATAGGCTATACAGAAACGACACCTTTAATGGCTGGGTGAGGATCGTAATTTTCAAGAGTAAAGTCTTCGTATTTGAAGTCAAAAATATCAGTAATTTCTGGATTTAACTTCATGACAGGTAATTTTCTAGGTTCTCTAGTAAGTTGTAATTTAACTTGATCCATTAAGTTGTGGTATATATGAACATCACCAAATGTGTGAACAAAATCACCGTATTCAAATCCACACACTTGTGCAACCATCATGGTAAGTAAGGCGTAACTAGCTATATTAAAGGGAACACCTAAGAAAACATCGGCGCTGCGTTGATAAAGTTGACAGCTCAGCTTATTATCGGCTACATAAAATTGAAAAAAAGCATGGCATGGTGGTAATGCAGCTTTTCCATTGGCTACATTTTCCGAAAAGCTTATGCTAGTGTCTGGCATAACGCTAGGATTCCAGGCGCTTACCATCATACGGCGACTGTTGGGATTTGTTTTTAAAGTATGGATAACATCTTTTATTTGATCAATGCCTTCACTATTCCAGTTGCGCCATTGATGACCATATACGGGACCTAGGTCACCATTCTCATCGGCCCATTCATTCCAAATACGTACATTGTTTTCCTTTAGAAAGGCAATATTTGTGTCTCCAGAAAGTAACCACAGCAGTTCGTAAATTATTGATTTAAGATGTACTTTTTTGGTTGTTACTAACGGGAAGCCTTCTTGAAGATTAAATCGAAGCTGATGTCCAAAAATACTGCGAGTTCCAGTTCCGGTGCGATCTCCTTTGTCTATACCTTGGTCTAAAATTAATTGCAGTAAGTCGTGATATTGCTTCATGTATGAAAATGTTATTGTATAAAATTACTACTAGTTATATTTCGCTTTCGCGAAAGCGAAATGCCAACAATCAAATATAAAGACAACTAATTAATTGTGGTTTTAACCAGTAGAGGAATTTCTTAACTCTGGGAAAAAACTGTGAGCCCATGCAATTGCTTTATCTAAAGAATCAAAAAAACCAAAGGATCCTGAATATAGAGTTTGTTCAATTGTAGCCTGAATTTTTTGCTCTTTGGTATGACCTACAATTGCAATACCAATTAATTTTTTCGGATTAACTAGTTTGTACACTTTTGGGTCAACGGAATAGCCGAATTTTCGGTTTGAGATGAAAATTACTTTTTTATCCTTATAAGACTCATTAACATCCGTAAGCATGCGCATCGCTAGCTCAGTATCTACGGTAGCGCCTTCATGAACTTTGCCAATGACGTAGTTGTCGTAGCAGAGCAACTCGGCATTAGGGTATTCATATTTTTTGAAATAATTTGTAGACGTCATTGTTTTAAACTCGTCTGCAAATTTATACAAATTATTAAGGAAATGTTAAGGTGTAGCTAAAATTAGTGTTAATTAACCGTAAAGCATTCCGGCTATGGTTGCAGTAAGTAGTGCTGCGCAAGTTCCGCCTATCAATGCTTTGATTCCGAATTTAGCTAAAGTTGCTCTTTGACTAGGAGCAAGTACGCCTATTCCACCTATTTGAATTCCAATCGAAGCAAAATTTGCAAATCCACATAATGCATAGGTAGCTATAATGATTGATTTAGGATGTGTGATTTTACCGGCTTCTTTGAGATCTTTTAATGAACCATATGCAATGAACTCATTAAGTATTGTTTTTTCACCAAGTAGTTGTCCTATCAATACAATATCGTCACTATGAACTCCAATTATCCATGCTACTGGGGCAAAAATGTTCCCTAATATATACTGCATTGATAAATTCTCGTATTGACCGTTAGTGTAATCGTTAATTACCACATTAAGTCCTGTCCATTCACCTATTAAATCGCCTAATGTCCAGTTTACAACGGCGATAAGTGCTGTAAATACTAATAACATAGCGCCTACATTAACAGCTAACTTTAAACCATCGGTAGTACCTCGTGAAATAGCATCTAGTATATTAGTACCTATTTTATCTTTAGATACTTTTAATGATCGATCAATTTTTTCAGGATTAGTTTCAGGAAATAACATTTTGGCTATTACAATTGCTGCTGGGGCACTCATGATAGATGCTGTGAGTAATTGTTTTGTAAAAAACACTTCTTGTTCTGGATCTCCTTGTCCCAAAAATCCTATGAAAGCTGCAAGTACACCACCGGCAATGGTTGCCATACCACCTACCATTAAACACAGTATTTCTGACTTAGTCATTTTTTCTAAGTACGGTTTAACGACAAGAGGAGCTTCTGTTTGTCCAATAAAAATATTTGCTGCGGCAGCAAGTGATTCTGCTCCACTTAGTCTCATTGTTTTACTCATTACCCATGCAAATACAAATACCACTTTTTGTAAAATACCTAGGTAGTACATGAGTGATGTAAAAGCTGAAAAGAATACTATGGTAGGTAGAACTTTAAATGCAAAAATGTAACCCCATGATTGCTTGTCGTCAACAAAACTCCCAAAAACAAACTCGGCACCAGCCTCACTAACGTTAAGAAATTTTACTACACCGGTAGATATTGCATCAAATATGATAGCTACTGTTTCAAAGTTAAGTACTGCAATAGCAAATAATATTTGCAAGGCCAGACCTATCCCTACTAGTTTCCAATCTATTTGTTTGCGATTGGAACTTAATAAAAAGCAGATTCCAATTATAAAAATCATACCTATAAGTCCACGATAGAGACTTTCAAATGTTATCCCAAAAGCCTTAGTGGATTCAAATGCTGCGGTGGTACTTTCCGTTTGAGCAAGTCCAAAAACGGGTGCCAAAAACAATAAAATAGGTAAAACGTATTTAAGTTTTGCTGTTAGAGCTGTCATGTGGTGATTGGATTATCGTTTTGAGATCTCGTCTCTTATTTGTGCTGCCAATTCGTAGTCTTCTCTTGAAACAGCATCGCCTAGCATTTTATTAAGTTCTTTTAAGCTGTAATTGCTATAATCTTCTTTTGTATCTGTGGTAGAGCTCATCAATTCTTCAACAACCTCATCACTGTCTACAGGATCTTGAGATAATTCTTTGTCTGGTGTAATGTTTTGTTGAATCCCTGCTTCATCTAATATGTTCTCATAAGTAAAAACAGGAGCTTTAAAACGTACTGCAAGTGCTATGGCGTCACTAGTTCTTGCATCAATTATTTCTTCTATCTTATCTCTTTCACAGATTAAACTACTGTAAAAAACACCATCGACTAGCTTGTGTATAATTACTTGTTTTACAACAATGCTATAACGTTCGGCAAAGTTTTTAAATAAATCATGAGTAAGTGGTCTGGGTGGACTTAATTCCTTTTCCAGTGCTATGGCAATACTTTGTGCTTCAAAAGCTCCTATGACAATAGGTAATTGTCTAGTACCATCTACTTCCTTTAATACGAGTGCATAAGCGCCATTTTGTGTTTGGCTGTAAGATATTCCTCGTATGCTAAGTCGTTTTAGACTCATAAATTTATTTCATGAATTAAAAAAGCTGTGCAAAAATGAGGTTTTTCTCCTTTTGCACAGCCTTAAATCTAAGATTTTCTTAAGAAATAATCTAGAAATTATGAATTTGCTGCTTTAAAAGCCTTTAATTTCTCAATTAGAGCAGGTACAACTTCAAAAGCGTCACCTACAACACCATAATCAGCAGCTTTAAAGAAAGGTGCTTCTGGGTCTGTATTAATAACAACTTTAGTTTTTGAAGCGTTAATACCAGCTAGGTGTTGTATCGCACCAGAAATTCCAATTGCGATGTATAGGTTTGTAGCAACTGGCTTACCAGTTTGTCCTACGTGTTCACCATGAGGTCTCCATCCCATATCAGATACAGGTTTTGAACAAGCCGTAGCGGCTCCTAGAACTTCTGCAAGTTCTTCAATCATTCCCCAATTTTCTGGACCTTTAAGACCACGACCTGCGCTTACTACGATTTCTGCATCTGCGATACTAACTTTGTCTGTAGCTTTATCTACAGACTGCACGTGCACCTTAAGATCTGATTCTTCAATTTGAGTAGCAAGTTCGTTTACTGTACACTCAACTGCATTCTCTTTAAGACCATAAGCATTTTGAGAAAGTCCTACCAGTTTAACATCGGTAGTGATTTCTGTATTGGCAAATGCTTTGTTTGTAAAAACACTACGCTTTACTGTAAATGGAGAGCTACTAGATGGTAATCCTACTACATTAGTAACGTATCCAGCTTCAAGAGCTACGCTTAATAGAGATCCTAGGTATTTTGAATTTGCACTAGAGCTTATAACTACTACTTGAGCATTTTCTGCTTTAGCAGCTTGTGCAATAGCCTTGGCATAAGCGCCTGCATTAAATTTTTCTAGAGAGCTGTCTGTTGCATTGTGTAATCTATTCACTCCATAAGTTCCTAGATCACCAGCGCCGTTTGCATGAAATGCAACTGCAGCAACATCTGTACCTAGCATGTCTGCAATACCTTTTGCATAGCTAGCCACTTCGTATGCATTTTTCTTGAATGCACCGTTTTCTGATTCTGTATATACTAAAACTGACATATGTGTTGTGTTTAAAGTTTGTGGTAATTACGCTTTCGCGAAAGCGTAAACTCTACCACATTAATGTTTTATTTAAATAGCTTTTGCCTCGTTGTGTAAAAGGTCGATAAGCTGGTCTAGATTGTCTGCATCTACTAACTTTACATCACCTTTAGGAGCTGGTTTTTCAAATGAAACAGTTTTTGTTTCTTCTGAACCTTGAGCAGCTGGCTTTACATTTAAAGGCTTTTTACGAGCCATCATAATTCCTCTCATGTTAGGAATACGTAAGTCGCTTTCTTCTACTAATCCTTTCTGACCACCTATAACTAAAGGTAATGTAGTGGTTACTGTTTCTTTACCACCATCGATTTCACGTATTGCAGTAGCGTTATTCCCATCGATTTCTAGAGAGATACAAGTATTTACAAAACTAGCACCTGTCATTGCAGCAACCATTCCAGGAACCATACCACCGTTATAGTCGATCGATTCACGTCCTCCTATAACTAGATCATAACCACCTTCTTTAACTACTGCCGCAAGCTCTTGAGCTACAGAATAACCATCGGTTGCAGGAGCATCTACTCTAATTGCTGTATCGGCACCTATGGCAAGTGCTTTTCTTAAGGTAGGTTCTACCTCGGCACCACCTACTGTTACAACCTCAACACTTGCGCCTTGTTTTTCTTTAAACCACATGGCACGAGTAAGACCGAACTCATCGTTGGGATTAATTACAAATTGTACACCGTTAGTGTCAAATTTTGAATCGTTATCGGTAAAATTAATTTTTGAAGTCGTGTCTGGAACATGACTTATACAAACTAAAATCTTCATATTTATATGCTTTTATCGTCTTTTTCAAACGTTTGCGAAATTACGATAAAATCGGCAAAAAAACTATGCGTGCATAATAAATTTTTATAAAAAAATGGAATTTTAACTTGAATTGAAGGTAGTAGTGCTTCAAATATACGCTATTCTCAAACGTTGTAGTCTGTAAGGATCGAAAATATCAAATATTTTATAACGCTTTTTAGCATTTTTATTGATAGTAGTGCTTTATTTTTGTTGTCCTTATTGTTAAAACAGTTCTATGAAAACAATACAATTCCGTGAGGCCGTTTGTGAGGCCATGAGTGAAGAGATGAGACGTGATGAGTCTATCTATTTAATGGGTGAAGAAGTGGCAGAATACAATGGTGCTTACAAGGCATCAAAAGGAATGTTGGATGAGTTTGGTCCTAAACGTGTTATTGATACACCAATTTCTGAGTTAGGTTTTGCAGGAGTAGGAGTAGGATCTACCATGACGGGTAATCGTCCTATTATTGAGTTTATGACGTTCAATTTCTCTCTGGTAGGTATTGATCAAATTATCAACAATGCTGCAAAAATCCGTCAGATGTCAGGTGGACAAATTAAATGTCCAATCGTTTTTCGTGGACCTACAGCTAGTGCTGGACAACTTGCTGCGACTCACTCACAAGCTTTTGAAAGCTGGTTTGCAAACTGTCCCGGGCTTAAAGTTGTTGTACCGTCAAATCCTTATGACGCCAAAGGTTTATTGAAGGCTGCAATTCGAGATGATGATCCAGTAATTTTCATGGAATCTGAGCAAATGTATGGTGATAAAGGTGAGGTGCCAGAGGATGAATATGTATTACCATTAGGTGTTGCTGATATAAAAAGAGAAGGAACTGATGTTACGATAGTTTCATTCGGAAAAATTATTAAAGAAGCGTATACAGCAGCAGAAGAGCTTGAGAAGGATGGTATTTCTTGTGAAATCATAGACCTAAGAACAGTGAGACCATATGATAAAGAAGCGATTCTTGAATCAGTAAAGAAAACGAATAGATTGGTTATTCTTGAGGAAGCATGGCCATTTGGAAATGTATCTACTGAGATCTCACACATGGTTCAAGCTGAAGCATTTGATTACTTAGATGCTCCTATTTATAAAATTAATACTCAGGACACTCCTGCACCCTATTCGCCAGTACTTTTAAAGGAATGGTTACCTAATCACCAGGATGTGATAGAAGGTGTCAAAAAAGTGATGTATAGAAAATAGATTTCTATAACATAAAGAGTTTATAACCCAGCTTTCTAGCTGGGTTTTTATTTGTCTATTAAGTAGCCATTCATAATTCCTCCATTTCTTAACCTGATTATTTGACCTTCATCAACAAATAGAGGCATGGTGGAAGCTTCTGCATTGCCAGAATTACTATTGTTTGTACCCGTGTTTGTAACAAAGGATCCGTCTATTTCAATTTCATTTATAGGGTTAGTGTTGGTTTGATTGGAAGTTAGATAAACGAATACCTTGTTTGCAGGAACAGTATACGACGTATTTGCATAGATAGGTACTATAGTGGCATCTACTAAAAAACCATTGATCACACAATTACCTAACGCATAATCTTGTTGTCCTATGATAATAGGATTATTAAATGTCGGAAATCCGTAGGTAGCGCGAGTATTACTTATTAACGTATAAGATAAGGATTGTGAAAAATCAAATGCTTGTAAAGTAAGGGCGGCATTCCCGCGATAAACAGAGGTAATATATAAATTTTTCCCAGTAGGAACTGTATAGCTGCCTAAGCTCAAGTTTACAGTAATTGGTTGTAGTTCGTTCATTCCATCTGGGAATTTGGGATTTAAATATGTTTTTAAGAAACCTTCATTTTCTCCTTGAATTAGCTTTCTCCAGCCACTACCATGATCGTAATACCAATAACCTTTTGTAACAGATCCGTTACCTGTTATGTATATCATCATACCATCTTGGTTTGAAGTTACGGTAGTTGGAAATTCATCATTTTTCGGTAGTAAAATACCGTTGTATTCAGCAGTTGTTCCTGCTGCAATTTCAAGATTTGCATTAGGACTTGTGGTGTTTATACCAACCTGACTTAGGCATACGGTATTAATAATTAAAAACAATGAAATAAGTAAGTTTTTCATGAGAATTGGTTTCTCGTTTATGGGTTTTTAAATTAAAAGGTTAACACTTCGTGATTAAAAAGTAATAGACTTATAACTTCACTTACTTATATTCGTTTCTTCTATTATATAATTTGACACCTATCCCACTTGTCATGGAAAAATTACCTACCTGTTTATTGAGAAGTCTACATTTATTACTGTTTTCCATTTTTATATGTTCTTATTATTCCATGGCTCAAACTAAAGTAGGTGGAGTAGTTTATGATGATCTAGGAGAAACAGTTGCATTTGCAAATGTGGTGTTTCCAAATTCAAGTGAAGGTACCATCACTAATGACAACGGAAGATTTTACCTGCAATCTGATAATTCATTTGACAGTATAGAAGTATCCTTTATCGGTTATAAGACCCAAGTTATAAAACTTAATGCTAAAGTTTCCCTAGATTTAACTATCACTTTGGAAACTGAAACAGCTTCGTTAGATGAAGTGGTTGTATACACTGGTAAAACTTCAAAAAAGAACAATCCTGCCATAGATATTTTGAGAAAAGTATGGGAGAATAGACGTAAGAATGGTCTAGCTCAATTTAAGCAGTATCAATATGATAAATACGAGAAATTAGAATTTGACATGAATACTATCGATAGTGCTATGATTAATTCTAAGCTTTTTAGAGGGATGGAGTTTATTTTTGATTATGCAGATACAAGTAGGGTTACAGGTAAAACTTACTTGCCTATTTTTATTAATGAGTCACTGGCTAAGGTATACGGAGATAATCAATTAAATAAAAAAAAGGAAGATGTCAAGGCTAATAAAAACTCAGGTTTTTCAAACAATCAAACTATAATCGCATTTGTAAAAGATCTATATAATGATATAGATGTCTACGATAGATATTTAAAATTCTTTGATAAGAGCTTTGCTAGTCCAGTAGGTAAAGCAGGTATTGATACTTATAATTATGTCTTGAGAGATACCGCTTTAGTTGATGGTGTCGAATCTTATAATATTATCTACTATCCTCGACGTAAAAATGAACTTACTTTTAAAGGTGACTTTTGGGTGGCTGCAGAATCCTATGCTATCAAAGAAATAAATATGCAAGCCACTAAAAGTGCTAATATTAATTGGGTAAAAGAGATTTATATAGAGCAAGAATTTGACGTTCTCAATGACAGTTTATTCTTAATCACCAGAGATTATTTCATGAGTGATTTTGCACTCAATAAAAAAGAAAAATCCAAGGGTATTTACGGTAAGCGTACTACCCTTTATGATAATTATCAATTTGATATTGAAAAACCAGCAGACTTTTACAAGCGTAGGGTCAATGATTTTGATCCAGAAGTTTATAACCGTGACGAGGCGTATTGGGATCAAAATAGATTGGAAAAACTCAATAAAGACGAGAAACAAATATATGTAATGCTGGACACGCTTAAAAAGAATAAGAAATTTAAGCGACTATACAATTTAGGGACCATACTCGCATCAGGATATTATGAAATGGATGGTTATGATATTGGACCTATATTTTCAATCTTTGGATTTAACGATGTTGAAGGATTAAGACTAAGAGCTGGTGGAAGAACCTTTTTCACTTCCAATGACCCGTGGCGTATTGAAGGATATACCGCCTATGGATTTAGAGACGACAAGTTTAAATATGGGATTTCTGGAAAAGCGTTATTAGACAAGCGTAGCAGGCTTACTGTGTACGCAGGAAATAGAAGAGATGTAGAACAACTAGGAGCGAGTTTAACAAATACGAACGACGTACTAGGTCGCAGTCTAGCCTCAAGCGCACTGATAAGTGCAGGTAACAATAACAGATTATCCAATATTAACTTAAGTACCGTAGGTGTAAGTTTTGAACCGGTTTATAATTTTGAGGTTAGATTAAACGGTAGTTATAGAACCATAGAAACTGCCAATCCAGGAGTTTTCAGTTTGGATTATTTGGATCCTGATACAGGTGAGGTATCAGGTGAAGTAAAACAATCTGCAATAACATTAACCACCACTTATACGCCTGGTAGAAAAATGTCCAATTATGGAGTTGATAGAACATTAATAAATGAGGGCGCATATCCCATTCTCTATATGAACTATACCAAAGGGATTAAAGATCTTTTGAATAGTGACTTTAATTATGATAAGTTTTCTTTTTATTATTCTCACCCATTTCAAATAGGTGCTTTTGGACGATTGACCGCTCGGGTTGAAGCTGGTAAAACTTTTGGAACCGTTCCATTATCCTTACTTAATGTAGTTCCAGGAAATCAAACTTATTTTAATATACAAGGGACATTCAATACGATGGATTTCTACGAGTTCGTTACAGATCAATACGCCACTATACATTTAGATCATAATTTCAATGGTCGTTTGTTTTCTCGTATACCAGGATTAAGAGATTTACAGCTTAGAGAGCTGGTAGGTATAAAGGCAGTCTATGGAACTATCAGTGATGAAAATAGGGCTATAAATCGCAGTGGTTTAACGTATCGTGCCCCAGAGGATGTTTACTGGGAATATAGCGCAGGTATAGGTAATATCTTTAAAATATTGCGCATTGATGTTAGTTTTAGAGGTAGTTATAACTTCTTACCTGATGCTAGGTCGATGGCAATAACCGGTAGTTTTGGTTTTAGTTTTTAATAGTAAATATAGGTGTGCGCTTTCGCGAAAGCGTGGTATCCTACTAACCCATGCCTAGTAATTAATACTAAAAAGCCGATGCTTATTTTAAAGTATCGGCTTTTTCAATCAACAAACAACCAACTACTATTGAGCTGTCTCAATCATTTTTTTATTATTACTTAAGACTAAAGCTAAGTTACCTAGTAAAACACCATAAATAACTTTAGAACAAACATCTGCAATCGTATAAGTGATCTGTCTACCTACTACACCAGACTCGTTGTATAAGAAACCTTCTATCCCTGCAAGGTGAGGCATTAAGTACGCTCCTGGATATAAAAACCATGAGATTAAAAATAATATCCAAATATTAGAAAGTATTTTTTGGCCTTTTTTTGGAATACCTTCTTTACCTTCTTTGATAACCTTATTCATTAACCATAATATATGGAAGAAAAATACCGTTGAGATAGCACCCCAAATGAAAAAGGCAGGAAGATTTGTTACCTCATAATATTGACCTATGTAACCGGTTATAATCATCATTGCTCCTGAAAACCAAAATTGATTTCTCACAGAGCTAACTTTAGATTTAGTTAATGTAACCACAAATAAAATTTGAAAAAGTAACATAGGAACATCGATTAACCAATTAAGGTACCTGTATCCATTGTTAAACAAGTCTCCATCTGGATTTAAAAAATACTTACCTGCTTCAGGATCAAAGGAAAAGCTAGAAGTCCAGTTACCTGCTTGTGCATATAGCAATAATGCCGCAGAAACCATTACAACTGCCGATAGTATGTTAGACATTCTATATTTTTTGTCAACGTTTTTAATGGTGAGGATAAAGTACAGAAGCCCTGCAAACATTACCGCATATCCTAAAGTAAGTACATGTGAGGTCATTTGGTAGGCCATTTCAGAGAAACCTTCTGACGCTCCTACATAATTTTCAAAGTTGGAATTACCTAAATCTTGTATCATCTTTTTTTTATAAAAGTACTCACACATATCTTTTTGTTTAATGTTATTAAATAAAAATTAAACAAAAAATAAGAAAACTTTATGGAACCTCCTTTTAAGGTCGATTGATGCTTTAACATTTATTTCATTATTTCAATAATTAAGGCCATTAGATTTAAGTTACTCAATCGATTTCTTAACATTTATTTGTTACATTAGCAAGATTTTAAACCAAACAATTTTATTACTTATGGAATCATACATGATTTATTTGCCAGTTGCACTGGCGCTTTTAGGCCTCGTTTATATGGTCATCAAAAAATCTTGGGTTATGAAACAAGATGCTGGAGATGGAACGATGAAAGAAATTTCGGATCATATCTATGAAGGTGCACTCGCATTTTTAAAAGCAGAATACAAACTGCTTTCCATTTTTGTAATCATTGTCAGTGTTTTACTGGCGATTGTATCAGTAGTTGTCCCTACCACACACTGGATGATTGTTATTGCTTTTGTTTTCGGAGCCGTCTTCTCTGCTTATGCTGGTAATATTGGAATGAAGATAGCTACAAAAACTAACGTTAGAACTACACAAGCTGCAAAAACGAGCTTGCCTAAAGCCCTTGGAATTTCATTTGGTGGAGGAACTGTAATGGGTCTAGGAGTAGCTGGTCTAGCTGTATTAGGACTCACAGCATTCTTTATCTTGTTTTTCCAGTTATTTATGAATGGGGAATGGGCTGCAACAGAATTTATGGGTGAAACAAGAACAGCAGGAGATCTTATGACTATTGTACTGGAAACACTAGCAGGTTTTTCACTTGGAGCAGAATCGATTGCACTGTTTGCTAGAGTAGGTGGTGGAATATATACTAAAGCAGCCGACGTTGGAGCAGATCTAGTAGGTAAAGTAGAAGCTGGCATTCCCGAGGATGATCCTCGTAATCCAGCAACCATTGCAGATAATGTTGGGGATAATGTAGGTGATGTAGCAGGAATGGGTGCAGACCTCTTTGGATCCTATGTGGCAACGGTTCTAGCAGCTATGGTTTTAGGAAATTATGTAATTAGAGATATGGGTGGTGATATAACTAGTGAAGGGTTTGGAGGAATAGGTCCTATCTTATTACCTATGGCAATTGCAGGTGTAGGTATCATCATATCTGTAATAGGTACGATGCTTGTTAAAATTAAAAGTAATGAGGCTAAAGAAGCTCAGGTAATGGGTGCTTTAAATATAGGAAACTGGACATCTATTATTCTTGTAGCAATAGCCTGTTATGGTCTATGTACCTGGATGTTGCCAGAAACGATGAAAATGGATTTCTTTGGTATAACAAATCCTGTTGAGGTTTCTTCTTTTAATGTTTTTCTAGCAACTCTTGTTGGATTAGTAGTAGGTGCAGTTATATCCTCGGTTACAGAATATTATACTGGTTTGGGAAAAAGACCTATTCTTAAGATTGTACAACAATCTTCAACGGGTGCAGGAACGAACATTATTGCAGGTCTAGCTACGGGAATGATTTCTACCTTTCCTTCAGTAATTTTATTTGCCGGAGCGATTTGGGCATCTTATGCTTTTGCTGGTTTCTATGGTGTTGCGCTTGCAGCAAGTGCAATGATGGCTACAACTGCAATGCAATTAGCAATTGATGCCTTTGGACCAATTTCTGATAATGCTGGTGGTATTGCCGAAATGAGTGAACAAGACCCTATCGTAAGAGAACGTACTGATATATTGGATTCAGTAGGTAATACTACGGCAGCAACCGGAAAAGGTTTTGCAATTGCATCGGCAGCATTAACCTCATTAGCCTTGTTTGCAGCCTATGTTACATTCACAGGAATAGACGGTATCAATATCTATAAGGCTCCTGTTCTTGCGATGTTATTTGTAGGAGGCATGGTACCTGTTGTATTTAGCGCACTTGCCATGAATGCGGTAGGTAAGGCAGCTATGGAAATGGTTTATGAGGTACGTCGTCAATTCAAGGAAATAGCTGGAATAATGGAAGGAACTGGAAAGCCAGAGTACGATAAATGTGTAGCTATATCAACTCAGGCATCTTTAAAACAAATGTTACTACCTGGTTTGTTAACCATAGGTTTTCCATTGATTATTGCATTTGTCCCTATGATATTTGGAATGGATCATCTTGCTATTGCCGAAATGCTAGGTGGTTATATGGCTGGTGTAACGGTAAGTGGTGTTCTTTGGGCAATTTTCCAAAACAATGCTGGTGGCGCTTGGGATAATGCTAAAAAGTCTTTTGAAGCAGGTGTTGAAATCAATGGTGAAATGACATACAAAGGGTCAGACGCTCATAAGGCTGCAGTAACTGGTGATACAGTAGGAGATCCATTTAAGGATACATCTGGTCCGTCCATGAATATTTTGATTAAATTGACTTGTTTAATTGGTTTAGTAGTGGCTCCTATATTAGGCGGTCATTCTGAAGATGCACAAGTTAATAACGAGGATCAGACTAAAAAGGAATTAATTGTTGAGCCTGTTAAAGAAGAGGTAGTTACCATCGAATACAGATAAAAAAATCTATCTCAATAAAAAAAGGGTAGCTTTTAAAAGCTACCCTTTTTTTATTGAAACACTTATAAAGCTTATAAATTAAAAGCTTCTTTAACTTGGTCTACATAGTCCAGTTTTTCCCAAGTGAAAAATTCAACTTCCTTTTCTACTCGACCTTTGTAAGGGCTTTCAAAAACACGTTTTTCAACATAAGGTTCACGACCCATGTGACCATAAGCCGCTGTTTTTTCATAAATCGGGTTACGTAATTTCAACCTACTTTCTATTGCCGCAGGTCTCATATCAAATATCTCGGCTACGATTTTAGAAATCTCACCATCAGTCATTTCAACATTTGCGGTTCCATAAGTGTCTACTAGGATTGAGGTAGGTTCTACCACACCTATTGCATAACTTACTTGTATAAGCACCTCGCTTGCAAGTCCTGCCGCAACTAAATTTTTTGCAACATGTCTAGCAGCATAGGCTGCGCTGCGATCTACTTTGGAAGGATCTTTACCAGAAAACGCTCCACCACCGTGAGCTCCTTTACCACCATAAGTGTCTACAATTATTTTACGTCCAGTAAGTCCAGTATCTCCATGAGGACCACCAATTACAAATTTTCCAGTCGGATTGATGTGATAGGTGATATTATCATTAAACAGCTTTTGAGCATACTCTGGCAGCTGGGCGATAACTCTAGGAATTAAAATTTCAACAAGATCTTTTTTAATTTTCGATAACATCTCATTATCATTATTAGAAAACGGATCGTGTTGTGTAGATATAACTATAGCATCTATACGTTGAGGTATATTATCATCACTGTATTCAATAGTTACTTGTGATTTTGCATCTGGTCTTAAATAAGTAATATCCTTATTTTCTCTGCGTAAGGCTGCTAGTTCGATTAATATTTTGTGCGAGATATCCAGTGCTAGTGGCATGAAATTCTCAGTTTCATTCGTAGCATAACCAAACATCATTCCTTGGTCACCTGCTCCTTGTTCTTCTTTTGTGGCTCTATCTACACCTTGATTAATGTCTTGAGATTGTTCATGTATTAAAGAAATAACACCGCATGAATCTCCAGAAAATTGATATTCTCCTTTAGTATAACCTATACGGTTAATTACATCTCTTGCGATGTGTTGAACATCAATGTAAGAATCAGTTTTTACCTCGCCGGCAAGAACTACTTGACCAGTTGTGACAAGAGTTTCACAAGCAACTTTTGATTCTGGATCAAAAGCAAGAAAATTATCTAATAAAGCGTCGCTTATTTGATCTGCGACTTTATCTGGGTGACCTTCACTCACAGATTCACTTGTAAATAAATAGGGCATATTTTTATTACGCTTTCGCGAAAGCATACCTTAAAGCATACTACGCATTAATAATTAAGAACAAAATTGGGCTGTATAGTTAGATAGTCTTACTGTTTTAGCGTTTATGAATTAAGAAATCTTAATTCGAGGTCGCAATCAGCCAAATCTGTCCTCGTTTAATCGGCAACAAATGTAAGAGTTATTAAATTAATAGTTATTAAGAGTTCATATTAAATTAACAATTTGAGAGTTTAACTTTATTTTAATTAAATGTAATATGTTTAAAGACAGTCACTTGTAAATCCTAGTAAATTAATAGGGATTAAATTTCATTAAAACTTTGGAATTGTAAAATTTCTTTTTGAATATTTGTACTCACGTTCATTACCATACTGAAATTATCAAGAAAGGACGAGGGAACAGACCCGATGACTCCTTAGCAACCCTTAATTCTAAATTAAGAAGGTGCTACTTTCTGCCTAGTTAATAGGAGAGATGATACGCAGGCCAGTAGGTAACTACTCCATTACGTTTCTTTTTTGATTTATCGATTCTTGCATAGAGCAAGTGGATATCTATTTCATACGGTTTTGGGCATTTAATTAATTTTTTAAAACAATTACAATGTCACAAAAATTTTCAACAACTTCATTACACGCAGGTCATGATTTTAAAGCAAATGCTGGTACACGAGCTGTACCTTTGTATCAATCCACAAGCTATGTCTTTAATAACAGCGATCATGCTGCAAATTTATTTTCACTAGCTAAACCTGGTTTTATTTATACTAGGATTAACAACCCTACAGTAGATGTTCTTGAGCAGCGATTAGCTGCCCTAGAAGGTGGTATTGCTGCTGTAACCACAGCATCTGGTACAAGTGCGATATCAACTACCTTACTAACTTTATTGCGAGCTGGTGATCATATTATTGCAAGCAATTCTCTATATGGTGGTACTTACAACCTACTATCAGTAACCTTACCAAGACTTGGGATTACCACTACTTTTGTAGATCCTAATGAGCCAGATTCTTTTATCAATGCGTTACAAGAAAACACTAGAGCTGTTTTTGTAGAGTCGCTTGGAAATCCCAAATTAGATGTGCTCGACCTTAAAAAAATAAGTTCACAAGCTCAACAAGCAAAGGTGCCGTTAATTGTTGATAATACTGTTGCAACACCCTTTTTACTCAACCCTATTGAACATGGTGCAAATATTGTTATCCACTCACTTACAAAATACATAAATGGGAATGGAACAGCGCTAGGAGGAATTATTATAGATGCGGGAACGTTTGATTGGACAAATGGTAAATTCCCTGAATTTACAGAGCCTTCACCGGGCTATCATGGTCTTGTGTATAGTGAGGCTTTAGAAGCGGCAGCATTTATTGCCAAGGTGCGAATTGAAGGTTTGAGAGATTTAGGTGCGGCAATTTCACCATTCAATGCTTGGCAAATCATACAAGGCCTAGAAACTCTAGAGTTACGAATCCAAAAGCATTCTGAGAATGCCCTTAAAATCGCAAATTGGTTAGAGTCAAGGGAAGAAGTTGCCTGGGTTAATTATCCTGGTCTATCATCGAGTAAGTATTATCAGCTTGCCCAAGAGTACTTACCTAAAGGACAAAGTGGAATCGTCACCTTTGGAGTAAAGTCTGGTTTTGAAGGAGCAAAAACTATCGCCGATAAAACGGAGTTGTTCTCGCTTTTAGCCAATATAGGCGATACTAAATCTCTAATAATACATCCTGCCAGTACCACACACCAACAATTGTCTGATGAACAGCAATTAAGTACAGGTGTTTCAAAAGATTTAATTCGACTTTCGGTAGGTCTAGAAAGCGTTGACGACTTAATAGCCGATCTAGAATCTGCTTTTGAAAAAGTATCACAAACTGTAAAAATTTAATATGTCACAGTTGAAAAAAGTGAAAATTCCAGACTTTAAAACAGTATCTGGTAAAATTCAAGATATTAGTGTTTCCTATCAGATTTTTGGGCGTGAACTACATACCGCGCCCATAATTCTGATTACTCATGCACTTACGGGCAATTCAAATGTCACTTCTTGGTGGCCACAATTGGTAGGTTTGGGAAAGGTTATCGACCTTGATCGTTATACGGTATTGGCTTTTGATATACCGGGAAATGGATACTCAGAAGAAGTTGATGAGCTTATCTTTAATTATCAAGATTGGAATTTAAAAGATGTGGGATACGCTTTCGCGAAAGCGATCAACACCCTAAACATCTCAACCATTGACCTAGCTTTAGGAGGAAGTATAGGTGGAGCTGTACTATGGGAGTTAATTACGGTTGCGCCGTCTTTAATTAAAAGTATTGTTCCTATTGCTGCAGACTGGAAGTCTACTTTATGGTTACAAGCGTGTTGTCATGTACAACAAACTATTTTAGAAAATAGTGATAAACCTATTGAAACAGCTAGACAACATGCGATGACTTTATATAGATCGCCAGCAGGCATTATTCAAAAATTTGAAAAAGATGCTGGAACTGTACAAGCATGGTTAAATTATCATGGTCTTGCATTACAAGAACGATTTACACTACCAGCATACAGACATCTAAATCATTTGTTAAGTCAATTTGATGTCACAAATGGAAGCAATGATATTGAGTCCATCGCTATTAAATCTAAAGCTAGTATCGATATTATTTGTATAAATAGTGACGGTTTTTTCCTTGCTGAGGAAGATATAGCTACGTATGAAAGAATTAAAAACAAGGTTCCATCGTCATTGAATATTATACAATCTGTTCACGGTCACGATGCATTTCTCATTGAACACGATCAATTAATTAATATTTTAAAACGGATTGTAAAAAAACGCGTGAAACTTCATTTAGTTTCAGAAACAAAAGCACTTGCTTAAAAATACTAAAAGGATGAAACTAGTACACTTATATATTTTTGGAATAGGAAATGTGGGTAAAACCCTAATAGAACAGGTTCTTGAATCCCATACCTTCTTCAAAGAAAAACATGAAATAGATCTACGAATTGTAGGTTTGGCCAACAGCACACATACTATTTTAAAGGAATCGGGTGTTGGTGAGAACTGGCAAAATGAATTTAAATCTAAAGGTATCGATCGCAAGCCCGATGCTTTTTATGAATCGTTTGCTACTATTCCAGATTTTAAAATTGCTGTAGACGCTACCGCGAGTAAAGATTTAAGCCTTTATTACGTAGAGTTGTTATCAAAGGGTTTTCATATCGTGACAGCTAATAAAATTGCAAACACATTAAATTATACCTACTACAAAGAAATTCGTGAAATAGCGGCTTTTAAGGATTTACGGTTTGAGTACGAGACTAATGTAGGTGCAGCTTTACCTATTGTAGAGTCGATAAAGCAATTGTATAAAAGCGGTGAAGAGATCGTGAAAATATCAGGAGTTTTTTCTGGCTCTCTAGGCTATATTTTTTCACGCTTTTCTCAAGAAGAGAAACAATTTTCACAGTTGTTACAGGACGCACTTGTAGATGGTTATACCGAGCCTGATCCTAGAGATGATTTGTCTGGAATGGATGTTGCTAGAAAACTATTGATACTGGCACGTGAAGCAGGGTATGTGATTGAATTGGATGATATTGAGGTCGATAATTTAGTACCAGTTGAATTAAGGAATATTGGAAAGCAAGAATTCCTTGACCGTATGAACGAACTTGACACACCTTTTCAAAATTTAAAGAAGAATCTAGGTAAAAATAGCGTATTACGCCATCTAGGTATTCTTGATCTTAAAAAAGAAAGTCTTACAGTAAAGTTAGAAGTAGTAGATAAACAATCGCCTGCTGGTTTATTACGAGGCAGTGATGGTTTTTTTGAGGTTTACACAAAATCTTACGGAAAACAACCCTTAGTCATTCAAGGAGCTGGAGCTGGTAAACAGGTGACAGCTCGCGGTCTATTATCAGATATCATAAAGGTAGCAATGACCGCTGGACAACCGGTTTTAAGATAAAAGGTTTTTATATTTACCGTTGCGTAAAATTAAGCAGCTATGTTATCCAGAAAAACAAAATACGGGATTAAAGCACTCACATATCTAGCAAAAAACGGCAATGAAAAGCCTATAGCTATATCGACGATTGCCAAAGCAGAAAACATCCCACATAAATTTCTAGAAAGCATCTTACTTGAATTACGTAGGCAGGACATTCTTACCAGTCGCAAGGGAAAAGGTGGAGGATACTTGTTGTTAACTACACCTGATGAAATAAAAATGAGTACGGTACACAGAATATTGGAAGGACCTATTGCTATGCTACCATGTGTAAGTTTAAATTTTTATGAAAAGTGCGAAGACTGTAAAGATGAAGAAACCTGCAGTGTGAATAGACTTATGGCTCAAGTTAGGGATAATACACTCGCCATATTAGAAAATCAAACATTAGCAGATTTATTAAAGTAAAAAATAATACCCTACTATTTTGGTAGGGTATTACTTTATGAAGTATATTCGTACCGTTAAGTTTTAACCGATAGTTTTGAAAGGTCATGTTAAGCGAGTGATTTGACGATATTAAGATGGGCTGTTTTCTTTTTATTACACTCGCTTCCTTGACTGTTTTCTTCTCAAAACTTTAAGATCATTTCTTTTTAACATTGTCTGCTTTTATTTGGATAGCAATACGTTGATAGCGACCTTTGTAGTATAATACAAATCAAATCATGAGTAAAGAAATGATTACAACCGATATTCTTATTATCGGTGCTGGTCCCACAGGATTATTTGCGGTTTTTGAAGCTGGATTACTTAAACTTAAATGTCATATAATTGATGCACTTGCGCAACCAGGTGGGCAGCTTACCGAACTATATCCTAAAAAACCTATTTATGATATTCCTGGTTTTCCAGATGTTCTTGCTGGTGATTTGATCGATAATCTAATGAAACAAATAGAGCCTTTTCAACCTGGTTTTACATTAGGAGAAAGAGCACAAACTATAGAGAAACAAGAAGATGGTTCCTTTATAGTTACTACAAATAAGGGAACGCAGCATCACACAAAAATAGTGGCGATTGCTGGTGGATTGGGATCCTTTGAGCCGCGTAAACCAGCAATCGAAAATCTAGACAAGTATGAAGACAATGGTCTAGTCTACATGATTAAAAATCCAGAGGATTATCGCGATAAAAAAGTAGTAATTGCTGGTGGTGGCGATAGTGCTTTAGATTGGACTATTTATTTGGCCGATGTTGCTAGTGAAGTGACACTAGTTCATAGGAGAGAAGAATTTAGAGGTGCATTAGATAGCGTTGAAAAAGTTCAAGAACTAGTTGAGCAGGATAAAATTAGGTTAATTACTCCTGCAGAAGTGAAGGCGATAAATGGTGAGAGTAGAGTGGAGTCTGTTGAAATTCAGCATAATGATAAAGCAAAAAGAATGGAGGTGATTGAATGTGATGCCTTCATTCCATTATTCGGGCTTGCCCCAAAATTGGGTCCAATCGCCGATTGGGGATTAGAGATAGAAAAAAATGCTATTAAGGTTGACAACACTCTAGATTATCAAACTAACATACCGGGAATTTACGCCATTGGTGATGTTAACACATATCCAGGGAAATTGAAATTAATACTCTGTGGTTTTCATGAGGCAACTTTAATGTGTCAAAGTGCTTATCAACGTATATTTCCAGACAAAAGATATGTTATGAAATATACAACGGTAGGTGGAGTATCTGGTTTTGATGGATCGCATAAGGTTGCTGAAAAAGCTGTTGTAAAAAAAATAGGTCAAAAAGCTTAATGCAATATGGCAATCGATGTAACTATTACCGTGATTGATAGAGAAGGAGAGAAGCATGAACTACTTGCTCCTACAGATATGAATATGAATGTAATGGAAATTTGTAAGTCATACGAACTTCCTGTACAGGCTACATGTGGTGGAATGGCAATGTGTGCCACTTGTCAATGTTATATAATCAGTGATCATGATCTAGGAGAACGCAATGATGACGAAGAAGCTATGTTGTGGGAAGCTAGTTTTGTAAAAGATAACTCTAGATTAGGTTGTCAAATTCCAATTACCGAAGAGCTTGATGGTCTCGTTATTGAGTTAGCTCCTGAAGAATAATAAACGTTTAAATTATTAACAAAAAAAGCTGACTTTTAAGTCAGCTTTTTTTGTTTATGTTACCTCAATTACATGAGTGTAATTGGCATTTCAGTACGGTAAG
Organism: Nonlabens sp. MIC269; assembly: GCF_001430865.1. Classification (GTDB taxonomy): domain Bacteria; phylum Bacteroidota; class Bacteroidia; order Flavobacteriales; family Flavobacteriaceae; genus Nonlabens; species Nonlabens tegetincola. The sequence continues at coordinate 1,138,737 of NZ_CP011373.1, read as the reverse complement.
TTCCCCAGCCCACTTTTAAATGAATTACATTGTCTTCATTAGGAGAGTATAATGCGATTGTAAGATGTTCTAGACTATTTTCAACATTCTTTACTGGAACTTTTACAGTTACAAGATCTAATTCTGGTTTATGTCCATAGTTTCCCCATCCATCGTTTTCTGAATTTATGTGAAACACCCAATAATCTTCATGTGGAGTTACCACAATCGTATATCTACCAGCAGCAATTTTTTTACCGCCTATCATTGCGTCTTGCATTAATAATAATTCGGTGCTCTCATTAGCTCCTAATCGCCATGCTTGACCATACATGGTGATACCTTTATCTTCTTTTTCTTTTTTAAATATTTCTCTGCCTTTTAATGCTGGTCTTGAATATAATACTCTAACCTTTGGAGCAGTAACGCCCTTTCTAAACGCTCTCTTAGCAGCTTCAGCTGGATAAAAAGTAGCATCCATAGGACTTTTATCAAGTTTATCATCCAATTCTTGGGCAAATAAACTTCCGGCACCCATTAAAAATGCCATTAATAGAATTTTTGTTTTCATAATATCTGGTTTTAAAAGGTCTAAACTAAATGAATTGTTCTCACAGAAGTATCACTGCCTTGTTAAATCTGTCTTAAACAGTTGTAAACCACTAGGTGGAGCAACATGACTCAAATGAATTCTATTACTTCCTATTAACGTTTTTTTGAACTCATCAAGTGAAATCTTTTCATGCCCTATATCAAAGAGAATCCCCATCATAAGCCTAATTTGATACCTTTTAAAACCGCTGCCTCGTACTCGAAAAACATAACTGATTTCAGGAAAAAAGTTTGCTGTGTACAACTCATTCTCCTCAATCACTGCACTTTCGATGGTGCAAATTGTATTTGTAGTAGGTTTAGGTTTATAGGTGTAGGACCAGTAATCATGAGTTCCTACAAACATCTGGGCAGCTTGTTGCATGAGTTCTATATTGAGTTCATCCTTCATGTAAACCATTAATGGCGCACAAAAAGGATGAAACTTCTCTCCATGAGAGAATAAATAGATGTACTCTTTAATCTTAGGATGCTGGATAACATTAAAGTCTGCAGTGGTTTTCTTTATTTCTAAAGCTCTTATATCACTAGGTAAGTTTAAATTAAATTGTTCTAAAAAGTGCTCTTGATTTAAAGGTTCCTTTGCATCGAGAAAAAGTTCTACCCAGGTTTCATTAACAGATACCTTTGAATCTGTTCTACCAGCTGCAACTACTTTAAAATCATTATGGTCAAATACAAACCTAAGCGTTCTATTAATCATGCGTTCGACTGTAGGAATATCGTTAGGTTGTTGTTGCCATCCGTGAAACCTAAAACCTAAATATTGCAATTTGATCAGAAAGTACTGTCTGCTTAACTGTAAAAAGGGATCATTCTTTTTCATAAGATCTTTTGCTTTTGACTATTGCTCTCCATTCCATTCTGCATAGAATTGCTCAAGAAATTTTTCCATAAAATTATGTCGTGATTGTGCCAGTCGCTTTCCAGTAGAGGTGTTCATAAGGTCTTTAAGTAGCAATAGTTTTTCGTAAAAATGATTGAGAGTAGGGTTATTACCCTTTTTATACTCTTCTTTACTCATAGTAAGATTGGGAGGAATTTCTGGGTTGTAAAGAACATTGTTTTTATAACCGCCGTAGTTAAAGGTACGTGCAATTCCTATGGCACCCAATGCGTCTAACCTATCGGCATCTTGAATTATTTGTAGCTCTATACTGTTAAAGGATCCGGTAGTATGTCCACCTTTATAGGATACATGACGTATTATTTGCACCACGTGGTCTATAATAGAATCGTCAACACCTAATCCTTTGAGAAAAGTTGTTGCTTTAATAGGACCAGCTTCCTCGTTGCCATCATGAAATTTTGAATCTGCAATATCATGAAGTAAAGCGCCCAGTTCTACTACTAGTTTATCGCAGTCATTTTCTTGTGCCGCAATAAGTTGAGCATTACGCCACACTCGCTCAATGTGAAACCAGTCGTGACCGCCTTCTGCGTCGTGTAATTCAGATTTGACAAAACTTATAGTTTGTTCAATGATAGGTGTGTAGTTCATAAGGGATAAAGGTAGTGCGCTTTCGCGAAAGCGGAATATTCAAAATAAAATTAAACTTTCAGAAAATATTGAAAATATAAAAAATAAGTTTATATTTGGACTATGAAATTACAGGAAGCACAAGGTCAATTTATTCAAGCATGGGGCTCATTAGGCAGCTCATGGGGAATCTCTAAGAGTATGGCGCAAATTCACGCTTTACTACTGGCCTCGCCCAATGGTTTAAGTACTGATGACATCATGGGTCGTACACAGCTTTCTAGAGGAAATGTGAATACCAATGTACGTGAATTGATCAACTGGCGTCTTGTGCGCAAGAAGACGGTATTAGGTGAGCGCAAAGAGTTTTTTGAGGCCATTCATGACATATATTCTATGGCACAGCATATTATGGAGGAGAGAAAACGTAGGGAGATAGAACCTGTACTTACTTTATTAAAAGATCTAAAGAAAACAGAGTTAGAAGGTAAGGATGATGAGGTGAAGCATTTTCAGGCATTGATAAAAGACCTAGAAGAATTTGTCGCGCAAATGGAAAATTTACTGAATCTTGCAAGCAGGATTAATAGCAATAGTTACCTGAAGAAAATGATAAAGGCTATTTCATAGTCTTTTTTATTTCGTTATAACTTTCAATAATTTCTGAAAATATAAAAATTATGAACTTAATTGCTTATGCCGTTTACACCGTATTACTAGTGACAGTGATTTTACGCATTGGACATTTGTGTTACCGTCATGGACGAGTATACACCGATGCTTTTTTTCCTAAAGATGCTGAGTTTTCAAAAAGCATCAATGATGTGTTATTAGTGGCTTATTATTTAATCAATCTAGGTTATGGCATAACTGTCGTTGCGACCTGGGAAGACGTTCAAAATATCATAGGAGTTGTTCAATCTGTAACGAGTCACTTTTCAATGATTCTACTCATACTTGCTGTCTTGCATTATAGCAATCTATTCATTATTAAACTTATCTATCAATTTAAATTCAAGTAATATGGAAACTTCAAAAATTATCATCGGTTATTTTATTTATGTACCTATCATGCTGGGACTTACATATTATGTATCGCGTACGCTTTTTAAAAATGCAAAGATTTTTATGCTCGATATTTTTCATGGTAAAAATGATATCGCAACCTCAACAAACAATCTTTTTCAAATAGGATTTTACCTGTTGAATTTGGGTTTTGGGTTATGGATTCTAGAAATATCAGATTATAAATGGCACAATACGTATCAGAATCTGATAGAGGTATTAAGCGCAAAGATTGGTGGATTCTCTATCTATTTAGGTGTCATGCTTTTCATCAATTTGTTTTTCTTTTTTAGAGGTCGCAGAAAAAGCAAACAATCCAAAACTGTCGTAAAAACACCCATTTATTTATCACCTGAATCTAAGTAAACATAAAGAATTATGAGTAAAATTTTGATACCAGGAGGAACAGGATTTTTAGGTAAATCTTTATCAAGATATTTAAAAGCACAAGGTCATGAGGTGATTACGCTTTCGCGAAAGCGTGATTCTAAGTCACTCTACTGGGATGGTGAGAATCTGGGAGAATGGGAAAAGGAACTGGAAACTGTTGATGTTATCATTAATTTAGCAGGTAAGAGCGTAGACTGTAGGTACAATCCGGCTAATATGAAAGCAATTCTAAAGTCCCGATTGTCTAGTACTGCTGTGTTACACAAAGCAGTTGAAAAGTGCAGTAATCGTCCACGAGTTTGGTTAAATGCTAGTACCGCTACTATTTATAGACATTCTGAAACCAGGCCAAACACGGAGAAAGAAGGTGTGCTAGGTGATGACTTTTCTACCAATGTAGCTCAAGAATGGGAGCGTGTTTTCTTTGAAAAAGAATTGCCTGGTACTCGCAAGGTTGCTATGCGTACTTCAATTGTTTTAGGAGCTATAGGTGGCGCTTTTCCTGTAATAAAACGTTTGACTAAAATGGGATTAGGAGGAATGCAAGGTAAAGGACAACAAATGATTAGCTGGATACACGTGGATGATTTTTGCCGCGCTGTTGACTTTTTAATTCAATCAGAATTGGAAGGTGTGGTCAATGTTACGGCTCCTAAACCTGTGAGCAACAAAGATTTTATGGTTAACCTACAAAAGAGTTTGGGAATACCTATTGCCATATCACAACCTAGATGGTTGCTAGAGCTAGGTGCTCTTTTCATGAAAACCGAGACTGAACTAGTCCTAAAAAGTAGGTTTGTGTTACCAGAGAAATTAGAAAATTCTGGTTTTAAATGGGACTACAATACCTATGATGCTGCTGTACAAGATTTGATTTAACTCTGTATATAATAATTGTCGTCTACGTTGACCTCGTTAAACTTAGACGACAATTTCATGGTTTGTTTTTTTGTAGTCGGTATGATACGTTGTTTATTGTTACCTATATATACATCTACAGGCATGCTAAAATCATCGACCGTATTTTCCCAATAATAAACAAGTTTATTTCCTTTACTTTTAAGAACTAATTTAGGAATACGAGTATCTCTTAAGTATTGATCAAAAACTTTTTGTAGCGCAATACCCGTTTTTTCAATTAAAAAATCCTCTATTTGTTTAGTCGTAACTGTTTGATGGTAAAAAGTTTTATTCATATCGCGCAGTATTGATCTCCATTTACCGTCATCATCTACTAGTGTGCGTATGGTATGTAATAAATTGGCTCCTTTGTAGTACATGTCGCCACTACCTTCATGATTAACGTTATAATGCCCTATTAAAGGTCTGTCATTTTGAATAGTTCTGCGAGTACCTATGATATACTCTTGTGCAGCTTGCTTGCCATAATAATAGTCTAAAAATAAACTTTCACTGTAGGCTGTAAAACTTTCATGAATCCACATGTCTGCAATGTCCTTGTTAGTTATGTTGTTTGCAAACCACTCATGACCAGCTTCATGAATGATAATAAAATCAAACTTCAAACCCCAGCCAGTACCCGATAAATCTCTGCCCAAATAGCCTTGTTTGAACTTATTTCCATAGGTAACAGAACTTTGATGTTCCATACCTAAATAGGGAACCTCAACTAGTTTAAAACTGTCTTCATAAAAAGGATAAGGTCCAAACCAGTGTTCAAAAGCTTTCATCATTTTTGGGGCATCGGTAAAATGGTTTTTTGCTTTTTCAAGATGATGTTCTAGAACATAATAATCCATATGTAGATCACCCTTTTCACCAGAGTAGACTTCACCGAAATGGGTGTAGTTACCTATATTGATATTGACTCCGTAATTATTTATAGGGTTGGTCACTTGCCAGGTATATGTTGTAGTGTTGTCAATGAGTTCTTTAACCTTAATTAATCTACCATTGGATACGTTCATTAAATTAGAAGGTACGTTTACTGATATTGTCATACCTTTTGCTTCTTCATACATATGATCTTTACATGGCCACCATACACTTGCTCCCAAACCTTGATTTGAAGTTGCAATGAAATGATTTCCTTTTTCGTCTTTTTTCCATGAAAAGCCGCCGTCCCATGGGGCATTTTTTGCTTCTCTGGGATGTCCTTTAAAAAATACCGTAATAGTTTTTGTGGTAGCTACTTGTTGCTTGTCTTTTAAAAGAATATAATAGACATTACCATCACGGGTGAACTTTAATTCCTTATCATTTTGAACTACTTTGGTAATGAGCATAGGTTCCTGTAGATCAATCTGCATTTTATTATTACTTGCAAGCACCTTATAGGTTATTTGGTTGCTGCCAGAAATAAATTTTTCATCAGGTTCTACCTTAACGTTTAGGTCGTAACGTTGTAATTCCCACCATGCACGTTCTGGAGTAATACTACCTCTCAAGCTATCTTGTCTTGTAAATTGTTTTTTATTTTGAAGTAATTGTGCTTCTGCTTGAATTCCAATTAAACAAAATATAATTAGAGTTATTACCTTGTATAACGACGTTTTATTTATCTTCATTAAAGATTGATTATAGATGCGATACCATCTGTTATATGATTGTTTTTTTAATGCTCAAGATATGCTTGAGTAATTGTTTTTTGAGCCATTTTTCCTTGTGGCGTAAAACGTTTTGCAAAACCTCTCCATCTACTATCTTCTGCATGGTATTTCCATAAAAAACCGCCTGCCATCCAGGATTCTCCCCAAACCTTATCGAATAAGCATTGATATAAAATATCTTGAGCTTTTTCATTTACTTCATGGTGATCTTGGGCATTTTTCCATGGTTCCTTTCCGGCATAATCTGCGCTTATATAACCATATTCTGTGAACAGGATTTGTTTTTTAAAGCTAGTCGAGAAAGATTTTAATTCTTTTTTCCATTTATCCCAACTTTGATTTATGTTATCAATATCGGGTGTTTTTTTATTACAAACAGGGAAATAAGCGTCTACTCCTATATAATCCAATTCATCCCAAAATGTAACTTGTTTGTAACTGTCCCAGTTCCCAGCATAGGTGATTTTACCTTTATAAATAGTACGGATTTCTTTAATTAATTGTCTCCAGTAGTCTGGTCTAGCAGTTACAAAGGATTCAAGTTCTGTTCCTATACAAAATAGCCCTACTTTTTTTTCTTGTGCGATACGAGCAAATCTCAAAATATACTCACGATAGGAGTCTTCCAGAATTTGCCAATCTTCATTTGTTTTTAATTGAATGGTACCGGTATAGGTTCCTTTATTTATCCAAATTTGAGGTTTGAGCATTACCTCAATATTTTGATCATTCATTAGGTCAATGGTTTGTGATACACCATGCGGTTTTTCGCCCCACCAACCGTGATCCTCGTCATATATAACTTGTGGACTATCAATTGAACGCATCCACGCATAGGGTATAACAGCTACATAATTTGCATTGTATTGAACTAGTGGTTGTACGTTATTTTTATCAATAGGATTACGGGTAGCAACAAATGAGATACCATTTATTTTATTAATTGTTTGAGTTAAGTTTGAATTCAAAAAGGCGGTCTGGTTTGACTGTGATGAGTTCAAACAGGACATTAATAAAAGAGAACAACCTATTATCAGAAAGTTTAATAAACTTTTATATGTAGCGACTTTATTCATTAACTAAGTTGTACGAAAAATTAAAGGTACATAAATCGTTCCTTTTTAGTTGCTTTTATTGATAGATTGAAAAATACAAGGGTTCATTAAGCATTAAATAGGAAATATGTGTAATGTGGTGGGAATAGTTTACGCTTTCGCGAAAGCGTAATTAATCGTACTTTGTAAACACAATCGCCATCTATGGAACATATTATTATAATAGGTAATGGGATTGCAGGTGTTACTGCAGCTAGACATATTAGAAAAAACTCGAATAAGCGCATTACAATTATCTCGGCCGAAACTGATTACTTTTTCTCTCGTACAGCACTTATGTATGTTTATATGGGACACATGAAGTTTGAGCACACACAACCTTATGAAAATTGGTTTTGGAAAGAGAATCGGATTGAATTAATGAATGCCTATGTCAACAAAATACTTCCTGATGAGAATAAGATAGAGTTTGAGGATGGTAGTCACTTAGCCTACGACAAGTTGATTCTTGCTACGGGTAGTATCCCTAACAAATTTGGCTGGCCAGGACAAGATTTAAAAGGTGTTCAAGGCTTAGTAAGTAAACAAGACTTATTACAATTAGAACAAACAGCACCAAATAATAAAATTTGTAAGCGAGCAGTAATTATCGGTGGTGGTTTAATAGGAGTAGAGCTTGCAGAAATGCTACACACTCGTGAAATACCAGTAACTTTTTTAGTTAGGGAAAAAGGATTTTGGAGAGGTGTGTTACCGCTGCCTAACGCTACAATGATTTCTAATCATATAAAAGAGCACCATATAGACTTGCGTGAAGAAGAAGAGCTCAAAGAGATTTTATCGGATGATAATGGTCATGTAAGAGCTGTGATTACAAAAAAGGGTGAGGAAATTCCTTGCAACCTTGTAGGATTATGTGCCGGAGTAAGACCGCAAATTGAATTTTTAAAAGAAAGCGGTATTGAATATAATCGTGGTATCATGGTTAATCGTAATCTTCAAACCAATTTTTCAAATATATATGCCATAGGAGATTGTGCAGAACAGCGAGAACCTGTTGGTGAACGTAAAGCGGTTGAGGCTGTATGGTATACAGGAAGAATGATGGGTGAGGTAGTAGCTCAAAACATTTGTGGAAATCCAGTAAAATGGAATCCTGGTCACTGGTTTAATAGTGCTAAATTTTTTGAGATTGAATACCAAACCTATGGTTGGGTATGGAACAACCCTAAGGAAGGAAATGATCATTTTACATGGAATGGTAATGATGGACGTAGTATGATAACTATTGAGTATGAAATAGCCTCACGTAAATTCATCGGTATTAATACGTTTAATATACGCATGCGTCATGAGGTTTTTGATAAGTGGCTTAATGAAGAACAAACTATAGATCACGTTGTTCATAACTTAAGGGATGCTTGCTTTAATCCAGAGTTTTTTAAAGAACCTTATCACGATATAAAAAGTCAATTTACTAATCTATTAACAAACTAATATTATGAGTACGTATCAACGTAATATGGCTTTAACAGGTGAGCCGCCTAAAGCATTGAACACTGGTCAAAAAGTAGGATCTGCGATTGGTTTGTTTGGTTTGGGAATACTGGTATTATCAATATTCAATATCACTTTTCCTAATAAAGCTCTATGGCTTACCATTAGTCTTTCAATGATTGCAGGTGGGATAATCTGGTTTGCCCGTTCTCAATATAAAAACACGCAGCCAGGAATTAAAAATAATGGAGTCTGGTTTAAATCTATATCAAGTCGTGGTTTATTAGGATGGTTATCTGCGGTAGGCTTATGTGGTTTTTATATAGTCCTTTATTTCTATCCTCAATATTTAGGACAAGGTTCAGATGGGGCAGCAAATACAGGGCTAATTGGATTGTTTGATCCATTGTCTTATTTGTTAAAGGGTCAACCTGCAAGTCAATGGTTTGTTTATGGTGTTCTATATACTATAGCTATAATATCTTTTGGGATAAAGTTTTTGATGAAATACCGTCACAATAGGTATGAACGTTTACGCACCTATAGCGTTATGTTTTTTCAAACAGCATTTGCATTTTTAATACCTGAAATAATGGCTGGATTAAACGGTGACTTGCCGTACTATGATCTCAAAAATGTTTGGCCACTTAATTATTATCTGTTTGATCAATGGAATGTAAACGGATTGCTGGCAAATGGTAGTGTAGGTCTTACCTTGCTGTTATGGGGAATTGCTTCCATTTTTGTAATTACTCCTATTTTAACTTATAAATACGGTAAACGATGGTACTGCAGTTGGGTTTGCGGTTGCGGTGGACTTGCAGAAACCGCTGGTGATGCATTCAGACAACTATCGGATAAATCAAGAAAGGCTTGGAAAGTAGAACGTTGGTTGGTTCACACGGTTTTGGTTTTTGCGGTTATAAGCACGACCGGAGTGATACATTCTTATTTAGGTGATGGCTCAAAATATTGGTTAAGCGCCTCAACCTTTTTAATAGGAGTAGCAGTTTTCTTGACGCTGTTGCTTGCGTTTGTATGGATATTTAGAAGAGAAGAATTAAAAAAAGATGCAAAATTTGGAGCAGTTGGTTTTCTTGTGATTATACTGTCTTTTATAGCAATGCATTTCTTTTCTCAAACCGATTCTTTGTTTTTCTTCAAATCCCATGAAGTAAGATCTACGTATGGATTTTTAATTGGTTCTATTTTTAGCGGAGTTGTAGGAACAGGTTTTTATCCAATTATGGGAAGTAGGGTATGGTGTAGATTCGGTTGTCCGATGGCAGCAATTTTAGGTTTACAGCAGCGATTGTTTTCTAAATTCAGAATCACTACAAATGGAGGTCAATGTATCTCATGTGGTAATTGTTCTACATACTGTGAAATGGGAATTGATGTTCGTGCCTATGCGCAAAAAGGTGAGAACATAGTAAGAGCAAGTTGTGTAGGCTGTGGAGTTTGTAGTGCTGTATGTCCACGTGGTGTTCTTAAACTAGAGAATGGCCCATTAGAAGGACGTATAAATCCAAAGGATGTGCTGTTAGGACAGGATGTAGACTTAATGGACCTGCTAAAAAATAAAGGTAATTAGAAAACCTGTTTAAATAAAAAAACGTTCTAGAATCAACTAGAACGTTTTTTTTATGATAAGATGAGGTTGAAACCTTAAATAGCTATTGCTCTATTTAAAATTAATCCTAGATATAGATTAACTTTTTTCTTCAATTCACTTCTAGGAACGATAAAGTCTAGAAATCCTTTTTCTAAAACAAACTCGGCTGTTTGAAAACCTTCAGGAAGTTCTTTACCTGTCGTGTCACGAACAACTCTAGGGCCAGCAAAACCGATAAGTGCACCAGGCTCTGCAATGTTGATATCACCTAGCATTGCAAATGAAGCGGTTGTACCACCGGTCGTTGGGTCTGTACACAATGAGATGTATGGTATACCAGCCTCAGCAAGTTGAGCAAGTTTTGCACTTGTTTTTGCAAGTTGCATTAGGGATAAAGCAGCTTCCATCATACGAGCACCACCAGATTTTGAAATGATCATAAATGGAATATTGTTCTTTAACGAATAGTCTGCAGCACGAGCTATTTTTTCACCTACGACACTACCCATTGAACCACCGATGAAAGAAAAGTCCATACAAGCAATCACAAGGTCATGTCCATTTGATTTACCAACAGCAGTACGCACAGCATCATTAAGACCTGTCTTTTTCTTAGCTGCTTCTAGTCTGTCAGTGTACTTTTTAGTATCCTCAAAATTTAGAGGATCTTTAGAAAGAATATCTGGATTAAGTTCTTTGAATTCATTGTTGTCAAACATGATTTCAAAATATTCTTTACTTCCTACACGTACATGATATCCATCCTCTGGACTTACGTAGAAGTTGTTTTTAAGTTGTTCTGCATCTACTATTTTTCCAGTAGGTGACTTGTACCACAATCCTTTAGGTGTGTCTTTTTTAGCCTCAGTAGGTGTGGTTATACCTTTTTTATCTCTTTTAAACCAAGCCATAATTAAGTTATGATTTTAGGGTTGTAAGGTGAGAAGTATTCTCTTCTCAAAACTACCGTTTTTTAGTTTAGTGTTATCTATTAATCCTCAAAAAGTCAGATTAAAGAGTGTTTATATTATTTAAGTCTTCAAAAGCTTGTTTTAATCTCGCTTTGAAAGAATCTTCACCTACACGCAACCATTTACGTGGGTCATAATACTTTTTGTTAGGCGCATCGGCTCCAGTTGGATTTCCTATTTGTGACAGCAGGTAATCATTGTTAGTATCCATATACCCTTTGATACCTGTGGCAAAAGCCCATTGTAAATCGGTGTCAATATTCATTTTAATTACACCATATCCTATTGCTTCTCTTATTTCCTCTAATGTAGATCCAGAACCACCATGGAAAACAAAATCTATATGATTGTTTTCTACTCCATATTTGTTTGAGATGTACTCTTGAGAATTTTTAAGGATTTTTGGAGTAAGTTTTACGTTACCCGGTTTGTATACACCGTGAACGTTTCCAAAAGCAGCAGCAATCGTAAAACGATTACTAACCTTGCTTAATTCTTCATAAGCATAAGCAACTTCTTCCGGTTGGGTATATAGTTTTGACTCATCCACATCGCTATTATCTACTCCATCTTCTTCACCGCCGGTAATTCCTAATTCGATTTCTAGTGTCATGTTCATTTTCTCCATGCGCTCTAGATACCTTTTACATATTTCTATGTTTTCTTCTAGAGGTTCCTCACTTAGGTCAATCATGTGAGAAGAGAATAGACTTTTTCCGCTTTCGCGAAAGCGAGCCTCACTAGCATCTAATAGTCCGTCGATCCAAGGTAATAGATTTTTTGCACAATGGTCAGTATGAAGGATAACTGTAGCGCCGTAAGCTTCGGCCAATTGATGAACATGTTGAGCACCTGCTATACTACCTAATACGGCTGCACGCTGGTTCTCATTACTTAGACCTTTACCAGCATTGAATTGAGCTCCACCATTTGAATACTGTATGATGACAGGCGAATTCAATTCTGCAGCAGTTTCCAAAACGGCATTTACAGAATTTGACCCTACAACGTTTACTGCTGGTAAGGCATATCCGTTGGCTTTAGCATGGTTAAAAATTTCTTGAACTTGGTCGCCAGTAGCAACTCCTGGTTTTATGTTGTGACTCATGTGTTTCAATTCTTAAGTGAACAAAAATAGGTAATTATAAGCAGCTATCCTTAATATACCAATGAGTGTGTCAACTATTTGCAATTTAATGTCCTACAACGTTTTAGAATGGGTAATTAATCCCTACGTTCAGAACAGCACGATTAAATTTCATTTCTTTGAACCATCTTTCACCTGGATCGGCAGCAGGATTGTAAGTTTTAAAACCAGCATCTAATCTCATTACGAAAAATCCAAAGTCATAACGTAATCCTACACCAGTACCTATTGCAAGAGCACCTAGGTCAGAAAAATCATTGAATATAGCATCTGGATCGTCCTCACTATCTAGCACATTCCATATGTTACCGATGTCGGCAAAAACTGCACCTTTAAACGCACCGGTAATAGGAAATCGATATTCTGCATTTAAAGCAATTTTCATATTGGCTTCATTGAAATCGTTAATTCCACCAGTTCTTCCTGGACCTAATTCATAAGCTTGCCAAGCACGGTTGTCGTTGGGACCACCTGCAAAGAAAGATCTTATGAATGGAATGTTATCCGAGTTTCCATAAGGTATTGCAATACCAGCAAAGGTTCTTATCGCCAACACATGACCGTTGTAATACTGCCAGTGTTTTACATAATCAAACTCTGTTTTTACATACTGTGAAAACTCAACCCCAAAAACCTCCTTTTGTCCATTGCTGTTTTCTTCAACTCCAACTAAATCTGAAATTCCAGCAAGGACATTTCCTGCGAGTTCTACTCTAACGCTTATTCGTGAGAAATCATCATCATAGATTCCTTGCCTATTATTACGAATCCAGTTGTAGCTAGAACTTATTATAAGGTTGTTTTGAGATAAACGTTGTCTTCTTTCTCTAATATTACGTATTATTTGCTGCTGTTCTGCAGTTGTAGATAAAGTGCCATTTAATCCATCTTGAATAAATTGAGAAGTTCCATCAGGTACAATTAGGTCGCCTTCATCATTTACATAGGTAGGACTGCTCAGGCTTAAATCATTTGCAATATCATTTAAACTACCATAGCTGCTGCGATAAACATTAAAAAAGTTGCCTGGATCTAAATTGCGTACATATTGGGCATTCACCAATTCAAAAATGGTACTTTTTACTGGCGTTTGCTGCCAATTATACCTTAATGCACCTTGTAAACTTTGTTTGTCTAGACCGATGTTAGTTTGACTGGTAAATCCAATGGTAAAATCGGTAGATGGTGACATGTACTTAGGAATGAAACCATCTGTTTCAAAGGGTACAAATAACCTAGGGAATGATAATCGTGCATCAGCACCAAATTCTTGTAGATCAAAAAATCTAGAATCTCCTGTTGCTGCATTTGAACTTGCTCCTATATTTCCTCTAAAGGAAATATCTAGCAACTCACTTCCTTTAAATAAGTTACGTATGAGTAACGAAGTGTTTAAACCAATACCTAGTGTTTGAATGTTGCTGTGTGTAGCCTCTGGTGCGATTTTTACATTAAATTTTTTCTTTGAGGTAAGAAGAACATTGGCTATCAGATCACGGCCAGTTGAATCTGCAGGGTCTGAAACATAGCGTATTTGCGGATACAAAAAACTCTGTAGCTCAGTAATGCGCTTATAAGTTCGATCTCGATCCAGATCGCGATATATATCGCCTTCATGAAAGAATACAGCGTCAGTTAATGTATTACTGCGGTATTTACGTTTCCCATATCTAATGATATTGTAATCTTCATACCTAGTGGTATCTGCTGGAATACTATCTAGCTCATTTGTATAGTCTGGAATAATATTTACCTTACTTATTTTATGAACTCTAAATGGGGTTGTATAGGTAGAATCGCCTAATTGTTCTTCTCTGTCTTTTATAATAAGCGTGATGTTTGCTTTATGATCGGTATTAACAGTGTCGCCTTCAAATTTTATATATTCTTTTTCCATGTGATAGGCTCCATGGTTTCTAAAGTAAGTATTTAGTCTATCACGTTCGTCAGTAAAATTTTGGGATAGATATTGTTCTCCAGCTACAACAAAACTTTTACCTTTTGTAATTTGATATAATGAATCTATAGCTGTTGATTCTATTTTGGATTTAATTGAGTCAATTATATAAGGTTGATTGCGCTCAACTTTATATAAAATTTCGGCTCTTTTTTTTCTGGACTTTTCTATGATTTCATGAGAAACCTCTGTGTTAAAATATCCTTGATTCCAGTACCAGGCTTTTAAACGCTCTTCAGATTTTGTAACGAGCTCTTTGTCTATAATTGCCGGTGATTCTCCAGTACGTTTTAACCACTTATTGAAATCGATTAATGAATTGTATAGTTTGTTAGTTTGCTTTCGCGAAAGCGTATTTTCCAAAAACTCATCAGTACCAGAATGGCTATTCTTCCAGGCAGCGACAAGAGAGTCTTTGTTGGGTCTTGCTAAATTATAAATGTGTAATCGTAGTGGGTAACCTATAAGTGGTAGTTTTGTATTAGGTTGTAGTGCTGGTAAAGTTTTTACTCTAGGATCATCTGGCGCTAGACTGTCAACTAAAATTCTATTTTTAACAAGTAGATTTTTGTTTTGCGGCACTCTTTTTACCGCATTACAAGAAACGATAAGTAATAATAGAGTGCATATGGCTGCTATATGTAGAGTAAATCGTTTCTTTGTCATTCTAAAAATCAAAAGTATTAATAATTGCTTACTAGAAACTATATAAAACTCATAAAATCACTTTCTCGTAAAAAAGGAAGAGATACTCATGGATTGTTTGTAGTTGAAGGCTATAAGTCTATTCAAGAGTTATACCAATCTGGTCTTGATTGCAAGAGTGTTTTTGTAACTTCTGGAAATCACAAGCTTGATCATCTAGAGCTTACGGTTGTTACAGAAAAGGAGATGAAGACAATTTCAAACTTAACAACGCCACCTGGATATTTAGCCGTTTTTGAAATACCTAAGCAATCTACTATTCCACATGATGGTGGTATAATAGTGCTGGATGGTGTTAAGGATCCAGGGAACCTAGGCACTATAATAAGACTAGCAGATTGGTATGGCGTTTCTCATATAGTTTGTTCTCGTGATACTGTTGATTTATTTAATCCAAAATGTATCCAAGCAACGATGTCATCTATTGCAAGAGTACAAGTGTATTATAGGGATATTAAAGAATTCCTAAGTGAAACACAACGATCTGTATATATTGCTCATATGGATGGTGAGTCGTTATATTCTACCTCAATCCCTGAAAACGCTGCCATAGTTATGGGTAGCGAGTCTCATGGTGTAAGTGATTCGATTAAGCAATTAGGAACGCCAGTTAGTATCCCATCTCATAGTACACATGGTGCAACTGAAAGTTTAAACGTAGCTATCGCAACCGCTATAATTACGGCTCACTGGAAAAAGAGTTTGTCTTTTACTGGAAAGTAAAATTGATAAAAATACCTCTAGACTGCATACTCGAAATATTTCCTGTCCATGGACTGTTTACATCCATGTCTGGAACCAATTCGTCCGTCATAGCAAATACACCTCGTATAGATGGAGAGAATTTAAAGTAGAATAGGTACAGGTCAACACCAATTCCTATTTCATAGTTAAATACATTAGTCATCTGTCTAAACTGTCCAGCAGAATTATCATCAGGATTTTCTTCGTTACTGGATAAGTTTGAAGACCATGAAAAGCCACCTACGACAAAGGGTTTCCAATTGTTTTTTCTTTTTGTCGAAAATTTGAGTAATAAGGGTACGTTGATGTAAGTAGATACTACCTCTCGCTCCTGTTGAGCAGGCGTCATTAAAGATGGATCTGGAAAAGTAAGAGTTCTATTTACAAAAACAATCCCAGGTTCAAGTCTTAAATTGAAATAGTCATTTAGTCTGACATCACCTACAAGACCGACATTGAAACCAACACTTGTTTCGGTATTAATTTCCTCGGTTAATTCATTATAATCAAATTTATAATCATAAGAGTTAAAGCCTAAATAGTAACCCCAAGTGTATCGTTGTTTGTCAAAATTTTCTCTATTTAAAATTTTTTCTTTAGAAAAAAGTTGAGCATTAGATAGTTGAGCGCTCAATAATAGCACTATAGTGATAATGAATATTCTCATATTATCCTTTTGTAGCTTTATAAATGGTGGAAGCACCGTAAAATTGTAAATAATTGTCTACTTCATTAAACCCAACTTTCTTTAAAATATTGTTGAAAGCTTCCCCATGTGGAAATTGTGCGGCGCTTTTAGAAAGATATCCATATGCAGTTTTATCTTTAGAAAAAAGCTTTCCTAAAGTAGGAACAATTAAATTAGAATATAAATAGTACCCTTGCTTAAAAGGAAATTTGGTAGGTACACTGGTTTCTAGAACAACAAGAATACCACCAGGTTTTAAAACCCTTAGTATTTCTGATAACCCTTTCTCTAAATCTTCAAAGTTTCTAACGCCGTAACTTACGGTAATTGCATCAATTGAATTATCATCATACTTTAGGTTTTCTGAATCTCCAAGTACCATCTCAATACGGTCATCTAGTTCTTCTTTACTAACCTTAATTTTTCCTATTTCTAGCATACCACTAGAGATATCCAGTCCTATTAATTTAGTAGCATTGGTCTTTTGAGCCATTTTAATAACCAGATCACCAGTCCCTGTAGCGATGTCCATTATTACATCTGGTTTTGATTGAGCTACAAGATCTACAACATTATCTCTCCATTTTTGATCTAATCCTAAAGAGATAACTCTATTCAAACCGTCGTACTCACCACTAATGTTGTCAAACATTTTTGTGACTTGTTGTTTTTTACCGGTCTGATTGTTTTTGTATGGTTTAACTTCGTTTGCCAATTGATACAGATTTATTATGCAAAGATAATAGGTATAAAAGAGCTTATTGTTATGATTATTAGGATTAACTGTTAAGCAAGATGTAAACTTTTGTTTTTGGTAACAATAGTTTTTATTCCTAAGCAGGCTCTTAATTATGGTTATTTATGAGACTTATTCCTTGCATTCTCCTATCTTTGAGGTATAGAACATTGTTTTTATGAAAATCATTATTGCAGGTGCAGGTGAGGTAGGTTTTCATCTTGCTAAGTTGCTGTCCTTTGAATCACAGGATATTACACTTATCGATCCTGTTAAGGAGAATCTATATCATGCAGACTCACATCTAGATATAAGAACCTTAAGAGGTGATGCAACATCTATCAAAATTCTTCAAGATGCCAAAATTGATGCTGCAGATCTTGTTATAGCTGTGACAGCGAGTGAAACTACTAATATTACTATATCTGTTCTTGCTAAACAATTAGGAGCAAAACGTACCATAGCCAGAATTTCTAATACCGAGTTTTTAGAACATCAAGACAATTTAGGTTTTAAAAATTTTGGTATTGATGAATTAATCAGTCCTGAAAGTTTAGCTAGTAAAGAAATTGAATTATTACTCAATCAAAGTGCGTTCAATGATTCTTATGAATTTGAGAATGGGGCATTGACTATGGTAGGTGTAAACCTTCCTAGAAATGCTCAAATGGTTGGAAAAACAGTACAACAAGCTGGTGAAATATTTCCTGAAGTTCATTTCATGCCAATTGCGATTCAAAGATTTGGTACACAATACACTTTGATACCTCGTGGTGATACTAAGTTTAAAGAAGGAGATCAGGTTTATTTTATTACCACTCCAGATGGTGTCGAAGAGCTTTACAAACTTTCGGGTAAAACCAAACATACTGTAAAGAACTTAATGATTTTAGGAGGAAGTAAAATAGGAATTCAAAGTGCCGAAAAACTTTCAAAAGCAGGAATAAATGTTAAGTTAATAGAAATAAATCCAGCCAAGGCCTTTGACCTAGCAGATCAGTTGCCAGATGTTCTTGTTCTTAATGGAGATGGAAGGAATGTTGAACTACTTCAAGAAGAGAGTATACATGAAATGGATGCTTTTATCTCTGTAACTGGTAATAGTGAGACAAACATTATTTCTAGCTTAATGGCTAAAAGTAAAAGTGTTAATAAGACAATAGCACTTGTTGAGAATATGGATTATTTTCAATTATCTCATAGTATAGGAATTGATACCTTAATTAATAAGAAGTTACTTGCAGCAAACAATATCTTTAGATATGTGAGAAAAGGTGAAGTGGTTGCGATGACCAAGCTGAACAACATGAATGCCGAGCTGCTGGAATTTATCGTAAAACCAGACAGTGACATCTGCAATAAAAACCTAGTTGAAGCAGGTTTGCCTAGAAGTGCAATCGTTGGTGGTGTAATAAGAAATGGGATCGGAAATATTGCTCTAGGGAATTTCAAAATTGAAGCAGGTGATAGAGTAGTGGTATGCTGTCTACCTAGATCCATTTCTAAGGTTGAAAAATTATTCTTGTAATGACTAGACTTAATTACAAAATAATTATTTACATCATGGGACTACTGTTATTGTTTAACGGTGGTTTTATGTTTTTGAGTGCTGCTGTAAGTGCTATTTATAAAGAGCCAGAAGGCATTGATATACTAATGGCTGGAGTAGTAGCTATAATTTTAGGTGCTATTTCTATGTATCTAACTCGTAAACATCAACGTGTTTTACATAAAAAAGAAGGCTATTTAATTGTTTCATTAGGATGGTTAATTATGGCTTTTGCGGGAACTATGCCTTATGTTTTTTCAGGTGCTTTGGATAATTATACCGACGCTTTTTTTGAAACAATGAGTGGATTTACTACTACTGGTGCTAGCATAATGAATGATATAGAAATAATGCCAAAAGGTGTTTTATTCTGGCGTAGTCTCACACATTGGATTGGTGGAATGGGTATTATTGTACTAGCGGTTGCTATTTTACCTTTATTAGGAATTGGTGGTATGCAGTTATTTGCAGCAGAAGCACCTGGTCCAAGTGCTGATAAATTACATCCAAGAATCACCGACACAGCAAAAAGATTATGGCTTATTTATGTAGGTTTTACAGGAATTGAAACAATATTACTTAGAATAGCAGGAATGAATTGGTTCGATGCTATTAACCATGCTTTAAGTACTTTATCTACAGGTGGATTCTCTACAAAAAATGCTAGTATGGCGTATTGGAATGATAATCCAGCGGTACAGTGGATCATCATTGTTTTCATGTTTATTGCAGGAACTAATTTTGTACTTAGTTATTTTGCTTTCAAGGGAAGATTCAGTAGGATTTTAAAGGACACTGAATTTAAATGGTACGCAGGATTTGTTTTATTATTTACATTAATTTCTGCTGTTCTTATTTATTATCAAGCAGATTTAACTGCCTCAACAATTTCTCACCCATTAGTTGCAGGAAGAGCAGAAGGCTCTTTAAGGCATGCGGTTTTTCAAGTTTTGGCAGTGATGACCACTACTGGATTTGTGACTGCAGATTATACGCTTTGGACTCCATTTTTAACCATAATGTTCTTTGGTCTCTTCTTCCTCGGCGGTAGTGCAGGATCTACATCAGGTGGAGTAAAAGTAGTTAGACACATCATCTTGATAAGGAATGGTATTATGGAATTTAAAAGGACCTTGCATCCTAGTGCTATAATTCCTGTTCGCTATAACGGAAGAGCGGTTCCTAGCAATAATGTATTTAGCGTTCTAGGTTTTTTTATTCTTTACATGCTGTCCTTTATAATAGGAGCAGTAGTACTTGCTGCATTAGGGCTTGATTTTGATACAGCTATTGGAGGAGCGCTTAGTAGTTTGGGTAACGTTGGGCCTGCTTTTGGTGATCTCTCTCCTGTAGATAATTTTGCAGGTTTACCAGACTTAGGAAAGTGGTGGTGTAGCTTCCTTATGCTTATCGGAAGGTTAGAATTATTTACAGTACTTATCCTCTTCACGCCGTTCTTTTGGCGTAATAGATAATTAAGATTTGCTTACCATATAATTGAAAAGACTGTACTTTCTAGATTAAGAAAGTACAGTCTTTATTCTTTGTAAAGCTTCTTTAATTTGATCTTCACTTGCAGCATAGGATATTCTAATACAGTTAGGAGCTCCAAATGCGTCGCCAGAGACTGTTGCTACATTTGCTTCCTCCAGAATCATTAAAGAAAAATCTGTAGCATCTTTTATCACATGACCTTTAATAGTCTTTCCAAAAAATGAACTTACGTCTGGGAATACGTAAAACGCACCATCTGGAGTGTCAGTTACAAAACCTTCTATTTCAGAAAGTAAACTGAGAACTAGATCTCTGCGTTTAGAAAATGCATCTATCATGTACTGTATTTTGCTCACTGGAGCTTTTAATGCAGTAATTACAGCACGTTGTGCGATACAATTTGCGCCGCTAGTGATTTGGCCTTGCATTTTATTACACGCTCTAGCGATCCAGGAAGGAGCGCCTATATAACCAATTCTCCAGCCAGTCATCGCAAAAGCTTTTGAAACACCATTCACCACAACAGTTCTTTCATACATTCCATCAATCTCGGCCATGCTAGTGTAGGTTCCTGTGTAATTAATATGTTCGTAAATTTCATCACTCACCACGATAATATCAGGGTAGTCTTTTAATACACCAGCGAGACCTTCTAGCTCTTCCTTACTGTAAACGGCACCACTAGGATTATTTGGCGATGAAAACAAAACCATTTTAGTTTTAGGTGTTATAGCATCTTTTAATTGTTGAGGAGTTATTTTGAAATTTTGTTCTACTCCAGCTCTTACCTCTACCGGGACTCCTTCTGCTAGTTGCACGATTGCCGCATAACTTACCCAGTAAGGTGCAGGTAGAATACATTCATCACCTTCATTGAGCAAGACCATTGCTACATTTGCAATAGATTGTTTTGCTCCAGTAGAGACTACAATTTGATCACGGTTATACGTAAGATTATTATCCCTTTTAAACTTTTCTATTACAGCATCCTTTAATTCAGTATATCCATCGACAGGTGTGTAGCTGTTATAATTTTCATTGATTGCCTGGATAGCAGCATCTTTAACAAAATCTGGTGTATTAAAATCAGGTTCACCTAGGCTTAATCCTATTATGTCTTTCCCTTGTTCTCTTAATTCTCTAGCTTTTGCAGCCATTGCGAGAGTTGCACTTGTAGGTAAGTTGTTGATCCTGTTAGATAGATGCTCTTTCATTAGTAGTGATGTTTAAATACAAAAATAACCAAGGTGATAAGAATATACCTAACAGGCTAAGATAATGTTCTATTTTTGTACAAAAATTTTACACCTTGGCACAAATCATAAAAGATTATTTTCCCCACATAACTGATGAACAGTTTTCTCAATTTCAGGCGCTAGAATCCCTTTATAAGGAATGGAACAGTCAGATTAATGTAATTTCGCGTAAAGATATAGACGAGCTCTACACGAGGCATGTTTTACACAGTTTAGGGATTGTTTCTGTAGTACGCTTTCGCGAAAGCTTACCTAATACACCAGGAGGAACAAGGGTACTTGATGTAGGAACTGGCGGAGGCTTTCCTGGAATACCGCTTGCGATTATGTTTCCAAAAACTAAATTTCATCTTATAGATGCGATAGGAAAAAAGATAAAGGTTGTTAACGCGGTAGTAGAGGCTTTGGGTTTACAAAATGTGACTACTGAACATGGAAGAGCAGAAAAAGTGAAGGGAAGGTTTGACTTTGTTGTAAGTCGTGCTGTAACAAACATGCCAGATTTTGTTAAATGGACTCGTAACAAAATTAGAAAGGATAGTTATCACAGCATTGAGAATGGAATTTTATATTTAAAAGGTGGAGACTTAACCAAGGAACTGAAACCATTTCCAAATGCTTACCAGTATAATCTTGATGAGGTTTTTGAAGATGAATTTTTTGAAACTAAAAAAGTGGTTCATCTACCTTTGTAAAGTATATAACATAAAAAAACCTGCTTTATGCAGGTTTTTTTATGTTTAAAATCTCAGATTAAAAATTAGTCGTGAGATTAAGTGTAAGGCCAGTATTTTCTGGAACAAACCTACAAACACCACCTACACAAATCAGTCCACCACGCTGTCTACCATAATTAAGGGCTATTCTCGTACGGCCTTTGGTATAAGAACCGCCAACTGAATAGTAGTGAATCTCGGTGTCGTCATAGTTGTACAAGTCGGCCACATAAAGAGAAAGTGACGTGTTAAAAGCGTATTCCAATGTTGCTGCTGCCCAGTTACCTCTATCAGCATCTGCAGATAAATGTTGGGCGTCAAATCTAACTGATCTTCCCTTTCCTAAATCGTAGAGAAGATCTGCTACAAATGCAGTACCATTAAGTTCTGACTGTCCATCTAGTAAATTTCCACCTTCAATATTTTTAGCGTTGTAATAAGTTTGAGCGGCTGTAAACTTCGCAGAAAGCGCTTTGCTAAATTTGGTGTTTAATTGAAAGCTAAACTCTTCAAAGTATTTCTTACCTCTAGAAAACAAACTTGCATCATAATCATTGTTCGGTACGTCAAATGATGAATCTAAACCTGCCCAATTTGAGTAGTTTAAAGAGTAAGTAGTTCCATATTTAAATCCGAATAGAGAACCAGGTTTTGCTGTATGAACTACGTCTAACTGTCCTCCAATTTCTCCGGCTTCTTCTTCATCTGGATTTAAGAATACTTGTGGATTGTATACATAGATATTGCGTACCAGGTAACTGCTTTGCTTAGTGTATCCTGGTACAAAATTGATAGTTTGATTTAAAAAAGGGTTACCTGCTTGTTCTCTGTCAGAGAAAAAGCCCATATTTTCGGTAGCTCTTAAAGTTGTATTTATTCCTAAACCTGGAATAGAGTATCCTAAATTTAGTAATAACGCACGCCCGTCAAAGTAGTTACCTAATAAAGGTGTGCCACCAACAATAACTGCATCTGGTTCCTTGTAAACATACTCTGCTTGTAAGTTAAATTTGTCAAAGTAAAGATCTCCTCTCATACTATATGCATTGACGGTCGATGGGAAATTTGGATCTGCAGATGTGTTCACTTGATATCGTCCTACATAGCTAGCACCTATATTAATTCCAGTTTCCGTATCTAATAGTTCTCCTAAATCAAACTCTGAATTAATACCTTGTACAGTACCTTCAGATAACTCAAAGCCAGTTCTTTGATTTCCAATGAATCCTGTAGCTTCAAGATAATCATTAAAAGCATAGTTAACTCTTATCCCTCTTATCGAATTATCGATACCTAAGGTGTGATCTTCCCAGGTTCTAAATATTAATCCGCTACCAAATTGATCATAGAAATTACCAGCTGTGATTTCCAGATCCTTATGTTTAAAAGTCGCAAAGTAGGTTGCGATTCCATTTCCTTCAAATCCTTCAAAGTAACCTAATAAAGGAGAAGGTTGATACAATTCATATTGAGCGCCGACAGTAAATTTACCTTGAGTATATTGAAGCTTGAGATAGTTGTTTGAACGAAATTGATCTTGAGGAGCTACACCATTAAGTATCCCGTCATCATCTTGATACCATTGGGAATTAGATTCCAAACCACCAGAAAATGTTCCATCTTGTGCTTTTATATTAAAAGCGATTAAAAGTGCTGCTAATAGCAGATAATTTTTCATAAATCAGTGTTGGATTGAATTTTATATGTGTTTTTTGTACTCTTCATAAAGTTCTTCCTCAGCTCCAGGTGTGAAGCTAGAGTGGCGGTATACAATTTTATTGTCCTTTACGATTAAGGTAAGAGGAATGTTAGGATTGCCTAGATACCTGATAATTTCATTTTTCTTATCTAACAAAACGGTATAGGGCCATGCTCTACCATCTACTTCTGTTTTTACCCTTGGTTTAGATCTAGCGTCGTCAGTTGCTATAGCATATAGTTCAAATCCGATCTCTTTCTGCAGCTCGTTATAATCTAATTTAATAGCATCTAGCTCTTTCATGCAAGGAGTACACCATGTTGCCCAAAATGAAAATACTACTGGTTTATCCTTACTGAGCTCAGAGAGAGTTACTTTTTTGCCATTGAGATCCTTAAGAATGATTTCTGGAAGTTCGGTTTGAGAATAGCTTATTGATGAAAATATCAATAAAGCTAATAGAATAAGTTTTTTCATATAATTAAGTTTTGAAATGCAATTATAACAGTTCTTTAATAAATAATGTGCCAAACTGCTTTTTAGTTAAAACTTTTCATTATTAAAAATCAATGTATTAGGTTTTTAAAACATTGTTTTTATATTTGGTTATTCTTAAATAATCGTTAAAACAACTTTAATTATGAAAACAGCTAACTTTTTAAAAATCTTCTTGCTTTTAGTTGCGGTAACCTTGACCTCGTGTTCATCAGAATCTACAGATGATGGAGGAGGCAATGGTAATGGCAATGGTGAATTAGTGCTATCTGCAAATAAGACTAGAGTATATGAAAATACAGTCGTGACTTTCACAGTAATGAACGGAAGTACTAATGTAACTTCTCAATCCACGATTTCCTTGGATGGAACTCCTATCAATGGTAATTCTGCTTTGTTATCAACTGTCGGATCAAAGGTAGTTACTGCCGAATATGATGGTGCTAGTACTAATAACCTTGATGTTGAGGTAATTGTACCTTCGTACTCCACAAAAATGTTAATAGAGGATTATACCGGTGCTTGGTGTGGATGGTGCCCTAGAATCTCTCAAGGGATTGAAGATTTAACAGGATCGAACCCTAATGTTATTGCTGTTGCGATTCATAATGGTGATTCCATGGCCTTTCCATTGGAAGGTCAAATGAGACAACAATTTGGGGTAAACGGTTTTCCGACTGGAATACTTAATAGAGATCAAACATGGAGTTCAACATCAGGAAGTTCAATGAACTTAACACAGCCAAATGTTTATTTAAATAGAGTACAGTCAGTTGGTCTAGCGATTAATTCTTCGATCAGTAATAATCTACTTTCCGCAACAGTAAAGGTAGGATTTGATCTAGACGAATCTGGATTATATCTTGTTGTTTATGCTTTAGAAAATGGAATCATAGCTAACCAAAGTAATTACACAAATAATTATGGAGGAGTAGATCCTATTCAAGGGTTTGTTCATGATCATGTTTTATCAAAGAATCTTACTGATGTTTTTGGAGATCCTATACCAGCAGATCAACAGGCTGGAGGAAATGAGTATTCTGTTACGCTTACATCTAGTGTGGCAGGAGTTGCAAATCAAAATGATATGGAGATTGTTGCGTTTGTCGTAGACGCTTCGGGTAAAGTAGTAAATGTGCAAAAGGCGCAAGTTGGTACTAATGTTGACTTTGATTAATTAAATCTCAACACAAAAAAAGCCGATTCAATAAAATTGAATCGGCTTTTTTTATATCTAATTTTATAACTATTCGCCCAAGAAAGGGTATCTGTAATCCACAGGACTTACAAATGTTTCTTTAATCATTCTAGGAGAAACCCATCGCAAAAGATTTAATTTTGAACCTGCTTTGTCGTTGGTTCCAGAGGCTCTAGCTCCACCAAATGGTTGTTGACCTACAACAGCACCAGTAGGTTTATCGTTTAGATAAAAGTTTCCTGCACAGTTTTCTAATGCTTTTACGGCTGTACCTAGTGCATATCTATCCTGTGAAAAAACAGCTCCTGTAAGAGCGTATTCACTTGTGCTATCAACTAACTTAAGAGTAGCTTCAAAATCTTCATCTTCATATACATACACTGTGATTACTGGTCCAAACAACTCTGTTTCCATAGTTGGGTATTTTGGATCAGTTGTTACAATAACCGTAGGGTCAATAAAATATCCTTTTGATTTATCATAGTTACCACCAATTATTACTTTGGCATTTGAATCTTTTTTAGCTTGGTCTATGTAAGAAGTTATCCTGTCAAATGAGCCTTCGTGTATAACTGCTGTAATGAAATTACTCATGTCTTCAGGACTACCCATTTTAAAACTGTCACAGTCCTGACGTACTAATTTTTCAACCTCTGGCCACATGCTTTGTGGAATATAAGCCCTTGATGCAGCGCTACACTTTTGACCTTGAAATTCAAAGGCACCTCTTGATATAGCCGTAGCTACTTGTTGAGGTATAGCACTTTTATGTGCAACAATAAAGTCTTTTCCACCTGTTTCACCAACAATTCTAGGGTAGGTTTTATAAGTGTTAATATTGGCACCTATTTGTCCCCAAATGCTTTTGAATACTCCTGTTGATCCTGTAAAGTGTATTCCGGCAAAGTCTGGATGAGCAAGCACTTCTTCAGTCATCATAACTGGATCTGCATTTACCATATTTATTACTCCATCTGGAACACCTGCTTCTCTAAACACGTCCATAACAACTTTTGCACTTAACATTTGATGATCGCTAGGTTTCCATACAGTAACATTACCCATAAGGGCAGCACTCGCTGGTAAATTACCAGCAATTGCGGTAAAGTTGAAAGGAGTTACACAGTAAACAAAACCTTCTAACGGTCGGTATTCTAAACGATTCCATGCACCGCTTGTTGACTCAGGCTGCTCAGAGTAGATCTCTGTCATGTATTCTACATTGAATCTCAAAAAGTCTATTAATTCACAAGCGCTATCAATTTCTGCTTGATAAATCGTTTTTGATTGATTGATCATGGTGGCAGCATTAATCTTTGCACGATAAGGTCCTGCAATTAGTTCTGCTGCTTTTAGGAAGATCCCAGCGCGGTTTTCCCAGCTCATTTGTGACCATTCTTTGCGCGCTTCAAGTGCTGCCGCAATAGCTTGCTGTACTTCATCCTTGCCTGCAATGTGGTAAGTACCTGCACTATGCTGGTGATCATGTGGTGGTCGTACAGTTCCTGTCGTGCCAGTTTTTATTTCTTTACCATTGATAAATAATGGTATTTCTGTATTGGCGTTAAACAATTCGCTATATGCAGCTAGAACTTCTTCTCTTTCTTTAGAGCCTGGTTCATAGCCTTTTATTGGTTCATTAACTGCAACTGGTACGTTGAAAAATCCTTTTCCCATGTTGTGAAATTTATACTTTTAATTATGGTGTGAAAATACAACTTTATTCAGGCTTGAATAAAAGCCTGATTATAAATTAATGTGAATGAATGGAAAGTTGATTGTGTGTAATCTCGCTTTCGCGAAAGCGTAATAAGCACTAGACTAGTTTAACGCAAATGGAGCGCTAAGTTTAAAGGTAGGAATGACTACATTAAACTGTTTCGTAGTGGTAAAATTTACCATGGTGTAATGACCGCTCATATTACCGAATGGTGAGGTTAGTAAACAGCCGCTTTGATAACTGTGTCTTTCTCCTGGTTTAAGAACGGGTTTTTTTCCTATCACGCCTTCACCATCTACATGTTCTGTTTTTGATAGACTATCTTTAATGCGCCAATGTCTATAGGTTAATTGTACACTGTCCTTACCTTGATTTTCAATGGTGATTTTGTAACCAAAGGCGTAGTGCATTTTATAATTCTTATAAAATGTACCTTCAAAACTCGTTTGAACAGAAATTTTTATACCTCTAGTGACTTGTTGTATCATAAATCTACTGATGCAAAGATACTAAAGATTAAAAATAAGCTACTGGCGATACTAAGTAGAGAGAAAAATGCAAAATTGATAAGAACAAATTTTACAATTGTTTTAATTCTACTTTGTCCATAAAACTTGCGTAACGACTTATATAGATAAAAGGGACCAATCAGCAAGAAAAGGATACTGGAAACGATACTTGTATTAAAAATTAAGGTTTCTAATAGTACTAGGTAAAGGCATAAAAACACAAATGTGAGTAAATGAAAATTGAAAACCATATGTTCCATATAATTCCACGGTCCTCGTGCATAAATTAACCAAAAAAACAGACTAATAAATGGTGCAAAAAAGAATAGAAATATTGGAATTTTTGGGATTATGACACCTAGTATTTCTAATGGACTGTCAGAAATATTTTCAAATTTTCTAGAGTTGTTATAGCGTTTAATATTGAAAGCATCGGTTCTATGTTCAAGTGCTGTCAATGCACTTACAGCACTTGCTTCGGGATGTTTTTTAGAATAATGAGAGTAATCGTCCATTTGTTTAAAGAAGCCTGAAAAGTAATTTATACTATCTAGTTTTGATTGAGTAGTATATTCCTTATTCAGTTTGATTTTAGTAGAATCCTTTTCAAGCGCTTTTATAGATTGGTCTATTGCAAAATTCTCAATCATGTTACGTGAGCTAGACAGGCTGTCCCTAGATTTTTTGATTTTATTAATTAAGTCTTGTTTGTTTACAATATTGCTATCAATTTCTATATTGAATGGGTTTTGATCCTCTTGTTTTACAGTGAATTTAAGTGGATCTTGATTAGATTGATCTTTATCAACATATGAGCTTGCTAGTATTAAAAGTTGTACGAGCAAGAAAAATACGATGGTAACAGATAGGAAAAACCTAAAAGGATTTGCATAGGATATTCTCTTGCCTGCGCAGTATTCTTTAGTAACGTGCCCTGGTTTGAATAAAAGATGTTTAATAGTGCGCCACAATCTAGAATCATATGAAAATACATTGGAGAAAAACTCTTGAAAGAAATCTTTAAGCGCAAGACGTTTCGTGGTATTTAATTGACCACACTGGTGACAATACTTGTCAATATTTTCAAGCGGAGTGCCGCAGTTCAAACATTCTTGACCTCTATATTTTATAAGTGATCGGTTGGTAGGTTTCATAAAATCAAATGTGGCTTAATGATTTAATTTGTAATGTTTCTGCTATTCGCAGACCCTTTTCCTATTAACCTATCATAACGGCCACCTATCTCTCTAAAATATGCCAAGACAGTATACTCGTTCTCTGTTTGCCAATTATTCCCTGCTATGAATCCGTAATCTATGCGGCCATCAGGATGGACAACTGCATATTTATAATTGTAAAACCCTTGTTTCAAAGTCAGTGTGGTGCTGTAAGAACTACCGTTCTCACTAGGAATCATCATGTTTTCATCACTCACTTGAAATCCATTATAATTACCCATAACGTGCAGGGTAGATCCTCTAGGTATTTCTATATCTTTTGTGTCTAAGCTAAAGTGGATCTTCACATACTCTGCTTGTACAGCATTGTCTTCATTATCAATTGTAGTTACTTTGAATCCACCATTGATATCAGGGAAAAAAGTGTAGTCTCTGTTTTTTCTGGGTAAATCTACAAATAGAAAAGCCTCATAGAGATCTTTTTTAATGACGTAATCGATATTTACATTAGGTGCTCTAAAATCTCTATTTTCAAAATTCAGATATTCATTACCGGCCCAAAAGCTTGATTTCTCGTCATATCGATATACTTGTTTGTTTCCTAAATTAAATTGTGGCTTAAGTTGATCAATCGTATTTGTTAAGTCCAAGTTTTGAATTACAGTGACCTTTAATTGCTCATTAGGATTTATAAAATTTACTTCTTTACTATCTATGTTAAACTCAACTCGTTGTTGGGTATTAACGTAATTTAAGTCTCGAGCTCTTCTCACGGCAACACCTACTTGAGCTATATCCTCTACGATCATAAATTTCCTTGAAAAAACAAGTTCCCTATCATCATTGTAGATATGAATCATGTAGTTGCCACTCACCTTGAAACCTTGTGTAAATTGATTAGGTATTGTTAACGTATAGTGCGAATAAGGTTGTAATGTGGTAAAGGAATTGCGATAATTGAAGATACGCATATCATCGATACCTTCTAGAAATTCATTTTTAAACAATCTACTAGATTTCCAGTCGTGGTCGTAGTGTTCAAATTGATAATAATAGTCTGCTTCGTCACCTATAATGTCATCAAATTCTAGTTTGATGGTATCACCCATATTAAAAATAGGTAGCATATTTTCGGCAGGAACATTAAATACAACAGTTTTTATGTAATCTGGATCATTAACAAGTTCATTCATCTCTTGTGATTGCAAGAAAAAAGCATTGAAAAAAACTGTAAAGAATAACAATAAATACGACTTCATAATGGTCAAATATGGGATAAATATAAGGTATGATGCTGTTTTTATTACGCTTTCGCGAAAGCAGTGCCAAAAACTTACTTAAACAACAATTTAGAACCTTTCTAAATAAATAAGTTAGAGTTAAAAAAGACCTTTTATCCTTAAATTTGCTGACCTTAAAAATAAGACTAAAATAACGTCCTATGTCAAAAGACATTAGAGTAAGAAAAGGGCTTGATCTAAAGCTCAAAGGAGAAGCAGATAATGCGATCTTAGATGCTTCAAAGTCTTCTGTTTATGCAATAAAACCTGCTGATTTTCATGCGGTAGTACCAAAAATGGTGCTTAAGGAAGGTGCTTCAGTTAAAGCTGGAGAGGTCATCTTTTATTCAAAGTATGATGAAAAGGTAAAATTTGTGTCACCAGTTTCTGGAACATTGACTAAAATTTTACGTGGTGCAAAACGCAGAATTCTAGAAGTTCAAATTACTCCTAACGGAAGTAATGATGTAGTTAAACATGATGTTGTGAATCCTTCACAAGCCAGTGCAGAACAGGTGCGTGAGATTTTACTTGAAAGCGGTTGTTGGCCGTTTATCATCCAGCGTCCTTACAGCATTGTTGCAAGTCCAGAAGATACACCAAAAGCAATTTTTATTTCGGCTTACACGACTGCGCCACTTGCCGGTGATGCAGATGTAATACTTGCAGATAAGAAAGAAGCTTTTCAAAATGGTGTAACTGCACTTAGCAAAATAGCTCCAGTTTATATTGGTGTAGGTAAAAACTCGCCTATTGCCACTGTTAAAGATGCTACCGTTTATAAAGTGAAAGGTAAGCATCCGGCAGGTAACGTAGGTGTGCAAATCCATAAGGTGCTACCAGTTAATGCTGGTGAGCGCGTGTGGACAGTTGGTTTTGAAGATGTAGCTACTATTGGAGATGTTTTTACCACTGGAGTATTCTCTGCACAACGTACTGTGGCTCTTGTGGGTACTGATGCTGATAAGGATTCTAGAAAGTATTACAGAACTATTCTAGGAGCGCAAGTTGATAGCCTTACAGGTGGGAACGTAGATACCGAAAATACGAGAATCATATCTGGAGATGTTCTTACTGGTGATAAGTTAGAGAACGGACAATTTATTAACTATTATCATAACACACTTACTTTAATTCCTGAAGGAAATGAGTATGCGTTTATGGGTTGGTTGCCATTTACACGTAACAAAGTACCTTCAAATGCAGGAACTTCTTTATCTTGGTTGTTAGGTGGAAAAAGAAAAGTAGACACAAACCTTAACGGTGAGGAACGTGCTCTAGTTGTTACCGGTGAAATGGAAGATGTAATGCCTATGGATATTTATCCAATGCAATTGATCAAGGCTTGTATGTCAGGTGATATTGAAAAAATGGAAAATCTAGGTATTTATGAGGTTGCACCAGAGGATTTTGCACTTGTTGATTTTACTAATACTTCCAAACTTGAAGCGCAAGAAATAATACGCAACGGTTTGGACTTAATGATAACAGAAGTAGGATAAACTATGAAATGGATTAGACGTAAACTGGATCAGGCTAGAAAGCCTTTTGGACCAGGTCAGAAATTAGAGAAGTATGCACCTGCTATTAATGCATTTGATACTTTCTTATTTACCCCAAATCACACTACAAAGAAAGGTGCTCACATACGTGACGTTGTGGATCTTAAGCGTACTATGATTACGGTTGTAATTGCGCTTATACCAGCCTTAATTTTTGGTATGTGGAATGCAGGAGCTCAATACTTATATCAAGAAAGAAACCTTGGTAGTGTGACTGATGTTCCTTTTTGGGAAGCATTAACTGAAGGAGCAATATTAGTGTTTCCTCTTATTGCAGTTAGTTATATAGTTGGATTGACTATCGAATTTATTTTTGCGATTTATCGTGGTCATGAAGTCAATGAAGGTTACCTAGTAACTGGTTTACTTATACCAATGATTTTTCCGGTAGATATTCCATTGTGGATGTTAGCTATATCGGTTGCTTTTGCCGTACTTATAGGTAAAGAAGCTTTTGGAGGTACAGGTATGAATATCTTAAACCCTGCATTAACAGCGCGTGCATTTGCGTTCTTTGCTTACCCATTATACATGTCAGGTAATCAGATATGGGTTCATGAAGGTAGTACCGATTCTATTTCTGGTGAAACGATTTTAGGATCACTAGCTGAAGGTAAAGAAGTGGCTTATAGTTTTTCTGATGCTTTCATAGGCTTTATACCAGGATCAGTGTCAGAGACATCTACTCTTATGATTTTAATAGGAGCTGCCATTTTAATCCTTACTAAGGTTGGAAGCTGGAGAATCATATTAAGTGGATTTATTGGTGCCGCTGTAATGGGATTGATTTTTAATGCCTTTGGTACAAATGCTCTAATGTCATTTGATTGGTATATGCATTTAGTAGTTGGCGGATTGGCATTTGGACTAGTGTTTATGGCAACAGATCCTGTGAGTGCTGCTCAAACTTTTAAAGGTAAATGGATTTATGGTTTCTTATGTGGATTCTTTGGGGTTATGATACGTGTATTCAATCCAGCATATCCAGAAGGAATTATGCTTGCTATTTTATTAATGAATGTGTTTGCTCCAACCATTGATCATTACGTGGTTCAAGCAAATGTGAGTAAACGTAAAAAACGCCTGGCAAAAGCTAAGGCTAATCTTCAAACAGCTTAGTCATGGATAGAAATTCAAACGCTTATACTTTTTTGTTTGCTATTGCTCTTGTAGCGGTTGTTGCTAGTGCTCTAGCATTTGCAGCTACTAGTTTACAGCCAGCACAAGCAAAAAACGTGAAAGAAGAAAAAATGCAAAACATCCTAGGTACAGTAGGAATTGAGACTTCTAGAGATAGTGCTCAGGTTTTGTTTAATAAATATATTGTAGAGCAGGTTGCGCTTTCTAGTGATGGTACTCCTAAGGCTGACGTAAATGCTTTTGAGGTAGATCTTAAAAAAGAACTTAAGAAACCTGTAGAAGAACAAGCATTTCCACTTTACGTGGCAGATGTTGAAGGTTCAAAATATTATGTTGTTCCTTTAAGAGGTAAAGGTCTTTGGGATGCAATATGGGGTTACATAGCTCTTAAAGATGATGTGAATACTATTAAAGGTGCTGTATTTGATCACAAGGGTGAAACTCCTGGTCTAGGTGCCGAAATTACACAAGGATGGTTCCGTAAAAGATTTGAAGAAGAAAAAATCTTTGATGGTGATGGTAATTTTATAGGTGTATCCGTTGCTAAAGGCTATCAAGGTGGAGATAATAAGGACGATAACGCAGTAGATGCCATTTCGGGAGCTACCATTACAGGTGATGGTGTTACTGATATGATTTCAGAAAGGCTTAAGAATTACCTTCCTTATTTCGAGAAAAATACTAACATAAAAGTGGCTATGAAGTAAGCCGGTGCTTACTGTTGTTACGCTTTCGCGAAAGCGAGATAAAAACAAATTTTATGTCAAAAGAACTAAACAAAAAAGAAGAACTAATCCTTTTTCTATCTGATACGGATGAAAGAGAAGGATTGTTGGGAAAGAAAAATCGTAAACTTCTTTCTGATCCTCTTACAGATAACAACCCTATTACCGTACAGGTATTAGGTATTTGTAGTGCACTTGCAATTACAGTTCAATTGAAGCCTGCCATTGTAATGAGTCTTGCTGTAATGGCCGTAATGGCTTTCAGTAACATGATTATCTCATTACTTAGAAATTCTATTCCTTCAAGAATACGTATTATCGTTCAACTTGTTGTGGTTGCTGCACTTGTAATTCTTGTAGATCAAGTATTAAGAGCCTATGCTTATGATGTTTCAAAGGAATTATCGGTATTCGTAGGTTTAATTATTACCAATTGTATTGTAATGGGTCGTCTTGAAGCATTTGCATTAGGTAATGGTGTTTATAAATCATTTCTTGATGGTATAGGAAATGCAGCAGGATATGCTTTCATACTTATACTGGTAGCATTTTTCAGAGAGTTATTAGGTGCTGGGAAACTTTTTGGTTATCAAGTGATCCCAGATTCTTTCTATGAATTTGGATATTCCAATAATGGTTTGATGTTATTGTCGCCTATGGCACTTATAACGGTAGGAATCATTATATGGGTGCAAAGAAGTAGAAACAGAGCATTAATAGAAGAAAACTAAACTAAGAAATAGTATATATCATGGATTTAATTAATCTTTTTGTAAGAAGCGTTTTCATAGAAAACATGGTTTTTGCCTATTTCTTAGGTATGTGTTCTTATCTAGCGGTATCTAAGTCGGTTAAGACTGCTGTTGGTCTAGGTGCCGCAGTTGTATTTGTACTTGGAATTACAGTTCCTATCAACTTTTTACTAGATACTTACCTACTAAAGCCTGGTGCTTTAACTTGGTTAGATGCTAGTTATGCAGATGTTGATTTAAGCTTTTTAAGTTTTATCATGTTTATTGCGGTTATCGCAAGTATGGTACAATTAGTTGAAATGGTTGTGGAACGATTTGCTCCAGCTTTGTATGGTGCTCTAGGTATATTTTTACCTCTTATTGCGGTAAACTGTGCGATTTTGGGAGGTTCTTTATTTATGCAACAAAAAGACTTCAGTGGTATAACTGAGTCTGCTGTATACGGTTTAGGATCTGGGGTAGGATTTTTCCTTGCGATTCTAGCGATTTCTGCCATTCGTGAGAAAATTGCTTACTCAAATGTACCTGCACCGCTTAGAGGACTAGGTATTACATTTATAATAACAGGACTTATGGCTTTAGGGTTTATGAGTTTTATGGGAATTGAAATATAATTTTAGAAACAGCTATTATGGATTCTAATATGATTACATTAATTGCAGCAGTTGTTATTTTCTTAACACTTATTCTGTTGCTAGTATCTTTGCTTTTAGGAGCAAAATCAAAGCTTTTACCGTCTGGTCCTGTGACCATTAATGTAAACGGTGAAAAAGATATCACTACTGATTCTGGAGGAACTTTATTAGGTACTTTGGGTAATAATAAATTGTTCTTACCATCAGCTTGTGGTGGTGGTGGAACTTGTGTCCAGTGTAAATGTATTGTTACTGAAGGTGGTGGTGCTATCCTACCAACTGAGGTACCACATTTTACTCGTAAAGAGATTGCAAATGGATGGAGATTAGGTTGTCAAGTTAAGGTTAAACAAGACATGAAAATCGAAATTCCTGAAGAGGTATTTGGAATTAAAAAATGGGAGGCAGAGGTTGTGCGTAATTACAATGTAGCTTCTTTTATTAAAGAGTTCGTAGTACGTCTTCCTGAAGATATGGATTATGAAGCTGGTGGATACATTCAAATCGAGGTTCCTAAATGTGAAGTTCGTTTTGAGGATATGGATATCACTGCTCACCCAGAGGAGCATGACACACCAGACAAATTTCAGGCAGAATGGGATAAATTTAATTTATGGCCATTAGTAATGAAAAACCCTGAAACTGTAGAACGTGCTTACTCGATGGCTTCTTTCCCTGCTGAAGGTAGAGAAGTAATGCTTAACGTACGTATTGCTACGCCGCCATGGGATCGAGCTAAAAATGGTTGGATGGATGTAAACCCTGGTGTAGCTAGTTCTTACATTTTTAATCAGAAACCAGGTAATAAGGTAGTGATATCAGGACCTTATGGAGAGTTCTTTATTAATCACAGTGATGCAGAAATGCTTTACGTGGGTGGTGGAGCAGGAATGGCACCTATGAGATCTCACTTGTACCACTTATTCAAAACCTTGAAAACTGGTCGTACAGTAACTTATTGGTATGGTGGTCGTTCAAAGCGTGAATTGTTTTATATCGAGCATTTCCGTGAGTTAGAAAGAGAATTTCCAAACTTTAAGTTCTTTATGGCTTTAAGTGAACCATTGGAGGAAGATAATTGGAAGCTTAAAGATGATATCCATAGTGAAGGTGATGGTTTCCAAGGTTTCATACACCAAGTGGTAATTGATCAATATTTATCTAAGCATGAAGCACCAGAGGATATTGAGCTATATTTCTGTGGTCCTCCATTGATGAATCAAGCGGTTCAAAAAATGGGTGAGGATTTTGGAATACCTGATGAAAATATCCGATTTGACGATTTTGGAGGTTAATACTTCTCCTTTATATTAAAAAACCCAGCTTTTAAAGCTGGGTTTTTTATTACATTAAAATACGAATATGGAATTTAATTACTCTGGTTGTACAGGTAAGTAAGCAACTGCTTTAATTTCTATTAACAAGTGCGGATGCGGTAATTGATGCACGGCTACTGTGGTTCGAGTAGGGCCAGAATAATCAAAATATTGAGCATAAGTCTCGTTATAACCACCAAAGTCGTTCATGTTAACGAGAAACGTTGTTATATCAACTACGTTCTTCAAACTAGCTCCTTGAGTCTTTAAGATGCTATCGATGTTTTCTAGAACTGCTTTGGTTTGCTCTTTAATATCGAGATTTGTGGTTCCCATTTCATCTACTTCAACACCTGCAAACGTGTTGTCTGATCGTCTACTGCTCGTTCCTGAAACGTATAAAAAGTCGCCAACTCTCTTTACGTGTGGATATTTACCACGTGGTTTTGCTTTTCCTTCTATTACTCCCATAATTAATTTCTAAACCAGAGAATATCTTTAGTCTTACGAGATATTTCAAATAATAAATCGTTTTCATGATCCTCTGGACTGATTATATTTTCTTTTAATAAGTATAAAATAGCTCTGTCTTGCGCTCTTCCTTGAAGCATGGCTTCTCGGTATGAGATGCCTTCTACTGGAAATGTAACTAGTGAATATTTGGATTGATATTCTTCTTTGGCAAAATGAGACTCCAATAGCATTTCAATTTGACGTTTTTTCTTAAAGTCACTGTTTGCTACACTATCACGCATTTCAATAAAATTATCAAGAGCAAGATCTGCTATCGCGTCGGTATTAGGTTTTCTTGTTTCTGCGAAATCACTGAATGCTTTGCTCCAATATTTATTGCGGTCTAGTGTCAAATCAAAATCAACTACATCCTCAAAACTGGCATTCATACCTTGTCCATAGAATGGTACGATGGCATGTGCAGCATCACCAATTAAAAGGCTCTTACCGTAAGCATCCCACGGATTACATTTAATAGTACCTAACGGTGGAGTAGGATTATTGTTAAATTGCTCGACTAGATCTGGTATGTGTGGAACAACATCACTAAAATAGGTATTGAAAAACTCAATAACACTGCGATCATTTTTTAAATCTTCAAACGAAGGACCTTCTTTACTTTTATAATCTAGGAATAAAGTAAGTGTAAAACTTCCATCTAAATTAGGTAACGCAATAAGCATGAAACCACCTCTAGGCCAAATGTGTAAGGCATTTTTTTCTATGCGCCAACTTCCGTCTTCTGCAGGAGGAATACTTAATTCTTTATAACCATGTGGCAACCATTCAATACTATGAGAAAACAAGAAATCTCTTTGTCTGACCATAGCCTTACGAACGGCGCTCCCAGCACCATCAGCACCAAAAATTAAATCAGCCTTCCATGTTTTTTCTTCGTTTGACTCGCTATCATGATATGTAATAGTAGTGTTCTCTAAATCTACATGTAAAACTTCATCATTGAAATCAATTTGCACATCGTCATATTTATCTGCTTCATCCAATAATAATTTATTTAGTTCTTCACGAGATATCGAATTTATGTACTCACCTTCTCGACCACTGTAATTTGAAGTAAATGTGCTACCATCTATGTTATGTATTAACCTGCCGTGCATAGGAATACATAAATCCTTTACTTTTTCCTCAAGACCTACAAGTTTTAAACCTTTGAGGCCGCGATCAGAAAGAGCAAGATTTATAGATCTACCACCATCTACTTGTTGAGACCTCATGTCTGGTCGTTTTTCTAAAATGTCAACCTTGTATCCTCTTTGTGCTAGACGTAACCCTAATAGTGAGCCACATAGACCAGCCCCAGAGATTAATATTTTTGTATCTTTATTGTTTATTTCCATAAGCTTATGCCTACTGTTTTTACATTTCTTCTTTAAGAATATTTACAAATTTCCAGCAATCCTCATAGTTATTATATAAGGGAACAGGTGCTATACGTATTACGTCGGGTTCTCTCCAGTCAGCTATCACACCGCGAGCACTTATAGACTCAAATAGTGATTTATCTGCATTCTTAACAGCTAGTGATAATTGACAACCTCTTTGATTGGATTGTGTAGGTGTTATAATGCTTATTCTATCTGAATTGATTTGTGTTAACAAGAACTCTAGGTAATTGGTAAGTTGAATTGACTTATTTCTCAGATTATGAAAACCTGCTTCATTGAATAATTCTAAGCTCGCCTTTACCGCAGCCATACTTAATATTGGAGGATTTGAAAGTTGCCAGCCTTCGGCGCCATAGATGGGTTCAAAATCATCACGCATTTTGAATCTAGTTTCTTTATTGTGTCCCCACCATCCAGTAAATCTGGGCAGTTCATTATTTTGAGCATGTCTTTCATGTACAAAGCAACCTCCTAAACTTCCTGGTCCACTATTTAAATATTTGTAAGTACACCAAACAGCAAAATCGGCACCAGAATCGTGAAGTCGTAAATCAACATTACCGGCTCCATGTGCACAGTCAAAACCTACTAATGCTCCATGTTGATGTCCTAATTGAGTAATTTCCTTTAAATTAAAAAACTGTCCAGTGTAGTAGTTTACCGCACCTACCATTACAAGAGCGATTTCATCTTTATTTGTCTCTAGTAAATCTTTTAAATCTTCTAGATGAGGAGTATGCTCTCCCTTTCTAGGTTTCCATTCAATTATAGCTAGGTTAGGATCGTATCCATGAAAGCTTGCTTGTGATGCCACA
The DNA here is from genome assembly GCF_001430865.1 of Nonlabens sp. MIC269. Taxonomy (GTDB): domain Bacteria; phylum Bacteroidota; class Bacteroidia; order Flavobacteriales; family Flavobacteriaceae; genus Nonlabens; species Nonlabens tegetincola. The sequence goes on along the minus strand of NZ_CP011373.1, from coordinate 1,099,568 downwards.
GCATATCGATCACTGGGAAAAGCATCGGCCTCAATAATTATTTTAAAACGTTTTGGCGTAGGTCGATAAAAGCTCACCATCATCAAATGTAAATTTGTGGTAAGTGTATTCATTATTACTACTTCATGTGGATGAGCACCCACAATAGTTGCCATATTCTTAGTTAAAAACTCATGATAAGGCATCCATGGATTTTTGGCATGAAAATGACCTTCAACTCCTAGATTTGCCCAATCTTCAAGTTCTTGATTTAACTGATCTTTTGTGGCTTTAGGTTGTAACCCTAGAGAATTTCCACAAAAATATATGCTGTTTGTGCCATCGGTGTGTTTAGGTATGTGAAAGCTTTCGCGAAAGCGAGATAATTCATCTTGTTGATCTAGTTCTAGTGCGTAGGCTAGGCTGGTATCTTTATTCATTTGATTTGATTACCTTAATATCTGAAAAATAAATATTTGTATTGCCATCTAAAGTGATATGGTTTGTGGCGATGTTTAATCCCTCATAACTTTGATAGTCTTCAAAAGTAGTTTGCATGGTTGGTAAACTATCATTTTCTTTTCTATAGGTCCACTCTCTTACAGTATTATTTTGGTCATAATACAGGTCATAGGCGTCACCTGGTGTGTAACCTACTTGATTATCATATAAAATGGTGATCATGTTTAGGCTATCCTTTGATATAGGAGCTTGTTTAATTATAGGAGTTGATAAGGTCGTTCCTTTATCCCAAACTAATTTGAATTGTGGTAATAGCCAATACACATCATTGATAAAGGCTTGATCAGCGTTTAGGGCTGTACTGTCCATTTTTTTATTTCTATAGTAAACGACTTCCTTTTGTTTGGATTTTAATTTGATGAGACCAGATTTAACATTCCATGTCCAATTTCTATCCATTATCTTTTCTCCAAATCGATTTACATTGAATGTGAATTGTATTTCTTCAACATCATCCCAAACTGATAATCCGGTAGACTGTGCGATTTGCTGTGCAGGAGTTAAGCTGGTTTCTTCACTGTTAGTCTTCAATGTTTCATCCACGTTGCTGTTATTATTTTTACAGCTAAATAAAAGACTTGCTACAAGAGCAATAAATACAATTCTCATAGTATCTGTTTTGATTGTCTAAAAATACAAAGAACGATAGTTTATGAAATGGTAAAGCTTTATTAATTACCAAGATTAAGCTATGTCAAAAAAGTACTTTTGTACTTTATGGCAAAGAGAGTTTATAAAGGGCAATTATCTTCAGGTAGAAGACTGGGTATTATACTGGTGTTAGGTAGTTTAATCGCTATTGGACCTTTTTCTATAGATGCTTATTTACCTGCTTTTAAACAAATAGCAGGAGACTTTAAGGTAGATGTTAATGCTATAAGTCTTACCTTAACTACCTACTTTATAGGTATAGGCCTAGGGCAGCTCGCCTACGGGCCATTGATGGATCGTTTTGGTAGGCGTAAACCTCTCATTGTTGGACTAGTGTTGTATATAGGTACAAGTCTAGCTAGTGCTTTTGCCTATGACGTGATAGCTCTCGCAACATTGAGATTTTTTACAGCACTAGGTGCATGTGCAGGTATGGTAGCTAGTAAAGCGATAGTAAGAGATTTATTTGATGAGGAGGAAGTCGCTAGCGTGCTGTCTAATTTAATGTTAATCATGGGTATAGCACCTGTGATTGCCCCTGGAATAGGTGGATGGGTAGTGACTCATTTTCACTGGCAAATAATTTTTTATGGTCTAGCAGGTTTTGCAACACTTATGTTGTTTAATATTATCTTTTTTCTCCCAGATAGTGTAACTCCTAATCGTGCGACTAGTTTAAAACCGGTTCCGGTGCTTAAAGAATATTGGTCTATTTATAAGAATAAAGCCTTTTTTCTCTTCAGCACCACACGTGGATTTATCATAGGAGCTCTACTTGGGTATGTGGCTGCAGCTCCTTTTATTTTTATGGAGTTTTTTGAAATGTCAAAGACTGAATTTGCATTAGCCTTTAGTAGCAATGCTGCAGGTCTAATTGCAGGTAGTCAAATAAATCGTTTATTTTTAAAACGATACACGACTTTTGAGATAACGTATGTGGTGAGTGTTTTACTCATTGTTTTTACGGGTGTATTGACAATACATTTGGCGACTATGACACCGGAGTTTTGGGTTGTATATCCATCTTTATTTTTAATGATGACGGCTATCGGATTTCAAAACCCCAACGCAACTGCTCTGGCTCTTCAGCCATTTACTGCAAAGGCTGGTAGTGCAAGCGCATTTGTAGGAGCCGTTAGTATGATTTACGGTTCACTGGCTAGTTGGTATGTGTCTAAATTTGTCAATGATGCTCTTTTGCCTCTTGCATTATTACTGTTGGGTTGTGCTGTTTTTGGTCACCTAGCTGTCGAGATTTTTAGAATTAAATATGCTCGAGGTTATCAATTTGCCAAAAACTACCTCAAACATCCTTACAAAGCAATCAAACGAGAAGATAATTATTCTTAAGTACGCTTTCGCGAAAGCGTACTATTAAACTAATCCCTAGCATAAATTCTAGGAATATGATATAAAAATGTAACAATCGATAACAGCTCTAGTCTTTAAAGTACCAAAAGACTAGCTATGAAAATAATACCGTGGTTGTTGTTCATGACAACATGGATGTGTGTTTGTAAAGCATATTCCAATGATTTAATTGTTGAAGAAATTTCATTCCCAGAGGCAACGAAACTAAGTGATAACACCTTGCGCATGCCATTTAAATTTGCTGGAAGATTGATAACTGTACAAGCAAAGGTTAATGGAGAGTCGGGTCCTTTCATTATTGATACAGGATCCTATGGACTGGTACTTAATAAACGAATTTATAATAAAATAGCTACGACAGGTAGGACAACGTATTCTATTGAACGAGAAATTCCCAATGTACAGGGAATTGCGGTATACAGTTTTAATATTGATGGATTTAAAATTAATTCCAAAAATGCAGATGTAGTAGATTTAAGCCATATTGAAAAAGAAAAACATACCGCTATTAATGGTATAATAGGATACGATACATTTAGACGATTTGAACTATATATTGACTTTTATTTGGAACAGATTACCTTTTTTAAGATCGATAGAAAAGGCAATCGTATTGATGAGAAATATTTAACCGAACAAATAGTAGACACCTTAAGTTTTAAACGGCGCAAGCACTCGATTATTCTAGATTCCAATATTAATGAGATAGATGTTACCTTTGTTTTGGATACCGGAGCAGAAATAAATCAATTAAGCAACAAATTAGATTCATTAGTTTATAAAAATTTTCAACCCCTCAAAAGATTGGAGTTAATGGGAATGGATGGTGGTAAGAAAGAAGTGATTGCTGGAGTTTTCAAAAATCTAAAGTTTACTAATGCTGTACAGAATGAAGAAATGCCAACTGTATTATCAACTATGACCTATGCAGCAAATGCATATGGGACTCAAGTGGATGGTGTTTTAGGATTTTGGTTTTTAAGAAATCGTAGAGTTTTAATTAATTATCGTAAAAAGAAATTGTTTTTTACAAAGTGGCCTGAATAAATGAAACTATTTATCACCTTTTTAATTTTTTTTGTCAGTCTCATGATTATGGGACAAGATGATTATGGTTATAGAATTGATGGTGAGGATATCGTATTTAAATTTGATGTACGGGACTATTCGATGGTTACTATTAATGATACACAAGTTAAACTTGATCTTTCTGATATAAACATAAAAAAAGTAGCTGTAGCTGGAACCTTTAATAAATGGGCTAAGAACGACTGGAAACTCAAGAATATAAAAAACGGTGTTTATGAATTGAGGAAAAAGATTAAATATTTAAATACCGATAGTGGAGCTTCATTTAAATTCGTAATTAATGATAAGTTTTGGGTTGAACCACCTACCATTGCACCTAATCGTGAGCAGCTTACCTTAGATGATATTTTTGTAAGTGTTTATAATTTAAAATTGAATGAGGTCAAGGAGTCTGAAGATGGAAATCATACATTTTACTTACACGGTTATTCAAACGCTCAACGGGTAATTGTAACAGGTACATTTAATAATTGGGATGAAAATGAATTTGAGTTGGAATGTAAAGACGGTTACTGGGAACTTACCTTAGATCTACCAATAGGAACGCATGAGTACCGGTATATTGTAGATGGCCAGTGGATGAGAGATCCTCATAACCCTAAGAAGAAGCCCAATGAATACAATGAATTTAATAGTGTAATAACTAAAAGGAAATTACAAAAATTTAGATTGAAAAACGTTGATTTTAAAAATGTGTATTTAGCAGGTGATTTTACAGACTGGCAAAATAACAAGCTTCAAATGAATTTGATTAATGGGTTTTGGGAAATAGAAATCCCATTAACACGAGGCGTTCATCATTATAAGTTTATAGTGGATGATATTTGGATAGTTGATCCAATGAATAACAGTGTTCAATATGATAAACATGATCATGTTAACTCTGTAATTCTTATTAAGTAAAACTCTTCTTCTTATATAACATCAAAAACGCCTTTCAACGGAGATGTTGAAAGACGTTTTCTCACTAACCAACCAATAATTAATTATTCACGTACAACGCTCCCAGTAGGAAATGTTGCAGCAACATTGTTATTAAAGTTTTGTGCATTGGGTGCTGTCATAGAATTGGCAATTGCCGCAAGAGGTTTTAGAGTGAATGGAGCAGGGCTGTTGTCTGGAACAGGTTCTACAGTAATTACAACATTCCTTCCAATTACGCTAAATGGTAAAGACTCACCCATTGGTAAATTGTTAAAAAAGTCTTCTCCTGGAACTGGTGGACCTGCATTGTTTTGAGTTCCTGAGAACGGGTTGCCTGAATCTCTAGTATCAAAATCGGTAAAGGTTCCTGTTGATATAGGACCGGCGTCGCCTACTACCCAACCTTCATAAATCCATCCATCTGGTAAAACGGGTAATGTAAAGTCGGCAGTTGGAGGCATTCCAGGTAGACCGAACCATACACCGCTTTCGTCATTACCATTGTTTCCCATTGTCTCATCGGTAGGAGTTCTCAGGAAGAATGAACCACTAGCATTAGTAAAATCTCCAGGAGCCGGTCCAAAGTTAGTGTCCACAAGCGCTGTTGTCCCAGTGAATGCGCCAGCTATATATTTACTATCAGCAGGATCGGGACTTGGATCTGGATCAGGCTCGATGGTAAGGATAAAGGCAGTTGCAGCGTCCAAATCATTTGAATCGATTTCGAATTCGTTTTGGCTCAAGTCTCCATTAGCATCAACATCAAATGTACCTGTACTTATGGGAGTACCATCTACCATAACCCAGCCTTCATATTTAAAATCGTTTCCTAAATCTTCTAATCCTTGAAGATTAATGGTTAATGTTTTTGTTTGAAGTTCAGAATTTGAATCATCGTCATTTGAACAGCCTACTATCGAGAGTAAGCCCAGGATAAGATATGAGAAGTTTTTATTCATGATTAAAAGTTTAATTTTACTCTACAAACTAATGATAATGTTATCTCAATCCTGTCACGTAAAATTCAACTTTCATATTTTTTATGTGATTCTTTTGTGATAAGGATAAGTTTAATTTGAATTATGGAGTATACAATTCTTATCGTAGAAGATGATATAGAGATTATAGATCTTCTTACTATTCACATGAAGGATCTAAATGCGAATGTGCATGTCGCAGATAATGGTAGGCTTGGCTTGAAAAAGGCAATAGAGTTCGACTATGATTTAATCCTATTGGATTTGTCAATACCTGAACTAAGCGGGATAGAAGTTTGCAAGGAATTGAGAAAAACTAAAAACACTCCTATAATAATGGTGACTGCAAAATCCGAGGAGATTGATAAAGTCCTAGGTTTGGAAATTGGTGCAGATGATTATATAACCAAGCCATTTTCAGTAAGAGAATTGAAGGCTAGAGCAAAAGCTGTTATGAGAAGAACTGATATAAGTAATAAGAAAACAGAAAATGCCTCAAGTAATGAAATGGTTTTTGGTGATTTAATTATAAATGTCGAAATGAGACGTGTAACCTTAAATGGGCATAAAGTGGAATTATCGCCTAAGGAATTTGATCTCTTAATTTTATTAGCAAGTCATCCAGGTAGGTCTTACAGTCGATCAGAGTTACTGGATGTTGTTTGGGGATATAACTTTTCTGGTTACGAACATACAGTAAATAGTCATGTCAATAGATTGAGAGCCAAAATTGAACCGGATATGTCAAATCCATTATATGTATTGACCACTTGGGGAATAGGATATAGATTTAATGAAGAAGTGTAATGACGGCTGGTAAACAATCTACATTAACTCCACGATTAGTATTTAAACTATGGATAGCACTTTCAGGGTTAATCATAGGAATGGCATTTTGTTTTATTGTGATTACTAATTATTACTCAAATCAACATCATCAAGCTACGCAACAAGAGATTCACGCTCCGTTAGCACAGCATTTAATAGAAGAAAAGTTTGCCACAACTTCCGCTTTTAATCAGGATGGTTCTGTTAATAAGGAGGTCTTTGGGAGTTTAATGCACGATATGATGGCAGTGAATAGAAGTATTGAAGTTTACTTGCTGGGTCTAGATGGTGAAGTATTGTATTCTGTGGTACTCGATCATAGTCCTGGAGAACCATCTAGGTATGTTGATGTTGCTCCGATTGAAAATTTTGTAAATACTAACGGTAAAAATTATTGTTTAGGGGATGACCCTAGAGCTATGGGAGAAAGAAAAATTTTCTCAGCAGCCAGATTAACTAACCAACTCAAAGATGGTTACATATATATTATACTATCAGGAGAGGCATATCAATTGGCAAGCAACAATATTTTTCAGAAATACATAAAAAGTTTTGGATTGGGTGCTATAGGTTTGACAACTTTCTTCACTTTATTGGTAGGTTTTGTTTCTATTTGGTTTTTGACTAAAAACTTAAGAAAAATTACCTCTGTAGTCCAACGATTTAAGGAAGGGGATTTTAATGCGAGAATAGAAAACGCAGATAAATCTGATATCAGTGTTTTGGCAAATACATTCAACACAATGGCTGACACTATTTGTCAGAATATTGAGGGAGTTAAAAAAGTTGATTCATTAAGAAGGCAGCTTATAGCGAATGTGTCACATGATCTAAGAACACCATTAGCAATATTAAAAGGTTATTCAGAAACATTATTAGAAAAGAAACATTTGCTTTCAGAAGGGGAGAAACAGAAATATTTAGAAATTGTCAACTCTAATAGTGATAAGCTTTCTAGATTAGTGGAACAATTATTTGAGTATTCTAAATTAGAGGCTAAACAGGTTAAACCAGAAAAAGTAAAGTTTTCAATTACCGATTTATGTCTAGATTTAGTATCTAAGTACCAATTAAAATCCAAAACGGAAAATATTAACTTAATATTTAATATTGAAAAAAAGGAAAATATTCTAGTGTACGCTGATATCGGATTAATTGAACGGGTTTTACAGAATCTAATAGACAATGCTTTTAAATTTACAAAGGCCGGTGGGGTAATTACCTTAGATTTGGATAAATCTAAGTCAGAAAATAAAATAAAAATTTCTGTTGGCGATTCTGGTATAGGAATTAAAGAAAGTGATCAATTGATGATATTCGATCGATTTACGCAAAATGATTCTCAAAATAGATTCACGGGTGCAGGTATAGGATTGTCGATCGTTAAAAAAATTCTTGAACTACATGATTCAATTATTAGGGTCGAAAGTAAGATTGGTAAAGGCACAAAGTTTACATTTCATCTTCAAATGAATTAAATTATAAGAACGCTTTAAACAGTTTGTTTACGGTAATACAAAAGTTTAGATTTTTTTATTTTGTAAATAAATGATTTGAAGGTGTTTAAGGATGGGTTGTAATTTTTTTCAATTTTTTTGTCATAAAAGTTTGTTTGGTAAGAAAAAGTGTGTGTATATTTGCACCCGCTTTGGGAAACAACGATGTTTAAATAAAGCGATAGTTCTTCAAAAAGATTGAAAATATTTGTAGCGGATTGTGAGGATTTCGCATCAAATTTTCGGTCTAGATATTTTGAAGTAGTTCATTGAAAATAATGATTGACAGCACAGCGATACTGTTTTTGTATTGATTAATACAAAGGCAAGTATTGGTAAGAAAATAAAAATAGACACATGTACGCTAATTGAGGGTTCTTAAAAGAGGTTTTTGGAATTATTCTAATAAATGATCTTTAAAAGATTCTACGATGAAGAGTTTGATCCTGGCTCAGGATGAACGCTAGCGGCAGGCCTAACACATGCAAGTCGAGGGGCAGCATAGATAGCTTGCTATCTGATGGCGACCGGCGCACGGGTGCGTAACGCGTATACAACCTACCTATTACTGAGGGATAGCCCGAAGAAATTTGGATTAATACCTCATAGAATTATAAGATGGCATCATTTAATAATTAAAGGTTACGGTAATAGATGGGTATGCGTCCTATTAGCTAGATGGTGAGGTAACGGCTCACCATGGCGACGATAGGTAGGGGTCCTGAGAGGGAGATCCCCCACACTGGTACTGAGACACGGACCAGACTCCTACGGGAGGCAGCAGTGAGGAATATTGGACAATGGAGGCAACTCTGATCCAGCCATGCCGCGTGTAGGAAGACGGCCCTATGGGTTGTAAACTACTTTTGTACGGGAAGAAATACAGTCACGTGTGATTGTTTGACGGTACCGTAAGAATAAGCACCGGCTAACTCCGTGCCAGCAGCCGCGGTAATACGGAGGGTGCAAGCGTTATCCGGAATCATTGGGTTTAAAGGGTCCGTAGGCGGGTAATTAAGTCAGTGGTGAAATGCAGGGGCTCAACTCCGGCACTGCCATTGATACTGGTTATCTTGAATTATTGTGAAGTGGTTAGAATATGTAGTGTAGCGGTGAAATGCTTAGATATTACATAGAATACCGATTGCGAAGGCAGATCACTAACAATATATTGACGCTGATGGACGAAAGCGTGGGGAGCGAACAGGATTAGATACCCTGGTAGTCCACGCCGTAAACGATGGTTACTAGCTGTTTGGATCGATTGAGATCTGAGTGGCCAAGCGAAAGTGATAAGTAACCCACCTGGGGAGTACGTTCGCAAGAATGAAACTCAAAGGAATTGACGGGGGCCCGCACAAGCGGTGGAGCATGTGGTTTAATTCGATGATACGCGAGGAACCTTACCAGGGCTTAAATGCAGTATGACAGATTTGGAAACAGATTTTTCTTCGGACATATTGCAAGGTGCTGCATGGTTGTCGTCAGCTCGTGCCGTGAGGTGTCAGGTTAAGTCCTATAACGAGCGCAACCCCTATTTCTAGTTGCCAGCACATAATGGTGGGGACTCTAGAGAGACTGCCGGTGCAAACCGTGAGGAAGGTGGGGATGACGTCAAATCATCACGGCCCTTACGTCCTGGGCTACACACGTGCTACAATGGTAGGGACAGAGAGCAGCCACTTCGCGAGAAGGAGCGAATCTACAAACCCTATCTCAGTTCGGATCGCAGTCTGCAACTCGACTGCGTGAAGCTGGAATCGCTAGTAATCGCATATCAGCCATGATGCGGTGAATACGTTCCCGGGCCTTGTACACACCGCCCGTCAAGCCATGGAAGCTGGGGGTGCCTGAAGTCGGTGACCGAAAGGAGCTGCCTAGGGTAAAACTAGTAACTGGGGCTAAGTCGTAACAAGGTAGCCGTACCGGAAGGTGCGGCTGGAACACCTCCTTTCTGGAGTTCCTGAAATAATGGAACGAAACAAGGGATAGTTTCAAGATCTTTAACACTCAATTAGTGTGTGTTTATTTTAAAAAGCAAGTCAATCAAGAAATAGTCGCAAGACACTCAGTCTCATAGCTCAGCTGGTTAGAGCGCTACACTGATAATGTAGAGGTCGGCAGTTCGAGTCTGCCTGAGACTACGATGTCTTAGGTAGTTATTGAGTAGATAATTATAGCTAAGAGATAAAGTTCATTTATAGAATTTTAATGGAAATTCTAGAGGTTGAGGATTCTAAATTCGATATTCTGAATTCAGTATTTAGGATTCGTCATGGGGAATTAGCTCAGCTGGCTAGAGCGCCTGCCTTGCACGCAGGAGGTCATCGGTTCGACTCCGATATTCTCCACGAATGATTAGTAGAGATTAATCATTAAACGTTCATTGACATTTTGAAAAGATCAAAACGAGCATTAGTTCTAATATTAATTAGGATTAATACAAGATAGAAAAAATAATATTACTATATATCGTTGTATAGTAATAGGTATCATAAGCAAATAAGGGCGTATGGGGGATGCCTAGGCTCTCAGAGGCGATGAAGGACGTGATAAGCTGCGATAAGCTGCGGGGATTGGCACATACGATGTGATCCGCAGATTTCCGAATGGGGCAACCCGGCATGTTGAAGACATGTCACCAGTAATGGAGCAAACCCGGTGAACTGAAACATCTAAGTAGCCGGAGGAAGAGAAAACAATAGTGATTCCGTCAGTAGTGGCGAGCGAACGCGGAAAAGCCCAAACCAATTAGGTTACGGCCTAATTGGGGTTGTAGGACTACGGTATTTGATGCTAAAAGAATAAGAATCCTTTGGAAAGAGGAGCCAAAGAAGGTGATAGCCCTGTATTGGTAATTTTAGTTATTAATAGTAGTATCCTGAGTAGTGCGGGGCACGGGAAACCCTGTATGAATCTAGCGGGACCATCCGCTAAGGCTAAATACTCCTGAGAGACCGATAGTGAACCAGTACCGTGAGGGAAAGGTGAAAAGAACCCTGAATAAGGGAGTGAAAAAGAACCTGAAACCATACGCTTACAAGCGGTCGGAGCCTTCGGGTGACGGCGTGCCTTTTGCATAATGAGCCTACGAGTTACCGTTGCTAGCAAGGTTAAGTGTTTCAGACACGGAGCCGTAGCGAAAGCGAGTCTGAATAGGGCGCGATAGTTAGTAGTGGTAGACGCGAAACCGTGTGATCTACCCATGGGCAGGGTGAAGCTGTGGTAACACACAGTGGAGGCCCGAACCGGTTGACGTTGAAAAGTCTTCGGATGACCTGTGGGTAGGGGTGAAAGGCCAATCAAACTCGGAAATAGCTCGTACTCTCCGAAATGCATTTAGGTGCAGCGTTGATTTAGTTTTATAGAGGTAGAGCTACTGATTGGATGCGGGGGCTTCACCGCCTACCAATTCCTGACAAACTCCGAATGCTATAAAATGATGATCAGCAGTGAGGGCATGGGTGCTAAGGTCCATGTCCGAAAGGGAAAGAACCCAGACCATCAGCTAAGGTCCCCAAATGTATGTTAAGTTGAAAAAACGAGGTTGTACTGCTTAGACAGCTAGGATGTTGGCTTGGAAGCAGCCATTCATTTAAAGAGTGCGTAACAGCTCACTAGTCGAGCGGTACGGCATGGATGATAATCGGGCATAAACATACTACCGAAGCTATGGACTCCATTGAGAGTGGTAGGAGAGCATTCTAATTGTGTTGAAGGTGAACTGTGAGGTTTGCTGGAACGATTAGAAACGAAAATGTAGGCATAAGTAACGATAAAGGGGGCGAGAAACCCTCTCACCGAAAGACCAAGGTTTCCTCAGCTATGCTAATCAGCTGAGGGTTAGTCGGGTCCTAACGCGTACCCGAACGGGGAAGTGGATGGATAACAGGTTAATATTCCTGTACCTGCTCACAATAAAAGTGACGGAGGTGTGAATTTGGTGCGTACTGACGGAAATGTACGTTGAACCAACTGTTAAGGTTGGGATAGTACCACAAGGCTACGGCTACGTGGATAATCCAGAGGAGCAACTTCCAAGAAAAGCAAGTGAAGCAGCCCGTACCGTAAACCGACACAGGTGGTTGGGATGAGAATTCTAAGGTGCTCGAGTGATTCATGGCTAAGGAACTAGGCAAAATAGACCTGTAACTTCGGGAGAAAGGTCCCCTATTTAATAGGGCGCAGTGAAAAGATCCAAGCGACTGTTTATCAAAAACACAGGGCTCTGCAAAATCGAAAGATGAAGTATAGGGCCTGACACCTGCCCGGTGCTGGAAGGTTAAGAGGAGGGTTTAGCTTCGGCGAAGATCTGAATTGAAGCCCCAGTAAACGGCGGCCGTAACTATAACGGTCCTAAGGTAGCGAAATTCCTTGTCGGGTAAGTTCCGACCTGCACGAATGGTGTAACGATTTGGATACTGTCTCAGCCATGAGCTCGGTGAAATTGTAGTATCGGTGAAGATGCCGATTACCCGCTACGGGACGAAAAGACCCCGTGCACCTTTACTATAGCTTAGTATTGATTTTGGATAAGTAATGTGTAGGATAGGTGGGAGACTATGAAATGACGTCGCCAGGCGTTGTGGAGTCATTGTTGAAATACCACCCTTTGCTTATTTGAAATCTAACCCAGAAATGGGGACATTGCTTGGTGGGTAGTTTGACTGGGGTGGTCGCCTCCAAAAGAGTAACGGAGGCTTCTAAAGGTTTCCTCAGCACGCTTGGTAACCGTGCGTAGAGTGCAATGGCATAAGGAAGCTTGACTGAGAGACATACAGGTCGATCAGGTTGGAAACAAGAGCATAGTGATCCGGTGGTTCCGCATGGAAGGGCCATCGCTCAAAGGATAAAAGGTACGCCGGGGATAACAGGCTGATCTCCCCCAAGAGCTCACATCGACGGGGGGGTTTGGCACCTCGATGTCGGCTCGTCACATCCTGGGGCTGGAGAAGGTCCCAAGGGTTGGGCTGTTCGCCCATTAAAGTGGCACGCGAGCTGGGTTCAGAACGTCGTGAGACAGTTCGGTCTCTATCTGTAGTGGGCGCTAGAAATTTGAGTGAATCTGACTTTAGTACGAGAGGACCGAGTTGGACTGACCGCTGGTCTACCAGTTGTTCCGCCAGGGGCATTGCTGGGTAGCTACGTCGGGAAGGGATAAGCGCTGAAAGCATATAAGCGCGAAACCCATCACAAGATGAGATTTCTTTAAAGGGTCGTGGGAGACTACCACGTTGATAGGTCATAGGTGTAAAGGCAGTAATGTCATAGCCGAGTGATACTAATTACCCGTAAGCTTAGATACCTCTATCTACTTGTATTGATTTTGAACTTTTCAAAATGTCAACATATACAGTTGGATTATTTTAATTTAACTGAAACCTTTAAGGTGGTTATAGCAATGGGGCTCACCTCTTACCATTCCGAACAGAGAAGTTAAGCCCATTAGCGCAGATGGTACTGCATTTGTGGGAGAGTATGTCGCCGCCTTCTTTTAAAACCCTTATCAATTCGATAAGGGTTTTTTGTTGTGGTAAAATTTGTTAACGATATCTTAGGAACTTCTTAAATATCTATGGTGTATTTTTCTTGAAATTTATAATTCATGAAAAAATATCTTTTTTTGAGTTTTCTTTCCTTAGTATTGATAACTACCCAAGGTTGTAGTACTTCTTCGAAAGCAAAAGGCTCAAAATCTCAAGTTGTTGCTAGTTCTAAAGGCAAAAAGAAAGGTGGTATGCAACCTTATAACAAGGTAATTACCTCTAAAGCTCAAACAGATCCAGGTCTTTTCTCCGTACACTTTTTGGAGGATAAATACTATTATGAAATACCCGATTCTTTATTAAATAGAGAAATGTTGATGGTGACGCGTATTGCAAAAACTGCTTCTGGAATTGGTTTTGGTGGCGGTAAACAAAATACTCAAACCTTGAGATGGCAACGAAATAAAAATGATATCTTGCTAAGAGTTGTTTCTCATCAAATTGTAGCTAACGATTCTTTACCAGTAAGTTTAGCGGTTGAAAATTCTAATTTTGAACCAATCCTTTACAGTTTTCCAATTAAGGCAATTAAAAAGGATAGTTTATCTAATAACCTAGTTATTGATGTTACTAATTTTTTCAATAAGGATGTTAAGGCGATTGGATTTCCTCAAAACTCTAGAAAACGCTACAAAATAACTAGGTTAGATGATAGTCGTTCTTATATTGACACCTTAAGATCTTATCCACTCAATATAGAATCGAGGCATGTTAAAACATATTTTTCCTCTGATCCACCATCCAATTCAAGTGTTCAATCAATATCACTTGAAATTAGTAATTCAATGATTTTGTTACCTAAAACGCCTATGAAGCGTCGTTATTTTGATCAACGTGTAGGATGGTTTGCAAGAGGTCAACAAGATTATGGATTAGATGAACAAAAAACCAAAACTGTTCGCTATTTAGATAGATGGAGATTAGAAGTTAGAGAGGAGGACAAGCAAAAATTCCTTAATGGAGAGTTGGTTATTCCTAAAAAGCAAATTGTTTATTATATAGATCCAGCCACTCCGCAGAAATGGAGAAAATTTATCAAGCAGGGTATTGAAGACTGGCAAGTGGCATTTGAGGCAGCTGGGTTTAAAGAGGCAATTATCGCTAAAGACCCACCAAGTAAAGAAGAAGATCCGGATTGGAGTCCGGAGGATGTGCGTTTTTCAACAGTAAGATACCTAGCATCACCTATACCTAATGCTAATGGACCTCATGTTAGTGACCCTAGAAGTGGTGAAATTCTTGAAAGTGATATTAACTGGTATCATAATGTAATGACTCTTTTACATAATTGGTTCTTCATTCAAACTGCGGCAATTAATCCTGAAGCCAGAATGAATAAATTTGATGATGAAGTTATGGGTAGGCTTATAAGATTCGTTAGTGCACATGAGGTTGGTCACACGTTAGGACTACCACATAATATGGGAAGTTCAATAGCTTATTCTGTTGAAAATTTAAGGGATGCAGAATTCACCAAAAAATATGGTACTGCACCATCCATAATGGATTACGCAAGATTTAATTATGTAGCTCAACCGGAAGATGGTGATGTTGCCCTAATGCCTAATATTGGTCCGTATGATAAATATTCAATCATGTGGGGTTATAAACCAATATTAGATAAGACAGATGAAGAAGAGAAAGAAATTTTAGATTCCTGGATAAATGAAAAAGCAGGAGATCCTATGTACCGTTTCGGAAGACAGCAATTCGGTGTTGTTGATCACACTAGTCAAACGGAAGATCTTGGTGATGACTCTATGAGAGCTAGTGAATACGGTATCAAAAATTTACAGCGCATCGTTCCTAATCTTATCGAATGGACGGGTGAAGAAGGTGAAAATTATAGTGAATTAAAATCTATGTACGATCAGTTATTAGGACAGTATAATCGATACATGGGCCACGTAACTGCCAATATTGGTGGGGTAAAAGAAACGTATAAAGCTTATGGTCAACAAGACGGAGCTGTATATGAGCATGCAAGTAGAGATAAGCAAACGAGAGCTATGAAGTTCTTAAATGAACAATTATTTTCAACACCTAAATGGTTAATTGATCAAAATATTTTCAATAAAATTGAATCTGACGGTGCAATAGAAAGAATTAGAGGTGTTCAAACTAGAACCCTTAATAATTTATTGGATTTTGGCAGAATGTCAAGATTAATGGAGAATGAAGAGGTTAATGGTTCAAACGGATATGGTTTATTGGAAATGATGAATGATCTTAGATCGGGATTGTTCAGTGAGTTGAAACGCGGACAAAAAATAGATCGATATAGACGTAACTTACAACGTGCTTATATAGAACGTCTAGAATTTATTATGAATAACGAACAACCTAAATTACCAGCTCGAGTAAGAGCGTTTGCTGGTCAAAGTAGTGTTGATGTCTCTCAAAGTGATATAAGACCTATTGTTAGAGCACAACTTAAAACATTATTAAGAGATGTTACAAGAGCTTCTAATCGAACATCGGACGAGATGACTAAATACCATCTAAATGACTTAAAAGAACGAATAGATGATATTCTTAATCCAAATGATTAGTTTTAAGTTTTACTAGAAAAAAAAAGGTATGATGAAAATCATACCTTTTTTAATTTAACAATGTATTTATTTCAATTTAAGGCTTACCTTGTCTTATTGTTGTGTTTTTTAGATGTAACTCATTCTTATAAATATTAAAATATTGAACAAAGTTCTTTTCGCCTTTTTTTTGAGTATATTTTATTCCGCCTACGGCGCTTCTCAATCTTGTGTTTGTTTTAGAGAAAATATTGCTACAGATTACAAAAATGTTGACTTTATCGCTCATGTACGCATAAATGAAGTGTACTATAACTACCCTATTGAGAATCAAGATTACGTACGTTTTGATATTTTAGAAATATTAAAAGGTCCAAAAAACAACTCTCTGATTGTACAACAAGAAGTTGGTAACAACATCAATAACGATAAATGTAGATTGTATCTAAAAGCAAATGATGAACTTTTGATATTCGGAAATTTGGATAACGGGCAACTAATTTCTAAACCTTGTCTAAGAAATAAGTTTGCTGAGGATTCAGACTTTGTGACAGAATTGAACAAGTATCGAATGCTTCGTAAACATCATAAGTTGATCACAGATTCTAGGACTTTTTGCACTCAATTCAATGATAATATACAATTTAGTGCTACTCTACAAAATATCCTCATAAAATCAAATTCAAAATTGATTGGAATTTATGCAGTCGTTTTTAATGATGATCAAACTATCAATAAAACAGAAGTAGTTGAGTCTTTATCAAGGGAAATTGATGTGAAAATCCAAATAGCCCTTATAAAGTCATCTTGGACGCAATGTGCGGTTAATAACAATAATAAATTCATTGTTGTTGTCCACAAAACATCTGATGAAAATGGAACTAGACTATTCTTGCACTAACTTTTTATTTGATAAAAAATAAAAGCCTGCCGTAAGCACAAAGAGTAATAATGGATGAATTAAAAAACGTCTGATATAAAATATTATCATCTTTGAAGAGTCTGGAGATGAGTGTAAAAGCGCAATAAAGGAAGTCATTAAAATAACATAGGTAAATACATAAACCCATAGTGCAGCCTTTATATAATCTAATTTTTTATACAAAAGCCAAATAATACCCAATGAAATAAGGGAATTAATGGCGTATCGCAGAGTCGTATAAAATCCTGTTGTTACTATATTAATAGATGGCAAGCTCATGTTTTGAAAATCTGATAGATAGAATTGTTTTAATTCATCTATAAATAATAAATCTTCAAAAACTCTTACACTTATTAATAACCCGATTAATAGAATAATTAATAAGTATCTATATAGTTGGTACATGTTTGGATTTTGGTTTTTTGAGCCAATACAACCACAATAAAACAGTGGTTCCATAGATTATAGCTGGAAAAATTATCTCATGGGACACATGAGTATAGGCCGGATAATCGGCATAGATAATTCCTAATAACACCAATCGGGTAAGGTTGATGACGTATATTATTCCTACTCCAATTAATAGAAATAGTATAGTTTTTTTCCACGCTTTCGCGAAAGCGAGAATAAACGCGCAAAACAAGATCATAACACTTACTGCATTACACCCTTCAATAATTCTAAATAAGAGTTGTTCATTAGAGTAAACAGCTACAGATGGATGTCCTGCACTATTCATTGTTTGCGCATTATAACCTATTAAACTTAATAACTCTTGTGTCTGGAAACTAATTTGAGAAGTAATTGGGTCAGGATAGTGATAACTGCCATAATCAAAACTCAAATAAAAATAATAGATGATTGAGAGCCCGATATACAGTCCTCCAAAAACTGCAACAAATTTAAACACAGGTATATAAGGTCTAAGTGATGAAAGCATTTGTATATTCTATGTTAAAACTGTTAAGTAATCAGCTGTGGATATTAGTTTTGTAGCTTCAAAAATACTACAATGAATATAAACGAATTGAAACCAGCTGTTCTTAAAATCATAGGAAGTTCTAATGGTACAGTAAAGGATAAAATGCAAGCCGTTTGTGAATTGCTTCAAGTTAACCTGGAAACTTACGATTGGGTTGGTTTTTATATGGCTCATGAGTCCGAACCGACATTGCATTTATGGGCACAAGCTGGTGAGCCTACTGACCATACGGTTATTCCATTTGGTAAAGGTATTTGTGGGCAAGTGGCTGTATCTAATCAAAATTTTGTGGTTGACGATGTTACTGCCCAGGATAACTATATAGCTTGTAGCATATATGTAAAAAGTGAAGTGGTAATTCCAATGTTTAAAAATGGTAAGAACATAGGTCAAATTGATATTGATAGCAATACACCAAAAGCATTTGACGAAAAGGACGAGCGTTTTTTAGAATGGGTAAACGAACAAATTGCAGCTATCATTTAAACCTTGCGAATAGCTTTTTCCCATTCCCAAGCACTGGATAATGCAGATTCTAAGGAATGCACGGCTTTCCAATTTAAAATATTATTAGCCTTGCTGGTATCTGCATAAGCTTCAATTACATCACCTGGTCTACGATTCACTATTTTATAGTTAAGTTCTAGACCAGTTGCTTTTTCAAAGGTTTTCACTACTTCTAGAACTGTATTACCAGTGCCTGTACCTATATTAAAGGTTTCAAATTTAGATTGTGAATTATTATTCAATAATCTTTCAAGTGCAGCTATATGAGCCTTGGCTAGGTCAACCACATGGATATAATCTCTAATTGCAGTTCCATCTCTAGTAGGATAATCTTGTCCAAAAATAGAAAGCTGCTCTCTTATTCCTATAGCAGTTTGAGTAATGTAAGGAACAAGATTTTGAGGAATGCCATTTGGTAATTCGCCGATTAGGCAACTCTCATGAGCTCCTATAGGATTAAAATATCTTAGACTTATACATTTGAAAGTAGAACTTGTTTTACAAAGATCATTAATTATTTCTTCACCTATTTGCTTAGTATTACCATAAGGAGAAGCTGCTGGTTTTATAGGAGCTTCTTCTGTGATAGGCATAACATCTGCTTGTCCATATACGGTACAAGAAGAACTGAAAATAAAAGAAATGTCTTTATCCTTAAGTTGTTGAAGTAAATTTACTAATGCATTAATATTGTTTTCGTAATAGAGTAAAGGGTTCTCTACACTTTCACCTACTGCTTTAGACGCTGCAAAATGAATTACTCCGTCTATATTTTTTTCTCTAGTAAACAGATCGTTAACTTGATTTTTATCTCTTAAATCAATTTGATAAAAGGAAGGTTCTTTTTTAGATATTTTCTTGATTCTATCCAAAACATCTTTTCTAGAATTAGATAGATTATCGATGATTACAACCTCATAATTTAATTCCAGTAGTTCTACAACAACGTGTGAACCTATATATCCTAAACCGCCTGTTACTAATATTTTCATAAAAGCAAATGTAAACGAACTTCTCTACATGAAGTAACCATAAACAAAAAATGCTGCTCACACAGGAACAGCATTTCTTATCAAAATATAAGGGGAAAATTAATCTCTAAGTAAAGCTCTTGAAATTACGATTTTCTGTATTTCACTTGTACCTTCATAGATTTGAGTGATTTTTGCATCTCTCATTAAACGCTCTACGTGATATTCCTTCACATAACCGTTACCGCCATGAATTTGTACAGCCTCTACACTGGTTTCCATAGCAACTTGCGATGCAAATAATTTTGCTGCTGCACCACTTACATCATAGTTATTACCCATGTCCTTATCCCAAGCACTTTGCATTACCATATGACGTGCTGCAGTAATATTGGTATACATATCAGCCAGTTTAAAGGCGATTGCTTGGTGGTTACAAATTTCTGTACCAAAAGCTTTTCTTACTTTAGAATAATCTCTAGCAAGTTCATAAGCTCCACTTGCTATTCCCAATGCTTGAGCAGCAATCCCTATACGACCACCAGATAAAGTTTTCATGGCAAATTTGAATCCAAATCCATCTTCACCTATCCTATTTTCTTTAGGAACTTTTACATCATTAAAAATTAATGAATGAGTATCACTACCTCTAATTCCTAATTTATCTTCTTTAACACCGATTTCAAAACCGTCCCAACCTTTTTCTACAATAAAAGCGTTAATTCCACGGTGTTTTTTCTCGCGATCGGTTTGTGCAATTACTAGGTAATAGTCTGCGGTACTTCCGTTAGTGATCCAGTTTTTAGTACCATTAAGTACATAATGGTCACCTTTGTCAATAGCAGTAGTTTTTTGTGAAGTTGCATCACTACCAGCTTCAGGCTCACTTAAACAAAATGCACCTATAGATTCACCTGTTGTAAGTTTAGTTAAATATTTCTCTTTTTGAGCTTCGTTACCGTAAGTATCCAGTCCCCAACAAACTAGTGAGTTGTTAACCGATACGATCACAGATGCACTTGCGTCAATTTTTGAAAGCTCTTCCATCACAAGGACATAAGAAATTGTGTCCATTCCACCACCACCATACTTAGGGTCGGCCATCATACCTAGAAATCCTAGTTCACCCATTTTTTTTACCTGTTCTGCAGGGAATCTTTGGTGAGTATCCCTTTCTATAACACCAGGAAGTAATTCTGTACGTGCAAAATCTCTTGCCGCATCTCTAATCATTAAATGCTCTTCAGTAAGGCCAAAATCCATGATAGTTCTATATTGTTTGAGTTATTTTTAAGTTTGCAAATTTAACTTGTTTACACCTTTTTACCTCATAAAATACCTATGAATCATCAGTACTATAACGTTTTAGGAGTCATGTCAGGTACATCATTAGATGGTGTAGATATTGCACACGTTCAATTAGTACGTGAAAAACAGTGGACCTTTACAATTTGTAATGCAGTTTGTATTCCGTATTCCGCTCTATGGAAACGTAGATTGAGTGAGGCTGTACATAGTTCTTCTTTAGAAATTAAAAATCTCAATAAGGAATATACCTTATACTTAGGTCAACTTGTTAAAAAATACCTCGATCAAAATCCTATTGAAGACTTAATAGCCGTTTGTTCTCACGGTCATACTATTTTTCACAAGCCAGAACAAGGATATACCCTTCAAATAGGAAATCTTCCAGAGATAGCGTCCATTATCGGTCATCGAGTTGTTTGCGATTTTAGAGTCCAGGATATTTTGCTTGGTGGGCAAGGAGCACCATTAGTTCCTATAGGAGATCAGATTCTATTCAACGATTATGATTACTGTTTAAATTTAGGCGGTTTTGCAAATATTAGTCATGATTCTCGTGATGGTCGTATCGCTTATGATATTTGTCCAGTTAATACAGTAATTAATCATTTTTCGATGCTGTTGGGTAAGGAGTATGATGAGGATGGCGCTTTCGCGAAAGCGGGAAAAGTACAAACTCCTTTACTCGATAAATTGAATGATATACCTTATTATGGAATGAATCCACCGAAGTCACTAGGTATAGAATGGGTTAATCAATATGTGTTTCCTTTATTACAGAATTACGATATAAAGGATGTTCTTGCCACTTTTGTAGAACATGTAGCGATACAAATATCAAAAGTTATCACGTCTAAAAAAAGAATTATTTGTACAGGTGGTGGTGCTTTTAATACATATTTGATGGATAGAATTAGATATCATTATGACGGTGATCTCGTTATTCCAGAATCAAAGATAGTAGAGTACAAAGAAGCATTAATCTTTGGGCTGTTAGGAGTACTTCGATTGCGTAATCAAGTAAATTGCTTAAGTAGCGTGACAGGTTCACGACATGATCATTCAAGTGGTCAAATTTACCTTCCTTAAGAAATTGTAAAACCTGCTTTTTCTTCATCTAGCTAGATTATATTTGTACAAATTCTACTAACTATATGAAGGAATTGCTTAAACGCTACGAGGAAGCGCAGCCAGAAATAGTTTTTCACTGGAACGACCCAGAAACCGAGGCTGAAGGTTGGACAGTGATTAATAGTCTAAGAGGAGGCGCAGCTGGTGGTGGTACTCGTATGAGACAAGGTCTGGACAAGAATGAGGTGCTTTCCCTAGCAAAAACGATGGAAATCAAATTTACTGTTTCTGGACCAGCGATTGGTGGTGCAAAATCTGGGATCAACTTTGATCCACAAGATCCACGTAAAAAAGGGGTTTTGGAACGTTGGTACAAAGCAGTTTCCCCACTTCTTAAAAGCTATTATGGAACTGGTGGTGACTTAAACGTTGATGAAATTCATGAAGTAATTCCTATTACTGAAGACAGCGGTGTATGGCATCCACAAGAAGGTGTTTTTAATGGACATTTTTCTCCAACTGAAGCCGATAAAATCAATAGAATTGGACAATTACGACATGGTGTAATCAAAGTAATTGAAAATCCAGAGTTTTCACCTGATGTTTCTCGTAAGTATACTGTTGCCGATATGATTACGGGTTACGGAGTAGCAGAAGCTGTTAAGCATTACTACAATATTTTTGGTGGTGATGTTAAAGGTAAGCGTGCTGTTGTACAAGGCTTTGGTAATGTAGGTAGCGCTGCGGCTTATTATTTGGCTCAAATGGGTGCCAAAGTCGTAGGGATTATAGATAGAGTAGGTGGTTTAATTAATGAAGATGGCTTTAGTTTTGAAGAGATAAGAGAATTATTCTTAAATAAAGACGGGAACACCTTAAGAGCATCTTCACTTATTCCGTTTGAAGAGGTCAACGAAAAAATTTGGGAGCTTAATACTCAAATTTTTGCACCATGTGCAGCCTCGAGATTAATAAGTCAAAATCAAATTGATCAAATGATAGATAGTGGTCTTGAAGTGATTTCTTGTGGAGCAAATGTACCATTTGCTGATAAAGAAATTTTCTTTGGTCCTATCATGGAGCATACAGATGAGAAAGTGAGTCTTATTCCAGATTTTATTTCCAACTGTGGTATGGCAAGAGTGTTTGCCTATTTTATGGAGCGTCGTGTGCAAATGACTGACGATGCAATTTTTAACGATACTAGTATGACAATACGTAATGCAATTCAAAACATTTACGATCATAATAGTTCAAAACAACAAATCAGCTCAACCGCATTTGAGCTAGCTTTAAAACAATTAGTATAATTATGTTTAAAAACTTTTTAGGAAACAGTCCACATTGGTTTAAGTGGACTATGATAGCTTTTTTAGTTTTCAATACCATTGGTTACTTTATTTTACCTGGAACCGTAATGGGTTGGGTGTTTATTGCAGAGTTTATTTTCTGTCTGGCCATGGCCTTAAAATGTTATCCACTACAATCTGGTGGATTACTAGCTATTCAGGTACTGGCATTAGGACTCACCAGTCCTGGTCATCCAGGATCTGATCACGGTGTGTATGCAGAAGTTTCTCAAAACTTAGAAGTGATCCTGTTATTGGTCTTTATGGTAGCTGGTATTTACTTTATGAAACCGCTTCTTATGTACATTTTTGTTAAGGTTTTTACTAAAATTAAATCTAAGCTTTTATTATCCCTATTCTTTGTGTTTTTGAGTGCGGTACTAAGTGCATTTCTTGATGCATTGACCGTGACGGCTGTTCTTATTAGTGTAGGGTTAGGATTTTATAATGTTTACCATAAGATTCATTCTAGCGACCTAGATCTTGATGATGATGATACTTTGGATAGGAAACAATTAAGTGGTGAAACCCTTGAGAAGTTTAGATCCTTTCTACGTAGTCTTGTAATGCATGGTGTGGTAGGTACCGCTCTTGGTGGTGTGTGTACCATAGTTGGAGAACCTCAAAACCTACTTATAGGTGCCAAGATGGATTGGAACTTTATTGATTTCTTCCTAAAAATGTCACCGATTACTATTCCAGTATTTATCGCCGGTATATTAACAACCGTATTATTAGAAACTACCAAAACATTTGGATTTGGTGAAAAAATGCCACCAGTGGTAAGACAAATTATTGAAGGCTGGATGGAAAAGCGTGATTCTGAACGTACCGAAAAAGAAAAGTACGCTTTGATCGTTCAAGCAGTGTCTGCGGTATTATTAATCACAGGGCTAGCTCTACATATTGCGCCAGTAGGTTTTATAGGTTTAGGTTTAATAGTAATTCAAACTGCATTTATGGGAATTACAGATGAGCACAGCCTAGGAAAAGCTTTTGAAGAGGCGTTACCTTTTACAGGTTTATTAGTTGTGTTTTTTGTGATTGTAGCAATGATACACGATCAACATTTGTTTGCTCCAATAATTGATTGGGCCTTACACCAAGACCCTAGCAGTCAACCTGCGATCTTCTATCTAGCTAATGGATTCTTAAGTATGATATCAGATAACGTATTTGTGGCCACTGTTTACATTAATGAAGTGGCAGCTGCTCATCAAAACGGTGTTATTGATAGAGAAACATATGAACATCTTGCCATAGCAATAAATACAGGAACTAATTTACCAAGTGTGGCTACACCTAATGGTCAGGCAGCGTTTTTATTTTTATTGACATCGGCATTATCTCCAGTAATTAACTTATCATATGGTAAAATGGTAAAAATGGCATTACCTTACACTATAGTTTTAACGATAGTAGGTTTAACCTGTGTTATTCTTACTCTTTAAAACCTTGTAAATAACTAATTTTAGACTTTGTTTTAAGTAGGTGTATAATGTTTATGTTTATCCTACGTTATCAATCAAACAATATATTAATGAGTATGATTCAAGAATCAGCAGGAATTACTGACGCTGTAGAACCAGTAATAGAAGAGAAAACCCTATCTCTTTATGACCTTATTGTAAGCGGTGGAGTGGCAGGAACTATCGTAATTGCTATATTGATAGTGTTACTTTTTGTAGCACTTTATATATACTTTGAGCGTTTATTTAAGATAAAGGCTTCTAGTAAGATTGATAAAAACTTTATGCTTCAAATTAAAGATCAAGTTACGAATGGAAATTTAGATGCTGCAAAGATGCTATGCGCCAAAGAAGATTCTCCAGTAGCAAGGTTGACGGAGAAAGGTATAAGCCGCATAGGGTCACCGCTCGAGGATATCAATAGCGCCATAGAAAATGCTGGTAAATTAGAAGTTTACAAATTAGAAAAGAATGTAAGTATTTTGGCTACTATTGCAGGAGCCGCTCCAATGATTGGATTTTTGGGAACTGTAATAGGTATGGTGCTTGCTTTTCATACTCTTGCAAACAGTGGTGGGCAAGCTGAAATGGGAACCCTAGCCGAAGGTATTTATACTGCAATGACCACGACTGTAGCTGGTTTAATTGTTGGTATCATCGCTTACATTGGATATAATCATTTAGTTGTTAAAACAGATAAAGTGGTTCATCAAATGGAAGCAAACGCAGTTGATTTCCTTGATTTACTAAATGAACCAGCTTAATTATGAATTTAAGAGGAAGAAATAAAGTAAGTCCTGAATTCTCGATGTCATCGATGACTGATATCGTATTTCTATTGCTAGTATTTTTTCTACTTACTTCGCCATCCATCACACCAGAAGCTCTGGATTTAATTTTACCAAAGGCTAAAGGTAAATCCTCCAATGTTCAAAACGCCTCGGTGAGTATTTCAAAAGATGGTCTGTTTTTTGTAAACAGTGAACAAGTAGAGGAAAATGCGATCGAGCAAGAGCTGCTTTCTGTAATGGAAAATCAAGAAGATCCTACCATTATATTAAGAGCAGATAATGAAGTAGCTTTACAAAAAGCTGTCACGGTTATGGATATCGCAAATCGTAATAAGTACAAAATAATTTTAGCTGTAAAACCTTAAAAGATGGGATTTTTAGACACCAGAGAAAAACGTAAGTCTTTCATCATTACAAGTGTTTTGATGAGTGTGCTGTTATTGGTGTTTACTTTTGTGACGGTTTTAAAAGAACTCGATCCACCACCAGAAAGTGGAATCGCTGTAAACTTTGGAAACACAGCAGTAGGATCTGGACCAGTAGAACCTGCAAAACCTACTAAGGTTACCCCAGTTACTCAAACCTCTCAACCGCAACCTGCGCAGTCTAATGAGGAAAATATCGCTACTCAAGAAATTGAAGATGCGCCTGTTATTAATAGCAGTCCTGATGTAGAAACATCAACCAAACCTGTGAAAACAGATCCCAAACCACAAACTGAACCGGTAAAGGAAGATCCTAAACCTAGTTCTGATGTTCTTAATGCTATAGGTTCTGTAACCGGAGCCGATGAAATTGATGGAGAAAATAATAATGGTGAAGGGCCAGGTGACGGTCCTGGGAACAAAGGTCAGTTGAACGGAGATCCATATGCAAATACCTATTATGGAGATCCGGGATTAGGTCAAGGTGGTAAGGGTTACGGTCTTAAAGGAAGAGGTAAAATACGTGGTCAAGGAGTGCCGCCAGAATGTAATGAGAGCGGAAAGGTAATTGTCGAAATTGAAGTCAATAGATCTGGTGAAGTTGTAAAGGCAACAGCAGGAAAAAAAGGAACTTCAAACAGAGCACAGTGTTTGTTAGACGCTGCAACTAAAACTGCTAAAACCTGGAAGTTTACTGCCGCTCCAGACGCTACTAAAGAAATTCAAATAGGTTTCATAGAAGTCATCTTTAAATTAGGTGAGTAGTAAATATCAAAAGACGTTAAATTGGTTGTTCAACCAATTACCGATGTATCAAAAGGTAGGTAAGGTCGCTTACAAGGCAGACTTATCTAATATCCAAAAACTAGATAAACATTTAAAACATCCTCATCTTTCATTTCCTAGTATTCATGTAGCAGGAACTAATGGTAAAGGAAGTACCTGTCACATTCTAGCTAGTGTGTTGCAAGAAGCTGGTTACAAAGTTGGTCTTTATACCTCACCTCATTTACGCGATTTTAGAGAACGTATTAAAATCAATGGTAAACCTTGTGAAAAGCAATTTGTTGTTGATTTTATTTCATTAAATAAAGATTTTTTTGAGTCCAATCAGCTGTCTTTTTTTGAGATGACAGTAGGTATGGCTTTTCAATACTTTAAGGAGAGACAAGTTGATATTGGGATAATTGAAGTTGGATTGGGTGGTAGATTAGATTCAACTAACATCATTACTCCATTGATTTCTGTCATTACTAGTATAGACAAGGACCACACCGCAATATTGGGTAATACTTTGCCTAAAATTGCTATGGAAAAAGCAGGGATTATCAAGCCTAATGTTCCTGTTGTTGTAGGTGAACGTAGAAGTCTATTAAGATCTCGCTTTCGCGAAAGCGCACAAAACATAAACGCTTCTTATCATCAAGTAAACCATAAATTAAAAGCTCCCGTAAGTGATCTTTCTGCCTGGTATCAAAAAGATAATTTGCGTACAGCTGTAACTACGCTCAAATTACTAGATACTCTTTACGCATTTAACATTGATGAGAATCATATAAAGAAAGGTTGTAATAAGGTTTCTATTAACACTAGTTTTTATGGTAGATACACTAAATTAAGCACTCATCCATTAGTAATTGCCGATACTGCCCATAATGTAGCAGGAGTGAAGGCGTTGATGAAACAAATCAACAAAGAGCAATTCGATAAACTGTATATCGTAATAGGTATGGTAAGCGATAAAGATGCTTTAAAGGTTATAAAGTTATTACCACCTACTGCCTATTATATTCTTACACAAGCAACAGTAAGTAGAGCAATGCCGGTTGAGGTTCTTTCTAAATACTTTGAGGAACTTAATAGAAGTTTTGAAGTAATAAATGATGTGAAAACAGCAAAAAAAGTAGCTATTGAAAAAGCGCAGGAAGGTGATGCTGTGATAGTTACAGGAAGCACTTTTGTGGTGGCAGAAATTTTTTAATTTTTTTCATTAAAAAATAGTTGGAGAAACAAAAAAGGGTTGTATATTTGCAACCGCTTTAGGGCGCGTAGCTCAGTTGGTTCAGAGCACTTGGTTTACACCCAAGGGGTCAGGGGTTCGAATCCCTTCGCGCCCACAAAGAAAAAGGGTCTTCAGAAATGAAGACCTTTTTTATTTAATTAAGTTTTATTTTTCAGTGAATAGTTATCTGCTTGCTTTGATTCATTAGGAAATAAAACGAATCGTCAATGGATATCTATATAATTCACCATTGCTGGCTTTTATTGCTCCTATAATAGTAAATATAAAACTGCATATCATTACCAAGAAGATGGTAATAAATCCTATGATAAAGAACATAAGGAATATACTTATGATGCTATATAGAAAATAAGATATCATAAAATTAAGTATTTCTTTACCGTGTAAATCCACCTTTTGACTGTAATCCTTATTTGTAGACCACATAATTATTGGAAAAATAATCCCACCAAAAGGAACAATCCACCCTGCAAATTGAGACAAGTGCATTAGTAAGCAAAATTGATTTTGTTCCATTCCCCACGGCTTATAGGAATGAGAGTGATATTCTGATGTAGTTTGATAAGGTTGATTCATGATTCTTTTTTTATTTATATGTAGAAAAAAAATGATTTTGTTACAATCTATTAGACTCGTACCTTATTCTACTATACCTAGAGCATTATATAAACTTGCTGTGGCGTTGTAGGATTTGATCAAAAGTTCATTGGCTTTTAGGGTTGCTTCAATCAGCTTTTGTTCTCTTGTATTGATTAGGAACACGCTACTTTCTCCTATTTGAAACATACGTAGCTCACCATTGAGCATTACTTGGTAATTGGATACAATCTCGTTGATGAGCCTATTCTGTTCGTCCAGAGAAGTGATTTCTACGCTTACAGCTTCTATTTTATTTCTAAGTTCTAACTGGGTAGCAGCTCTTTCTAATTCAGTATCTTGGATTTTGATAGAAGCCAACCTAAGGTCTCCACGTTCTTTTCTTAAAAAAAGAGGGAAGCTAGCGTTAAGACCGAACTTGTAATTACTGGTGTTAAAACTGTTTAATTCGCCTCCGTCAGGTGTGAGAAAATTATACTCAAGATTTATCTTGGGTAATAGTTTGTTTTGTTTAAGCCTGCGATCAACTTGTAAACCATTTAATTTAGCATCAATACTACGTATTTTAGGATGTTGGTCTAAACTATCAGTCGATACAGTAATACCTTCTAATTGCAAACTTGCAGCTATCATTTCTCGTTGCGGTACAACAGGTCTTAAATCTTCTCTCAGTTCTACTGGAACATTATCGATCCATAGAAAGTTACTTGCTTCTAGTCTAGCTTTTTGCTGTTTTAATTTTGCGGCCTCTAGTAAAAGAACGCGATTTTGAAAAGCTATTTTAGCCTCAACACTATCGATAGCGGCTTTATCACCTACCTCAACTTGTCTTTTAATTCCTTGGAATCGAATTTCGGCATTTTCCAGAAAGTTCTCATAAATTAAACGTTCATTACTTGCTTGTAACCATCTAAAATAAGCTTTACTAGCTTCAAATATGAGGTCGTTTAAAATTAGATCTCTTTCTGCTTTGGTTTGATTAATAAAGAATTTTGCTCTTCTTAAATCGGCCATGCGCTCATTGATTAAAAGCCCTTGCGCTAGTGAAAAAGAGACGCCTGCTCCATAGAGCCCATCATCTGGAACGGTAAGACTAGGGTCTAAAAATGTACCTGTATTTTGTTCAAAAGTTCCTTTTAATTCAATTCCATACCAGGTTGGTATTTTAAATGCTGCATAGAACTCGTCGTAGTATTCTGTGTTCTTAAACTTCTTGCGGTCCTTTATCGCTTCAATTTTGGGATCAAATGCTCCTCGTGCTTTCAATAAGTTAGCTTCACCCATATTTAGCTGCAAGTTTGCTTGCTTCATAACTGGATGATGTTGTTTTACAAAAGCTAGGTACTCTTGAAAACTCATTAAATCAAGTGAATCGGCTGGTTGTACTTGCCATACAGGAGTATAATTACCGGCTTGATCTAGAAAGTTTTGAGAGTACGCTTTCGCGAAAGCGAGAATAACAAAAAACAATAGTGTTATATGACGTTTCATAAATTATTTCTTGTCTTTGGAGTCTGGTTTATCGTCGGGCTGGTAGTAATTAGGAGGAAAGCCGTTGAGCTGCCTCCAGATTTCATACCAAATAGGTACATCTTCTAACAATGCGATAGTATAAGCACCAGAACCAACTCTTAGATTTTCTGGCCACTCGTGATCTTGAGGATCTGGAGCAATTAGAACTCTAAATTTCCCATTTTCTGGAGTGATAAAAGTTTCTACAGCCACTACTTTACCACCATACGTTCCAAAAGAAGCATTGGGCCAACCGCTAAAAAATATTGCTGGCCATCCATCGAATTGTACACGAACCTCTTCACCTAGATGAATAAGAGGCAAGTCCAAGGGCTCTACAAAGGTTTCTACGGCTAGATCATAATCTGCAGGCATGATCCCTACAAGTTTTTCACCTTCTTTAAAAGTTTCTCCTATACCACCTTTTATCGCTTTATTGATATAACCATTTTGTGGCGCTAGTACGTAGTACAAGCTATTTCTAATACGATAACTACTGGTTTGATTTTCAAGTTTTGCCACATCGGCCTGTGCTTGAAATAAGGAACCTTCAGCTGTTGCCCGATCACTTTGTGCTTTAGCTATTTTGTCTGCATAGCTTGCTCGTAGTCTATTAAGTTCAACTTGTGCGTTAATCAGGTCGTTTCTACTCGCAAGTAGTTTATTCTCTTGAGCGATGACTTTAGCCTGCATTTCTTGTTGTTTGGTTCTTTTATCTTCCACGTCTACACGTGATTTAAGACCATCCTGTATAAGTTCTACTACACGATCATATTGACGTTGTGCAATTTCAAAATTGTTGCGTATGGCAATAAGATCAGTGCTATCTGCTCTTACTTTGTACTTGCTTTGTTCAACCTTGTTGCGTCCTTGTTCTAGTTTGAGTTGAAGTTCTTGTTGTAAGGCGCTTATTTGATTAGTTAGTGCCTGAATTTTGGTTCTATAACTACCTGCGCTACCTTGTTTGGCATCTGCTTGTTGCTGCGTACGTTCTACTAATAACGGATCTTGGTATTCAGTTTTTATTTCAGATATACGTAGGATCGTGTCGCCAGCGTTAACAAAATCACCTTCTCTTACGTACCATTTTTCAATTCGACCTGGGATTTGAGATTGTACGGTTTGTGGTCGTTGATCTGGGGTAAGTGTGGTAACAAAACCGTTACCGGTTACGTTTTGCGTCCAAGGCAGAAAAAGTATAATTACGGCAAGGATAGCAAATCCATATAAGAATTTATTAAAAGCTCTAAAATGTCTTTTGTGAAAAGCGATGTCGTGTGACTTATACTGTTCAAGACTCACTTTATCTGATAGGCTGTCTTTAGAAATATTAAGCATCGCGTTTGTTGTTTTTAATGGTTCCATTTTCAATATGTACAGTATGACTACACACTGTGTTCCATAAAGGATTTTTTGAACTTACTACTAGCGCCCATGGACGATCTGGTGATGACAAGTAGGTTATAATTTCTTTTGCTTCAACAGGATCAAATTGATCTAGTGGATCTTTGAGTAATAGTAGTTTGGGCTCGTGTACAATGGCACGCGCAATTACAATCTTGCGAGCAATGGTATGTGGTATTTGTTTACCTTGTGAATAAATCAAAGTATCTAAACTTGCTGAGTTTTTCTTGACAAACGGCAACAATCCTAATTGTTCAATAACTTCATTAACCTTATCAATACTTATTGAGGAATCATTTAGAGTAATATTCTCTAATATGGTGCCTTCAAAGGTTTGGTTTTCTGGTAATACTTGGCCTACTCGCTTGCGGTATTTATTTAAAAATATTCCATTTGTGCAATTACCATTTACATATATACTTCCTTCAGTTGGACTTTCAATGGTAGAGATTAACTTAAGCAATGTTGTCTTACCCGATCCTGATGGTCCATCGATGATCATGCGCTCTTTTTCATTAATAATTAAATTAATGTCCTTAAGAATTACTTGACCTTCAGGAGTAGTTATACCTAACTT
This sequence comes from Nonlabens sp. MIC269, assembly GCF_001430865.1. GTDB lineage: Bacteria > Bacteroidota > Bacteroidia > Flavobacteriales > Flavobacteriaceae > Nonlabens > Nonlabens tegetincola. The sequence continues at coordinate 1,067,749 of NZ_CP011373.1, read as the reverse complement.
CTCTAATTCTATATGAAGTGGTTTTTCCTTTTCAAAAGGATCTACACCTTCTTGATTTTCAATTTCTTTATCTACAACTTGTCCTATCTTTTCTAGTGAGGTAAGTACATCATAAAAAGTTTCTAATCCTAGGATCAACTTCTCCACTGAACTTATTACCAGTAATATGATAATTTCTGCTGCTACGAATTGACCTATATTCATTTGTTGATTAAGAACTAGTAAACCACCAATAACCAATAGACCAGCCGTCACAAGTACTTTGAAACCGATCATTTGTAAAAATTGGATTATTAGAACTCTAAAGTGACCTTCACGCGCTTTTAAGTACAAGGCTGTTAAATCATCATTGCGATTCATTGCAAGTGTGGTGTTACCAGAAATTTTGAAACTAACAATAGAACGAGCAATTTCTTGAATCCAGTGAGCTACCTTGTATTTCAGTTTGCTTTCTTTTAAACTAGTCTCTAGTCCTTTACGAGCAGTAAATCTAAAAACGATTAATACTAAAATTAATAGCAATAAACCGTAGATTATAAAAAACGGATGGTAAAAAGATAAGAGAATGATACCAAAAACAATTTGCAGGATGGCTGCAGGGAAATCCAGTAATATTTTACTTAATCCCTTTTGTACGGTCAATACGTCAAAAAATCTGTTTGCCAATTCTGGCGGATAATAATTGCGTAATTCTTTCATCTTTATCTTAGGAAAGCGATATGCAAATTCAAAGGATGCACGGGCAAAGATTTTTTGCTGTACATTTTCAAGAATTCTTATTTGCATGAGTTGTAACGCTCCTTGAAAAGCAACTCCTAGAGTAACCAGAACAACTAGGACTATCCACGAGGTAGAAATTTGCGCTCCTTGTATCAAATTTATAATTGCTTGAATTCCTAGCGGTAAACTCAAAGAAACGAGTCCAGCAAAAATCGCATAAAACAAAATTTGTTTTATATCTCTACGATCCAGCTGCAACATGCTTATAAAACGTTTCCAAGGAGTTTTTAAATCAGTGTTTTTTGCCATGATTCTTTAATTCTTTTTTGAAATTAAGTTGAACACCATATCTAGATAAAAATTTAAAATGGCATCTTCACCATCAATTGAATCTGTGACCGATGGTAAATGTTCTGCAAAATAGCGTTGGTTGTGAGCACCTTCAATAACCGATGAGACTAACATGTTAGGGTACTTATATTCTGGATTAACTTCTGTCACCATTTCACTCACTCGTTTTACGACTCTTTTATAGGTTTTATAAAAGCCTTTCTCGTTTTCCTCATCAATATCTTTATGCAAATAAGCCTTTGATGATTCAGCAATAATGATTCGATGTAGTAATACTTCATTAACAAATGAAAAGGCAGAATCCTCTTCAATTACCTGCGTGAGCATTTCAATAGCACGTCTTAATTTTTCCTCGGGATTTAAATTTAGTGTAGCAATGTACATGCGGTATTCAATCCACGACCAGTACCAATTAAACAGGTATACAAGTAGTGCATGTTTACTATCAAAATATCTATAAATACTACTTTCATTAGATCCTATTTCTTTTCCTAACTTTCTAAAAGTAAAACTTTCAAAACCTAGGTTTTCAATCATTTCAATGCTTTTTGAAACAATGCGTCTACCTAGATCGGTACCTTCGGGATTTTTCAAATACAAATTTGGATGTATTTGAATATTGATAGATAAATTTTTCATACTCCTCGCAAATCTAATAGCAAGACTATTAAATTATGATAGTTTAACTTTTAATTATATGTTAAGTTATGATTTGTTGATGATTACGCTTTCGCGAAAGCGTATAACCTGAACACATTTCTTAATGAGATTTTTATCCGACCTAAACTTGTATGTAACATCCTATTCCATTTTACATCTATTTAATCCATGAATAGGTGGTTATCATTAGTAATTCTACACTATTTTTAGGCACCAATAAAAAATTAAAATGAAAAATATTCTTTTACCTCTTGTGGTTTTAGTTTCACTTTTAACTCAAGCCCAAGAAAACGCAAGTTGGATGCGTCACAGTAAAATATCTCCAGATGGTTCACAAATAGTTTTTACTTACAAAGGTGATCTTTATAAAGTATCTAGTGATGGAGGAACAGCCCAGCAATTGACCTTTCATAAAGCGCATGATTATCAGGCTATATGGAGCAAGGATGGTAGCAAAATAGCATTTGCATCAAATCGTTATGGCAATTTTGATGTATTTGTTATGAATGCGACAGGTGGAACAGCTACTAGATTGACCTACCATTCAAGTAGCGAGACACCCTATAGTTTTAGTCATGACGACCAACGAATAATTTTTGGTGGACTGAGACAGGACACTGCAGAACACAGACAATTCCCAACTGGTTCTCAACATGAGGTTTATACCGTTCCCGTAAAAGGTGGCCGTATTGATCAATTATTTACTATTCCTGCCGAACTTGTTGAAACTAATAAGGATGGAAGTAAATTGTATTACCAAGACAAAAAAGGTGGAGAAAATTACTGGCGTAAACATCATACATCCAGTATTACTCGTGACATATGGGTATATGATGTAGCAAATAATAGACACAAGCAATTGACTACACATAATGCAGAGGACCGCATGCCAGTGCTTTCTAGCGACGGTAAAAGCATGTATTACCTAAGTGAAAAGAGTGGCAGTTTTAATGTGCATAAATGGAATCTTGCAACTGGTGAATCGGTACAGATTACGGATTTTAAATTGCATCCAGTGCGATTTTTAAGTGTAGGTAATGGTGTAATAAGCTTTGGTTACGATGGAATGCTCTACACCATGAGAGAAGGTCAACAGCCTAAAATGCTAACTGTGCAGGTAGTGACACAAGATATTGAGAATACAGATAAATTCGTAAGTGTAAACGGTGGCGTAGAAGAGATGGCAGTATCACCTAGTGGTAAGGAAATAGCCTTTATTTCTAAAGGTGAAGTATTCGTAACATCTGTAGAAGAAAGTTTTACAAAGCGTATAACTAATACAGCACAAACAGAAAGTTTTGTGAGTTGGTCTCATGACGGAAAAGCTGTTATATATAGTAGTGAAAGAAATGGGAAGTGGAGCGTTTATAAAACCGAAAAGGTACGTGATGAAGAGCCCTTCTTTTTTGCCTCAACCTTGTTAAAAGAGTCGGCTATTCTTGAAAATGAAAATGACAATTATCTAGCAGAATATTCTCCAGATGGCACAAAGCTAGCCTATGTGGAAAACCGTAGATATATAGTGGTGAAGGACGTTAAATCAGGAAAGAAAACAACGTTGTTAAGTGAAGAAGAACTATTTCATATGCGTGACGGTGATAAGTATTACACCTGGAGTCCTGATAGTAAGTGGTTATTGGTAGATTGGTCTCTAAGCCTTAACAACAGCGATATACTTTTAATGGCCGCCGACGGTTCAAAGCGAATCAACCTTAATGAAAGTGGTTACTATGACTCTTCTCCTAAATGGACTAATAATGGTAAACAAATGTTGTGGTTTTCAAATAGAGATGGATTAAAATCATATGCTACTAGTGGTCGATCTCAGAGTGATGTTTACAGCATGTTCTTTACACAAGAAGCTTGGGATGAATTTAATTTGAGTAAAGAAGATTACGCTTTACTTAAAGAATTAAAGAAAACAAAGAAGAAAGACGGTGACGAGGATAAATCAGACAAGAAAAAGAAAGGTAAGGACAAGGATAAGGAAAAGGATGAAGATAAAGAGGTTAAACCGCTAACTTTTGACTGGGATGATATGAAGGAAAGAACAAAACGTCTGACTATACATTCTTCTAATCTTTCTGACGCTGTTTTATCCAAGGATGGAGATAAGTTATATTACCTAGCTAGGTTTGAAGATAAACTTAACCTTTGGTCAACAGACTTACGAACCAAAGAAACCAAAATGGCTATCAACTTAGGTGCTCGCAGTGGTAGTCTAGAATGGGATCCTAAAAGAGAAAATTTATACTTACTAAGTGGCGGTAGAATATCTAAACTTGATGTAAATAAAAAGAAAAAAACAGCAGTTAAGATTACTGCAGAAATGCAGTATGATGAGGTAGCTGCTAGACAAGCAATGTTTGACCACGTATGGTTAAGAACAAATGCTGTTTTTTACCACAGTAATTTTCACGGTGTTGACTGGCCGCTTATGAGAAAAGAGTATGAAAAACATTTGCCTTATGTTTCAAATACCAATGAGCTGGCAGAGCTGCTTTCAGAAATGATAGGTGAGTTGAATGTATCCCACGCTGGTGCAAGAGCTGCAGGATATGACATGAGTAATCCAGATGCAACAGCATCATTAGGTGCATTTATTGATTATTCGTACAAAGGCGATGGTCTAAAAATTACCGAGGTTATAAAAGGAGGACCACTGGATAAGGCTCAATTTGATATAAAGCCAGGAATGATTATTGAAAAAATAGATGGTCAAACAATCTCAAGTGATAGAGATTATGCTTATTACCTGAACAGGAAAGCCAATAAATTTACGTTGCTAGAGCTGTCAAGTCCTGATAAAAAGGAGAACATGGTTATTACAATTAAACCTATTTCTACAGGAGCAGAACGAGGCTTACTTTATAAAAGATGGGTGAAACAAAACGAGAAAGAAGTAGATCAAAAGAGTAACGGACAATTAGGATATGTTCATATTCCTGGAATGAGTGATGGGCCATATAGAAACATTTTTGAAAAAATGATGGGTAAATACCACAGTCGTAAAGGTGTGATTGTAGACACTAGATTTAATGGCGGTGGTGATCTAGTAGCCGATCTTGCTATGTTCTTTACAGGTACACCATTTATTACTTATGAGACAGAAGCCAAAGTGGTAGGTGGAGAACCTACTTCTAGATGGACTAAACCTACACTTGCTATGATTAATGAGGCCCAGTATAGTGACGGACACTGTTTTGCTTGCGGCTATACCGATCTTAAAATTGGTAAAACAGTGGGAATGCCAGTTCCTGGGACATGTAGTTTTGCAGGATGGGAACGACTTCCTGATGGAACAGTTTGGGGTGTAGTTCCTATTAGTGCTAAAGATATTAATGGCAATTGGATGGAAAACAATCAAACCGAGCCGTCTATAATGGTAAAAAATATGCCAGGAGTAATCGATAACGGTCGTGATCAACAACTAGAGCGCGCTATCGAAGAGTTACTTAAAGACGTTGAATAGATGGATAGTCTCACGCAGATCGTACTAGGTGCTGCTGTAGGAGAAACTGTTCTAGGCAACAAGGTCGGGAACAAGGCATTGTTATATGGTGCAATCGCTGGTACCATTCCCGATCTTGATGTACTAGCAAGGTCATTTACCGATACGATAACAGCTACCGAGATCCATCGAGGATTCAGTCATAGTATCCTGTTTTGTGTGCTCTTTGCGCCTGTTTTCGGATTTATAGTAGATAGGATAGAATCCAGCAAACGTATAGGGTGGAAATCATGGTCGTGGCTGTTTTTTTGGGGATTGATAACTCATCCCATATTGGACATGTTCACCACATGGGGTACACAGTTTTTTTGGCCGTTTGATAAGGCTGTCGCATGGAATACAATTTTTGTAATAGATCCGCTTTATACACTTCCTTTTTTAGCGTGCACCCTTGTTGTTTTGTTTTTAAAAAAAGGTTCGCTTTCGCGAAAGCGTACAAACCTCACCGGTATCTTTATTTCTACAAGTTATCTATTAATGACGGTATTGTTAAAGTGGAATGCAACCCAAGAATTTAAAAAGGCTCTAGATGAAAATAAGTTTAGTTACTCACAAATTTCAACACGTCCTGCGCCATTGACAACATTGCTGTGGAACTGCAACGTAGATGCAGGCGATGCGTATTTATTGGCTGATTACTCATTCTTTGATTCTAAACCAATTTCATTCAAATCTTATCCCAAAAACCGAAACCTAGAGCCTACTTGGAAACACGAACAATCTGAGGAGAATTTGAGGCGACTTATAGATATTTCTAAAGGTTGGTATTTGATGGAGAAAAAGAACGGAAGTTGGTATTTTAATGACTTAAGATTTGGTACCATGCCCATTAATAAAGACGAAGAACAATTTGTTTTTAGCTATAAACTTAAAGAAGAAAATAAAAACCTAGTAGCAAAAGAGAATCCTAAGGAACCCATGGATGTTACCATTGTCATAGACAAGTTATGGAATCGAATATGGGGTAATTAAAAACTATTACTATGAAAAATTTAATTGTAATTTTTACAACTATCCTAATTATAAGTTGCAACAAACCACAGTCCAATGCGGAATATAACTCAGAACAAGCAATCGAAGCAGTTGAAGCGGTAGTTCAACAAGTTTTTGACAGTGTGTGGTCTCATAAGAAAGTAGATGCTATAAAAAAATATCAGACAAACGATTTTATTTTGTTAGAGCATGGTGAATTATGGACTAATGATACCATTGCAAATTGGTGTAAAAGAGCAAGTAAAAGAGATCAAGGAATTACTAGGACAAATAAATTTGATAGAATAAAGGCGCATCAAGAAGGGAATCGAGTTTATCTAGCTTATTGGAATCACGGGACGTTTGTTAAGGATACATTAGAATTTAAAAGAACTTGGTTAGAAAGTGTTGTGGCAGTTAAAAGCGACAGTGTTTGGAAATTAGAACTCATGCATTCTACTAGATTACCTAGAGAGTAATTTTTAAGTTTTACAGTATCTGTAAGGGATTGTCGGGTAAATGTCGGGTATTTTACCGAGCTTAATTTTGGTGGAGAATAGGTGTGTTTGGTAATCTTGTAATCGAATACAAAAATCAGTAATCATGAAACAACCGGAATTAGGAATTTACATTGCACAATTAAGAAAAGAAAAAGGTCTTACCCAAGAGGAATTGGTAGAACGATGTAATATTAATGTGCGCACCATTCAACGCATAGAGGCAGGCGAAGTTTCTCCACGTAGTTATACTATTAAGAATATTCTGGAAGTATTAGGAAAATCTTTTGATGAAGTTTACTCCGGCACTAAAGAAGGTCAAGACTCCAAAGAAGTTGAATCTTCCGCTATGAAATATTCATTTAATAATTCTCTTTTGTTGTTTTCAGGTTTTGGTGGTGTTATTCTTTTTATCTGTTATTATTTGATGACAATTAATGATGTTTTTCATTCGTTTACCCAAGATAATATTTTGCCTGAATCCTCTTATACGATTTTAGGTGTGGTAAGTATAATAACAGTTGTACTTTTTTATACAGGAATCTATCATATAGCTCAAATTAAAAATAACTCTTTATTGAAGTTTTCTTCAATTCTTGCTATGATAATTAATGTTATAAGTAGTATACTACTCATTACAGTTATTGATTATGATAGTAATCTCATAAGTCCCAGAGATATTTTGTTTGGCATCTTTGTTATTGTTGCTAGCGGTATAACGTATTTGATGTTGGGAGCTGGCTACCTTTCTCAACGTAAAAATGAAGAAGGATTAGCAAAATATCTAGGGTTTGTAGGTTTAATAGCTGGTGGATTTATGATTACCGTTCTACTTGCTCCTATAGCTATTGTATTAATGTTAATATTTGATTTGGGTCAAATCATCCTTGTGTTTAGGAACTTGTCTCAAAGTAAAAAAAGCATCAACTCCTAGAGTTGATGCTTTTTATTTTTAATAGAATTACCGATTAGGCTTCTTTGTTTGAAGGTTGCTGTAAATTCAATTGGTTATTGAATTCCAACGTTCTAATAGGGAATGGGATGTTAATGTCGTTATCATCAAATGCCTTTTTAATCACCATTATCGCCTTACTGGTAACTTCCAGTTTTTTCTTTCCATTTGTGATGTCGTAATAAAATCTAAGCATGAAGTTTATGCTACTGTCTGCAAATTCGCGATAGAAAAACTCCACTTCGTCAAACGAATTTACCTGATCAAAGTTGTCCAAGATAGCTTGTTTTGCAATCTTTTCTACTGTTGGTAAATCACTTTCATATCCTACACCACAATGAATAATAACTCGCATAGTATCAGTTAATCCAAAGTTTTTCAAAGGATTCTCAAGAATCATTTTGTTAGGTATAATTACGGTGTTGTTGTCGGCTTCTCTTAGTATAAATTTATTTAAATCAATAGCAATTATTTCTCCTTCATAACCGTTGGTCTGCACCCAGTCTCCTATACGAACATTTTTTCTGAAACTTAAATGAATACCGCTCATCGTATTGGATAAAGTTCCTTGTAAAGCAAGTCCAATTACTAAACCAGAAACACCAGCACCAGCAATGATGGCTTGTACAGTTTCATTAAGATCAAGTACGTTTAATGCGATAAACATACCGCCTATAACAACTATTATAGCTGCAGTTCTACCTATTAATCTCAATACAGACTGTTGTTCAACTTTTGATTTCAGTAGTCGTTGTACACCACGATTTACAAATTTTGAAATGATGTAAGCTATAAGTAAGACAACAACTGCAACGGCAAGATTTGGTAAGTTGCGTAATATAGCTTCATACCAAGATGTTAATTGATCCCATATAAGCTCAGTTGAGTTCACATCTTCAATTTGTTTAGTTGTTTCTTGTACTTTTTGGGTTGTTTGTTCTTGAATCATAGTGCGAAAATAGTGGGCTATGAACGTGATCCTTTTGCATTTAACATTTCTTAATCATTTAAATGTTAAAAAGTCTAAATTTAGACTGTACAAAGTTTAATGTATTTTTAAATAATCAATTTAAAGCAGCTTGATTGTGCGTAGTCTTGCTATAATGAAAAACAAGATTTAATTTAATATGAAGTATTATTTGTATTCACTGATTGGTCTAATAATGATGACTTCTTGTAAAAGAGAAAAGCAGGAAGTATTAGATGTTTTTGACAATGTTAATAAAGAGACTGAATTTGAAAACTCAAAATATGACCGAGATTACTTAGTCATGTTTAAGGACAGCGCCATAGCTCATCCAGAAACATACGCAGTGGCCCAAATAAATGCAGAAGAGTTTCATTATAAAACCACCCAATTAATAGAGCAGTTGGAGCATGTTAAGAATGAAATTGATAATTTTATTGGAGAAGTAGATAATTACGAGATGATGGATAAATTGGTTAATCCCGTTTTCTTTTCAAATGACAGCCTGAACTCAACGGGTATTTATCTTAAACAAATTATTAGTGATTATTACACTAGTGTTGAAGATCAAGTTTATTTTTTTGCCGATATTGAAAAAAAGGTACAGTCTTCCTTTAATCTTGAACCTGTTATTAATGTTGAAGGAGAAAAAAAGGAATGGGTAGATTATCACTTTAAAGACTTCCCATCAATTGCAGCAAAAGTGAAAATCTCACAACTTCAAGAAACAGCAATTCAAATTGAGCGAGAATATTATGAAGCGCTTATGAAAAAACCTAAGTTCTAGTCCTACCTTTGCATTATGACACATAAAGCAGGTTTTGTAAATATTGTAGGTAATCCTAATGTAGGAAAAAGTACCTTAATGAATGCTCTGGTAGGTGAGCGATTGTCCATTATTACGTCTAAAGCACAGACGACTCGTCACAGAATTTTAGGAATAGTAAACGGTGAGGATTTTCAAATGGTTCTTAGTGACACACCTGGTATCATTAAACCTGCTTACAAACTTCAAGAAAGCATGATGGAGTTTGTTAAAAATGCTTTTGAAGATGCCGATTGTATTCTTTACATGGTGGAGCTAGGCGAAAAAGAGTTGAAAAACGAAGCTTTTGAAAAAAGATTGACATTTGCAGAAGTTCCAGTATTTGTACTTATCAATAAAATAGATAAAGGAACTCCTGAACAATTAGAAGAAGCTGTAGCGCATTGGAAAAATAGATTACCAAATGCTGAGGTATTTGCCATAAGCGCATTAGAAAATTTTGGTATTCCTCAATTAATGAATAGAGTAATAGAAACTTTACCAGAATCTCCAGCCTTTTATCCGAAAGATGCTTTAACTGATAAGCCAGAGCGCTTTTTTGTAAACGAAAGCATTAGAGAGAAAATCTTATTACATTACAAAAAAGAAATTCCTTATTCTGTAGAAATTGAAACAGAAGAGTTTCTGGAAGATGAAGATATTATAAGAATTAGAGCTGTTATTATGGTGGAACGCGAGACTCAAAAGGGTATCATCATAGGTCATAAAGGTAGCGCCATAAAACGCGTGGGAATGGAAGCCAGAAAGGATCTTGAAAAGTTTTTTGGCAAGCAAGTTCACATTGAACTATTTGTAAAAGTCAACAAGAACTGGCGTAGCGATGATAGGCAACTGCGCAGATTTGGTTACCAGAACAAAAATTAAATCTAAATCGACAGACCTACTACCAGATTTTCTACAGTAGCGTGATCACTGCCGCCGGCTTTTTCAATGGTGATATTAAGGCTAGAAGCCTCATCAATAATTTTAGTATCTACCTCTAGGAAATCCTGATTGAGTACTGCCAAGGAAATCATTTCACCATTTACATCGGCCCATAATTGATAGTCGTGTTCTTTATCCAATTTTGGTAAAGAAGTTACGTCAACAACACTACGTTTGTTATTATGATAGGTGATAACATTTAAATTACCTAGCGAGGTGTCCTTTTTAAGAATATACTTTTGAGTTTTTGGGCTTCTTAAAAATTGAATCTCTTCATCAAAGATTAAATTATCTGACTCTAAATTTTTTATTCGATTTTCTAGAGAAGAAAATTCACCTTGTAGTTGCTCCAATCTTTGTGTTTTTTCATTTGCAATATTCATGTAATACAGCATACCCACAAATCCAACAGCAGCAATACATGCCACTGCTATTTGAAACCAAGATATAGAATCTTGTTTCTTTATTTCTTTATTACTCGTATTAATCGTAGAAAACAGTTCTTTTTTTAAGTCTTCGGGTGGATTCTCTTGCGTTTTAAAAGCCTGAGCCTGTAATTCAATTTGCATCATGTCATACGCAAATTTTATTTCATCAAAGGTTGCAATGTAGTGTTCAGCCTGTTGAATTTCAATTTCTGTGGCTTTACCCATAACATAGCGGTCCAGTACACCAGACTCTAAAAATTCTTGTATGTTTTTATTTTCGACCATTTATATATAAGACCACAATAATAAAGCAATTATACTATAAGTAGTTCGTAATTTTTTAAGAGCATTACGTATTCTAGTTTTAAATGTTCCCAATGGTATGTTCAAGTATTCACTAGCTTCCATATGAGTCATGCCTTTGTAGAACACACAATTTATGACATCTTGATATTGAGATTCAAGAGAAGTCACTTTTAAATTTAATTGCTCTTTAAATTCTTTGTATAGTAAACTACTATCCTCTTCTATTGATACGCTTGAATAATCGTTTTGGATTTCCTTTTGCTGTTTTCTTTGAGATTTTCTTAAAAAATCAAGAGCTTGATTCCTAGTTATTTGATATAGCCAAGTAAAAAGTCTCGCTTTATCAGCATCATAGGAATCAATATTTTGCCATGCTTTAATTAGGCTAGCTTGTAAAACCTCTTTCGCGTCATCAGGATCTTTCGTGAATTTCAAACATAAACCAAATAGAGCACCGTTGTAATGGTCGTATAATAACGACATCCCACGATCATTTCTGTCGCGTATTAGTTCTATTATTTGATTTTCTAGAAAAAGGTCGTTTTTCACTTTAACGTTTTTTTTATCAATCCTGTGAAATCCAAAAGGAATTTCCAAACGTAAAACCTAAAGATGCATCAAATTATACTTTTTAAACTTAAAAATCTAATAAAATGAAAAATTCAAGTATTTTACTTACTGCTGCAATGATGTTTACAGCAATATTTGCAACAGCTCAATGTAATAACCATCAAGCTTCAACCAGCAATAATGATCACGCTACGTCAAATGTAGTGTATGTTCAAAACTGGCACTATAATCAAACTCCAGATATTGTAGGAGTAGCCATGTCCGACAAAAATTTTGCTACACTAGTAGCTGCGGTAAAAGCAGCCGATTTGGTAAAAACCCTACAAGGTGATGGTCCTTTTACTGTTTTTGCACCTACAAATGCAGCATTTGATAAGTTGCCAGAAGGAACAGTAGCAAACTTGCTAAAACCTGAAAACAAGGCAAAACTACAAGCCGTGCTCACCTACCATGTACTTGCAGGAAAAGTAACTGCCAGCGACATAATTGAATCTATCAAGAGAAATGGTGGTGGATTCATGACTAAAACTGTGCAAGGAGATCCTATCTATGCAAGTATTGTAGATGGTAAGGTCGTTCTTGAAGATGCACAAGGTCGTACTTCAACCATTACAGCTACAGATATTGAAGCAAGCAATGGTGTTGTGCACGTAATAGATACTGTGGTTTTGCCAGAGTAATTTTTTTTCAAGTTGGTTAATGACCTCTTTATCAGTTATTGCTGGTAAAGAGGTTTTTTTATTACGCTTTCGCGAAAGCGTACTTACAAAAAAATAATTTTTTCAAAAAAAAAGAGCATTCAGACAACCCTTTGAAAAAAGTCTCGTCTATGTTAATAGAAAGTCTGTAAATTGTGAAGGTGATTTCCTTATATACAAACGAGAAAAAGCTTATTCAAAAAGCTGCTAAAAACGACCGCAAGGCGCAAAAGCAGATTTTTGATAAACATGCGCCTAGAATGTTAAGTGTTTGTAGACAATATATTTCGCCAGTAGAAACAGCAGAAGAAATCATGTTAAATGGTTTTTTTAAAGCTTTTAAGAACATCAAAAAGTACAATCACAATGGGAGTTTTGAAGGATGGTTGCGTCGCATTATGGTAAACTCTTGTCTGGATCACTTGCGCAAGAAGAATCCTTTCAAATTTGCTGCACCGATTGATGAAGTTAAAGATGAAACAGATGATGATGGAATGGATGATTGTAATCTAGAAATGCATGTATTGCAATCGGTCATCGATGCTTTACCTATAGGTTATAAAAGCGTGTTCTTAATGTATGTAGTTGATGGGTACAAGCATCATGAGATAGCAGAAATACTGGATATAAGTGTAAATACTAGTAAGACCCAATTACGCAAAGCCAAATTACAGCTTCAGCAAGAAATTAATAGTTTAAAAAGGCAACAATATGAAGCTTGATTCATATAAAAATAAGTTTAACGATCGCGAGATCAATCCATCTACTCAAGCTTGGTCTAAGTTAGAGGAGCGATTGGATGCAAGTGACAAAAAGGCGATTCCGCTTTGGTACTGGATCGCAGGAGTTGCAGCAGCGCTGTTACTCGCTGTTAGCATTGTAAAGTTTTCACCTGTTCAAAGTGATCAAGTTGAAAATACAGAGTGGTCTGTAACAGAGGATCAGTCTAATGAGCAGCCATTGATAAATAAGGATCTCTTTATTGAAGAAGAGATTGAGAATGAAATGAGTTTATCTACTATGAATGAGGAATTGGTTAAAGCTAATCATAAAGATGAACCAGCTGGAATTAAGGCAACGGTATCAAAAGTTAAAATGCTTGATTCTAAATTTTCACAGCGAGATGAGGTTGTAGTAAGTGCTACAATTGATAACCAGCATAAGAAAGAGGTCGATGTGAATACTGTTGTGAAAGAACCAAAAATTAATGAACAACAAGTGTTGATTGCACAAGTCGAAAATTCAAATAATAAAAAAGAATTATTAATTAAAACGGCCGATCAAGAAGTAGATGAACTACTAAGTGAATTGCTTAATGAATCTGCTATAAATAAAGAAGAAGCTGTTTATACCGTTAATCCAGAGAGCTTACTGAGAGAAGCAGAATGGGACATTCAAATTGAACAGGAAAATAAAATTCAAAACTGGATTGATAAAGGTTTTAATCAAGTTAAGAAAGAGGCAGTTGCCTTAGTTTCAAAGAAATAATTTTCATCAACATATAATTAATTTAAAATTTTCATGCTATGAGAACAGGATTACTATGGATAAGTTTTATCACTTACTTACTATGCACAGCAGCAGGATTTGCTCAGGAAAAAACTAATACCGTCGATAATTGGAAGTATCAAGATAGTTTGTCAAATGACAAACAATATCCTAAATACTACCAGAAAAAAATAGATGATTTAAATAGTTTACATCAATTATATGAATCAGAATTAAGAACAGAACTTAAGGAGTATGTAGAAAAAGTAAATAAAGATCTGGAAAAAGGTAAAATAAGTGCTGATAAAGCTCAGGAGTTGAAAAGGGAGCGAGCAGCTCAAGTAGCAGCACTTATTACTTCTCATAAAAAGCGTATTGAAGCAGAAAAAGATTTTGTAGTGACCGAAGCAGAAAAAGGTGGATCGTTATCTATATCTACAAAAGGAGTCGAGATTTCTCTAAATGGAGAAAATCTACAAAGAGAAAAGAAAAAATTTATCAAAACTCAAAGAGGTTTTAGCTTGTCACTAGGATATAACTTTTTGAATGGTGATAATCTAGGAATCAATGATTTTAGTTATCCAAATAATAACTACATAGCATTTGGGCCTAGTTGGTTAACTCAATTAGATGAAAAAAATCATATAAGAATTAGATATGGTATAGAATATCAATCCCATGGACTAGAATTGAATGGTAATAGAATTTTTACACCCAATACAGACGATACAATGGTGGCTCCTATAGGATTTAGTGTTGAGAAAGCTAAGTTCAGACAAGACCAATTAATGGTTCCTGTTCATTTTGAATTTGGAGGAACAGAAAAAAGAGAATATGAGGATGGTCGTGTGAGGTTTACCAGTGATAATAGCTGGAAAGTGGGAATTGGAGGTTTTGCAGGTTTAAATTTAAGTTCTCGTTTAAAATTGAAGTATGAAGAAAATGGTAGAGATATAAAACAAACAACCATTAATGCTTTTGAAAATAATGTGTTCTTCTATGGACTAGATGCTTATATAGGAAAAGGTAATATTTCTTTCTTTGGAAGAATGAATTTAAATGATGTTTTTAAAAGCGGATCAGTGGACGGGCAATATGTATCCTTTGGAATTAGATTTATTTAGCCATAAATAACTTAAAGTATAAGCATCCTTATAAATCGATTATAAGGATGCTTATCAATTAAATTAGAGTTAAAATAAAGATTATAAGGTGTTTAGGTATGTAACTTTATAAAAACCATATATTATGAAAAAACTATTATTAAGTTCTCTATTACTACTTCTGTTTACGGCAGTTCGGGCTCAAGAAGATCAAGATGTAAAAAAAGCGC
The DNA here is from genome assembly GCF_001430865.1 of Nonlabens sp. MIC269. Taxonomy (GTDB): domain Bacteria; phylum Bacteroidota; class Bacteroidia; order Flavobacteriales; family Flavobacteriaceae; genus Nonlabens; species Nonlabens tegetincola. The sequence continues at coordinate 1,052,546 of NZ_CP011373.1, read as the reverse complement.
CTATAGATTTTTTAGATTTGTTTGATTCAGATAGAAGAGAGAAAGAAAATGTGCGCACTAATACTAATTTAGTTTGGGCTATAGGTTGGAATCAAGCACTAGGTGATGGTAATGGAATAGGTGATGACTATCGATTTTGGGGTAGTGGTGTTTTTGACATAGGACTTGAATTTAGTACCAGGTTGCAACCAAAAGATGATTTATTTAGGTTTAATTATGGTTTGGATTTAAGATTTCAATCTTTAAGAATCACTGATAATCGTCAGTTTGCAACAAACAACAATATTACAGATTTAGTTCCTGTAGGAATCGATACAGATCGTTCTAGATTTTATCAATTCAGTTTAGTAGTTCCTTTACATATTGAAATAGGACGTCGGGATTTAAAAACCTATAAAAATGGAATTAAAAGGTACCACGATGATGATGCCTTTGTCGTAGGGCTAGGTGGTTATTTAGGTTATACAACTACCTCTACTCAAGAGCTCAAGTTTGAAAGAGAAGGTAGGGATGTGACTACAACGGTCACCAATGACTTTGAAATAAATAACTTTAACTATGGACTTAGTATTTATGCAGGATGGTACGATTTTCAAATTTTTGCTAGATATGGTCTAAATGACATTTTAAAAGACTCACCGATTCAACAACAGTATTTTAGTTTCGGGTTTAGATTTAGGTAAATGAAGAATTAATAGAAAACTCGTCTAGAAATAGACGGGTTTTTGTTTTTAAGGACAAAATTGAAAGCAACTTGGAAGATTACGTATCGATCACTTGAACAAATCCAAACTTTTTAGTCATATCCCATAGGATAGGTGTATAGAAACGTAACTTTGCAATTCGTTATTTTTATGCTTTAAATTTATTCGAAGTTGATTGCAAGAACCACAGTAGATGCCGTATTTGACACCGCTAGAGTAGAAGAGGTGATTGGAGATTTTGTACAACTTAAAAAATCAGGCTCCAACTATAAAGGATTAAGTCCATTTTCAGAGGAGCGCACACCTAGCTTTATGGTGTCGCCAGTTAAACAAATCTGGAAAGATTTTAGTAGCGGTAAAGGTGGTAACGTGGTTACCTTTCTCATGGAGCATGAACACTTTACTTTTCCTGAAGCTATTAAATGGCTGGCCAAAAAATATGGAATTGAAATAGAAGAAACTCAACAAACTGATGAAGAAAAACAAGTTCAGGATGAAAAAGAATCCATGTTTCTTGTTTCAAAATTTGCGAGTGAATGGTTTGAAAAGCAACTTAAAACGGAAGATGGGCGTGCGATAGCATACAGTTATTTCAAAGAACGAGGCTTTACCGATGATACTATAAATTATTTTAAATTAGGCTACAATCCAGATGTTTGGAGTGCCTTTACCGATGCAGCTATTAAAGCAGGTTATAAACTTGAGTTTTTAGAAAAAACCGGTTTGACCATAGTTAAGGAGTCGATTAACGGCGGTGAGCAAAAGAAATTTGATCGCTTTAAAGGAAGAGTCATGTTTCCTATACGCAGCATGTCTGGTCGTGTGTTGGGATTTGGTGGTAGAATTCTAGTGAATGATAAAAAAGCTGCCAAGTATTTAAATTCTCCTCAAAGCCCTATCTACGATAAATCCAAAGTGCTTTATGGAATCTATGAGGCTAAACAAACTATTGCCAAAGAAGATGTTTGTTACCTGGTTGAAGGGTATACCGATGTAATTCAATTGTATCAAGCTGGTATTAAGAATGTAGTTTCTAGTTCAGGAACTGCACTTACTAAGGAGCAAATTAGATTAATACAGCGATTAACTAAAAATATTACCGTCTTATATGATGGAGATGCAGCTGGATTAAGAGCGGCGATAAGAGGAACAGATCTCATTCTTGAAGCTGGTATGAATGTGCGAGTTTGCACTTTTCCAGAAGGAGAAGATCCAGACAGCTTCGCAAAAAACCATACTACTCAGGAAATTCAAGAGTTTTTAGATTCAAATGCCGTTGACTTTATAAGGTTTAAATCTAACTTGTTAAAAAACGAAGCTGCAGGTGATCCTATAAAGAAGGCAGAAATGATTCGTGATATTGTTTCCAGCATAAGCAAAATTCCCGATGCGATATCTAGAGAAATTTATGTTAGAGAAAGTGCTGCAATTTTGGAAATTGGTGAAGATGTGTTATTCTCTTCTTTAGCACAAAATCGAAATGCAAGTGTTAAAGAAGAGCGTAAAAAACAAATAAGAGAACAACAGCAACAAACACTTCAAAAAGTCTCTGATAAACAAAGTCCTAGTCTTTCAGTCAATAGAAGAGAGATACTGGAACAAGCTCTTATAAAAGCTTTACTACTATATGGTGATCGTACGGTGGTTTTTAACGATGAATATTTTCAAGAAAGTGAAGACGGTGAACTAGAAACTGAAAAAATCTCTGTTGAAAATGTGGTGTATGAAAAGGTATATATGGAGCTGCAGAGTGATGAAATGGAATTTTCAAATCCAGCGTTTAAACATCTTTATCCAAAACTAATTGATATTCTACTTTTAGAAGGTCGCATTGACGTTAATACCATTATGACCGAATTGTCTGATGAAGAAGCTCAAATGGTAGCAGATCTTGTAATGGATGATGATAAGTACCAATTACATAAATGGGATGAACATCAAATTTTTGTAAAAACAAAAGAGGATACAATCGCGCCACACGTTCTTGATACCATACTTAATTTAAGAAGGTTGATGATAGAAGAAAAAATCAAGGCATTGTACAACTCCATCTCGCCAGACCCGACTTCCGATAACGCTTCAGCGCTTGAAGAAGTTATGGAATATAACAAGCTTCATAAGTATATAGGAAATCGTTTAAATCGTGTGATTTAATTAGCTAGTTGCATGATTCTAGCTTGGTGAATAAGATCGGCAATGCTAGTTGCTTTAAGCTTTTTAAGCAAACGATTTTTGTAGGTGCTCACTGTTTTTTCATTTATGTTAAGCTCCTTGGCAACATCCTTATTTCTAAGTCCTTTAGAAAGTAAATTTAAAACTTCAATCTCCCTTTTAGAAAGTTTTTTGAATTTCATTACTCCATTTTTTCTTCCACTGTTTAATGAAGCAAGAATCTCTTCAGATAAATATTGCTCGCCTCTAGCAACCTTGGCGATGGCTTTTTTTATTTCCTTACTTGATTTTACTTTAGAGATATAACCATTGGCTCCTGCTTTAATAGCACTTGCAGCATACATTTCCTCGGGATGACAACTTACCACAAGTACTTTAATGTTTGGAAATTGCGCTCTTAAATCTCGAACCTCTCCTATACCTTTACTTTCTGGCAAATCAATTTCTAACAGTACAATATCAGCTTTGGCAGCTTTTACGTTTTCTATTAAATCCTTTCCGCTTTCTGCCTTTCCTTTAACGGTGTATTCTTTAACGTCTTTCATTAAAGACTTTAGTCCACGTCTAAATACAGGATGGTGATCGGCTAAAAATACGTTCATTCTTTGTAAGTTTTCAGAGGTTTTACAAAGATAAAATGTTTACTCAGTATAAACTGTGATTTATTTGTGAGTATGCCCTTACGTAAATTTCTTGTAATCTGTTATTCAAGTAGTTCGTCGGGAATGACACACACTGGGATTGGATTCATCTTGTGTTGATTCCTACGATTAAAATCCAGATAAATTTGTAAGACTTCTTGCTCTCTTTCTGTAAAATCAGCGGTAGTTTTTCCTTCCTTAATTTGCTTCATTGCCCATTCCAGTTCATCATAACTAGCTCCTATTTGATCCTCATCAGTACGCTCTGCTCCATAAAGGCCATCACTAGGTGCGGCTTTCATGATACTTTCTGGAACATTTACATGTTTTCCTACGGCATAAACTTCGCTTTTAAGTAAATCGGCAATTGGACTCACGTCAACTCCACCATCACCATACTTGGTATAAAATCCTACGCCAAAATCTTCAACTTTGTTTCCCGTTCCTGCAACTAATAGTCCATTAACGCCACCATGATAATACAAAGTGGTCATGCGTAATCGGGCTCTGGTATTTCCTCTCGTTAAATCTACAAGTGCACTATCCTCTATATCCGGCATTTGATTAATGAATGTATCAAACACGGGTGTAAGATCACTACGCACATCACTTACATTAGAAAACCGATTTTTTAATTGCTCAATATGTTCCTGCGCTCTAGTAACGTGATCCATATGTTGATGAATAGGCATTTCAACACAAAGAACTTCTAGACCTGTCATGGCACACAAGGTTGATGTGACTGCGCTATCAATGCCGCCACTCACTCCTACAACATAACCTTTAATTCCTGCATTAGTAGCATAATCCTTTAACCATTTTACTATGTGATCAGTCACTTTTTCTACATTCATAATCGTATTTTTGCGAGTCTAAAAATAATCAAATTGTTTCTCAGTTATAAGGGTATGAAATATCTATTTAAAATATTGGTAGTTCTCGCTTTCGCGAAAGCGTTATCCTCATGTAATTCTGAGTCGAAAATTGAGAAGGAAATTTCACAAATCCCTATAAATGTAGGGTTGAGGACTTTTCATAACGAGTTTAAGAATGCTGATACTACGGATCTATCTCAATTAAAAGCAAAATATCCTTATCTATTTCCATCACATTTGCCAGATTCTATTTGGTATGAAAAAATGCAAGGTCGCGATACTATTTACTCAATACTTGAGGAAGAAGTGGAAAAAGCAAGTTTTGATTATAAGGAACTGAAGGATGAGGTTGTTGATGTAATGAAACATGTGAAGTATTATTTTCCAGAATATCAAGCTACGCCTATTACCACTATAATTTCTGAAGTAGACTACCGTATGCAAGTAGTTCCATTTCAGGAAGATTTACTTATTTCAATCGACACTTATCTAGGCAAGGATAACGATTTGTATGCAGGGATGAACAGCTACCAAAGCCAACACTTTAATAAAGAAAATATAAAGGCCGATGTAGCCCACGCAATAGCAAAGTTGTTTGTTGAACCTGGTAACGATCGCCGTTTTTTAGAATCCATAATCTATCATGGTAAGTTGCATTACCTTCAAAGTTTATTTGCGCCAGACCAACCGGATTACCTGATTCTTAAATACTCCAAAGAGGAATATGAATTTACTAAGGAAAATGAATTAGAAGTATGGCGTTACTTTATAGATCAAAATTTGTTATATAGTACTAATCCTGAACTTCAATCTAGATTCATACAACCAGCACCATTTTCAAAATTTTATTTAGATATAGACTCGAGTACACCTGGTGGAATCGCTAGATATATAGGATATAAAATAGTAGCAAGTTACATGGAGAATAATGAGATTGATCCTAGTACACTTGTATCATTGCCAGCCGAAACCATATTTAAGAATTCACAGTATAAACCTGTACAACAATAATTATGTCAAAGAATCGCAGATCACAAATAAGAATAGGAATTGAACTGGATGAAAATAGAGTTCCAGAAAAAATAAGATGGAGCGCACCAGATGGTGGTGTTGATGCTGCCGATGCTAAAGCCATGATGGTAAGCATGTGGGATAGTGCACAGCAGGAGAGTTTTAGAATCGATTTGTGGACTAAAGACATGCCTGTAGATGAAATGCGTGTGTTTTTTCATCAAACACTAGTAAGTATGGCCGATACTTATCATCGTGCTACAAATGATGAAAAAATGCGCGATACCATGCTAGACTTTTGCGATTATTTTGCCGAAAAATTAAATCTTAAAAAATAAAAGCCTTTAATTTTTCAATAAAGAATTATTCTTGAATCCTGACAAAAAACAGCTTCTAGAGCTAGCTCATTATAAAATGCCATTTGGTAAATTCAAAGGCAGCTTTTTGAGTGATTTGCCAGAGGCTTACTTTCTTTGGTTCAAACGAAATGGTTGGCCACAAGGTAAGCTAGGTGTTTACATGCAATCAGTTTATGAGCTTAAAATAAACGGTCTAGAAATCATCCTAAAGCAGTTACGTAGCAATTAAGAACAGGCCACACAATTAGGAGTAAGTATTTTATAGAGACTTATTTATTTCGTCGATGTATCCCAAAAGTTCTTCCTTACCAATACCTTTTGAGGCACTAGTTATAAAATAAGGAGGCATTTCTTCCCAAGTAGTTTGCAATAAGGCTTCTTTGTAATCATTGACCTGTTTTTCAATTGCCTTGGGTTTGAGTTTATCTGCTTTGGTAAACACAATGGCAAATGGCACACCATTGCTACCTAGCCATTCCATGAATTCAGTATCTATAGGTTGTGGATCATGTCGAATATCTACCAGAACAAAGCCGCAAATAAGTTGCTTGCGCTGTTCAAAATATCGGGTAATGAATTTTTGAAATTTAGCTTTTTGAGTTTTAGAAACACGAGCGTATCCGTAACCTGGTAAATCTACAAGGTACCATTCATTATTAATTAAAAAGTGATTTATAAGCTGTGTTTTCCCTGGTTTACCAGATGTTTTGGCAAGGTTCTTATGGTTAGTCAACATGTTAATTAATGATGACTTACCTACATTAGACCTTCCTATAAAAGCGTATTCTGGAAAATGATTGGACGGGCATTTCTTCACATCTTGATTGGAAACAACAAACTTGGCACTGTTAATTTTCATAATGTAAAGCTAGGTATTAGTACTAGGATGATAAGTTCAAATAAAGGTTAGTAACCTCTATCTTTTAACCATTTATCCAGTATTGTATTAAACTCCTCTGGGTGTTCCATCATGGCAGCGTGACCACATTTATCAATCCAAAATAAGTCACTATCTGGCAATTTTTCATGAAATTCATCTGCCACTTCAGGTGGTGTAACATTATCTTGTCTACCCCAAATGATACAAGTAGGAGTGTTCATTTTAGGTAAATCTTTGGCCATATTATGTCTGATTGCACTTTTGGCAATGGCCAGTGTTTTAATCAACTTATTACGATCATTTACCGTAGCAAAAACCTCGTCCACAATTTCCTTTGTAGCTACTGCAGGATCATAGAATACGTCCTCACTTTTCTTCTTAATGTATTCGTAATCACCACGTTTAGGGTAGCTTTCGCCCATGGCGCTTTCATATAATCCAGAACTACCAGTTATTATAAGTGCTTTAACTACTTCTGGATATAATTTTGTGGTAACAAGACCTATGTGACCACCTAGAGAATTTCCTAGAAGAATGACTTCCTTCCATCCCATGTGGTCTATGAATTTCTTGATGAACTTGGCAAAAGTTCCTACGCTAGTTTTAATTAGCGGCATTGTATATAGTGGTAAAGAAGGAACTACAACTTGATAGCCTTCCTTTGGAAAATGATCGATAACACCTTCAAAATTACTTAAACCACCCATCAGACCGTGAAGGATGATGATAGGTGTTCCTTCTCCTGCGCTGTAATATTCGAATTTTCCGTCCTTGATTGTCTTCCTCGTCATAAAAAACTGTCTGTCGCAAATATAACTTATAATCTTATAGTAAAAAGACAATTAAACAGCACAGCGATTTGAAGTGAAAAATGAATGGGGTATCCCACTATTTTTTATAAGGAATTCGCTTTCGCGAAAGCGCACTTCATAACACTCTATCATTAGCACTAAGTAGAATTTGAAATTGTTCATAAGTCCTCAAGTTATTCAAAAAAGAGCTTAGTTATCAACAATGTGGTAAAAAGTGGTAAAAAGTGGTAAAAAGATTTATATATTTGATTAGATTACCTCAAAATGAGGATGAACCATTGATAAATTTTATAGGAACATACGATTGTAAAGCCGACTCTAAAGGTCGTTTCATGATGCCAGCAGCTATCAAAAAGCAGCTTGCGCCTATCATGCAAGAAGGCTTTGTGATAAAGCGAGCTGTTTTTCAACCTTGTTTAGAGCTTTATCCTATGAAAGAATGGAATGAATTGATGGGTCGCATGAATAAGCTTAATCGTTTTAATAAAAAAAACAATGACTTTATACGTCGTTTTACGGCAGGAGTTAAAACGGTTGAGGTTGATTCTAACGGTCGTTTGTTAATACCGCGTGATTTGATTTCAGTAGCTGGGATTACAAAAGATGTAACCGTGTCTAGTGCGATTAATATTATAGAAATATGGGATAAGCAAAAGTATGAGGAAGCAATAGATGATGCTACTGATGATTTTGCGGATCTCGCAGAAGAAGTAATGGGAAGTGATGCAGGAGAATCAATATCATAAATCAGTTCTATTAGAAGAATCAATAGATGGACTCAATATTAAACCAGATGGTGTTTATGTTGATGTCACGTTTGGTGGTGGTGGTCACTCACGCGAGATCTTGAAGCGATTGGGTGATGACGGGCGCTTGTATGCATTTGATCAGGATCCCGATGCTATTCAAAATGAAATAGATGACCCTAGATTTACTTTGATTCAGTCCAACTTTAGTTTTATGAAGCGTTTTTTAAAGCTTCATGGTGTGTCGCAGGTAGATGGTGTTTTGGCAGATTTAGGAGTTAGTTCTCACCAGTTCGACGAGGCTGATCGTGGTTTTTCTATTCGATTTGACGCTCGTTTGGATATGCGAATGAATCAGGAGAGTGAAGTGGATGCTGTTCATGTAGTAAATCAATATGATGAGTCTGATTTGTTACGCATTTTTAAAGAGTACGGTGAATTGCGAATAGCTCCAAAATTAGTACGTCGAATAGTGCAAGAGCGTGCCCTGCAACCTATAGAAACAGTAGGAGATTTAAAACGTATTTGTAAGCCGCTAGTGCCGGCACGCATGGAAAACAAGTTGCTGGCTCAGGTTTTTCAGGCTATTAGGATAGAGGTTAATCGTGAGATGGAAGTGTTGTATGATTTTTTGATCCAGGCAAAAGAGGTGTTGAAAATTGGAGGACGATTAAGTGTGATCTCTTACCATTCATTAGAAGATAGACCGGTTAAAAGATTTATGCGTAATGGCTTGTTTGAAGGAGAGCCGGAAAAAGATGTTTTTGGTCGTGCTGAGGTACCATTTAAAAAAGTTGGAAAACTAATAGTGCCTACTGCTGCTCAAATAGAAGAGAATAATCGTGCACGTAGTGCAAAATTGCGTATTGCAGAAAAAATCGCAAACGTGTAGTTATGGCGTCTAGATTTCATAAAATATTAAAAGGTGATTTTCTTACACAAGAAGGAGCGGCAAAAAATTGGCGCTTCATATTGTTTATGGCATTACTGGCTTTAGTTATGATATACACGGGTCATTCCTTTGAGAAAAAAGTGCATCGATTAAGTAAGTTAAATGACGAGGTGAATGAATTGCGCAGTGAGTTTTATGATTTAGAGAATAAACTCATGTTCATGCAAATGGAAAGCGAAGTGGCAAAAAGGTTGAAAGAATCGGGTATTGCTCCTGCTCAAGAGCCGCCACAAAAAATTAAAATAAAACTACCAGTAGATGGCAACAACGGATAAGGGTATTCTTAATAGAGCTTATATCGCTGCTGGTATTTTATTGCTGGTAGGAATAGGGATTCTGGCTAAAATTCTTCACGTTCAAGTAGCTGAAGGGAAAAAATACCGTGCGCTTACTGAGAAGCGCATCTTTAAAAATGATACGATACCAGCAAATAGAGGTAATCTGTATGATTCAAATGGACAATTACTAGCAACTTCTATCAGTAAGTTTGATATAAGATTTGATGCTGTTACTCCTAGTGAAAAAGATTTTAATGAGAACGTCGGTAAGTTGAGTGATTCGCTTTCGCGAAAGCTAAATAAGCCAAAAAGTTATTTTCTTAACAAGCTTAGAAAAGCTAGGGCAAATAAAAATAGATACATTCTTATAGCTAAGAATCTAGACTACGGAGATTATAAAGAAGTAATCAATTTTCCTTTATTTGAAAAAGGGCCGTATAAAGGTGGGGTGATTGTTGAGCAGCGCGTAGTGCGTGATCATCCTCTAGGTAAAATGGCTGAACGTATTGTGGGTTATGATAAACCAGGTCGAGCTCCTGTAGGATTGGAAGGTGCTTTTGCTCCTTATTTAAGAGGTAGTGATGGTGTAAGATTAAAGCAAAAAATTGCAAAAAGTCAATGGAAACCCGTAAATGGAGCTAACGAGGTAGAGCCAGTTGATGGATACGATGTCTATACTACTATTGATGTCAATATGCAGGATGTTGCACATCACGCTTTACTTGAGCAATTAGAATACTATGAAGCAGATCATGGTACTGCAGTAGTAATGGAAGTTGCAACTGGTGAAATTAAAGCGCTCACAAATTTAGGAAGGGCAAAAAGCGGTAAATATTATGAGAAAAGAAATTATGCCGTTTGGGAAGCGCATGAGCCTGGTTCTACATTTAAATTAATGAGTGTTATAGCCGCTCTGGAAGATAAAGTGGTTGATACAAGTACCGTTTTTGACACTAAAGGTGGTAAGATTTCTTACTATGGTAGAAATGTAAGAGATTCTAAGTATGGTGGTTATGGAAAAATAAATGTAGCTAAAGCATTTGAGGTTTCTTCCAATACAGCGCTAGTTCAAATGATTTACGATAACTATAAATCTAATCCTAGTGATTATGTAGATAGACTTTATGAAATGAATTTAGGTAATAAGATTGGTTTACCTATAGTAGGTGAAGGGTCGCCATTAATTCCTCATCCAGATGATCAAGGATGGAACGGTCTTTCTTTACCATGGATGGGATTCGGATATGGTGTAGAATTGACTCCATTGCAAACATTAACTTTTTACAATGCTGTTGCAAATGATGGAGTAATGGTTAAGCCTAGATTGATTAGAGAAGTTCGTTCTAAAGATCGACTTGTTGAAAAATTTGATAAGGAGATAATTAACCCGTCGATTTGTTCACAAGAAACCATTGATAAGGTAAAGGTGATGATGGAAAATGTAGTTAGGCGTGGAACTGCAGATAACCTGTATTCACCTAATTTTTCCATGGCAGGTAAAACAGGAACCTGTCAAGCAGAATATTGGATAAAGCCAGGTAATTATATTGCATCGTTTGCTGGATATTTTCCGGCTGACGAGCCTAAATATAGCTGCATAGTAGTGATTCATAAACCCAACGTTAAGAAAGGTTATTATGGAAATATAGTTGCTGGACCGGTTTTTAAAAAAATCGCTCATAAAATTTACGCAAACAGTCCTATTAAAGACGAGATTCAATTACCACAAATTGCATCAGAAGAAGTAGAAAAGTCTGATGAGTTGTTTTATTCCAAGTTACAATCTATTCAAAAAAAGGTGCCTAACCTCAAAGGTATGGAAGTGATGGATGCTGTAGTGATTTTGGAAAACTTGGGAGCCTATGTTGAAGTGAAGGGAGAAGCTGGAATTGTATCTAATCAAAGTAAGGCGCCAGGACAAATTATTAAAAATGGAGAAAAAGTAGTACTAACGTTATGATGTTACTTAAAGAAATATTATACAAAGTAAATATTGAATCTGTCGTTGGTTCTACCGATAAAAAAGTGCAGTCTATTGTTTTCGATTCTAGGAAAGTGGAATTGAATTCTGTATTTGTGGCTATTACAGGTGTCGCAATTGATGGACATAAATTTATTAAAAATGCCATTGAACTAGGTGCTACCGCTGTGGTAGTTGAAAAACTACCAGAAGATCAAATAGAAAATGTTACTTACATTCAAGTGCCTAGTACCAAAAAAGCGTTGGCTTTTATGGCAGCAAACTTTTACGGTAATCCTTCAAAAGATCTCAAACTTGTAGGTATTACGGGAACTAATGGTAAGACAACATGTACTAGTTTATTATATCGCTTGTTTAAATCTTGCGGTTTTAAGTCTGGCTTGATATCAACTGTACATATACTCGTAGATACCACAGAATATAAGGCCACTCATACAACTCCTGATCCTTTGACTATCAATCATTATTTAGCAGAAATGAGAGATGCAGGAGTAGATTATTGTTTCATGGAGGTGAGTAGTCACGGGATACATCAAGAGCGCGCTACCGGATTGCATTTTGCAGGTGGCATTTTCACAAATCTATCACATGATCATTTAGATTATCATAAAACATTTGCTGAATACCGAGATGTTAAAAAAAGATTCTTTGATGAATTGCCAGCATCTGCATTTGCTCTTACCAATAAAGATGACAAGAATGGTGATGTAATGCTTCAAAATACTAAGGCTGTAAAAAGAGGATACGCTTTAAAATCTTTTACAGACTACCGAGCGCATATTATAGAAAATCAATTTGGTGGCTTGTTGCTTAAAATTAACGAACAAGAAGTTTGGTGTAAAATGATAGGTCAATTTAATGCCTATAATATTGCAGCAATATATGGTTGTGCTGTTGAGCTAGGTCTAGAACCTATTGAGGTTCTGGAAAAAATTTCACAATTAGAAGGTGTTTCTGGAAGATTTCAGTATTTCACAACGGCTGAAGATAAAATCACTGCGATTGTAGATTACGCACACACCCCAGATGCACTTAAAAATGTAATTGAAACCATTAATGCGATCCGTACTAAAAATGAAACGCTTATTACAGTAGTTGGATGCGGTGGAGATAGAGACGCTACTAAGAGACCTAAAATGGGAATGATTGCAGCATCATTGAGTGATAAAGTGATTTTTACTAGTGACAATCCTAGAACAGAAGATCCACAAGCTATTCTAGATGATATTGAAGCTGGTGTTGAACCTCAAGATTTTAAAAAAACCGTAACAGTTGTAGATCGTAAACAGGCCATTAAAACAGCTGCGGTCATGGCTCAACCTAATGACATTATTTTGATTGCAGGTAAAGGTCATGAAACATATCAAGAAATTAACGGAGTACGTAATGATTTTGATGATAGAGAAATTATTGCATCATTATTAAATAAACTCAATAAATAATATGCTTTACTATTTATTCAAATACCTGGAAGAACAATTTCAATTGCCTGGAGCATCGCTGTTTGAGTTTATCACATTTAGGGCAGCGATAGCATTCATGATGTCTCTAGGATTCTCAACTATATATGGAAAGCGTATAATCAACTATCTACGTAATCAACAAGTAGGTGAAACAGTTCGCGATCTAGGCCTACAAGGTCAAGCGCAAAAGGCAGGTACACCTACCATGGGTGGAATAATCATAATATTAGCGACTCTGATCCCGGTCCTGTTATTATGCCAACTTGATAATATTTATGTAGTTCTTTTAATCATTACCACGCTTTGGATGGGAATGATTGGATTTGCAGATGATTATATCAAGGTCTTCAAGAAAGACAAAGGTGGTTTAAAAGGTAAATTTAAAGTAGTCGGTCAAGTAGGGTTAGGAATTATTGTAGGTGCCATCATGTATTTTCATCCTGGGATAACGATAAAAGAAGAACTAAAGACTGAAAAGTATACCCAACAAAGAGTGGAAGGTAATATCCCTATTCAATTTGAAGCAGCAAAAAAATCCACTAAAACAACGATACCTTTTACTAAAAACAATGAACTAGATTATAGTGAATTGATCACGTGGATTGATGATGACCTAGCCTCATGGGCATGGCTCATTTTTATCCCGATAGTCGTTGTAATTGTGACCGCTGTGTCCAATGGTGCAAACCTTACTGACGGTATTGATGGATTAGCCGCAGGTACAAGTGCTATCGCCGTGATTACCCTAGCTTTATTTGCGTGGATATCTGGGAACATTATATTTTCAGATTACTTAAATGTCATGTATATACCCAACTCTGGTGAGATGGTGGTATTTATAACTGCTTTTGCAGGTGCGCTTGTAGGATTTTTATGGTACAACACCTATCCGGCCCAAGTTTTTATGGGTGATACAGGTAGCTTAACTATAGGTGGAATCATAGCTGTTCTGGCTATTGCAACCCGTAAAGAATTGCTCATTCCAATTCTATGTGGTGTTTTTCTTATGGAAAATTTATCTGTAATGATGCAGGTAAGTTGGTTCAAATACACTAAGAAAAAATATGGAGAAGGACGTAGAATATTTCTTATGTCACCATTGCATCATCATTATCAAAAAAGAGGAATTCATGAGAGTAAAATAGTAGTTAGGTTTTGGGTAGTAGGAATTTTACTAGCCATCATCAGTATTGTAACACTTAAGGTTCGTTAATGAATAGTGAAACTAATATATCAAAGAAAGTCGTAGTGCTTGGTGGTGGAATCAGTGGTTTAGGAGCTGCTATTCTTGCTGCTAGTCGTGGCTATGATGTGTTTTTAAGCGATAGAGCTGTTGTGAATGACGCTTTCGCGAAAGCGTTAAATGAACACGGCATATCTTATGAATCAGGTGCTCATACACTAGAAAAATTAATCGAGGCAGATGTGATAATTAAAAGTCCAGGAATACCTGATCACATTGACTTGATTAAACAATTAAAACAAGCAGGTATAGAAATCATTTCTGAAATTGAATTTGCTTTTAGAGAAGAACGAGAAGTTCCTGTAATTGCTATTACAGGTAGTAATGGAAAAACTACGACAACTTCCTTAATGAGCTATTTGCTAGAAACTGCACGGGTAAATGCAACAACCGGTGGTAATATCGGTGAGAGCTATGCCTTGCAAGTTGCTCAAAAACCAGCTAATTATCGCTTGTTAGAGGTAAGTAGTTTCCAATTAGATGGTTGTTATGAGTTTGCACCACACATCGCCATACTACTCAATATTACACCTGATCATTTAGATCGTTACGATTACCAGTTTGAAAACTATATAGATAGTAAGATGAGAATTGCTCAATCACAAAAAGCTAGCGATTACTTCATCTACAACGCCGATGACCAAGCAATTACCGAGGCTTTAAAAAATAAAGATATAAAAGCACAGTTAGTGCCGTTCTCTATGACTCAGGAACTGAAGCATGGAGCTTTTATAAAAGATAATCAAATAATTATAACCCTTAACAACACCCTTTTCACCATGCCTATACAGGAACTAGCATTAAAAGGAAAACACAACACTGCCAATACTATGGCAGCTGCCACCGCGGCAACACTTTTGAAAATAAGAAAGGAGACTATACGTCAAAGCCTACAGTCTTTTAAAGGTGTAGAGCATCGATTAGAAAATGTTCTTAAAATCAATAAAGTTCAATATATCAATGATAGTAAAGCCACCAATGTAAATGCAACTTATTTTGCATTAGACAGTATGGAGCATCCTACAGTTTGGATTGTAGGTGGAGTTGATAAAGGAAATAATTACAGCGATTTGTATGAGTTAGTAAATCGTAAAGTAAAGGCGATTGTTTGCTTAGGAATTGACAATGGCAAAATCATAGAAAATTTTGCAAAATGCGTTGATACAGTAGTTGAAACATCATCCATGGAAGATGCTGTTCGAGTAGCTTATAGATTGGCCAAAGCAGGTGACAATGTATTGTTGAGTCCAGCTTGTGCCAGCTTTGATTTATTTGAAAACTACGAGGACAGAGGTAGACAATTTAAAGCAGCAGTTAGAAACTTATAAAATTGAAATTAAGTAGATACATATCAGGAGATCTGTTTCTTTGGTCGCTCATAGTGGCATTACTGGTGTTTTCAATTATTCCGGTCTATAGCGCTAGTGCCAATTTGGCCTATCTAGGAAAGGGAACTGGTGATACCAGTCGTTTCCTTATACGTCATCTTGGACATATTATAATGGGATTAATAGCCATGTGGGCAGTTCATAAAACTCCATACAGATTGTTTAATGGATTAAGTGTATTACTTATATATCCTGCTATAGTTTTATTAGTAATAACTGCATTACAAGGAACAACTATGGGTGGTGCAAATGCTTCTAGATGGATTACAATTCCAGGTATTGGAATGCAGTTGCAAACTAGCACCTTGGTATTTGTTATTCTTATGGTTTATGTTGCAAAGTACCTTTCAAACATAGCTCACAAGACTATTACGTTTAAACAAAGTTTACTGCCATTGTGGTTGCCAGTTGGACTCACTTTACTGTTTGTGTTACCATCTAATTTCTCTACTACCGCACTTATATTTATTATGGTGCTGGCACTATGTTTCATTGGAGGATATCCCTGGAAATACTTACTTGGTATTATAGGTGTGGGAATTGTGGCGCTTTCTCTTTTTATTCTAACCGCCAAAGCTTTTCCAGATCTTTTTCCAAACCGTGTAGACACTTGGATCTCGCGTATCGAGAATTTTAGTGGTTCTGGAACGGCTGATACTAATTACCAAACAGAACGTGCACTTGCAGCCATTTCTGAAGGTGGCATACCAGGTGTTGGCCCAGGGAAAAGTATGTTGAGACCTTTTTTACCTCAATCAAGTAGTGATTTTATCTATGCAATTATTATTGAGGAATTCGGTTTTATTGGTGCTTTTGGTATTGTGATTATGTATTTGTTAATTCTATTTAGGCTGGTTGTAATCACTAAAAAGGCAAAGGATATATTTGGTCGATTAGTGGTGATAGGTGTTGGCTTTCCAATAATTTTTCAAGCCTGTATTAATATGGCTGTTGCCGTTAATTTAATGCCTGTAACAGGTCAAACTCTTCCCTTTATAAGTAGTGGTGGAACGTCAATATTAATGAGTTGCCTAGCTATGGGAATAGTATTAAGTGTGAGTGCAAGTAAAGACGTAAAAGAACCTCTTGAAGAAACCAAAGAGGAAGATATGAACCCTTTAGATGTATTAAGTGAAACCATATAGAATTATCATATCAGGCGGTGGTACCGGTGGTCATATTTATCCAGCTATATCTATTGCAAATGAATGCAAGAGAAGATGGCC
The DNA here is from genome assembly GCF_001430865.1 of Nonlabens sp. MIC269. Lineage (GTDB taxonomy): Bacteria > Bacteroidota > Bacteroidia > Flavobacteriales > Flavobacteriaceae > Nonlabens > Nonlabens tegetincola. The sequence continues at coordinate 1,035,815 of NZ_CP011373.1, read as the reverse complement.
AGATTGTGAAATACTTTTCGTAGGAGCACGTGATCGCATGGAGATGGAAAAAGTTCCAGCAGCCGGGTTTCCTATAAAAGGATTGTGGATAAGTGGATTGCAGCGCAGTCTAAGCCTTAAAAACATTGCATTCCCTTTTAAGGTTGTAAAAAGCTTAATAGATGCTGGTCGCATCATAAATAATTTTAAACCAGATATCGCAATAGGTACTGGTGGTTATGCCAGCGGTCCCTTGTTGTTTAAGGCAAATCAAAAAGGGATTCCTACTCTAATTCAAGAACAAAATTCTTTTCCAGGAATAACCAATAAACTACTATCAAAAAAAGTCAAACGCATTTGTGTAGCGAGTAAAGGTCTAGAACGTTTTTTTCCCAAAGATAAAATGGTTATGACTGGCAACCCAGTTAGACAAGATTTATTGGATATTACCAGTAAAAAACAACAAGCTATAGAGTTTTTTGGTTTAGATGAAAACAAAAAAACCTTATTAGTTTTAGGCGGTAGTCTTGGTGCTAGGCGTATAAATCAACTTATAGATGAAAACAGCGTACAATTGCTCAAGGATGTCCAAATCATCTGGCAATGCGGTAAGTTTTATTATGAAACCTACAAGGCTAAAGAGCAAAAACAACTGCAAGTAAAAGCATTCTTGGAAAGAATGGATCTTGCATATGCTGCGGCAGATTTTATTATTTCACGATCTGGAGCAGGCACCATATCAGAACTTTGTATAGTAGGTAAACCGGTCATTTTTATTCCTTCTCCGCACGTTGCTGAGGATCATCAAACGAAAAATGCACAAGCCATTGTTCAAGAAAATGCTGCTGTGATGATTAAAGAATCTGATCTGGAGCAAAATTTCATGACCCTTTGGAAAGGGCTTATCCAGGATTCTCAAAAACAAGAAACATTAAGTAAAAATATTAAGAAGCTAGCCTTGCCTCAAGCTACTAGTCATATTGTAAATGAAATCGAACAGTTGTTGAATGAGTAATCTAGATCACATATCACATTGTTATTTCATCGGTATTGGTGGTATAGGGATGAGTGCACTAGCGCGCTACCTTAAACAAGCAGGTAAAAATGTTGCTGGTTACGATAAAACACCATCAGCGCTTACAGAGCAATTAGTCAGTGAAGGGATTAACATCCATTATCAAGATGACTATGATAGCATCCCAGCACAGTATAAGGATGTTAATAATGCGCAAGTGATTTATACACCTGCGATACCAGTAGATTTTGGAGAATTAGTTCGCTTTCGCGAAAGCGGAATAACCATACTTAAACGAGCACAACTACTAGGGCAAATATCAAAAACCATGACATGTCTAGCAGTAGCAGGGACTCATGGAAAAACTACAACAAGCGCAATTCTTACACACCTGCTTTATGAGAGTAAAGTTCCTATGACTGCTTTTTGTGGTGGCATAATTGAAAAGTATAATACTAATTATATCCATACAGGAAATGAGGTTATGGTCGTAGAGGCTGATGAATTTGACCGAAGCTTTATGAACTTACAGCCTGAAATTGCTGGTGTTACAGCTATGGATGCAGATCATCTTGACATATATGGAGATGTTGAGGAGTTTGAAAAAACCTTTGAAGACTTTGCGGCATTAGTTCCACAAGGAAATTTATTGACTACTGAAGTGGTTTCGTTACCAGGTAAAAAAGTGGGATTCAACAATGGAGATTATCAAATCTTGAATTATAGAATTCAAGATGAATCTTATTATTTTGATTTCAAAACACCTAATCAACTTTTCAAGAATATAAAATGGAATTTACCTGGTAAGCACAACCTATCAAATGCTGCTCTTGCTATGTCAATGGCGGTAGAGTATGGAGTGCAACCAGAAAAATTAATAAAAGCGCTTGGCACTTTCCCTGGAGTTGACAGGCGCTTTACATACAGATTGAATAGTGATGAGCTCGTGTTGATAGATGATTATGCTCATCATCCTACAGAGATAAATGCTGTTTTTCAAGCGGTAAGTGAATTATATCCGGATGAGGAAAAACTAGTAGTTTTTCAACCGCATTTGTATTCTCGTACCAAAGACTTTATGGATGATTTTGCGCACAGTTTGGCACAGTTTGATCAAGTTTACTTGTTGGATATTTATCCGGCACGAGAACTTCCTTTACCTGGTATAACATCTCAATCTCTTCAAAATAGGATTGAGAATATAACCTCAGGGATAACAAGTATGGTAACAAAGGATCAGTTAGAGAACGAGTTACATAGAAGTAATAAACGAATAATCTGTATGCTAGGAGCAGGAGATATAGGAGTTGAAATCAAAAAAATAGCAGCAAAATGGGTAAAATAAAACCTTACATAAATGCGATCTTATTGATTGTGGCTATTGTGCTGGTTTTCAGTTTATACGCTTTTGGGGCTGTTAGGCATAAAAATAGGGAGATAAAGGATGTAACCATCACATTTACAGATTATAGCAGTCCTTTAATTTCTGAAGAAAACGTTAATAAATTGTTGATACAAAATCAGGACAGTATAGATTATCTCACGATAGAAAAACTAGCTTTACAAGAGAGTGAAAAGCGTCTTGATAAAAACTCAATGATTAGAAAGGCTGAGGTTTCCATGTCAATTGATGGTGAAATAAACGCAGTAATTGAACAACGAGTGCCTATAGCGCGCATCATTGGAAAGAAGTCTGGATATCTAGACGAGGATAATAAATGGATGCCATTGTCTGATGAATATGCAGTACGTGTGCCTGTAATTTTTGGATATGAAAGTGAGTTTCAAAACGATGTTTTTGAATTAGTTTCCTTTATAAGAAAAGATAAGTGGTTACAAAAGGTTATTGCAGCAATTGAACTAGATAAAGGAAATGTAAAGTTGAAACCTAGGGCAATGAATCATAAAATAAACCTGGGTAAAATTGATAAACTAGAGCATAAGTTCATTAATTATAAAGCCTTTATAGCCAAGGCTGAAAAAGATAAAACGCTAGAAAGTATAGATACTGTTGACCTAAGATTTAATAATCAGGTGGTTGTTATAAAATAAAAAAGGGGAAGAAATGGAAGCACAAGAATATGCAGTAGGACTAGACATCGGTACCACAAAAATTGTGGCAATGATTGGTCGTAAAAATGAATATGGTAAGCTCGAGATTCTAGGTGTAGGAAAATCAAAAAGTTTAGGTGTACATCGTGGTGTTGTAAACAACATTACTCAAACAATTACATCTATACAGCAAGCAGTTCAACAAGCTGAAACGGTAAGCGGTATTAAAATTGAAAATGTAACAGTAGGAATAGCAGGTCAACATATACGCAGTTTACAGCACAGCGATTATATAACTCGACAGGATAGTGAATCTGTAATAAATGAAACTGATATTGCAAACCTTTGCAATCAAGTACACAAACTGGTGATGCTGCCTGGAGAAGAAATTATACATGTTCTACCACAGGAATATAAAATAGATGGTCAAAGCGATGTACAAGAACCATGTGGTATGTACGGTGGTAGATTAGAAGCTAATTTTCATGTAGTAGTAGGGCAAATAGCCTCAATAAGAAATATTGGTAGATGTATAAAAAGCGCCGGACTGGAACTTAAAAATCTCACTCTAGAACCACTCGCTAGTGCTGATGCTGTTCTGGGAAGTGATGAAAAGGAAGCTGGAGTAGCTTTAATTGATATAGGTGGTGGAACTACTGATTTGGCCATCTTTAAAGATGGAATCATTCGTCATACAGCAGTAATACCACAAGGAGGAAATATCATTACTGAAGACATAAAAGCTGGTTGCTCGATTATAGAAAAGCAGGCAGAATTACTTAAAACAAAATTTGGTAGCGCCTGGCCAGGAGAAAATAAAGACAATGAGATTGTTTCTATTCCTGGATTAAGAGGTAGAGAACCCAAAGAGATTACGCTTAAAAACCTAAGTAAAATAATTCACTCGCGAGTGGTAGAGATATTAGAATCCGTTTTTATGGAAATCAAAAACTACGGTTTTGACCAACCTAAAAAACAACTTATCGCAGGAATAGTACTTACAGGTGGTGGTAGTCAATTAAAGCATATAAAACAACTTACCGAGTATGTTACAGGAATGCCTACTCGTATAGGCTACCCTAATGAACATCTGGCAGGTGATAGCGATAAGGAAAACACAAGTCCGATTTTTGCCACAGCTGTTGGTCTGGTAATGAAAGGCCTTCAAGAGCTTGAGGTTATTGAAGAAGAGGAAGAGATAATAGAAGAAGTAGCACCAATAGTACAACAGGTACAACCTGAATCTATTACAGAGGTTGAGGAAGAAGAAGTGCCACAACCTAAAGAAAAATCACAGAAAAAACCATCTAACAACTTCTTTTCAAACTGGGTAAAATCAGTAAAAGAGTTTATAGATAACGCAGAATAAAAGAGAAAGAACAAAATTTAAAGTAGCATAAATGAGTATGGAAGTAGGAAGCGATTTATCCTTTGACTTACCTAAGAACAAATCAAATGTGATTAAGGTAATAGGAGTAGGCGGCGGTGGAAGCAACGCCATTAAACACATGTTTCAACAAGGAATTAAGGGTGTAGATTTTGTCATTTGTAATACAGATGCTCAAGCGCTCGAGAACAGTCCTATCCCTAATAAAATACAATTAGGAGTATCCTTAACAGAAGGATTGGGTGCTGGTGCAAATCCAGAAATTGGAGAAAGAGCAGCGCAAGAATCTATTTCAGAAATTCAAAGATTGTTAGATACCAATACTAAAATGGTATTCATTACAGCAGGAATGGGTGGAGGAACAGGAACTGGTGCAGCACCTGTGATAGCTCAGGTAGCAAAGGAAATGGATATTCTTACTGTAGGTATCGTAACAACACCTTTCCAGTTTGAGGGAAGAATAAGAAACGAACAAGCCCAAAAAGGAATAGATAAACTTAGAAAGTCAGTTGATTCCCTGATTATTATAAACAATAACAAGCTACGAGATGTTTATGGTAATTTAGGATTTAAAGCCGGTTTTTCTAAGGCAGATGAAGTACTTGCTACTGCTTCAAGAGGTATTGCCGAGGTAATTACAAAGCACTATATCCAGAACATTGACTTGCGCGATGCAAAAACGGTTCTAGTAAACTCTGGTACAGCAATAATGGGTAGTGCTCATGCTACCGGATCAAATCGTGCCCAAGAAGGAATAATTAAAGCATTGGACTCACCATTGCTTAATGATAATAAAATTACTGGTGCAAAACACGTGTTGCTACTTATCGTGTCTGGATCAGAAGAGATTACCCTTGATGAAATAAGTGAGATTAACGAGCACATACAGTCTGAAGCTGGTGGAAGCGCAAACATCATCATGGGTGTAGGTGAGGACGAAGAATTAGGAGATTCAATCGCAGTAACGGTTATCGCAACTGGCTTTAATGCTGAACAGCAAAACGAAATATCTAATACAGAAGCAAAACGCATCATTCACACTTTAGAGGAAGAGCAGCGCGCTTCACGTGTTTTAGATGAAGCTACTGATAAAGTGGTGCCAGGAAAACTGATTCTTGATTTAGAAGAAGATGATGAAGATGAAATACAGGCAGTTGATAATAACGCTTTCGCGAAAGCGGAACCAAAAAAAACAGTACAGCCATCACAACCTCAAGAACCTTTAATCATTAAACATGAATTAGGCGATGAGGATCCAGAAGACGCTATGCCAGTTATGCCAAAGTTGTTTGAAGATGAACCTAATCCTATTATCCCAACAACTGAAGTTCTTAAGAATATAGAAGTGGTGTACGAGGAAGTACTAGATGTAAAACCTCAATCACAATTAGATTTTGTTATAGAGGAAACTCCTGTTGTACAACAACCAGAAGTGGAATCAAAAGAAGAAGAACGCGATCAATTCTTTCTAGACTTTGACTTACCATTGTCTCAACAATTGGGTATGGACGAGGAAAATACGGAAGAAATTAATGCCCTAGAGGTTAATGATCCAGTGCACGTTATTCCAGTGACTGAAGTAAATGAAACGGGTGTTACTAAGTATTCACTAGACGACTACATGGAAAAAGAAGATGAGCTAGTTAATGCACAACCTGTTAAAAAAGTTGAGGAAACAAATACGGTGATAGAACCAGAACTAGAAATAGTTGCTAAAACAGTGCAAGCACCAGCTGAAGATGTAGAGTCAAGTATGGAAATTGACGAAGAAATTGATCCTACTGAATTACCAATAAATGAAATGTTGTTGCGTAATGCCGAAAAACGCAAACGCACCATGCATCACTTAAATTTTAAATTTAAGAGTTCGCACAGATTGGAAGAACTGGAAAAGCAACCAGCTTTTAAACGTCAAGGTGTAGAGTTAGAAGCTCCAAAAACTGATGACGGACGATCAAGAACAACCTTGAATATTGATGAAAATGATGAGTTACAGTTTAGATCAAGTAACAATTCGTTTTTACACGACGCACCAGATTAAGATTTAGTTTAAAAAGTGTTTTTTACAGCGTTTGATACATCCCCAAGTATTGAGCGCTTTTTTTTGGTATTTATTAAAGGTAGTTCCCTTATCAATTTTATTATTTTTGATGCCTAAATGTAAAGTTATGAGTTTAGAGAAATCTGTAATGACGGCAATGAAAGATGCCATGAAATCAAAAGATCAAACAGCCCTTGCAGCCTTAAGAGCCGTTAAAAGTGAATTGTTACTAGCAAAAACTTCTGGCGGATCTGATACTCTTTCTGAAGAAGAAGAAATTAAGATCGTTCAAAAACTCGTTAAACAACGTAAAGACAGTGCTAGGATATTTGAAGAACAAGATCGTACAGATTTATCAGAACCAGAACTAGCGCAAGCCAAAGTACTAGAGCAATTTTTACCAGAACAACTAAGTGAAGATGAAATTGCAAAAATTGTACAGCAAGTAATTGATGAAACTGGAGCACAAGGAATGAAAGACATGGGTAAAGTAATGGGTAGGTCTAACCAATTACTAGCCGGTAAAGCCGATGGCCGTACGATAAGTACAATCGTAAAAAGCAAACTAAGTTAAAGTGTTTAGCTAGACTTAAAAATGGCCACGTAGCTCAGCTGAATAGAGCACTGGATTTCGGCTCCAGCGGTCGTAGGTTTGAATCCTACCGTGGTCACGAATAAACCGAAAAAGATGAAAAGAAGTTGAGATTACTCAAAATTCCTTTTCATCTTTTTCTATTTTCAAAGTAGGGTTTTGTTAGGATGAGCAGCAATCCTATTCAAAAGGTATATATAGGTACTACGTGTTGATTTAAAAGTTTGGATTTTCTCTTGTCAAGCTTACAATATTCCAACAACCGCCTCTAATAGGTGTGTTTTTTATGGAGTAACCTCGAGTAATTCAAGGTTTAAATAAAAGATAATGCGGTAATCATTATAAGTGACTTATTTACAGTATAGTATTGTTTTGGTGTTAGTAATCCTACCGTGGTCAGGCTAAAGAAGACTATAACAAGATCCTAACAAGGATTATTATTTATTACTAATTCTTCAATTTGTAAGAATAGCTTTCTTGTTTAAACTCACTTAAATGAAGTTTATATATTAAAATTGTAACAAGTGTTACATAAGCAAGAGTGACCACATCTTATATTTGTTTAAAATCTAATCCAATTGAAAAAATCTGCCATATACAGTCTGTTATTCTTAAAATGTCCACGTTGTAGGCAAGGTGAATTTTTAGAGTCAAATCCCTATAAAATTTCAAATTATAATAAGGTACGAGAACATTGTCCAAAATGTAATCTTAAATATTCTATAGAACCTAGTTTTTATTACGGTTCCATGTATGTTTCCTATGCAGTTGGAGTTGCGATAGCAGTGGCTATTTACGTTTTATTGTGGTTAGCTGGTTATGGATCTAGTCCATTAATTGCCTTTATAGCAATACTTGTAGGGCTAGTTCTTTTTTTCCCATATATAGGAGCTGTTTCAAAATCTATCTGGGCTCATTTCTTCTTTAAGTATGATCGACAGATTGCCAAACAGGTAAAAAATGATTCAAGAACTTAATAAACATTATGGTTCTCAGTTTGAACTTGCTTTAATTGAAGAGATTAATCAAGTAGCTACCTTTATGGAGGTTGATGCAGGTGAGGACCTCATTAAACCTGGGCAGTACATCAAGTCCATGCCATTATTACTAGATGGTAGTATAAAAATATTAAGACCAGATGAAGAAGGTGATGAACTATTGCTTTATCACCTTGAGCGTGGTGACACTTGTGCAATGACAATGACTTGTTGTTTAGGAACCACCAAAAGTGAAATACATGCAGTTACCGAGACTTCTGTAAAACTACTTATGATTCCAGTAGGTAAAATGGAAGAATGGTCTCGCAAATATAGAACCTGGCGCAACTTTGTTATGAATAGTTACCATGAAAGGTTAATGGAGATGCTAGAAAGTATCGATAACATTGCCTTTAACAATATGGATGAGCGATTAGAAAACTATTTACTAGACAAGGTTAAAATACTCAATAGTAAACATATCCATATTACTCACAAAGAAATCGCGGCCGATTTACATACCAGTCGTGTTGTTATCTCTAGATTACTTAAAAAAATGGAGAATAATTCACAGATAAAACTTCATCGCAGCTTTATTGAAATGCTGTGAAAAAGAGAACTAAAATTCATTTAATTCTCACTCCTGTAACAAGGGTTACATAAATACCTAATTACCCATTTTACTTTTGATTTCAAAATCAATACACTATGGAGTTAATGGATGTTTTAGGCTATGTAGGCGCTTTATTAATTGGTCTAGTTTTAGGACTTATTGGTGGTGGTGGCTCCATTCTTACCGTTCCCATTTTAGTATATGCATTATCCCTTAATCCTGTAGTTGCAACGGCCTATTCATTATTTGTCGTAGGTACTACTGCCTTTGTAGGCGCTGTAAGAAACATTTTTAAAGGAATGGTAGATTTTAAAACAGCGATAATATTTGCCATACCTGCATTTATAGCGGTCTACCTTACACGAGCTTATTTAATACCAGCTATTCCCGTACAGTTATTTAGTGTGGGAACATTTATCGTTTCTAAAAATCTTGCGATAATGCTGTTTTTTGCCATAATAATGCTGGTCGCTTCAATTTCAATGATACGTAACAAGCGCAATGAACACCACGACGATAAAGAGGTTTCTTATAACTATCCCTTAATTGTGTTAGAAGGATCTGTCGTTGGAGTACTTACAGGAGTTGTAGGCGCTGGTGGTGGCTTTCTAATTATTCCAGCTTTGGTATTACTGGCCAGATTGCCTATGAAAAAAGCGGTAGCTACCTCATTATTAATTATTGCTATAAAGTCTCTGATTGGTTTTATAGGAGATGTTCAAAACCTAGACATCGATTGGTTATTCTTACTCAGCTTTACTTCAGTTTCCGTAGTAGGAATATTTATTGGGATCTGGCTCAATAAATTCATTGATGGCAAACGATTAAAAACAGCTTTTGGGTGGTTTGTTCTAATCATGGGAATATATATTATTTATAAAGAGGTGTCTATGTAATAAATGTTACCGTTAATGATGAGATGCTTATTTAATTTTAAATCAAATAAGAAATAATTCCGCTTTCGCGAAAGCGTGCTCTTTCAACAAACTGGAATTAGTGAATGATAATTTAAGCAAAGAAAAGATTATGAAAATAGAACAGATTTATACCGGATGTCTAGCGCAAGGAGCCTATTATATTGAAAGTAATGGTGAGGTAGCTATTATTGATCCATTACGAGAGGTTCAACCCTATATAGATCGTGCAAAAAAGGATGGAGCAACAATAAAATATATTTTTGAAACCCATTTCCATGCCGATTTTGTGAGTGGTCATGTTACACTTTCTCAAAAAACAGGTGCTCCTATCGTTTATGGCCCAAATGCCAATCCAGATTTTGAAGCGATTATCGCCCAAGACAATCAGGAGTTTTCTTTAGGAGAAATAACTTTTGTCGTGTTGCATACTCCAGGACACACTATGGAAAGCACGACTTTTCTTCTAAGAGATAAAAATGGAAAAGATCATGCGATTTTTACCGGTGACACCTTATTTCTAGGCGATGTCGGAAGACCAGATCTAGCACAAAAGGCAGCAAATATGACACAAGAGGAACTTGCTGGAACCTTATATGAAAGTTTGCGTAACAAGATTATGCCACTAGCCGATGATGTCATAGTTTACCCTGCTCATGGTGCAGGAAGTGCTTGTGGTAAAAATATGATGAAGGAAACGGTAGACTCACTAGGTAATCAAAAAGCAGTTAATTATGCTTTGAGATCAGATATGACCAAAGAGGAATTTATTAAAGAGGTGACTGATGGATTGTTACCACCACCAGCTTATTTTCCTCTTAATGTAAAAATGAATAAAGAAGGTTATAAAAATATAGAAGAAGTAATAGCTCAAGGTGAAACTGCGCTCACTCCAGATGAATTTGAAGCTGCTGCAAATGAAACAGGTGCTTTAATGCTCGATGTTCGACATCAAAGTGAATTTGCTGTTGGGCACATTCCAGGATCAATATTCATAGGGCTTGATGGTAGTTTTGCTCCATGGGTAGGAGACCTTGTTAAAGATGTGCATCAACCTATACTTTTAATCGCCGATGAAGAACGAATTGAAGAAGCAATCACAAGATTATCTCGAGTAGGTTTTGATAACACAATTGGATATTTAAAAGGAAGTTTTGCTGCGTGGAAAAAGGCTAGCAAAGAATACGATACAGTAAGTTCCATTCCTGCATCTCAATTTAAAGCTAAGCTTGAAAATGATAAACCTGAAATTTTTGATGTTAGAAAACCCGGTGAATATCAAAGTGAACATGTAATTGATGCACAACACACACCTTTAAGTGAATTAAATAATTATTTATCAGTATTTCCTGATGATAAAACATTTTATATCCATTGTGCAGGTGGATACCGCAGCATGATAGCTGCATCCATTTTAAAGAGTAGAGGAATTCATAATCTAATCGATATTCAAGGTGGCTATAAAGCTATTAAAGAAGCAGGAGTATCGACAACTAATTATGTGTGTCCATCTACTTTGAAATAGTTTATAATTTAGGTTGGTTAAGTTGAAAAAGCGTCTGGAAACAGACGCTTTTTCTATTTAGAAATAAAGTCGCTTTGTTTAGCAAAAAAGACTTCACACCATATAGGTATTCTTTAGATTTGTAAATTATCGATTCTATATTTTGAAGATATACAACTTAATTTATTTTATTATAGCCTTGTCCAGTAATCTAATCTTTGGACAACAGGAAGTATATCATCACTTCTCTAGAAATGATCAATTACCCGATGCTACTTTTTACGATATCATTGAAGATAATTATTTTAATATATGGCTAGCTGCAGACAGTGGCTTGTATAAATATAACGGCAAACAGTTTATTCTATATACGCATCCAGACCAACATGGTGATGCAGTGTTTAATCTAACCTTGGATCACAAGGGGCGTTTGTGGTTCAACAATATATACGGTCAATTTTTCTATGTTGAAAATGAACAAATGACGCTTTTTTATGATGCACATGATTTAGTAAAAGGACAACTAGTTCCTTTTACTATCAATGATGATAGTGTGATGCTGTATACCTGGTACAGCGGTACTTATAGCGTTTCTCTAACAGATAAAACGGTTGTAAAGAAAAAGCAAGACTTAGTTTTGAGTATGCGTCGTAATGGTCAAGATATTTGGCATCTTGACATACCTAATGATAAATCAGGTGCAAACAGACATAAGATTGTAAAAGATGTTAAGGACAAATCAACGGTAATTACTCAATTTTATGAAAATGGTATTGTAGCGCCTCAGCTTTTTATAGTTGATGATCGAGTTTTATTGTTGTATAAATTAGGTGGTATAAATAAGCTGTTTGCTATTTATGACAACGGTTCTATGAAGGCTGTCTCACTACCTAAAAACCTTGAGCAAATTTCTATTTACAACATCGTGTCACAAGAAGATCAACAGTGGTTGTGTACAAGCGATGGCGCATGGTTATTCGAATTGAATGATACAAAGCTAGAAATACAAAAACATACTTTGGAATCACAATCGGTAACAAATGTTATTAATGATTTCAATAGTAATATTTGGGCTACCACATTGGACAATGGAATCTTTGTTATTCCTAATAAAGATATTAAAAGGCTCTACTTGCCTGGCGAAAAACAAAAAATAAATGCTGCTTGTCAATTGGATGATGGCCGGTTTATAATAGGGACTAATGATGGTGTCTTGTATATATATAATTCCGATTTACAGATTTCTAGAACTATAAAACTTAATAATCGAGGAGCTGTCAATTATTTATATTTTGATAGTCAAACCTCAAGTTTGCTTGTGAGTACTACCAATAATAGTTCCTACAAATTGGATGTAAGGACTTTCCAATTAATCAGGTATGATAACATCTTGAATTCAGCAAAAAGTATACTGCGAGTCAATGATTCTCAAATATTCTATGGTAGTTTTAAGGAAGCCTTGCTATACGATAATTCACTTGAAAAATCTCAGGCAGTACTTATTAGAAAACAACGAGTTAAGGGTGCAATACTATTATCAGGCGATCGACTACTTATTTCCTTTGTTGATGGTGTTTATGTTTATCATGTGCGTCAAAAAGTATTAAAAGAAATAAAACATGAAGGAGAATCAGTTTTTGCCACCTCAATAGGAATACATGAGAATGATATATGGTTAGGGACAAAGGGAGCGTCGTTTTTATTGTTAAATAGAGAGGATGATAAATTACGCTTTCGCGAAAGCATAACTATTTCAGACTTCAATACTTTAAAAGAAAATTCTTCAAGTTTTGTAAAATTGCAATCAGACGAGAATGATCTATGGATGCTCAATAGTGGAGTTCTTACTTTATATGAGCCTATAAAACGGACCACCCAACAAGTAAATGGTCAGTTGGGTATCAATGATTTAATAACGGATTTTATAATAGGTGATGAGGTTCTGACTGCTTTTTCTAGTAGATCTATTTATCAAATTCCTAAGGATGTTTTAAAAAGTAATTTTAAAACAGCACCTATTACTATCACTGAAGTTACCGTTAACGAAACTCCTAGAAGCTTAACAGCATTATCAAAACTAGATCATGATGAGAACAATATAAATTTCACATTCAATTCCAACGGCTTTAAGGCTAGTGAATATGTTGAATACCAATATCAAATAAACAATGAAGAAGGCTCATGGCGTCGTGTGCCTTATGGAACAACTCAATTACAATTTGCTAGTTTATCACCGGGAGATTACTCCTTTAAATTGCGAGGAAAAAATAATCGATCGACAGGGTATAAGTACTTAAAACCAGTGAGATTCACTATCCTTCCACCTTTCTGGCAATCGTATTGGTTTTATGCCCTTATTGTCTTATTAATCATAGTGCTTACTTATTTGATTTTTAAACGTCAACAAGAAAAAAAGAATAAAAAACGAATTCAGGAAATGGATAAGCTGCTTATGGAGAAAAAAATAGCAAGCCTTAAATTAGAGAATATACGTTCTCAAATGAATCCACATTTTGTTTTTAATTCGCTCAATAGCATTCAAGATTTTATAGTCTCTAATGAACGGGAACTAGCCAGTGATTATCTTGTTAAATTTAGTAGGCTTATAAGAAAGTACCTAGATTATAGTCAGCAAGACGAAATTACTTTGGGACAGGAGATAGCTGCGCTCAAACTCTATTTAGAATTAGAGAAAATGCGATTTGACGATGAGCTTGATTATTCTATTAAAATAGATGATACTTTAAATATTGAGCATTTAATGATACCATCATTACTGGTTCAACCTTATGTAGAAAACGCTTTGAAGCATGGTCTTATGCATAAACCTAATAATCGTATGTTAATGATCGACTGCGGCGTTATAAAAAATAAGAAAATCTTAAGCATCAAAATTGAAGACAATGGTATAGGAAGGCAACAGTCTGCATTGCTTAATAGGAATAGGGGTAGATTACATACATCGTTTTCTACCGCTGTAAATAACGAAAGAGCCTCACTTTACAAGGAGCAATTTAATAAACCGGTAGATATTGTAATTGAGGATTTAGTAAATGACGGACAAGCTTCAGGTACTAGAGTGACCATTACTTTACCTTTAAATTAGATTATATGCAAGCTATAATAATTGACGACGAAAAACGTGCTAGGCATTTATTGACTACTTTAATACGAGATCATATCAATGAGCTCCATGTCGTTGCCGAGGCCTCAAACCTTAAAGATGGAGTGACAGCTATAAAAGAATTGAAGCCGAATATTGTTTTTCTAGATATAGAAATGCCAGGCGAGACGGGTCTGGAAATCATGAATTATTTCAAAGACGATGAGATAGCCTTTCAAATCATTTTTGTTACTGCTTATAACCAGTATGCCGTTGATGCCTTTCGTATGAATGCGATAGATTATCTATTAAAACCTATAGATATTGATGAATTAAAGTCCGCTTTCGCGAAAGCGAAACAACAACAATCCTCACAACAAATAAGTGAGCAAATAGAACGTTTAAGACAGTCTGTTCAACAGTTGTCAATGGATAAAATAGTAATGGAAATCCCACGAGGATATCTTTTTACCTCTCATAACGATATCATCTATTTAGAGGCAGATGGCATGTATACTAATGTGTATATGATTAATGGTAAACGTAATGTTATTTGTAAGCCATTAAAGCATTTTGTTGAACAATTAGAAGGCAATAAATTGTTTTTTAAATGTCATAGGTCCTATATGATAAATTTAAAGCACATCAGTGAACTTGTCAAGCATGATGGGGATTACATAGTCATGGATGATAAAAAACAAATACCTATTTCTCGTTCAAAAAGAGACCAGTTTTTAACAGCGATACAAGAAACCTTTTTGTAAGAACCGTTTAGAAAAAAACTAAACGGTTACAGAAAAGTAGAGATGAACTAGCTGTTTTTACCTTGTTCATTTGCAGTATTAATAAATCAATCCTGCAAAATGAAAAAACAATTACTCATTTTATTATTAAGTGCTTTTGCTTTCTCAAATTTTATAAAGGCACAAAACGTTTCTATTCCTGATCCATCTTTTAAAAGCTATTTAGTTAACAATACTACTATTAATACGAATAGCGATTCTGAAATATCTGTGGCAGAAGCAGCAGCTTACACAGGCGGTATTTTTGTTCAAAATCAAAGCATAAGTGATTTAACAGGTATTGAAGCATTCACAAACATTACAAGATTAGATTGTTATAACAATTCTATTTCTACACTTGACCTGTCAAATAATACCTCGATTACACACTTACAATGCGAGAATAATAATCTTACCACTTTAATTGTTCCAGCAACAGTAAGACATCTTCAAGCCGAGAACAATGATATCCTAGAATTAGATGTGTCAAATACGACCAATTTAAATTTACTACATGTATATGATAATAATTTATCAGTACTAAATGTTGCTAATAACAATAATGCAGTTCTTTCTCAATTTGAGTGTGATGGAAATCCAAACTTAAGATGTATTCAATTACAACAAAACTTTTCACCATCAACCGGTCAATTAACTTTATGGCAAAAAGATGCTACTGCAACTTATACTGATGAAGACTGCACCGAGGCGATTTGGTATGTTGATGAGTTAGCAACGGGAAGTCAAAACGGTGATTCATGGGCAACTGCTACTACACTAGAAGATGCCATTACATTTGCAGACTGGGGCGACAAGATTTTTGTAAAAAAAGGAACTTACATTGTTCCTGGTACGACGACTGCTTTACTTATAAATACAAACGAATTAAAAATCTATGGAGGTTTTGATGGAACTGAAGCTAATGAGACTCAAAGAGATCTGTCACTTATCAAAACCACTAATGCTACTGTTATTTCAGGTGACTTATTAGAAAATGATATACCAGGTGACCTGGTTACTAACCGATCCGAAAATGCTGATGTACTTATTGATCTAGCTGCAAACGACGTGGTGATCGATGGTTTTATTTTAAGTGGTGGTGATTCCACAGGAGGCAATCCAGTCATTAAACCTTTAAATCACTTGAGGAACTTTACATTAAGAAACTCGATGATTAAAGACAACCTGTCTTCAGGATTACTTTTAGATTGGAGGTTGTTTTCAGGGGAACTACTTTTAGAAAACCTACACGTTGTAAATAATGAATCTACAAACAATGGTTTATGGCTTATACAGCACAATGACACGAACCTAGATGAGTTAAATAACAAAATGATTAATCTTGTCTTTGCAGATAATGAGTATAATGCAGATTTTAGTGGTATCTGGTTAAGAAGAGGTACAAGTGCAAATGGTACACGTCTCTTTGAAACTGAAATAATCAACTGTAGTTTTATCAATAACACAAATAATCATTCTACAGCCATGCAAGATGGTGGACATACGATAACTATAAGTGGTCGTGTAGAAAATCAAGTGAGAATTGCAAATACTTTCTTTTATCAAAACAGAATAGGAAGTAACAATAATTTTTCAGTCATCGACATTAAAAATGTGAAACAAAATGAAGGTACGACTCACACTACAGATATCATTAATTCGGCACTTAATACAGATGCGTCTATCCGTAATGTAAATTACACAGGTGTAAATGTAACTAATGTTGATTCTAGCACAATAGATATGTTTCTAGATGCAAATTATCGACCTACTGCACAATCTACATTGTTAGTTGATCTTGGAGATAATATCGAATATAATAACGCAACTTCCTCTTCAATAGGAGCATATGGGTTATCTCGTCTAGTAGGAGGAACAATTGATATAGGAGCCCTAGAATTTGATGCTACTTTAAGTACACAAGATATAGATAAGGTAGTTGACTTCGTTATTTTCCCTAATCCAGCCATCGATTATGTTACTTTATCTTGTAATAATACTATCGAGGATATCAAAATATACGATGTTACAGGAAAACAAGTTAAAACAGTGATTAGCAATCAACCGAATACTATTGATGTTAGCTTTCTGCCACAAGGCTTATATGTGGTTAAATGTAAGGTAGGTGATACCCACGTAACTAAGAAATTAATAGTGAAATAATTTTTGATTGAAATTGAAAAAAGCGCCTTTTCTATAGGTGCTTTTTTTATTTCTTACATTTAAATATCATTCAGATAATAGTTGATAGGCTCCTGTTGATTTTATATACAAAATGACGGGTTCACTAGATTTATTAATAATTATGTGTGAGGCATTATCTGTTGAACCAAAGTAACTACCAGGATCCAGTTCTTTTGATTTGCTAGCTTTATACGTTAAATTTCCACCTATCACGATAGCTTTAAACTCTTTGCCACTAGCCTCAAAGGTTCCAGAAAAACCGCTAGGAAGCTTTATCAAAGCACCGCAAGAATCGTTACTATTAGGTTGTCCCCATAGAAAGGCTATTTCTGGTTTATTCCTTGATTTATCGTTCGTATTCAGATTGGTCCATTGAAGATCAGAAGCTCCTATCCATACTAGGTTCGATTTATGAATGTTTATAGGTTTTTCTTCATTTTCAAAGGCTTGATCTTCTGGCTTAACTAAGTATGGTCCACTATCAATTTCTACATAAGCCATGTTTTCACTAGCGTTTGCTGCTGTAATGTGACCTTCGCCAGCTGGTTGTGTCCAAAAGGATCCTTGTGGCATCCACATGCTTTTGGCATTAGGGTCATCATTATGTAAGGAACCTTTGATCACAATTCCTCGATAGGTTATATTGTGAATGTGAGGTGGTGATGAAAACCCTTCTTTAAATTTAACCAGGAATCCAGAGGCTTGATTTTCCTTGCGATTTCCCCATAAATCACCAGCCTGTGGACTAGCATCACCTCGAGCAGCATTTAAAGGACTCCAGTTTACCTGCGAACTCAAAACAACTTCAGTATTTTGATTATTAGTAGTGCTCGTCACTTTTTCTTCTTTATTTTGAGTATTGCATCCCGTAAGAATCAGGACACAAGCTGCGAATATCATTGTTCTTTTTATCATAACTTATTTTTTAAAAGTTTTTGGGTAAGATTGTGAAGTTGATTTAATTTTTCGTGGTTATAAGCGTCGTCCTTAGCATGAGAAAAATCACCTTTATCGTTATCAAAATAGGACCCTGATGATTCATTGAAACGTTCTGATGTTGCAAGCTGAGTTAATATGTCAGCTCCTTTACTGGCATCGGACCAGTGATTACCAAAAGCTTCTTTAACCATCTTAGTATTTAATAAGGAACCTGGATTTACAGCGATTACATTAAGTTCAGGTTGTTCTTTGGCAAGCTGGAAACTCCACATCGTAAGAGCTAATTTGCTTTGGGCATAGGCACCGCTTTCCGAAACCGTTTCTTTTCCCAGAAAAAATTCAGGCGAAATACTAGATTGTGCAGCAGAACTTAAGTTTATAACCCTAGCTGAATCGGATTTCTCAAGCAAGGGCAATAGTTTAGTAGTTAATAAATAGGGAGCTAGATAATTAACAGCGATTCTAATATCTATTCCATTTTTAGTAATTGCTACAGGTGAATTGTAAACACCTGCATTATTAATCAAAACATCTAATTTGATTGTTTTTGAAGCTACCTGATTAACAAGGTCGTCAATACTTTGTAATTGTGAAAGATCACAAGTAAAACCATAAATAGTTTTGCTCGTCGTTAATTTTGTAATTTCCTCTACAACTTTACTAACCTTTTCACGATTACGGCCATGAATAAAAATGGTATGTCCGTCCTTAGCCAAATCAATAGCGGCTAATTTTCCTATTCCATCTGTGCTACCGGTAATTAGAATGGTTTTCATAGTGTTTTTAATTAACTATACTTTTTATAGTCACAAAACTAAATATAGTTTTATACCTTTGCAATAACGGTCAATTTAGATAGTAACAAAATGACAAATGAGCAGCCTAAAAAATTAACATTCAATGGAAAGGAATATCCTTGTTGTGCTAGTTTAACAATGGGTGTAATAGGAGGAAAGTGGAAGACGGTCATTCTTTATCATTTAATGGATAATACGTTGAGGTATAGTGAGTTGCGTAAGATGATGCCACAAGTTACTGAGCGTACGTTAAGCCTTCAGCTTAAAGCACTTGAAGAGGATGGAATTGTAAGTCGTAAGGTATTTACCACAAAACCACCTTTAAAAGTAGAATATACTTTAACGGAATTTGGTAAAACTTTAATACCTCTTGTTCAATCAATTGCAGATTGGGGTGACTATGCTGTTGCCCAAAAAAGCTGATTCATAATCTTATCTCGTTATCTCCTGAAATTAGAGTATTAAGAGTTAAGTAAGTTTGAAGTTTTTCGCTTTCGCGAAAGCGAAATTTTAAAATTCCTTGTCAAAAAAATTAAGATAAAAAAACTCGTTATAAACCACTAAAGTTCATAACGAGTTTGATAAGATTCTACTTCCTTACTGTTTTTGTTGAGTAGGGTATATATAAACATCGTTCACATTTACGTGATCTGGTGTAGCAGCAGCATAAGCAACTGCTTGGGCAATATCATTAGCTTGTAATGGTGTCATATCACTCATATTGCCTAATTGTTCCTTAATGTCCTCATCAGTAATAGTATCTTGTAATTCGGTACTTACAAAACCTGGTTCGATGAGAGTTACATTAATCCCATATTCTGGAGCAATTTCTTGTCGTAACCCTTCTGAAAACATAGTAACAGCCGCTTTAGTAGCACAATAAACCGCACCACCTGGGAAGTATTTACGACCTGCGCTGGATGAAACATTAATAATGTGTCCGCTTTTCTGTTCCTGCATGATAGGTAAAGTTGCTGCGACTCCGTTAAGAACTCCCTTAAGATTAACGTCAACCATTTTTTCCCATTCATCAGTCTTTAATTTCTCTACATAGGATAAAGGCATTAATCCTGCATTATTGAACAAAATATCTATCGAATTAAAATGCTCTTGAGTATTCTCAATCACGGTATTCCAATCTTCCATATTAGTGACATCGGCAGTTACTACCAGGGCATTTCCTCCTGATTGAGTGATTTCATCTTTTAATTCCTCTAGTTTTTCAGTACGTCGTGCACATAGTACGACGTTAACTCCTTGTTCTGCTAGTTTTTTTGCGGTTGCTTCACCTATACCACTAGAAGCTCCGGTAATTATTGCTGTTTTTCCTTGTAAATCCATTTTGTTTTTGTTTTTGATTTAAAATTTTAAATGTATGTTTTGATCAGTTATGCAAAAGGTGTATAATCCCTAGGCTCGTGCTGTACTGATATCCATTGAACTCTGGTGAACTCTTCAATGATAAAATCTCCATTAAACCTTCCAATACCAGAACCTTTTTCACCTCCAAAAGGGACATTAGATTCATCATTCACAGTTTGATCATTAATATGAATCATACCAGTAATCACTTTACTGGCAAATTGAAGTCCTTTTTCGACATCCTTTGTATGTACAGCACCACTTAAACCAAAGTCTTGACTATTTGCGATAATTAGTGCTTCATCATTAGACTTAAATCTAATGATAGGAGCTACTGGACCAAATATTTCATTGGCAGCGATAGGCATATCATCTGTTACGTGATCTAGAACAGTTGGATGCATGAGAGCACCATCGCTTTTACCTTCAAGAACAACCTTGGCACCTGCATCAATACTCTTTTGGAGATCTTCATTTATACGTTCCACTTGTTTTGAATCAATCAAAGGACCTATAGTAACTTCCTTATCTTGAGGATTACCAACTTTTAATTTTTTAGTTCCTTCGACAAATTTCTCGACAAACTCGTCGGCTATACTTTCATGGACAACAATCCTGTTGATTGACATACAAATTTGTCCTTGGTGCATGAATTTACCATATAAAGCTGCCTTTACTGCTTGATCTACATCAGCGTCCTCCATAGCAACAAATACATTGTTACCACCTAATTCAAGCGCCATGCGTTTTAATTTTTGCCCGGCTAGTTTTCCTATGTTTCTACCTACTGGAGTAGAACCTGTAAAGGAGATAAGTTTTGGAATCTCGTGTTCTACAAAGTAATCGCCAATATCTGACCCTTTACCTACAACGGCATTACAAACACCTTTAGGTAAACCGGCAATTTCAAATAATTTGGCTATAGCAAGAGCTCCTGTAATGGGAGTTTGTGATGCTGGTTTCAATACTACTGTATTTCCTAACGCTATTGCAGTCACCACGGAACGTATAGATAAGTTGAGTGGAAAGTTCCAAGGACTAATAATTCCCATCACGCCCAGTGGTCTGCGATAAACTCTGTTTTCTTTGTGAGGTACTCTAGAATTAGTGATATATCCATGCATACGGCTAGGAAATGAAGCAGCCTCCTTAATAATCCCTAGGCTTATCTGGATTTCTGCTTCTGCTTTAACTCTTGAACTACCTGCCTCTTTGATTAACCACTCGATAAGTTCTTCCTTATTGTCAACGATAGCATCATGAAAGTTATTTACTATTTCTGCACGTTTTTGAGGCAACTCTTTTCCCCATGACTCCGCAGCTTTCTCTGCCGTTTTATAAGCTTTATCTACATCTTCTTGAGAAGCTCCTTTAATGGAAAGTAGTTTTTCTTGATTAAAAGGATTCTTATCCTCTATATTTGTTTCGCTGCTTCCTTCTGTCCATTGACCATTTATATATTGTTTGTTAACGCCTTCTAATATTGCCATAATCTTTATTTTTTCTTTCGTTTTCTTTTAAAATTACAGGCATTAGTAGCTTACTGCTCCTAAAGAACTCCTAATCTTCAAACTCACAGAATCGCTTTTGTAACATGATCTTTAACATTTAAGGTAGTCGTTAGATACAGCTATCACAGGATGTTAAACCTGTAAGATGTTAAAATCTTGTCGTGTTTAAGACGACAAATGGTCTTAAAAAGCACCATTAAACTTTAACTTATGTCTTTGATTATTAGTTCGTAAGGTTTAAAGGTTTCTTAAGGCAATGAAAATTATCTCTTAAGGTTTGGTGGTTTAAATTCTATTATCGTAATATTGCAATGTAACAATAAGGGAATGGGTTTAGCTAAAACTGAAATATTTACCGATGAGCAAAATGCGATTTCCGCTTTCGCGAAAGCGTTCTCCCATCCAGCTCGTGTAGCTATCCTACAACACTTGTATAAAACTAATACTTGTGTTTGTGGAGATTTAGTTAATGAAATAGGTCTAGCACAGCCTACCATTTCACAACACCTAAAGGAACTTAAGCAATTAGGTTTGATTCAAGGTACGGTTGAAGGTACAAGCGTTTGTTATTGTATAAATGTTGAGAACTGGCAATCCATGAAGAATATCATGTTCCAATTCCTTAATCAAGATGTAGCAGAAAACTCATCTTGTTGTTAAAAAAAATTTATGTCTATTTATCGTAATATCGCAATATTATAATTATGAAACTATCCACTATTAAAAAACATCTTGAAGAACTAGATGTTATTGCATTTGAATTACCTAATGGTGATCTTGTACCCAATCATTTTCATGTAACTGAAGTAGGTAAAGTGACCAAGAACTTTATTGACTGCGGCGGTACCGTGCGTAATGAAGAGGTTGTTAACTTCCAGCTTTGGAGTGCAAATGATTATGATCACAGGTTGCATCCAGAAAAGCTCCTAGATATAATTACACTTTCTGAAAAAATATTAGGAATAGAAGATCTAGAAATCGAGGTAGAATATCAAGGAGATACTATAGGGAAATTTGGTTTGGAGTTTAACGGCAAACATTTTTTACTTACCTCTAAACAGACGGATTGTCTTGCCAAGGATAATTGTGGCATTCCAGTTAAAAAAGAAAAGAAGTCTCTCTCTCAACTTACTGCTACCAATACCTGTGCGCCAGGAAGCGGTTGTTGTTAAACATTAAAAACTAGTCATGGTATTTACAGAAATTTCTGATTACTTGAAAAATATTCAAGTAAACTCTATAGATGAGCAACGCAAAGAAACACTACAACCTTTAATTGATTTTATTAAAGACCGAGTACAAGCAGATAAGGATGTTAGAATTAACTTTATTTGTACTCATAACTCTAGACGTAGTCACCTATCTCAAATTTGGGCTCAAGCTGCTGCATCGTACTTAGGTTTCAATAAAGTTACAACCTATTCTGCCGGTACTGAGGCTACTGCACTCTTTCCTGTAGTTGCTCAAACCCTAGAATCGCAAGGATTTCAAATAGAAAAATTATCTGAAACCGATAATCCAGTTTACTCCATAAAATATGGTGAAAATGAACATCCTATCATAGGATTTTCCAAGGTGCTAAATAATAATTTTAATCCACAAGGAGAATTTGCCGCGGTGATGACTTGTGATTCTGCAAATGAAACCTGTCCTTTCATAGCAGGAGCGATTAAAAGAATTCCAATCACCTTTCTAGATCCTAAAATATCTGATGGCACACCACAACAGCAAGATGTTTATTTAGAACGCAGCCATCAAATCGCAACAGAAATGCTTTATGTATTTCAACAAGCCCAAAAATAGTCTTTGTAATTATAAAGAGTGAGCACTCTAAAAAAGTGTTTTATAAAACAGTAGAGAAATGTCTTCAAAAAAATTAAACTTTCTTGACAGGAATTTAACGCTTTGGATTTTTATTGCCATGGCAATAGGAGTAGGGTTAGGTTATTTTATACCTTCTTTTCCGGATATTGTAAATTCATTTAGTAGTGGAAGTACAAATATTCCTATTGCTATTGGTTTGATATTGATGATGTATCCACCGCTAGCCAAGGTGAATTACTCATTGCTTCCCAAAGTTTTTAAGAACGTAAAAATACTATCCACCTCATTGATTCTTAATTGGGTGATAGGTCCTGTTCTTATGTTCATATTAGCAATTCTATTTCTGCAAGATTATCCAGAGTACATGGTTGGACTCATTTTGATAGGACTAGCTCGCTGTATAGCCATGGTTCTTGTATGGAACGATCTTGCTGAAGGAAGTAGTGAATACGGTGCTGGTTTAGTTGCTCTCAATAGCATCTTTCAGGTTTTCGGTTATAGTTTTTATGCTTGGTTGTTTATCACTATTTTGCCACCATACTTTGGATTTGAAGGAGCGATAGTTGATATTTCCATAAGTACTATTGCAGAAAGCGTTGCTATTTATCTAGGAATACCTTTTTTAATGGGTATTCTAAGTCGATTTATTTTAATTCGAATAAAAGGAGAACAATGGTATACTCAAACTTTTATTCCCACTATATCTCCGTTAACCCTAATAGCACTGTTGTTTACTATAATAATCATGTTTTCATTAAAAGGTGAGCTTATTGTTGAAATCCCTATGGATGTGCTTATAATAGCAATCCCATTAATGATTTACTTTACCTTAATGTTCATCATTGGATTTTTCTTTACCCGTGCGATGGGTGCAGAATATGATAAAACGGCATCGGTGGCATTTACCGCAGCAGGAAATAATTTTGAACTGGCAATCGCAGTCGCTATAGCGGTATTTGGACTTAACTCTGGACAAGCATTTGCAGGAGTAATTGGTCCACTGGTAGAAGTTCCAGCATTAATTTTATTGGTAAGAGTTTCTTTTTGGCTGAAAAAGAAGTATTATGATGCTTCTTAACCATGAGACACTTAACTTTACTATTATGAAAAAGATCATCTTACTTATCGGTGTTTTTATGATGTTAGGTTGTTTTGAAAAGGAAACAGCCAAGTATCCAAGCAAGCAGCCTAGTTGGGAAACGAAGAAAGCAGATGTTGAGGATTTTTCCGCTTTCGCGAAAGCAAAAACATACCTACCAGTATACTCGCACATCTATCACGTGCATGATGAACGTGCCTTTGATCTTACTGCTACAGCGAGTATAAGAAATATATCACCTACAGAACCTCTTTATATAACGCAAGCAGATTATTATAACACCACAGGTGAAATAGTAAGATCGTATGTTAAGGATCCTATAGTGGTTAATCCTATGGAAACTCTAGAAATTATTATACGCGAAAAGGATTATGAAGGAGGATCTGGTGCTAATTTCCTATTTGAATGGGCAATGAAAAATACAGATAATCCACCGCTGTTTGAGGCTGTTATGATATCTACTTATGGGTCTCAAGGTTTGTCATTTACAACTCGAGGTGTTCCTGTTCAGTAACTCGATGTATTGATTCATGAGTGGTCTTAATACTATAGAGAACAGGCAGGATGTGGCAAGTCTCGTTCATTTGTTCTATTCCAAGGTGAGAAAAAATGAGATCCTTGCACCTATTTTTTCAAAACACATAAAAGATCATCAGTGGCAATTGCATATTAGTAAGTTGACTGATTTTTGGGAATCGAATTTATTCAAAAAGGCAGGTTACAAGGGTAATCCAGTATCCCATCACATTAAAGTTGACAAAGCGGAATCTTATAAAATCGAGCCCACACATTTTGGTATTTGGCTACAACTGTGGATTGAGTCGGTAGACGAACTTTTTCAAGGAGAAATTGCTACACAAGCAAAATTTATCGCAAGAAAAATGAGCACAGGACAATACATTGCAATGTGGAATCATAGACCAGATATATTTAAATAACTTATTATTACTAAGAGTACTTAAATCATTAACAAATTAAAAGGTTACTTGGAGTGCTCCTTTTAATTATTTTCGTAGTATGACTCACGATCTATCACCTTTGCGAAAACATATTGAAGAAATAGTAAGTTTAACTGATAGTGAATGGCAGTTTGTTGCATCTCATTTTGAGTATAAAAGTTTGAAAAAACATCAATTCGTGATACAAACAGGTCAAGTTGTAGATCATGAATTTTGGATTTTAAAGGGGCTTTTAAGGACTTATTCCCTAGATGAAAATGGTAAGGAACACATCCTACAGTTTGCTTCAGAAAATTATTGGATAAGTGATTATCATGCTTATCAATATCAAATGCCTGCAACTTTATTTTTAGATTGTTTAGAGGACACACACTTTTTAAGTCTAAGTTTTGAGAGTCGAGAATTGATATGTAAGGAAGTACCTGCTATGGCCAACTTTTTCAGGGTAAAATTAAATTACGGTTTTGTTCATTTGCAACAAAGAGTACTTTCTCATCTTACCCAAACGGTTGAACAGCGTTATGAACGATTAATTGACGAAATGCCGCATTTGATTCAACGAGTTCCAAAAAAACTTCTTGCTTCATACCTAGGTGTAAGTAGAGAAACATTAAGCAGATTGAAGGTATAAGTTACACATCGCCATTTACATCTGTGGTTTGATTAAATTTAAAAATGAAAAAAACATTAGTCTTATTTGCTCATCCTAGATTTGAAGATTCAAGAGCCAATGCTACTTTAATCGATCGATTATTCTCTAAAAGTCATATTACATTGCATGACCTGTATGAAACCTATCCAGATTTTCATATCAATGTAAGAAAAGAACAGAAATTATTAGAAGAACACGATATCATAATCTGGCACCACCCATTGTACTGGTACAGTAGTCCAGCAATTTTAAAGCAATGGATGGACATGGTATTAGAGTTTAATTGGGCCTACGGTCCTGAAGGTAACATGTTGCAAGGTAAAACTGTATTTAATGTTATAACCACTGGCGGCTCTAGAGAGGTGTATTGTTCACAAGGGTATAACAGTTATACTATAAATGAATTTTTAAGACCCTTTGAACAAACTGCAAATTTGTGTGGGATGCATTATTTACCACCATTTGCGGTTATGGGAACTCATAAATTATCCGAAGAGCAATTACTAGATTATGCAAATCAATATGAAAATCTCATTGATTTACTCAAAGGTGATTTTGATGCTACTGGATTATCTAATTGCTTCTTTTTAAACGATCTTGAATTGATTAAAAACCCAAATTCATGACAGGAACATTACTTTTTGAAGCAATTGTATTTCTAGCAGGAGCCTTAATTTGTGTTTCTATCGCTAAACGACTAGGATTAAGTTCTGTGATAGGTTATTTAATCGCCGGAGTCATTATCGGACCTTATGTCTTAGGTTTAATAGGTGAAGAAGGAGATGATATTCTTCATTTTGCAGAATTTGGAGTTGTGGTAATGCTGTTTCTTATAGGTCTAGAGATTGAACCCAAGAGCTTCTGGAACATGCGTAAGTCTATATTAGGTATGGGAGGAATACAAGTTACGGCGACACTAGTATTGACTTACTTACTTTTTACAATATTAGGATATGAATGGCAAGTAGCACTCGTAATAGCCATGGCAGTGTCTTTATCTTCCACTGCAATAGCCTTGCAAACCATTAAGGAAAAAGGCTTAATGGAAACCACCTTTGGAATAAGTTCCTTTTCAATATTGCTGTTTCAGGATATTATCGTGATTGTAATGTTAGGAGCCTTGCCCTTATTGTCTTCTCAAGATCCATCAAATGTAAGCTCAAATGGACATGAAGCAACCTTAATTGAAAATTTGCCCATAGGATTGCAAACATTGGCTATTCTTGCCTCTGTAGTGGTAATTGTGCTAGTAGGAAGATATTTAATAGTACCAATACTTCGAAAGGTTTCAAAAACCGGAGTGCGTGAATTACTTATCGCAGCAGCTTTCTTAATCGTATTTTCTATTTCGTATTTAATGGAGTTTGTAGGTTTAAGTCCTGCATTAGGAGCATTTTTAGGTGGAGTAGTGCTCTCAACAAGTGAATTTAAACATGAGTTAGAAAGTACACTAGAGCCTTTTAAAAATTTACTATTGGGTTTGTTTTTTATGGCAGTAGGTGCTTCCATAAACTTTATTGTAATAGCAGAAAGTCCTTTTACAATAGGTGGTTTACTAGTACTTATTATAACTTTAAAAGCCGCTGTTTTATACATCACGGGCCGAGTTTTTAAGCTTAAACTTGATCAAAAACTACTCTTAACTTTGAGCCTAGCACAAGTAGGTGAATTTGCATTCGTTTTACTTTCATTTGCTTTTCAATTAGAAATTCTTGCACCAGAGCAAATGGACGTTATGTTGGTGATTACAGCACTTTCTATGTCGCTCACACCTATACTCAGTTTAATTAATGAACGAGTGATTTTACCTAAAGTTGGTACCAAAGAATCCATTAAACGACCTATGGATCATATTGCTAAATCTCAAAAGGTAATTTTGGTAGGCTTTGGACATTTTGGAAGTACCGTTGGGCGATTTATGAGATCTCATGGAGTTGAGGCTACCATACTAGACATAGATTCTAACCGTGTTGATTTTTTGAGGAAAATGGGTTTTGAGGTATACTATGGCGACGCTACTAGGCAAGATCTTCTTGAATCTGCTGGGATAGCTCAAGCAAAAATGTTAATCTGCGCTATTGATAATCCTGCGGTGAATAAGGAAGTTGCATTACTAGTTAAAGAAAAATATCCTCATGTTGAACTGCTCGTAAGAGCCAAAAATCGTTATGAGGCGTATGAATTACTTAATCTGGGTATTGAATATATATACCGAGAAACCTTGGATACTTCCCTTTCTCTTGCCAGTGATGCCTTACACAAATTAGGTTTCAGGAAATATACCTTAAATCGACAAGTGCAAAATTTTATTACCTACGACGTTGAAAGTTTGAAACGATTAGCCAAAGAACCTAAGCGAGATGAAAATTACATTTTTAAGGCTAGGCAAGAACTGGAACAGCAAGAAAAACTTCTAGAACGTGATTTTAAACGTGGTATAGTAACCTACGACAAGCACTGGGATGGTGAACACATTAGGAAATCCCTCGAACAAAACGATTAATCTTAATATTCCTTTTAGTTTGATTAGGGTTTTATTAAGTACGCTTTCGCGAAAGCGCAATCATTACAAGATTTTCTTAACATCATTAATCTTTTATGATAACTAGCTTTATCCAATAATAAAAATTAACATGTGACATAAGTCACAAATTAACTGTGAGGAAAAGCACTTTAAAATGGTGAGTTCAGTCCTCGCAAATCAGGGCAAACTATTGGAACTTTGTACCTCTTTAACCCATTAAAGTTTAAATAAAAGTTACAATATGAAAATAATAACAGCGGTAAGTGCTTTAGTGATTTTTTCACTTTTAACAGTTATCAATAAAAAAGAAAAAACAATGGATACACCAAAAATTTTAATGATTTTGTCTAGTCATAAAGAGCTAGGAGACACTGGGAAAACTACAGGATATTATTTAAGTGAAGTTACTCATGCTTATGAAGTATTTAAAGAAGCAGGTTATGACATCACATTTGTAAGTCCAGAAGGTGGTTTGCCACCAGTGGATGGTTTTGATCTTGATGATGAGATTAATAAGAAATATTGGGAAGATGAGGATTTTCAAGCAAAATTGAAATCAACCTTAAAACCATCTCAAGTTGAAGCGAGTCAATACCAAGTAATTTACTACGCTGGTGGTCATGGAACGATGTGGGATTTCCCTAATAATCAGGAGTTAGCAAATATAGCTAGTGAGATTTATGAGAATGATGGAATTGTAAGTGCTGTATGTCACGGTCCATCGGGATTGATCAATATCAAATTATCAGATGGTAGCTATTTAGTAGATGGTAAAACATTAAGCGTATTTACAAACGAGGAAGAAGCAAATGTTGAACTTACCGAGGTTGTTCCATTTTTACTAGAGGATGAATTAAAGGAAAAAGGAGCTAAAATTGATAAAGCCGATATGTGGCAAGAAAAAGTAAGTATAGATCAACGTGTTGTTACCGGACAAAATCCAGCATCAGCAGGATTAGTAGCTCGTAGTGTAGTGGATTTACTCACTAAGTAATGCTTAAAAGCAACTATTATAAATAGAGAAACGCAGGTTCAAAACCTGCGTTTTTTCTTTTTATATAGTACTAGAATCTTCAAATGGTAAGAATTAAAAGATTGGTTCATCACTAGATTGAAAATTTGCATTTATCGTTTTAAGTGTCCTTACGGTTTTCAAATTATTATTATTTCCACCAATCATTACTAGCAGCTACCGGTTTTGAGATAAGCACAGGTTCTCCTATTTGTGGGATTACCATAGGAATACTAAGTTCGGCAGCTTTTTTCTCCACACGCTCAATTGGATCAGTCCAAGAATGCTGCGCTAGTTTGAACGCACCCCAGTGAATAGGCATCATAGATTTTGTTTTGAGATCAATTGCGGCTTGGGCAGTTTCCTCAGGAAACATGTGTATTTCTGACCACAATTCATTGTATTGACCACATTCAATCATCGCAAAATCAAACGGACCGTATTTTTCACCTATTTCTTTAAAATGAGCACCATAACCACTATCACCACTAAAAAATAGCTGTTCAGTTGAAGATTTTATAATCCACGAGCACCATAATGTTTGATCTCGGTCGCTCAAACCTCGACCAGAGAAATGTTGAGCAGGTGTACTAGTAAAGGTTAAACCATAAAGTTGCGTGTTTTCCCACCAATCTAATTCAGTGATTTTTTCATCATCAATTCCCCAAGCTAATAAATGATTACCTAATCCTAGAGGAGTATAAAAGACTTCTACCTTGTCTTTTAATTTTATAATGGATTCATAATCCAAATGGTCATAATGATCATGGGATAATAGAACCACATCTATTTTTGGAAGTTGTTCTATAGCAATCGGAGGTTCCTCATTAAAACGTTTTGAACCTAACCATGGATGAGGTGCAGGAACATCACTCAACATAGGGTCTATCAGAATGTTTTTTTCATTGATCTGAACTAAAAAAGTAGAATGACCGAACCATATGATCCTTGCTTCACCCTTATAATTATCAATGGATACAGAGTCAATTTTTTGAACTTGTAGTGAGTGGTTAGGTCTGGCATTGGGGATTTTTTTAAACATACCAGCAGTAGCCTTCATCATGTCTTTAAAGCTCATTTCTGTTGAGATGTTTCCTGCATTCTTAAACTTACCGTCAGTATAGTTGTCGGATTTTGTGTAAGACTGTTTTTTTTCATCACTAGCCTTGCCACCAAATTGTGGACTAGTGTATAAGAATATTACACTTATGAGGAAAATCACTCCGATAACAATACCTAGACCTAAAAGCACCTTGTTTAATATTTTTAATATGAACTTCATTTTTTGTTTACTCTATAACAAAGGTATTAAGTAACATGGCTTAAAAGTTCAAACTATTTATTCTTCTTAGTTTATGATGAGATAAATCCTAGTTAATTAATAGTATTGATAATGCAAACGACCTTAGAACATATATTATGTTCTAAGGTCGCTTTAAAACATTGACTTAATTTAAATGACTATATGATCTTGATCTTTATATTTTTCATAAAAATCAGGATAATTAGATTTAAAAGTGTTTTTTATAAATTCTAGAGGAACGTCTTCAAAATGTCCGTAATCTTCAAGGTATGACATGAATTTTGCATTTTCATTATTGTATTCCTGTAAAACAGAATCTTGGGTACCATCAAATTCTAGAACGTTTACTTGATAAATGTCGCACAACTCCTTGTTGAAGGCTGGTGAGCACTTTACCCATTGATTATTAAAATACACATCTACCAGACCATGAGGAGCTAGCTCATTAGTTCCAATTACCTTTTCTAGACGTTCAGTAGCAATATGATTAGAAACTTTAGCAAGATGCAATCTTGCCGGTATATTAAAGGCACGTAAACATGCTATATATAAAATGGCTTTGTCAATGCAATGGCCATCTTTTTTTTGAGCAATATTACTAGCTTTAAAATGTTCAGCAGTCAAACCTATATTAAAGGGAAGATAGCGCCAACCATCTCTTACTTTAATATATAATTTTTCTATTAATTCCTGTTTAGATTCAATATGTCTAAATTCTTTGAGAATGTCCTGTATTACAGGATTTTCATAGTCAAAGAAGTAGGTAGATTCTGTATATTTCATTTCACAAATTTACATCATTTCGCCACGTGCAGGATACTCTTTATCTAGTATAAAGTCTATAGCTTTTAACATGGAAGGTAAATGAGGTCTACCCCATGGATTA
This sequence comes from Nonlabens sp. MIC269, assembly GCF_001430865.1. Lineage (GTDB taxonomy): Bacteria > Bacteroidota > Bacteroidia > Flavobacteriales > Flavobacteriaceae > Nonlabens > Nonlabens tegetincola. Next base: position 1,003,804 of record NZ_CP011373.1, on the reverse strand, counting down.
CTATTAATCGCAGCATAGTAGATATCGTTATGACTGTCCACGAGGAACAATCCAGGTTCACTAAATAAATCAGGTTCACCTTCTTTAATTCCTTTGCTCAAATAAAGTCCCCAATTTCTAGCCGACTCTTCCGATAAATCATATCCTAGAGATACTTTGTCGATTTCCCATTTTTGCCTAGAAAGTCTAGCTCTTTTTTCATCATCCATACTTACAGCCACTGCTTGAACACCTTTATCCTCAAAATCAGATAAGAGTTCATTGAGTTGTTCCAAGTATTTTTTACATAATGGACAATGCAGTCCTCTATAAAATATTACAAGTGTAAAATTTTCACTTTCTGCTGTTTTAAGATCCCATACTTTATCTCCTAGTAAAGGAAATGATAGTTCTGGAGCTTGTTGTTGTGGAATAGGTTTTTTCATAAAATAAAAATAGAATCTTGTAGCTGGACAATTCTAAAATCATTCCTAAACTCGTGCTAATGCCTTTTTAAAACAAAACTATTAACTATTAAATGTTTAATAAATTAAAGCAATGGTTAAACAAAATAAGTATATTTATTGAAAATTGAAATTATGGCAGATAAAGAAAAAAATAGAGTTCCCATGGTTAACAGAACTCCAGCCGATATGCATGCTGATGGTGTTCACTTTGATCCAAAAATCAAGGAGGCTTTAAAGGCTGAAAGGGCAAGACGAGAAACAAAACACCAAAAGGATCTGAATAAAAAATAGAGATTTATGTAATACTGTAACTTTTGTTACTGTTACGCTTTCGCGAAAGCGTGATATTTGCATAAAAATTTATTATTGATGCATTGGATTTATGAACCGTGGCCTTGGTATGTTGCAGGGCCATTGATTGCGCTTGTCATGTTTTTATTATTGTTTTTAGGTAAGCAATTTGGAATCTCGGCAAATTTAAGAACGAAATGTGCGGCTTTCGGAGCTGGTAAAACATCAGATTTTTTTGATTTTGATTGGAAAGAAGAGCGATGGAACTTAATGATTGTGCTAGGTGCGGTAATTGGAGGATTCTTGGGATCCACCTTTATGACAAATAATGGTGATAACAGTGTTTCTATCTCAAAAAATACCGTAGAAGAGCTTAAAAGTGAGTATGATTTTCAAAGTGCTGGTGATAGTTATTTGCCAGAAGAATTGTTTACAATTGAAAGTTTAAACGACCTCACAACAATTGCAATATTGCTAGTTGGTGGTTTTCTTGTTGGGTTTGGAGCCCGATATGCAGGTGGCTGTACTTCGGGACATGCTATATCTGGATTGAGCAACTTACAATTACCATCTCTCGTAGCTGTCATAGGTTTTTTTATAGGTGGATTAATAATGATTCACGTTTTCTTCCCCTTAATATTCTAATATGAAAAAGTATACAGCTTATTTAGCCATAGGAGTATTTTTTGGTTTAGTAATGTATAAGTCTGAGGCTGCTTCGTGGTTTAGGATTTATGAAATGTTTCGTTTCGATAGCTTTCATATGTACGGAATTATTGGAAGTGCTCTTATTCTTGGAGTAGTGGGAATACAATTAATTAAGCGTAAAAATATCAAAGCCTTAGGTGGACGAGATATGCAATTAAACCAAAAACAACCTAGTTTTCCTAGGTATTTAATTGGCGGAATTCTTTTTGGATTAGGTTGGGCGCTTGCAGGTGCATGCCCTGGACCTATGTATGTTTTGATAGGTGCTGGTTTTCCTACTATTTTAATCGTAATTAGTGGTGCATTAATAGGCACTTACGTTTATGGCCTTTTACGAACTAGGCTTCCTCATTAATAATGAATTTTCTTGTTAATTTGTTTTAGATACAGAAATTACTGATAAACAGAAAATTAACTACTATTATCATATTGTTTAGAATTTTACATGGTTATAAAATTTAACTTTGGTAAAATTTCTGCTATGGATAAGATTACTTTTAAAGATTTCGGTTATGCAGAAGTGTTTGTTTTTAAAAATTTTTTAATCACCCAAATAGCAGAAGGGATTGTAGTTGGCGAAGGTCATGTTCGTTATTTGAAGATGTTTATAGAAAAAACCTACGGATCAAATCCGATGGTTTATTTGAGTAATAGGGTTAACTCCTATAGCGTAAATCCACTCGTCTATCATCATTTTCCTGAGATTCCCAATCTTTTGGGTATTGGTGTGGTTGCATATTCACCGCTTACTATTCAAAATATTAGGATTGAAAAAAAATTTTCAAAAGTTCCTTTTCAAGCATTTGATAAAATTGAACAAGCGGTCATTTGGTCTGATTATTTGGTCACAGCTCACATTAAAAAACACTTAGTATAACATAAATACTTACTGTATTTAAAAAACCTCTAACTCTTAAAAAAGTTAGAGGTTTTTTAAATTATTATATATTATTTTTTTACAGCTAATTAATTATTTAGCTTTGTCTAAAAATAAGTTTTGATACTTCGTAAATTAGAATTGTGTATAGTAATGGCTTTTGTAATGCCCATTGTTTCACTCGCTCAATCACCTTCTTTAACTATAAAAGGTAAAGTTTTAAGTGATAAAGATCCTGTAGTTCTGGCTACTGTTGTAGTTAAAGAAACAAACACACGAGCATTCACTAATATTGATGGTGAATTTTATATAACCTTAGATGAGAAAGGTGTGTATACTCTTTATATTTCGGCATCCGGATACCGCAATTCAACCCAAACCATTAATCTATCTCAAGAAGAAAACTCGTTTGAATTCACATTGACAAAAGATGCTTTAGGATTAGACCAAGTTGTAGTAAGCGCTACGCGTAATCGAGTAGAACGTAAAAAAGCACCGGTGGTAATATCTTCTATAAGTACAAGATTGCTCAATGCAACCCAATCAACTACACTGGCCGATGGACTGAGTTATGCTCCTGGAGTAAGAGTAGAAAATAATTGTCAAAATTGTGGATTTACTCAAGTAAGATTAAATGGATTACAAGGAGCCTATACTCAGATTCTTTTGAATAGTAGACCAGTATTCACTTCTCTATTGGGCGTTTATGGTCTAGAGCAAATACCCGTTAATACCATTGATCGTATTGAAGTGGTGCGCAGTGGTGGTAGTGCTCTATATGGCTCAAATGCTATTGCAGGTACGGTAAACGTAATCACCAAAGATCCTGTTTTAAATACTTGGGAAATAGGTAGTACCATATCAAGCATAAAAGGAGAAGCACTGGATAGAAATTTAAATTTCAATTCATCTATGGTAGCTGATGATTTACAGACTGGAGTCACCTTATACGGCTCATACCGCAATCGCGATGCTTATGACGCTAATGATGATGGCTTTACTGAATTAGTAGAAATTGATAACACTACTGTAGGGGCAAAAGCTTTCTTGAAATCTCATGAGCGCAGTAGGATCTCATTAAATTTAAATGCCATAAAGGAATATAGACGTGGTGGTAACCGACTGGATCTTGCACCTCAATTTACCGATATTACGGAAGAGCTTCAACATGATACATTCATAGGTGGTGCCGATTATGAATGGGAAAGCACCGATTACTCTCACAAGCTACAAGCTTATACAAGTACATCTTATACAAATCGAGACAGCTATTACGGTGGTTTAGGAGGATCAAGAACTAGGCAGGATAGTTTAATTGCCAATAATGCATTTGGTACTACTAAGGATTTGGCTTGGGTAACAGGAGTTCAACATACCAAATCGTTCACAAGAGATGTAATCACTACAGGATTGGAATACGTAACAACCAACACAGAAGATGAAATTCCTGGCTATAATCGTTCTATTGATCAACAGGTAAATACTATTGGGTTTTACTCACAATACGAGTGGAAACCTACCGAAAAAGTTACTGCTTTATTAGGAGCCAGGTTTGACCATGTAAACGTGGATGGGAAATATTCAGTAGGAACAGTTTTGCGAGAAGTGTCAATCGATCAAACAGCTATTTCTCCCAGATTAACTATGAGTTATGACCTGACAAAACAAATTAAATTACGAGCAGGTTATGCTCGAGGTTTTAGAGCTCCACAAGCTTTTAATGAAGATTTACATATATCTAGTGTAGGAGGAGAACAGCTCTTTGTTATCTTATCTGAAGATTTAAAAACAGAATACTCTAATGCTTTTACCAGTTCTTTTAATTACTCTCTCTCAAAAAACTTACTTCAATTAGATTTTCTGGTAGAAGGATTTTATACAACTATTCAGGATCCATTTACTCAAGTGAGCACAGGTGCTACCTTAAATAATGGTTCTATATTAGAAGAGGTACGCAATGGTTCTGGTGCAACTGTTTTTGGTAGTAATATTGAAATTGGTGTTTCGCCATCATCCGATTGGAGGTTTCAAATAGGCGCTACCTATCAAAAATCTAGGTATGATGATGAACAATTACTCTTTGAAAGCGATGGTACTTTAGGAGAGTCTGATATCTTCATAGATGAGTTTGTACGTAATCCTAATTGGTATGGGTTTTTAAATGCTACCTGGTTACCGTCAGAAAAGTTTAATATCGATCTTACCAGTACCTATACAGGTCGCATGAATGTTCCTAGAGTAGTAAGCGACAGTGGATTTCTGCAAATAAATCGATCTAATCCTTTTTTAGACATGAATCTCAAAGTTGAAACTCATTTTGATTACAGTGATGATTTTATGATTACCATTTCTGGTGGAGTGCGCAATATGTTTGATAGTTTTCAAGACGATTTTGATACAGGCGCTACCAGAGATTCAGATTATGTTTATGGGCCTATGGCTCCTAGAACTGTATTTTTAGGAATCAAAATTGGTAAAATGCATTGATTATGAAACTGTATACTACACTCGTTTTTGTTATTGTGGTCTTTGTGGTATTACCATTAAACGCACAAGACAATTCAATAGAATGGACCACGATTGAGAATGTTGAGGACTCGCTTTCGCGAAAGCGTAAAAAAACAATCCTTTATTTTTATACGGATTGGTGTGTGTATTGTAAAAAAATGGAGCAATCAGCATTTAAAGATCTACAGGTAATAGAGAAATTAAAAAAGGATTATTATAGCATTAAATTAAACGCTGAAACGGCTGATACTATCCAAATAGGCAATGATCAATTTATCAATAAAAATCTTAAAAAATCTAGAAACCCGACTCATGAGCTCGCCGAATTATTAGGAAGTCGAAAAGACAAACCTTTTGTAGCGCCTGTAATTGTACTATTTGATGAACAATTCAATGTTATCAAGCGTTCTTTTGAGTATTTATCTCCAAAGGAATTGTATCAATGGATTCAATAAAAAAAAGCCTTTTCGTAAATTGAAAAGGCTTTTCTTCTTTTTTGTTTAAAAATCTTATAAAGTAATATTGATAGTATTACCAGTTACTGTTGTATACACTGCTTGATTGTCACAAGCACCAGAGCCATAATCCAAGCTACCTTGTAGAACTGTACCATTAAAATCAAGAACACCTTGAGTGATATTTGCACAAGTATAAGGTTTGAGTAATGGTTGTGAGATGGTAATTGTAAGACTAGAACCATTTGGTCTACTTACCGTTCTATTACCCATGAATAATTCCACTACATCATCAGTTCTTGTTAATGTTCCAGCTCCTTGAATAAGTCGAGTGTCAACGTCGCTATTAAAGTTAAATACCGATCCATTTAAACTGGTAAAACTTCCATTTGAAACATTTCTATTCCATTGAATACTGGTTGATGTTGACGTATTTGTATAAGTTACTAGACCAGATAGACCTCTTCCATTTATAGTGTAATTGCGTCTTTCTACAGTTGCTACTGCTCCTGGATTACGTAACATGTCAGTTAAAGTAATTTCGATTATCCCGGTTCGGGTAATACCTCTAGGAGATGTGCAGCCAGTCCCAAAATCTAGTGTATACGTTTTAGGAAAACCACCGTTTGTAGTTTGAGTGGTAACAACCACACAACCATTTTTAGAAATGCTATTCTCTTCTGTAAAATCTCTTGAGAAATTAAGGTCCTCGACATCTAGAACTAGATCAAAATCAAACGATTCTGCTACTTCAATAGCTGCGCTTTCCTTTGCTAGTTCTGTATCAGATTGGTTTGTGTTTTCTTCATCACTAGAACATGAGGTGCCTATTGAAAGTAATACTGTCATGAAAGATAAAATCAATAATTTTCTCATAATAAATGGTTTTAATGTTTAACGATTATGAGACCCTTAAAATTGTAGAAAGTTTAAAAGGACTTATTTTTTAAGTCCAAGTAAAAGTAAGTCTGGCAGTTCTACTTTAAGGGTTTCAATCTCACTGGGAGATTTCTTTGGAATCCATAAATAGATGGATCTTAGTGTGCTCAAAAGATTGAATAAGATAGTTTCAACACTCATGTTTTTGAACTCGCCTTTATCGATTCCTTCAAGTATGATTTGTTTAAAATCAGCCTCATAATTCTTACGCAATCGAATATATTCTTCATAGGAAACTCCTTCTAGATGCATCCAGTCGTTATTAAGAACAGCTAGTGAATCAGTAAGTGACAAAGCAATTTTTATATGTAAGGCGATAAGATTTTGAGCCTTTACAAAGGCAGTGCTATCGTCACTTTCAACTTGCTTCATTCCATTGGTAAATTCGTGAGCAACCTCAAGAATTAGAATCGTAAGTATTTCTTGTTTGCCAGATATATGATTATACAAGCTTGCAGCCTTCATATCTAGCGCCGCAGCTAGATCTCGCATGGTAACGGCAGAATATCCACGTTCTTTAAAAAGTCGTGCTGCAGTAGTTAGAATTTGAGATTTACGCTGGGTCATGGGATTGCAAGTATACCTCTAAAACAAATTATTCACAAAAGTTTATACCATCCATGTGATAATTAGACTTTAGATTTGCGTGTAAATACGCAGACATGCTACAAAACATAGAATCTAATCCTTTAATTGACCGTTTACCACCTCATTTAAAACAATTCATAAAACCACAAAACTATGAATTGTACACAGCGCAAGATCAAGCGGTGTGGCGTCATGTCATGCAGCGTAATGTTGAGTTTTTAAGTAAAGTCGCTCATGGATCGTACTTAAAAGGATTGGAAAAAACAGGTATTTCTATTGAAGAGATTCCTTCTATGTATGGAATGAATCGTATTTTAAAGGAAATAGGCTGGGCAGCAGTTGCGGTTGATGGATTTATTCCACCAGCTGCCTTTATGGAATTTCAAGCCTATAAAATATTGGTAATTGCTGCCGATATAAGAAAGCTAGAGAATATTGAATACACGCCTGCTCCAGATATTATCCACGAGGCTGCAGGACATGCTCCTATAATTGCCAGCCCAGACTATGCAGAATATTTAAGACGATTTGGAGAAATAGGTAGTAAAGCAATTTCAAGTGCACACGATCATCAAATGTACGAGGCTGTTAGGCAGCTTTCCATACTTAAAGAAACACGCACGGCTGTTCACGATGCACAGCTAGATCAACAAATCTCCATTGCCGAGGAAGAAGTGGAACGTTTACAAAACAAAAAGGTAGAACCTAGCGAGATGTCTCTCATTCGCAACTTGCATTGGTGGACTGTGGAATACGGATTAGTAGGAACTCTAGACGATCCTAAGATTTATGGAGCAGGATTGCTTTCTAGTATAGGTGAGAGTAAAAGTTGCTTGGAGCCAGAAGTGGAAAAAAGACCTTATTCTATTGATGCTGCTTATCAAGACTTTGATATAACTCGCAAACAACCGCATTTATATGTTACACCAGATTTTGCCCGATTGAGCGAGGTTCTTGAAGAGTTTGCTAATACTATGGCTGTACGTAAAGGTGGTCATCGAGGCTTACGTAAATTAATAGATTCTAAGAGTTTAGGGACTATAGAATTGAGCACCGGATTACAAGTATCAGGAGTATTTACTCGTATGATTACTAATGAGGATAACGAGGTGGTATTCTTTGAGACAACAGGTGAATCGGCACTAGCGTATAGGGAGAAGGAACTTATCGGGCATGGAATTTCTACACATAAAAAAGGCTTTTTGAGTCCGCTAGGAAAACTAAAAGGCATTTCGCTAGCCATTGAGGATATGGGACCACGTGATTTACAAGCTTATAATTTTTATGATAATGAACGTATAGAGTTTACCTATGAAAGTGGTATTCACGTAGAAGGTTTAAATGTAACTGGTATGCGTAATTTGAATGGTAAACTTATGCTTATTCAATTCGTGGACTGCACGGTTACTTACAAGGATGAGGTGCTTTTTACACCTCAAGATGGTATGCTGCATTTAGCAGTTGGAAAGGAAATAGTTAGTGCCTATGCTGGTCCGGCCGATTATCACAGCTTTGACCTGGTATACCACGAGAGTGATACAAAAACTGTGAAACCTGTTTACACTGAAAAACAACTTGTCGTTCATGGATGGTATGAAAAGGTACGACGCTTTCGCGAAAGCGTAAAAACAAATAACACTGTCTTAAACGATGATCAAATCAATGAGCTTACAGGTATCTTGAATCGAGTGGAAAAAGAATTTCCTGATCAATGGTTGTTGATAGATGAGATTAATGAGTTACTTACTTAAAAAGTTATAAGTGGGAATGAAGTACGCACAATAGTTCCATTGCCAAGTGTGCTCGTTAATGTGGTAATACCGTTCAATTCATCAACTAACTGATGGAGCAATTTTAAGCCATTGGAATAGGTGAGTTCTTTTTTAGTAAAGCCTACACCAGTGTCATGCGTAATTATCACAAGTTCTTTGTTTTCTATAGAAACAATATTTGTGATGTAAGTCGCTGCGGAGTGTTGAACTGCGTTGTGCAGCGCTTCGTTTGTTAGTATTAGTAATTTCCAGAAATGTATAGGTTCTAACATTTGGTTTAAATAGGTCGGAAAACTGGTTTTAAAAGTAGTTTTACTGGAGGTTTTCTTGTAATGGTCCTGTAGAATTGTGATAAGCTTAGTAAGGTCATCGAGAGAAAATTCTATACTTTTAAGGGAGTAATCGGTAATAATATGGATAGCTTCGTTTTTAACTGAAGGTTGTTCATTATGTTTAGCAGCAAGGGATTTTATTAAGTCGTGTTGTTTTTTTAGGCGAGTTCTATGTGCAGCTCTAGCTTTTACCCTAGCTTTTTTGGCGGCTTTTTCTTCTTGCTTAAAGAATTGAACAATAAGTATCCCAAGACCAAAACCTATAAGTATATAGTTTATGTATTCCATACGACTAAGGTATAAAAGCTACATTTAGGACTTTAAAAATTAGTAAATAAAAATGTTCGGACTATTTAAAAATAAAAAGAAACAAAGAATACAGGAATACCTTAATCAGGATGCGTTGCTACTTGATGTGCGCACTTCATCAGAATTTAATGGTAATAATATCCCTGGATCATTAAACATACCATTGTCTTCTTTAGAGAGTCAATTGGATAAATTGGATAGGGAAAAACCCATAATCGCATATTGTAAAATGGGTGGTCGTAGTACTATGGCTACTGCAAAACTTAAGTCTAAAGGATTTAAAGTGATTGATGCTGGTGGAATAGGTTCTGTTAAAAAATATATCAAAAAGAATTAAAGTAGATTTTTCCTATTTTTACCTTATGAAATTGGATTATCATAACATCAAGGCCGAAGGTAAATTTACCATTACCAACTTTCAATGTGGTCCTTCCTTGAACTTGCTAAAGGAAGATGGTATGTATAAAATTATATGGTGTAATAAAGGAGAGCAAGAAATGATGGTTGATGGGTATGACTTATTGCTCAAACAAAATCAAGTACTGTTTTGTACGCCAAATAATATAGTTGAGGTCCCAAAGAACAATCACGGTTTGATTGCCTTTGTGTTTAATCGTGAGTTTTATTGTATTCAACATAATGATGAAGAAGTAAGTTGCAATGGACTGTTATTCTATGGCTCGTCCACTGCGCCGGTAATCTCATTGTCAGATAAACAATCTCGTAGCTTTGAGGCCATGCTTTTACTTTTTCAAGAAGAGTTTGAGACTAAGGATCGTATTCAAGGTGAAATGTTAAGAACTTTGCTTAAAAGAATGTTGATTACCAGCACTCGATTACTCAAAGAAAATGGTTTGTCTGAGGAACTCTCCATTAAACAGCTTGATTTATTTAGACAGTATAATATTTTAGTAGAGCAACATTTTAAGGAAAACCATCAAGTAAGTGATTATGCAGCCATGTTGTATAAATCACCCAAAACCTTATCCAATTTGTTCAAAAAAAACAATTTAAAATCGCCCTTACAGATCATAAACGAGCGCATTGTTGTAGAAGCAAAACGTTTGTTGAGAAATTCTCAACATAGCGCCGAGGAAATAGCTTTTGAATTAGGATACAACGAGGCTAGTCATTTCTCTAAGTTTTTTAAAAAACATGTAGGAATATCACCCTTGCAGTATCGCAAGGATCACTAGAACTTTCTAGCTGTTAAACCACTAGGGATATATAACTGGCGACTGTCATACATATTGATATACAAATCTAGAGTGTCTTTACTTCCTTTGTAATAAACGCGGTACTTATCTAATAAAGCGACACCTTTAAAACCATTTTTTGATTTCATAGGGCAACAGCTTCCAGCTCTGTAATATTCGAGTTCTTCTCCATTAGGACCAGCTAGTGCATTTAGAAAGCGTCGTTCATTAGTTGGACCTTCGTTAGAATTAACGCCACCTACCATGGCAGGCTTGTCAGGTGTATATCCATAATCCTTATCAGTTGCCTTGGCAGTTACAAGAAAGGCATAAGAGTTTTGAAGAATTTGGGTTTTCTCTACACTTGTATCTTCAGTTTTTGAATTACTTTTTTCAAGAGCAGTTTTAGTACTATTGCAGCTCGTCATAAAGATAAAGAGTGTAAATAAGGCTAGATTTTTCATGTTGAAATTTTGGTTTATTAAAAATACAATCTTTAAAACAAAAACAGGCAGTCCTTTATGAATCTGCCTGTTTTCAATCAACCAACTAACTATGAAAAAAATACACTTTATACAGTAGCAGTTTCCAAAGCTTGTGCTTCTGGAAAATCTACCGGCACTTGTGTAGTATTGTGTAGGTAATTTGAAATGGTTTTATCACCTATTAAAACGATAGTGTCTACTAGATTTTCTTGCGAATATCCGGCATCAAAAAAAGCTTCTATTTTATCATTATCTGCGCGACCTCTATTTTCAGTAATATTTTTGGCCAGCGCTGCAAGAGCGTTGTAACTCTCATTATTACTAGACTTTCCTGATCGAAACTCCAGGATTTCCTCGTCAGTAAATCCATTCATTTTTCCTATCGCAGTATGAGCGCTCAAGCAGTATTGACATTCATTTACCTGGCTCACTGCTAGGTTTACGATTTCTTTTTCTTTATTATTTAAAGAAGTTTTGGCGCTAGAGAAATTCAAATAATTACTCAATGCATTATTGGAAAGCGCATAGGTCGCGTATAGATTAGGTACAAACCCTAATTGTTTCTCAAGGTTGTCAAAAATTCCTTGATTTGTATTGTTAACTTGATCTCTTGTTGGGACATTAAAAGTTGCCATATTGTATCTATTTAATTGTACTTGTTTGTTTTGTTGGTACAAATATCCGATGAGAATAGACCTTTAGAAATGTGGTTATTTCCTTATACGTTATCAATAATTCCCGATACTTAAATTTTGTGCTCTTAGACTTATATTTAAGGAAAATTTGAATGCATGAAATGTTTAAAATTACTCTTGACTTTATTGGTTGTTTTAGCTTGCGCCAAAACAAATTCACAACAACTGCCAGAACCACCAGAATCCCAAAAACTATACGAATCTCAAAACTTTAGATTATTAGGTCCGTTTAGAGGTGGCCGTAGTGCCGCTGTTACGGGTGTGCCAGGAAAACCTAATTTGTTTTATTTCGGAAGTACCGGTGGTGGAGTGTGGAAAACACAAGATGGTGGTAGAACCTGGAAGAATATCTCTGATGGATTTTTTGGAGGATCTATTGGTGCTGTAAGCGTTGCACCAAGTGATCATAATGTAATCTATGTAGGTGGTGGAGAAAAAACAGTGAGAGGAAATGTATCTAGTGGATATGGTGTGTATAAAAGTGAAGATGCAGGTAAAACATGGAAGTCTGCAGGATTACCTAATAGTAGACACGTACCTCGTATCGCTATCGATCCCAATGACCACAATATAGTTTACGCAGCTGTACTAGGTAATATTTACAAACCCACAACAGATCGCGGCGTCTATAAATCTACCGATGGTGGTAAAACATGGAGTAAAAAGCTTTATGCCAATGATATGGCAGGAGCTGTTGATTTAATCATAGACCCTAACAATCCACGTGTATTGTATGCCAGCACTTGGAGACTTCAACGTACACCTTACAGTTTAAGCAGTGGTGGTGATGGCAGTGCTTTATGGAAAAGTACAGATTACGGTGAAACATGGAAGAAAATCTCTTCCAATGAAGGTTTCCCTCAAGGTACTTTAGGAATAATGGGTATTACCGTATCACCAGTAAGTAGTGACAGGTTATATGCCATAGTTGAACATAAAGATAAAGGTGGTGTTTATCGTAGTAATGACGCTGGCCTTACGTGGCGACGCACCAATAGTGACCGTAGTTTAAGACAAAGAGCTTGGTATTATACGCGTATTTATGCCGATACTGAAGACGTGGATAAACTTTACGTAGTAAACGTAAGCTACCATAAAAGCGTTGATGGTGGTAAAACCTTTGAAAGTGCCAGAGCTCCTCATGGTGATCATCATGATTTATGGATTGCACCAGAGGATTCAAACAGAATGATCATGGCCGATGACGGTGGCGCTCAAGTAACCTACGATGGTGGTCAAACCTGGAGCACCTATCACAATCAACCTACTGCTCAATATTATAGAGTAACCACAGATGATAGCTTTCCTTATCGAATTTATGTTGCACAACAGGATAATGGAACGATTAGAATCCCTCATAGAACCACTGGTCGTAGTATAACAGATAAAGACTGGGAAGGAACCGCTGGTGGAGAAAGTGCTCACATTGCTGTGGATCCTAAAAATAACGATATCGTTTATGGTGGTAGCTATGGTGGTTATCTTACTAGGGTAAATCATCAAACTAAATCGGTACGTGCGGTAAACGTTTGGCCAGATAATCCAATGGGTCATGGCGCAGAAGGAATGAAATACCGTTTTCAATGGAACTTCCCTATTATGTTTTCAAAACATGAACCTAATAAATTATACGCGTTCTCAAATCACGTTCACGTAACTACTGACGAAGGTCAAAGTTGGGAACTACTAAGTAAAGATCTTACACGTAATGACCCTACTAAATTAGGTCCTAGTGGTGGACCTATTACAAAAGATAATACAGGTGTAGAATACTATTGTACCATTTTTGCCGCTGCCGAATCTCCTGTGAAAGCTGGTGAGTTATGGGTAGGAAGTGATGATGGACTAGTACACCTTACTCGCGACGGCGGGAAAAACTGGCAAAATATAACTCCTAAAGGACTTCCAGAATGGGCTCAAATAAATAGTATTGAACCTAGTCGTTACGATGCAGCCACATGCTACGTAGCAGCCACACGATACAAGCTAGGAGACTTTGAACCGTACCTGTTTAAGACAGACGATTACGGGAAATCCTGGAAAAAAATAACCACCGGTATACCAGACGAGCATTTTACGCGAGTTATTCGTGAAGATGACAAGACTCAAGGTATGTTATACGCAGGAACCGAGACTGGACTGTACATCTCTTTCAACGATGGTAAAAATTGGGAGAGTTTTCAACTTAATCTCCCTATAGTTCCAGTAACAGACCTTGCTGTGAAGAATAGTAACCTAATCATCGCAACTCAGGGAAGAAGTTTGTGGATTCACGATGACTTAGATTTAGTTAGACAAGGAGTGCAGCACACGCTTTCGCGAAAGCAGAATGAAAACATTCTTTTCAAACCAAAAACCGCCTACAGGATGGCAGGAAATGGTAGGCCAGGATCTTTAACTGCAGGGACAAACCATCCAGCAGGTGTTCAAATTCACTTTTATTTACCGAAATTAAATGAGAAGGACAGTGTGGCACTTAGTTTTTATGACGATAAAAATAAGTTGATTAAAAAGTATGCTACTTATGATAAAAAAAGTCCGCTCAAGGCAAAAACCGGTGCAAATCTATTTAATTGGAATACTCAATACGACGGTGCCGAACAGCTAAAAGGTATGATTCTATGGTGGGCAAACCTTTCTGGGCCAAAAGCAGTTCCTGGTAATTATAAGGTAGAATTAGAGATTAATGATGAGAAGTTAAGTCAACCTATTACCATTATCGCACCACCAAATAGTGAGGCAACTGTGGCAGACATGCAAAAACAGTTTGATTTCATAACCGAGGTAAACGCAACGGTTGACAAAGCGCATAAGAGTATTAAAAATATACGAGAGTTTAATAAGAAACTTACTTCATTTAAAAACCTCTATAAGGAGGATGAGAGAGAAGAAGTAAAAGAAATGGTGGAAATGGCTACTCAAATGCAAAAGAAATTCAATGAAGTAGAAAAAGCGCTGTATCAAACCCAAAACCGAAGTGGTCAGGATCCATTAAATTTCCCAATTCGTTTGACGAATAAGTTGGCTCATTTAAATAGCCTAACAGGAATGAGTGATTTTGCACCTACTAATCAAGCGATTCAAGTAAAAAATGAGTTAACTAGTGCGATTGAATTACAACTTCAGGAGTTTGACAAGGTACTCCAATCAGATATTAAGCAGTTCAATAATAAGTTTAACGAGATTAAATTAGATTACTTGATGTTGGATAAAGAATAATTCTAGCATAATTTAGATCAAAATCCGCAGAAATAATCTCTGCGGATTTTTTATTTTAACCGTAATATACTGATATTCAATATATAAAAAATTTTAAAAAAAGTTTTTTTATTTAAACTTTTGAATACATTTGACCCCATGATGAGCAGCAATCATTTTTTTAAACTGCGCATCGCCTTTTTAAATGAAAATTGTTTTCAGATTCGGGCTGGAGGACATAAAGAAGTCTATCCTCACAGCTGCTCTAGGTATAGAGAACCGAATTTTATGGCTGACTTCTGAAATTCAATCTTATCTAACAGGTAGAATTAACTCTTATTTAATTGTTAATCAACCTTCTCTTCATTTTTTAAACTTTAATAATTAGTAGCTTTAAGCTAACTAATAATCGACATATAACTTTATATAATGAAGAACAAGTATATTGATCTCATTGATCAAACCTTCTATTTTCCTCAAGAGGAATTTGAATTAAAAAACAATTGGCTACAATTTCACGGTATTGACCTTAAACAATTAGTAGCTGATTATGGATCGCCTTTAAAATTTACCTACTTACCTAAAATATCGCAAAATATAAAAGCGGCGCAAGGATGGTTTCAGGATGCAATAAAAGCACATGATTATAAAGGAGAATACCATTATTGTTATTGTACAAAAAGCTCGCATTTTAAACATGTGCTAGATGAAGCGTTGAAGAATAATATTCATATTGAAACTTCAAGTGCTTTTGATTTGGACATAGTTCAACAGCTTAAAAAAAGCGGAAAAATAAAACCAGATACTTACATAGTGAGTAATGGTTTTAAACGTGACCAGTACATTGACAACATTGCACAATTAGTTAATCAAGGACATGATAACTCAATTAGTGTTATTGATAATTATGAAGAATTAGGGTTGTTGCGTGGTGCAATTAACCGTCCGTTTAATGTAGGAATACGCATTGCTAGTGAAGAAGAACCTAAGTTTGAGTTCTATACTTCAAGACTAGGGATTGGGTATAAGGATATTGTTCCTTTCTACAAAAAACAAATACAAAACGATGAAAAAGTATCACTCAAAATGTTACACTTTTTCATTAATACAGGAATTAGAGATACTGCTTACTACTGGAACGAGCTCAATAAATGTTTGAATGTTTATGTACAGCTCAAAAAAATATGTCCAGAATTAGACAGTCTGAATATAGGTGGTGGATTTCCTATTAAGAACTCACTTGCCTTTGAATACGACTATGCCTATATGATTCATGAGATTGTAGGTCAAATTAAACAGTATTGTGTTCAGGCAGGAGTAGATGAGCCTAATATTTTTACTGAGTTTGGAAGCTATACCGTGGGAGAAAGTGGTGGTGCTATTTTTCAAGTACTGTATCAAAAACAACAAAATGATCGTGAAAAATGGAACATGATCAACAGTTCCTTTATCACAACATTACCAGATACTTGGGCCATAAATAAGCGATTCATCATGTTACCTCTTAACGGGTGGAATAATGAGTATGAGCGCGTATTACTAGGTGGTCTTACTTGTGATAGTGATGACTATTACAACAGTGAACAACACATGAATGCTATTTATTTACCTAAATACAATAAGGATAGACCGTTGTTCCTTGGATTTTTTAATACAGGTGCTTATCAAGAAACCATAGGTGGATTCGGTGGTTTACAACACTGCTTGATACCACAACCTAAACATATTCTTATAGATAGAGATGAAGAAGGCAATTTAACTACTTCACTTTTTTCTGAACAACAAAAATCTGAGCAGCTTTTGTCTCTTTTAGGTTACAGTGAGTCACCACTTACAGTAACAAGTGAAGAGGATGTCGAGTTGCCTGAAACAATCAATTACTCTATTTAATCCTTTCATAAAAAATGAAACTTTCATCGACTTATGCAGGAATTCCAGATGAATTTGGAAACCTGAATAACGCAAAAACAGTATTAATTCCAGTTCCTTATGATGGTACAAGTACCTGGGGAAAAGGAGCCGATAAAGGTCCTGATGCTTTTCTAGAAGCCTCAGAAAATATGGAGTTGTACGATATTGAAACAAATACTGAAGTTTACAAGCAAGGTATTTATCTAGCACCAACTATTGATGAAAATTCAAGTCCAGATGCTATGGTAAATGCAGTTTACACTGCAGTCAAAGGTCACGTAAACCGTAACAAATTTGTCACCTTATTTGGTGGTGAACACAGCATTTCTATAGGCGCCATGCGTGCTATGAATGAACAGTATCAAGATTTAAGTGTATTACAATTGGACGCTCATGCCGACTTAAGAAAAGAATACATGGGATCGCCATACAATCATGCTTGCGCTATGTATGAAGCAAATGAAAATATGAACTTGGTTCAAGTAGGAATTCGCAGTATGGATGTTGCAGAAACTACTGTAATGAATAAAGACCAAGTATATTTTGCACATGAAATGATTACCGATGATTACTGGATGGATAGCGCTATCGACGCGCTTACAGATGATGTGTATATCACGTTTGATTTGGACGCTTTTGATCCATCTATTTTACCAGCAACTGGAACTCCAGAACCTGGAGGACTTCAGTGGTACGAGACTCTAGAGTTTTTACGACGTGTTTTTGAGGAACGCAATGTGGTAGGATTTGATATAGTAGAACTGTGTGCAACTGGCGATTACAAAGCTTCGGCATTTGCTGCGGCAAAACTTTATTACAAAATGTTGAGCTACAAATTTGCTAGCGATGAGCAAGACCATGATGGTGATTACGCTTTCGCGAAAGCGGAAAAAAACAATGTAAAATCTGAAAAAATTGACGACGATGAATACTAAAGGAGCTATTTCTCAATTCATAGAAAACTATTACTTGCATTTTAACGCAGCTGCACTAGTTGATGCTGCAAAAGGTTATGAAGATCAACTGGCAGCAGGCAACAAAATGTTGGTGTCACTAGCAGGAGCTATGAGTACTGCCGAATTAGGTAAAATTTTTGCTGAAATGATTAGGCAAGATAAAGTTCATATAATTTCTTGTACAGGTGCAAACCTAGAAGAAGATATCATGAATCTTGTAGCGCACAGTCATTATAAAAGAGTTCCTAATTATAGAGACTTAACACCGCAAGATGAATGGGATTTACTAGAAAAAGGCCTTAATCGCGTTACCGATACTTGTATTCCTGAAGAAGAGGCGTTCAGACGCCTACAAAAGCATATCTACAAATTGTGGAAAGAAGCAGAGGATGCAGGTGAACGTTATTTCCCACATGAATTCATGTACAAAATGTTGTTATCTGGTGTTCTAGAAGAGTATTATGAAATCGATTTGAAAAATAGCTGGATGTATGCTGCGGCACAAGCTAATTTACCTATCGTGGTACCTGGATGGGAAGATAGCACTATGGGTAACATTTTTGCTAGTTATGTGATGAAAGGTGAATTAAAAGCAAGCACAGTAAAATCGGGTATTGAGTATATGACAATGCTAGCAGACTGGTACACCGAGAATACTAGTGATAATGGTATAGGATTCTTTCAAATAGGTGGTGGAATAGCTGGTGATTTTCCTATTTGTGTGGTTCCTATGCTTTATCAAGATATGGAAAGAACCAATACGCCATTCTGGAGTTATTTCTGTCAAATAAGTGACAGCACTACTAGTTATGGATCTTATTCTGGTGCCGTGCCTAATGAAAAAATTACTTGGGGTAAGCTAGATATTGATACTCCTAAATTTATAATAGAAAGTGATGCTACTATCGTAGCTCCTTTGATTTTTGCTTATTTACTTAACATGTAGTCATGAAACAAGACGCTATTTCTTTCAAACGAGTTATTATAGATTATAAAAAACTCAATGATCAAGTATTACAATTACTTGTAGACAGATATCCAGATGGGTATGATGATAGGGATATTATAAGTTTTAGAAATAAGGATTATGAATGGGTAGATTGTGTTGAGGTGCGCACGCACGATACCATTTATCTAGTTAAAATCAGTAAAAGACTTCAAACAGCTATGGAAGCCTATGAGAGTGATGTTGAAGAGGAAGACGTTACTAATGAACTTGATGACAGTGAGGACAGCATGCTTCCAGAAAATGAAGATGCTGACTTTCAACCAGAAGTTGACTTTTAATTTAGAATGAAAATTACTGCCTGTCATGTAGCAGATCAAATAGACTTAAAGGAATTAAGTCTTAGTTTAAGTGGTAGACAGCTCAATTCTGTAAAGGATGAGCTGTTTATAAAAACAGAATCTGGTGAATATTTACAAGTATTAAGTTATGGAGTAGTATGTTCAACCAGTGATTTTCATAGAATAACAGAACAATTACAATTAGTCCAGAAACAGGCTAGTAATTGGTATGGATACCAGGAAGAAAACAGTGATTCTTTTCAACTTGAGCTTTTTAAGGAGCGATTACAATTGCACTACAATCAGTTAGATTTAATTGACGATGATCCTCAAAAGATAAGAATGGTTATGTTGCATTTGTCACAATCTGTAGCGCTTTCAACCTACGCCAGTAAGGCTGAAGATCTTTTAATGGAGACTAAAAAACACACGTCCTTACTAGAACGTGATGGAAGACTTCAAATAAAAGGGAAGAAGCTCAAGAAGTATATAGGTGGAGTTCTTAATATTAAAAATGATATCAGTGAGCATCTTTATATTTTTGATTCACCGGATGAGGTTTGGGACGATGAAAATTTAAACGACATCAATAATGCTCTTAAAAAAGCATTTGACGTACAAGAACGTTATAGAATCATCAAGCAACAGTTGGATATTGTCAAGGAAAACCTGGATCTTTTTAAAGAGATTATGTTTCATAATGAAAGCAGTAGGTTGGAGTGGATCATCATTATACTCATCGTTATAGAAGTAATAGATTTATTTATTCTGAAGTTTTTATAGAATAGTAAATTTTTAATAACAAAGCCCATGATACTTATGTTTCATGGGCTTTTTTTAATACAGTATTTCGATAAGGCTGGACTTTAGATGCTATAGATAAGATTGTAGTAATAAATAAGGAAATCTTCAGGTCTGATTACTAAATGCTGCTAGTAACAAATACTAAATTCTTCACAAGATTAAAACCTTACTCTCAATCCTGCATAAGTATTAATGCCTGGAGCTGGTTCAAAATACCTGCCTCCAAAGGCGTTGATACGTATGTTGTCGTTGTAGTTTTGGTCAAATAAATTATTTATTCCTGCAAATGGAGTAAGGCTTACTCCGGATAATTGAAACTTGTAAGATCCACGTAGTTGACCTATGATTACTTCTGGTTCTACGGTGCTGTTTGCATCGTTTGTAAACATTTGATCACGGTATTGAGCGCTCATGGTAAGATTGAAACTGTCTTTGGTATAAGTAATCATGAGTTGAGCCAGATGTCTGGGAATGGCAGGTAAATTGTTTCCTGAAAAATCACTATTAGGTAGCTCATAGTCTTGATAGGTGAAGTAGGAGAAATTGTAAGTAAGTCCAGCACTCCAAGTAGGGTTAAAACGGTATTGAGTAGCAATTTCAGTTCCTATTCTTTCACTGCTACCGGCATTTCTAAAGAACGTTCTATCTGGAAAGTCCTGCAGTTCAAAAGGAACAATATCATCGGTAGTAAAGGTGTAGAATAGAGTAGAAGTCAACTTTAATTTTTCGAATTTACCACGATAGCCTATTTCAAAATTTAATGCCTGTTGAGCCTCTAGATTTTGATTAAAGCCGCCATCATCCTCTGGGTTTGCACTCAACTCACTTAATACTGGTGTTTCATAACTGTTGGATACAGTAGCATAGAATTGATTCTTGTCATTTAATTTATAAGCTGCACCTGCATTTAAACTGATTTGATTGATTGTAATGTCATCGTTATTGATTCCATCAGATTCAAATTCATCGCTCACACTTAATTCATTTATGTCATAGCGCACGCCAGCATTTACCGTCCATTTTTTCCATTCATAATCTTGCAAATAGAAAAATCCTAAACCGCTAAATTTTTCGTTTTGATTAAGTGTTTCGGTGCCGCGTTCACCTTCCAGATTTTCAAAACGGCGTCGGGCATCATTTTGATAACCGTAGTCTATTCCTAATTGTTGTTTGAATGAAAGATGTTCCTTTTTAGAAACTCTAGTCGTATTAACTCCAACTCCAAAATAGTTTCTGTTTAAATCAATCGTTCCACCAAATTCAAAAGGCAATCTAGCTTCAAAGTCTCTATAGCTGTAAAACCCATAACCGTTGAACGTCCAATTACCTGTTTGATGCTCCAAACTTGTTCCTATTTTAACTTGCTGGACTGCTTCCTGAGTTTCAAATAATAGGTTACGATCACGTGCTTGCCTGCGGTCTATAGAAATAGCTTCTGCATTTAGACTGCCCGGATCTTCTGCTTCGGGACTATTTGCATAGTTCAATTGGAAATTAAGCTGGGTATTTTTTGAAAGATCATGAAACGATCTATAGTTGAACAAGTAATTCTCAAAACCACTTTGATCCCGATATCCATCGGTTGTGATTTGATTAGCGTGTATTAAATAACGTGAAGCTTCTGTTTTAAAACCAGCAGTTACTTGAGATTGTAGCATGTTATAGGATCCTGCCGTAAGTCCTATTTCTACAAAATCTTTTTTAAAGTCGTCTATCGAATTTACGCTTATAACTCCACCGCTAGCATTACCGTACAAGGCACTAGATGATCCTCTTAAAACAGCGATATTATCAATAATCCCTAGAGGTAAATTATCAATTTGCCCTTGTCCATCAGGAGTAGTTTCAGGAATACCATCAACTACTAATTTTATCCCGCGTATTCCAAACGCACTTCTCGAGCCAAAGCCTCGTATGCTTATCCTTAAATCTTGTGCATAATTATTGGCGTTCAGACTAAAAACCCCATTCAATTGATTAAGATATTCTTGCAATGATAATTGCTGTTGATTTAGGGCGCTTTCGCGAAAGCGAACTCTAGAAAAACTAGCAGTTACTTGATCTGGGTTTTTATCAATTCTAGTCACCTTAAGAGCGACCGTATCTAAAGGTTGAACCTGTGCTTGATTTACTTGAGCTATACTTTTTAAAACGCTAAAAAGTAATAGGATAAAAAGGATTTGTTTCATGTCTTATAGTGGGATAAAGGTACACATGAAACCCAGTATAGTCGTTAAGGCTATAATAAAAGCATTGCCGTTCCCATGACGATCATTATGGCGTTTTCAATAAAAGTAGCTTCAGTCATAGGTAGTTTTAAGGCAGTTCCCAAACAAGCACATTGAATTTTTCTTTTGTTGAGCAATGTTTGAACTACTCCACCTGTGGTTATGGACAAAATAACCAGGGTTATTAAAATAGCGATGTTTGTATTAAACCTTAATAAGAACATGAGACCGAGTGCGGTTTCAATAAAAGGATAAATCCAACCGTAAGCAGGAATTACTCGTGCAAGTGGATCGTACATGCTAAAACTAACTGGAAATCCTTTTAAATCTAACAGTTTAAAAAAGCTGAAAACAATCAGGAAAAGCCCCATGAAATCTAGCATGATTGCTTTTATATCCCAAGCGTCTTTATGCAACAGCAGGCTTGCGGTGCTGATATAAAAAAGAATGAGAAACAAAGGTTTTAATTGCTGTAGTTTGCTGGGTTCGTCGTTAGGCAATTCTTGAGCGATACGATCTGACTTTTTACTTATCGTATATTTTTCAGCAAGGTGGTGTTGCAACTCCTCAATCTCGATGTAGTTTTCTACCTCAAGAGTACCTTCTTTTTCTGATAGTGATACGCTTGCTGTTTTTACAGCAGGGATTCCCTGCAATTGTTGTTCAACATCGCTGCGACAACCATTGCAGGTCATACCTTCAATATGAATGATTTGTTTCATTATTGTTTTCTTTTGATAGCTGTTTTTTTGTAAAAAACGAGTTCTCCCTTGCGATAATTGGCAATGATAAGTTCGTCATCGTTTTGAATTACATCAGTAGGTTTGTCAATACCTTTTTCAATAATCTGTTTAAGATCACCCATTCTATCATAAATAAGGATTCTATCGTTTTCAAAGTCTGTTAAAAATAACTCGGTTGCGGTAACGTGAATACCCGTTGCTGCTTTTAGATTGTCGTTCATACCTATTTCCATCACCGGTTCCCCATTTTTAGTCCACACTTGGGCACGATCGTTATAGGCATCGGCGATGTACAGGTAGTTTTCCATTATTTGAACATCTGTAGGATAGTAGAATTGTCCTAGCTTTTTCCCTTCACTACCTAATGATTGCCATGTACCGTTTGAAAAGTACAATACGCGATGGTTGTAAAAATCGGCAATGGCAATTTCATCCTTAAACATACTTATGGATGCAGGTGCATCTAGGGAATCGGTAATAGAAAGGTAACTTTTATTTGTTCCTTCTATCACAGCAATAGAATCTTTCCCGTACTCTGGTATAAACAATCGTTGAGTTGATTTGTCTTTGACATAGTCCAAGTGCATGGGACGTTCAAAATCACCTATTGTTTGGGTAATTTCACCTGTATGGTCAACCTTAACCACTCGATTGTGGTCGCCATCACTCAATATGTATTGATCATCGTCGCTAACTAGTCCTATAGGGTTAATTCCATCTAGACTTATGCTTTTTTCATAGGTCCATTCCGTCTCTACAGGTTGTTGTGAACAGCCTAGTAAAACTACCGAAAGTAAAACGTATATCAATTTCATTATTGAACTCTTTTATAATGACAACATCCAGGTAGTTGATCGTATACTTGATCACTGGCTTTGGTGTTTTTCGTATCATGACCTACTTGGGCTACCTTTTGTTCCACCTGATTGACGGTAGTACTGCCATCGTGAGAATAAGTAAGTTTTTTACTGTCCACGTCCCAAGTAGCGCTTGCAACACCAGGTAGGTTAGACACTGCTTTTTCAATTCTGGCCTTACACATACCGCATTTTCCGTTTACCCACAATTTATTTTCTTGTAATGATGTGCTGGCGACTTCATTATTGTTGCTTGCATTGGTTTCTACATCGCCATTTGCTCTTGTAATAGTGGCAAGATTGGGTGTATAACCTGCTTTTTCAACTTGTTTGATTACGGCTTGCATGCTTAGTGATTTTTCTGCTGGATAGGTGAAACTAAAATCTCCTGTTTCAATATCGATGGCGACATCTTTTATCCCTTTGAATTCCTTGAACTTTTTCTCAAGGCCATAGGCACAGAAAGGACATCCTAATCCGTCGACTTGAATTTCAAAAGTATCTCGTTCTTGGTTGTTTTGTGATTCCGCTTTCGCGAAAGCGAACAAACCAATTAAAATGCTAAGTATATAAATGCTATTTTTCATATTATTTTTTTAAAAAGTGTAACGTGTTCCTAAAAACACAGAGTAATTAAGGGCTCGATTATCATCAATTTCCTGAACCAAAGGCAGCTGTACTGCTAGGTCAAAAGTGATGTTCTTGCGAGCGTATTGAATACCTTGCGCATAGAGTAGCTGGTACCAATCGCGCTCGTGCAACCAATGGCTGCTGTATTCAAAATATAGATTGAGTTGTTTATTGGGATACTGTGGCTTTAATAAGGGCAAACCAAAACCTAGTTTTGCTCGCATTTCATCCAGTGTACCATCTGGCATCCAGTTGTAACCAACCTCGGTACTGATGCCGTATTTTAAGGTCTCGATTCCAGATACGATACCGTAATAACCAGCATATTTACCTGTGCTTATATCCATTACATCAATTTCCTTACCTGTAGGAAGCGTTTGTAATGTTTTGGCAACCATACGCCAGGTTTTACCAGTTCCATCCTTACGATAGAATTGATATTTCCCCATGATTTTTAAATCTGCTAGGCCATTGCCCGATTGATCTTGTAGATCATAAATGGTAAAGGGTACATGCAGCGCTACCAGTGAGTTTGCCGTAGGTAAATAATGCAACATGACTGGAGCGTATAGAACAGATCCACGCTCAGTTTGTCGGTATTCAATTAGTGTTTTTGTTGTAAAGCTTTTGCCGCCTAACATGATAGGTTTATCGGCAGTTATAGGTGGTCCTTGTGCTGTAGTTAGATAACTAGACAACAAGATAAAACCTCCTAAAATGATGTTTTTCATTGTATGATTAATTTAAAGTAATGAGCTGATTTTTAAAATTTTAGTTTTAAAAACCGGTACTTTAAATCAAAAATTGATCGTGTAGTATGATGAGGTCGTGCCGTTTCCATGGCGGTGATTCCTCTAGAAAACCTAGCGCTGTCTTTTGTTCAACTAAGGGTGCTTGATAGATGAAATCATAGGAATGTTCTAGACTAGGCAAGATAAATTGAAAGTCCAAGGACGTTGCTACTTGCAGCTGTAATTCGTCCTGACCTTCAACTACAATTTGTTCGTTAGAACAACAACCTGACTTTTCCATGGAATCCATTCCACACGAGTCAGCCTGATGATTAACGGCAGTATCGACTAGAAAACTACCACAAAAATGTTGATCAATCACTAATCCTTGCGTAGAAGCAAGGACAAGTAAAGCTAAAAAAACAGCTTTTATTTGATAGATCAATTTCATAGTGACAAAGATACAAAAAGTATGCCTTTAGGCGGATAAACTCCATTTTGGATTTTGATGATGTAAAATTGTGTAACTTAGTTAGGCTATTCAGTATCAATACAATGAAATTACAAAATGAAGTTGTTTTACGTCCCAGGTTTAAGCTTGTTGTTCCCATGTCTGTTACTGAAGTTATAGAGCGATTACAAACTACACCAGGAACAGCATCTACCATCTATACTTCAATTTTAGACGGTCATATCTTTATCAAGATCAATAAAGAAGAGAGACACTTCTGGTCACCGCATCTTCATATTGAATCAGAAGAAACCTACGATAATCAAACCTTGCTAAAGGGAACCTTTGGTCCCAATCCGACTGCCTGGACCTTTTTTATGTTCCTACATTTTGTACTAGCTGGTTGTTTTCTGGCTGCTGCTATATGGTGTTATACCAATGTCGTTGTCGGTGCCTCTACTAGACTTCCTGTGATAGGCATGGTTGTAATAGTGTTATTATGGATTGCCTTTTACGTATTGGGTAGGTTGGGTAAAAAAAAGGCCGAGCCTCAATCCAGAGTACTGTATGAATTTTTACAAGCTCGTGTGTCACATCCTTAAACTTGAATAAGTCAATTGCCTTATTGAATAATCACAGGTATTAAGTCAATTTTGATTCATTGAATTTAATATCATGAGAAATTTTATACTCGTTATTTTTCTAGTTGTACTCACTACTTCATGTGACTTGAACGGTTATGGTCCCAAGGTGCAAACCGGTGGAGTAGAAGTATACTACAAGCCCAATGAATTAAAGAATCAAGCTCAAAGCTTGTCGGTGTTGTTAGATAGCCTGGAGTACGGCAAGAATGGCACTGTGAGTTTTCAAGTTATAAAAGACAGCATCATTAATCTTAAAATGGTTACTGATCCCACTTATTATTCTGATACTTCCATGGATTATGCCTTGAACGCAATGAGTATTATTTCACAAATTGAAATATTTAAAGACGAGAGTGTGCAGTTCCATATTTGTGATGAAACTTTTAATGTAAAACGTTCTTTAGAGGTAATTAAAAACGAGTAGTTTGATATCTGTTTTAATCGTTTTGGGCCTGATAAGCTCGTTGTCTATTCCTGTATTGATTTACACAACAACCAGCCAGCCCAAGAATAAGGTATTGCTTTTAAGAACGATTAGTTTGGGTATGGTAATTTGGAGTGCAGTTATGGGTTATGTATGGTTGTTTTATCTAGCATTAATAACCAGTATTCCTTTTCTAGTTATAGGATTCCTACTTTTAATCACATCGTATTTATACCAAGCGAAGTCAAAAGATAGGAGGAAGCAAAATGAGTATTTAGACAAGTTGGTTTGGTTCCTGATAATCATTGCAATTGGAGTGAACTACCTAGGATATTCAACATTTATTTGATGCTATGATTGTGAAAATAGTTTTGATAGCCGGTAAAGCCAGGTACATTCCTATGAGTTTAATCTGTCTTGTTTGTTGCGTGAGTATCCTAGTAATCGCCTTGTTTTTATTAGAAAACGCATGGCGTAAATCCCTGTACAAACAATTGAAAGCAAAGTCTAAGTTGCTGGATCAGGCCAGGTTGCAAAATAACTTTTTAATTGCCTTATGTAAGGATGCGTATAACCGCTGGTAAAAATTAGTATATTTAAAGTGTAGTGAAAATAAGAACCGCCATAGTAGATGATAACAGCTTTTTAATTCACGCTGTAAAGGAAAAGCTTAGCTTTTTTGAAGACATACAGGTGCGGTTAACCGCGACAAACGGTAAGGATTTATTAGAAAAACTCGAGCAAAATAGTCGGATAGACCTTATCCTTATGGATATAGAAATGCCCGTAATGGATGGCATTGAAGCTACACAACTCGTAAAACAGCGTTATCCTCAGATAAAAATAGTAATGCTTACGGTCTTTGACAACGACAGCAATATATTCAACGCGATAAGAGCTGGCGCCGACGGTTACTTACTCAAGGATGTTGATCCCGATAAATTACATGCAGGAATCCTACAAACCTTAAACGGTGGCGCAGCAATGAATCCAGCGATAGCCTTAAAAACCTTAAAACTATTACGTTCACCAGAACAACTTAATAATCTAAGTGAGCACAAGGAGGATTTCGCTTTAAGCGAAAGAGAACAACAAGTACTAGAACAATTAGCTAGCGGTTTATCCTATACTGTAATTGCAAAAAACCTGATTCTTTCACCCAGTACAGTGCGCAAGCATATTGAAAATATCTACAAAAAACTACAAGTACACAGTAAGTTAGAAGCGGTAAGTAAAGCTCGTAAACACAATATCATATAGCACATGAAAAGACTGCTCTATCTTTTTATAATCCTGTTGCTTACCAGTACCGGAGTAACCACCGCACAACAATCCAACCCGACTAAACTAGACAGCTTGTTGCAACTAGCAGCAGCAAAGCCCAACGATAGTTTAGCCATTATTCATTTGCACAAACAGTTTTTTGTGTACGTTTATAGAGAACCGCAAATTGCCAAGGCACTAGCCGATACTACCATCAATAGAACAACACAACCACCGCATGATTACCTGCACGCTCAATCCTTAATGCGCAAGGGAATTTACTACGACGTGATCAGTAAAACAGACAGTGCGTTGCAACTCTATAACCAAGTGCTCAAAATCGCCAGTGTTAATAAAGATACGGTTTCACTGGCAGGAGCTTACAACAATATAGGATTAGTCAAATGGAATCGTACCGAGCTCGAGGCTGCAATGCAAGACTTTATTCAAAGTTCTACCTTGTTTAAACAATTAGGAAACACCTATGGATTGGCCAGTGCTCAAAACAACATAGGTTTAATTTTATACGACCTAGGTCGCTATGACGAGGCGCTAGAATACCACAAAAGCTCGTTAAAATCTAGGATAGAACGTCAGGATTCCTATGGAATAGGAGCGAGTTATTCTAATATTGCCACGGCGTTTTCAAAATTAAATCAGCCCGATAGCGTGCGCTATTACACCTATAAAGCCATCGATGCCAAAATCAAATCTGGTGACAAACGAGGACTAGCCATCGCCTATCAAAACCTAGCCATTGATTACAGAAGAAAAAATGTGCTAGATAGCGCCTTGCATTACTCGATTAAGGCTGACGAGATGTACAAAGCCTCTGGATTTAAAAGATTGTCCTCAAACAATTTACAAGTCCTGGCCGAGTTGTATTTTTTAGACAAGCAATACAAGAAAGGCCTTGCGACCATCAACGAATCTATCGCCCTACAAGACTCAGCCGATTATAAAAACACAGCCGAAGCCTACAAAATCAAAGCACGTATTGAAGCCGGCTTAAAAGACTATAGAGCAAGCGCTCGTTCCTATGCACAAGTATTGCAAGCTAGAGACAGTTTTGATTACGAACGCAGGTCAGACCAAGCCCAAGACTATTTTGAAAAATACAAAACCGCCGAAAAAGAGCAAGAAATCACCTTGCAACGCGCCGTAATTGCCGAAAATCAATTGAAAATCCAAAAGCAAAATCAAATGCTGTACCTCAGTATCGCAGCCCTATTTATACTGGGATTAATAGGATTTGTGATTTACAGACAGCAACAACTTAAAAACCACCAATTAAAAAAAGAAAAACAACTAGAACTAGCTCTTGCCAAAATTGAAACCCAAAACAAATTACAAACACAACGTTTACGTATCTCCAGAGATCTGCACGATAACATAGGTTCCCAGCTCACCTATATCATCAGTACCATAGACAATCTAGCCTATGCCCTTAAAAATACCCAACCTATTATACAAGATAAATTAAGCGGTTTAGGAACCTTTACCCGTTCCACCATTGCCGAGCTTAGGGACACCATTTGGGCCATGAATTTAAATGACATCAGTCTAGATAAAATAAATGAGCGCATTCATGCCGTTGTCGTAAATTTCAATTCCTTAGAGGAGCACGAGCCAGTCATTACCACACAATTAGTCAATGATACCAGTGTCACCTTTACCTCAGAGATGGGCATGCACGTATTCAGAATAATACAAGAAGCCCTTAACAATGCCGTAAAATACGCGCACACTGCTATTGAGATACACTCGGTGATTGAACAAGATCAATTAATCTTTACCATCAAGGATCATGGACCAGGATTTCAAGTAGAAACAGTATCCAGCGGTAATGGAATATCCAATATGAAGCATCGCGCCAGCAAGATAGGAGCTACCTTTACGATAGATACACAGGTAGAAACCGGTACCGTAATTACATTGCGCATTCCCTTGCACATTGCTCTTGATCAAACCGCTTAAAAATACAATCCTAAAACCGTAGTCTGCTTATTGTGTAAGCAAGTAAAGTGAGTTTAGCTCAGGCATTCAAATAACAAAACCTATTAGTTCCTTCCTATTCTTTTCGCTTTCGCGAAAACGTGGAAAAGTACCCGCTAATTGGCACTACGAGCAACGCTAGAAACAGGAGAGCATTGAGCGCTAGCGAAATGGCCTGAACGACCGTAAGTATCGTCCAGCAACGGTCTAGTATAAGAATAGTAGCGGATTTATAAGCACTAACTTTTCGGTTTTATACTGACCTTAAATTTATAAATTTCATTTTTGTTTTAGCGATTAAACCGCTATTATTTTTATACATTGTTAGCTGGCGTATTATCTTTTTCGGTTTTCGATTCAAACTCTATAATTTCTTTATCAAAATCAGTCAAAATATTAGGTTCATCTATTGGGCTTCCTGATTCAATTTCTTTTTGTACAGTTTGTTTTATCTTTTTTGATGTTCCTTTTAGATTTAATGAAGTGCTATCTAAATCTTTATAAACAATGCTTATCAAGACATATTTACAGACAGTTTTAAGGTTATCATATTCTTCAATGTCCTCAGTAAGAGTTGTAACTGAATGATTAACGTAAACGTTATTCGCTTCTGACAAAAAAGTATTAATTGTATTTTCTACTGTTTTGGTAATGGTAAAATTACCATCATCACTAACTTTTATTTTAAATATCTTGTGTTTAGTTGTTGGCATATTTTTCGATTTTTAAAAAGTTAGTTTTTATTTTATCACATAGTTTAAAAGCGTTTGACAATTTTGAAGTTTGCTCTTTTTCTGGCATTTCATCAATTATATCTAGTAAATGTCTAATTACGTCTTGTTTAGTAATACTTGACTTACTATTCTCAGGTAAAAATGTTTTAAAGTGAGCAGATAAAGTGTTAACGATTGGTGTTTCTATTTCTTTTGTCAATTCAAAGTCAATAAATTCTTTTTCAAAAACTTCCAGTGTTTTAAGTGAGTTACAATAATTATTATAAGCTTGAACGTATAAGTCTTGAGGAAATAAATCTTCAAAGGTTCTAGTCTTTCGATCGCTAAAAACAGCATTTATTTCTACTTCTTCCCAATTATTTTCTTTGATGTTGTTTTTGTAAGCTTTTACTTTTTTTACATCTTCTGCTTCTGAATCACTATCAAGTATTGCTATTCCAGATAGCTTTAAGTTGTTTTTACCTAAATAATTAATAGCTTGTGGGATGTTGTTGACACCGTCTGCGTTGTAAATATTCATCCATTCTAAATCTCTATACTTTTCAAATTGAAATAAGCGATGAAAAGCAAGTTTTTCTGTATTTCCCTCAACAACTAAATTAATATCTCCAATTAGAAAGCTATCATTAAGCATAATACCTAGTTCTCTTCTCAGAAGCTGATACTTATTTAAAAATGGTTTCTTATTAATTTTTGTACCATCATTAGCTGACTTATTTACAAAAATTAGAGAATCAACACAATTTCTAACCGCTAAAAATGGATTATGCGTTGTATATAATATTTGCGAACTTTCAGATATCTCATCAAATGATTTTAATAAATCTTTTGCACCTTTTGGATGTAAACTATGACCAGGTTCATCTAGTAAAATGATATTGTTTTTATTACCACTTATTTTTTTTGTATAAAGCTTATTGACTAAAAATGAAAAATAGTATTGGAAACCTGGACTTCTTTCGTTAATCGAGAAACTTTTATCTGAACTATCTCTAATTATTAAATTCAGTTTGTCTCCAAAAGCAGTAACAATTTTAATATTGATGCTTTGGTCTTGTTTATAATGTTTTTTAAATATTTTATTTAACTGAGTTTCAATATTAGAGAGGTATGTGGTAACAAAACCAATATCGGAATTGTTTAGGTCATTAAAATCTTGACAACCACCTATAAAAAGTAATTTTCTGAATGTTTCAAATTTATTATCGGTTCCAAGTAATTCTTCTATAGTAGATGGTTCAATTAATAAATCTTCATTTTCAAAATATTCTATTGATGGGTAAATGTCTTTGAAGAATGAATCATAGAACTTTGCTAATTCATTTATTTTATCAGATAGTTTCAATCCAAACTTACCGCTTGATAAAAGACTAATAGAAATATTTGAAATTCCATTTCCCCATCTCTTTATCTGCAAATGACAGTTCTCAGATTGCTTGGTTAAGCTTGTTAAATCTTCTTTTGATATATATTCACTTACTAATTTATATAGTTTTGAATAGACACTTTTGTCTAATTTAAATGTTCCAATGATAATCGGTAGTCCTTTTGGATACCTTTCAGAACCTTTGTTAAGTAAAGATGTATCTAATTCTGTTTCTAAAATATTCAGATAACTTATTGCTGAGATGATGCTTGATTTACCGCTCTCGTTTTTACCAACTAAACAAATTTGATTAGATTGTATTTCTAACTTTTCGTATGAAATCGACTTGAAATCATAAATTTCTACAGATTTTAATTGCATATTATTTAGGGTAATAAGTGAATTGAATAGTTACCATAACATACGCGTTATTTCCATTCCAAGGAGTTATTTTTATATCTTCATTATCAACCTTGCCAATTTGTGCTTCATTTTCTGCTATCCAAGAGTCTCTTTTGACTGTTGCAGTTTGAATTGCTTTTTCTAATTGGCTCATTTGATGGTTAACTCCAGTAAAGTATATTGTTTTTTTCATTCTTCAAAGTTGGTTTTATATGACAGCTAACACGCACAGGTTATGGCGAGTTCACGCAGAATGCGTAGTGTTCAAGAGTGTACTGTAACTGTCGGTTTGGTTAGTAATTAGTTTTCTCAAATATATTAAATTCCATACTAATAACGTAGTAGTGAGGATTGAGAAAACAAGCCTATTGAATAGTGAAATTAGTATTACCTTATGAACCAAATTTTGCTAGAAACTAGTCATTAAAACGCTGGGTTTTTAGCTTAGTTCATTGTTGTGGTGGCGTACTTTTTCTATTATGAATTTACCAATATTCTATATTTCGTATCAGAATTATTATAAGAGGTGTTATTGAAGTGATTGGCATTAATTTAAAAATCCATTTTATATTTTTTCGTGTCTTTGTATCTGTCTTGAAGAACATTATCAAACCAGTTACTGAAAATCCAAATGAAGTCCAAAAAACTGGAGCTGAATAAAGAATATTGTAAGCAAAGGTATGTGGCGCGTATCCTGGAGTTGGATTTGTAAAAATAAATAAGGATAAAAATAAAGTTAAAGAAATAATAGAAAGGTGAATTGACTTTTTCCACCTTAGGTTTGGCCTTCTTTTATTACTATATTTTTTATAGATTATTATTTTACTTATTAATCCTAAAATGGATATTATAGCGCTAAAAATTAAGTATACACTAACACCCATAAATTTCCTCCACATTGGATGTTGAAACGAAGGAAGGCTGTATAGCAATCCACAAATCCCAATAGTTAATATAATCGATGAAACAATTTTTTTAATTTCTCTTAAATTAAGTTCACTGTCCATTTTTTTAGTGGGATTAAGTTTTTTGGAATGAGCTACAACTGTATCGTATTATCGTCAGTTACGGATTAAATTAGCGGTTATTCTCGGTTAAGCAAAAACGTTAGCAATTCCGAGTGGATTCGGACGTAGTCGAATCCGCCGTAATTGCGGTTATACATTGTTGGCAATAGTTATTTTTTCAGTTCGTTTTCAAATTCTTTCAGCGTTATATTATTCCGCTTTTTAGAATATTCTCCGAGTACAATTCCTTTGTCAATGTCGACAGTCAAATAATCAGTCCAACAAGAGAAAAAATCATAATCGTCTTGTTTTCCAAGTTCAGAATCTTTTTCTATTCGAGTTGGTGCAATTAAATAACAATTTCCAATTTCAAATTCCGCAATATAAGGTCTACATTGTGCTCCATCATCTCCCCAAATTTTGATTTGTTTTCGTGATTCAGCTCCTTTATACTTTTTTATGATTTCAACTGTCATAGAAAAAGGCATTTTTCCGTCATAACCCATTATTTCCTCATCAAGAAAATCAGAGTATTCAATCACTTTCACGAGAGCAACGAATTCCATTCCGTTTGCTACTCCGCTAAAAGAACAATCACCTTCGCATTCACAGTCACAAGCATATGAGCTGAATGAAACCAACAATATTGTCAGAGGTAATATTTTCTTTAGAAATAGGTTTTTCATAATTATTGCCAACACGCACAGGTTATGGCGAGTTCACGCAGAATGCGTAGTGTTCAAGAGTGTACTGTAACTGTTGGTTTGGTTAGTAATTAGTTTTCTCAAATATATTAAATTCCATACTAATGAAGTAGGAGTGAGAATCGAGAAAATGAACCTTTTGAATTGTGAAATCAAGATTACCTCATGATCCAAATTATAATAGAAACTAATCGAAAAAACACTTGGTTTTTAGCTAGGTTCATTGTTGGGGTTAGCTTTTTTATTCTTCCATTTCATCTTCTGT
Organism: Nonlabens sp. MIC269; assembly: GCF_001430865.1. Classification (GTDB taxonomy): domain Bacteria; phylum Bacteroidota; class Bacteroidia; order Flavobacteriales; family Flavobacteriaceae; genus Nonlabens; species Nonlabens tegetincola. Next base: position 969,603 of record NZ_CP011373.1, on the reverse strand, counting down.
CCATGCAGAGTCAAGAAAATATTTATTATTCTCTTCTTTAAAACTTCCAAACATCAAAGTCGTGTCTGGTGAACTTACTGTAAACCAAGCTCCACTATTAATTGAATACTCAAATTTAGTTGAACCTTGCAGTAATTTCCCGTGAATTCTGCACGGATAATGTCCAAATAAATGGTGCCATTCAGGTCCACTAATTGGTTTTGATTGCTGAATTATATTTTCTATCTCGAATTTATCTAAAGCCCAATTTATGCAAGCTGTTGTGTTCTTGTCAGAGGAAGGATAGTCATTGGATTTTTCAAATTCCAAAATTTCAAAGCCTTTCTTGTAGTCAAATAATGCAGCTTGTAGTTTGTTCGTAGGTTGCAATAAAATCGTATCAGTTGAGTTATTTGGGAAAATGATTTTTTGTGTTTCGTAACCGTCTTTAGAAAAGAACATTGTTATTTCATTACACCTTCCTGCAAACCCATAAATTTCGTAGTCTCCATTTTCACCTGTCATTGTTTTTCTATTGAATGAGTTGTTCAGGTCGCTTGTGTCCATTTTCCCTATAGCAACATTTTCAATAGGTTTCTTTGTCAATTTGTCCAAAACAACTCCCGATAAATGGTATTGACAGTCGCAAGAACCCAAAGTCAAGAAGAGAATAAATATTATCAGAAATTTTTGTCTCATTGTTTTATTAATGTGCTACAACGGTATGCGGCTATGCGCAGTTGCGTGTCTTGGCCTTATCTTCTCAAGTATACCCGAACCGTAGAAAATTTCTCAAAAATTTTCGGACGAGTAGGAACCGAGCAATTGCGTATAACCCGTGTTGTAAGCAGTTTTATCGTTTGTTAGGCATCAAAAATCATCTGGATTTGGCAAAAATGAAACTTTATTAACTAATCGTTCAAAATACATCGGCTGTTCGTCGTAGATTATTTTCGGCATTTGAATAGTTATTGTATAAATATATTCATCTCTATAAACTGAATGGTTAATTACGTGATTAAGGTATTCTACATCAGCACCTCTCACGATATGGTCGTACGATTGTTTTAAGGACACAAAATTTTTTACATAACTTTTCTCAGCATTATAATTTTCAATTTCAGAGTTCATCTGAGTTTTGACAATCGTTTTTACTTGATTATCTAACTTTATTCTATTTTTTCGGTAAAATTCCCAAGCATCTTCTCTTACAGGTTTATCTGTATTTGGTTCAACTACTACTAATGAAAAAGTTAAAGCCAGTTCTGGGTCATTACCACGAAAAATACTGTGTTTTGAAGTTCCGAAATCTACTTTCCAGTTATCAGGCGCGTCAATCGTGATAAGATATTCATAATTCGAATAGATTTTAGTCTCAGGGTCGAATTCTTCTGAATATTTAGGTACTGTTCCTTCGTTTTTCTTCTCTTTAAATGACTTTTTCAGAAATTCATCCTCTTTTGATTGATTTTTGTTTTCACTACAAGAGATTAATAACAAAAGCAAAGGCAGAAGTAGATATTTTATTTTCAATTCTTTTTCTTTTTTTTCTTAAATACTGGATACATTAGGATTAGACCAAATATAATTCCTATTGCGCTTGTGGTATTATTCATTTGTATTCTCGGTAGTCCCAAAAGACTGGCTATTGAAAAGAATATCATCAATAAGCCAAAAATTGATATTATGAGACTTGGTATTGGTTTCTCTGACCAACTTCTTTTTTCTTTCATTTCGTTTGTTTGTTAAATTGCTTACAACGGTCTCCTTTACTTTGACCTTATTAATTTTAACAAGAGAAGAGAGGAGAACTCTAACGGTCTTTAGGCATTACCTATTACACGTAATAGTCCTCTCAATCTCTTGTAGGATGCTTAGTTGAACTACTTGGAATACCTAGCTTAAAAAGCTCATTAAAGGAAATAGTTGCCAAGCATCAATAATCATTAATATTTATAAAAGTATGAAAAATGTAAGAGAAGTAGTAGGTATCGATGTGTCAAAAAATACATTAGATGCAACTCTTTATCACGTTAAGCAACATGCGGTATTTACAAATGATGATAAAGGTTATGCTCAATTATTATCATGGGTTTCTGATCAATTAGAAGTTAGTAGTTATTTTTTCATTTTTGAAAATACGGGTAATTACTCACTAAAGCTTTCAGTATTTCTAAGCTCAAAGGACTTGGTTTATGTAGAAGAAAGTCCCATGCGTATAAAACGTAGTACCGGTCTTACTAGAGAGAAGACAGATAAGTTAGACTCTTATATGATTGCCAGATATGGTTGGATGTATAGAGAAGAACTGGAGCCTAGTAAGATAAAGCCAAAGGAATTTCAGGAACTAGGAAGACTTTTGTCATTGAGAGATCAATTAGTAAGAGATCGCAGTGGATTGAAGTCGACTTTAAAAGAGCAAAAGCACTTGTTGTCAAGTCCGTCAACAGATAGTTGCTGTAAACTGCTAGAGCGCAGTATCAAGCATATAGACAAACAGGTCCAACATATAGAGCGACGTATGAAGGAGCTGCTTGAAACAGATGATAGTATACAAACAAATTATAATTTGTTAAGATCGGTAAAAGGAGTAGGATTGATACTGAGTTGTCAACTGCTGTATCATACCAATAATTTTATGAAATTCAACAACTGGCGTAGCTTTTCGAGTTATTGTGGGATAGCTCCATTTGAATACAGTTCGGGCAGCTCTATCCGGCGTAGAAAACAGAGTCATTATATAGGGGATAGGAAGATGAAGACTTTATTAAGTATGGCGGCCGTTTCAGCAATTCAATCAGACCAAGAATTAAGAAATTATTACCATCGTAAACTCGAAGAAGGGAAGCATAAAATGATAGCATTAAACAACGTGAGAAACAAGATTTTAGCACGCAGTTTTGCTGTTATCAAAAGAGGTACACCATTCGTTAATATAGCTGCAACAAATTATTGATTAAAAGCTTGTTTTTTACCTTGGAATACGGCTATGAGTAGTTGCGTGGGTTAGCACTTAACTTAGCAAGCACACACCAAGCTGAAAATCCGCTAGGATTTTCAGAAGTAGGCGAGAACAAGCAATTACTTATAGCCATTGTTGTGAGCAGTTATTTTTTCACTATTTTTTTAATTAAAGTATTTCCATTCACCGTAAAATTCAAAAAGTAAATCCCACTTGATAAATGACTGATATCTATTTGGTTTGAGTCTAATTCAACTTTGTGATTTATACCACTTAAATCACTTATGGTTATCTCTTGGATGTTAGAATTGTTATCAATGTTGATTACTCCATTTGTTGGGTTTGGATAAAACTTCAATGTCTCATTATCAAAATTTGAGATTGATAAGGTTTGTGTATGGCTACCTATACGTGAGCAATCATCTTGTGTATAAGTAATCCATTGATTAATATCAAAAGTTGTAGTTGGCTCGGAAACAGAAGGGTCACGCACGAGTGTAACATTTTGTGCAAAATTACTTGAGTTTCCTTCTGTCCCGATGATATCAATTAGAACACCATTTTTAAACAAGCCAATAGCGTCGTTTCCGTTAAAATTCGTTGCAGGGTTACTCACAAAATCTTGTTCAGGTTGACAGGATGCTGACAAACCAGAATTTGCAATTACATAAACATCACTATCCGCAATCATAGCTCCTGTGGGAAAATCTATTGCCGTTCCAAAAGGATTACCATTAAACCCTAATCGTAATGAATAATTCGACAAATCAACACTGCCTCCTGTAAAGTTTGCTATTTCAAGAGCTTTGTTAGTACCACTTCCTTCGATATATTCGGAAAAGTAAATATCAACTCCATTTGATTGAGTAATTGAAGTTTGATGCCAAAGTAACTCAACATTTGTTTCTGATTGAGAGAGGATATCTAAATCTGTATCATTATCGATATCTACTACTTTCACAATTTGGGGTTCATCAGGTAATTGGCTTACATTACTGAGATTGAACCCAGGATTACTTGAACCGTAATTATTATTAAGAATATCAATTCGATCTGTACTCCAATGCGACACACCAATTATAAAATCAATAAATCCATCTTGATCTATGTCGCCACTTGATAAACCCCTTATAGGGATTGAATTTGACCCGATATTACTTATGCTTTGTTCAGTAGAAAAATTTAAGTTATTGTCACCCAAAGACCAATTAAAAGAATTACCACTCGAAGTATAAACTAAATCGAAGTCTCCATCATTGTTGATATCAGCAATTTTAACTTTGATTGGACGTGGGTTATTAACGACCAGTAAATCTTGTGATGATCCCGTGATATTACCATTACCATCACCTTTTAGCCAAATTATCCTATCTACAGGATTAAAAACATTGACGTTTAATGTAGATGCTACTATATCAATTAATCCATCATTATCTAAGTCTACTATGTCTAAGTCAGAAAATCCTGCATCGTTTGGATTACCGTTAAACATTATAGCGCTATTGTTATATCCTCCAACTCCATTATTTTCATAATAATAAATTACTGGTGAAGGACCGACAGGACTAGTTCTGATTATATCGTCATAACCGTCACCATTAAAATCTGCTACATTTAAATTCGCAATAGACGTATTAAATGTGTCCACAGAAATTGCGTTTGAAAAACTACCATTGCCATTACCTTGATAAATCAGTAACTCGGTGTTATCACTAAAAGCGTTACCAGTATTTTCAGCAATTATGATATCTAAATTACCATCATTATTAAAGTCTAAAAATTTAGCATCGTTAAGATTTGCAGTGCAAGGAAGAGCAGTTACTCTTATTGGTATCTGGTTATTAAATGTTCCATTTCCTAAATTTTCTTGTATATGTACACTTGCGTCACAAGAAGGTGAAATTCTAATTCGTGCGACTAATAAATCTAAGTCTCCATCATTATCTATATCACCGTATTCAAGAGAAGTTGAAGTTGCAGAGTTTGGACTATCATTATACACTACCATATCTTGAAATGCTAATTGTTGTGCGTGACTAGCTAATGAAAATATTGATAAAAGAATAAGTAATTTTTGTTTCATTACATTAATACTATTTGGTGTACCTACTCCAAAATTAAGTTGGTTTTTCGGTTTGTTCCCAACATTATATTCAAGTCAAATTCAGTCGTTCGATTTGACAGTCAATAATCGTATTACAAATGTTGTTTTGCAATTCAAAGTGAAAATCAGCTGTTTTTTGATGAAATTTTGTTTTCAGCCGAAATGTTGGTTTTAATTGCTCACAACGGTCTCTTTTACTTTGACCTTATTAATTTTAACAAGAGAAGAGAGGAGAACTCTAACGGTCTTTAGGCATTACCTATTACACGTAATAGTCCTCTCAGTCTCTTGTAGGATGCTTAGTTGAACTACTTGGAATACCTAGCTTAAAAAGCTCATTAAAGGAAATAGTTGCCAAGCATCAATAATCATTAATATTTATAAAAGTATGAAAAATGTAAGAGAAGTAGTAGGTATCGATGTATCAAAAAATACATTAGATGCAACTCTTTATCACGTTAAGCAACATGCTGTATTTACAAATGATGATAAAGGTTATGCTCAATTATTATCATGGGTTTCTGATCAATTAGAAGTTAGTAGTTATTTTTTCATTTTTGAAAATACGGGTAATTACTCACTAAAGCTTTCAGTATTTCTAAGCTCAAAGGACTTGGTTTATGTAGAAGAAAGTCCCATGCGTATAAAACGTAGTACCGGTCTTACTAGAGAGAAGACAGATAAGTTAGACTCTTATATGATTGCCAGATATGGTTGGATGTATAGAGAAGAACTGGAGCCTAGTAAGATAAAGCCAAAGGAATTTCAGGAACTAGGAAGACTTTTGTCATTGAGAGATCAATTAGTAAGAGATCGCAGTGGATTGAAGTCGACTTTAAAAGAGCAAAAGCACTTGTTATCAAGTCCGTCAACAGATAGTTGCTGTAAACTGCTAGAGCGCAGTATCAAGCATATAGACAAACAGGTCCAACATATAGAGCGACGTATGAAGGAGCTACTTGAAACAGATGATAGTTTACAAACAAATTATAATTTGTTAAGATCGGTAAAAGGAGTAGGATTGATACTAAGTTGTCAACTGCTGTATCATACCAGTAATTTTATGAAATTCAACAACTGGCGTAGCTTTTCGAGTTATTGTGGGATAGCTCCATTTGAATACAGTTCGGGCAGCTCTATCCGGCGCAGAAAACAGAGTCATTATATAGGGGATAGGAAGATGAAGACTTTATTAAGTATGGCGGCCGTTTCAGCAATTCAATCAGACCAAGAGTTAAGAAATTATTACCATCGTAAACTCGAAGAAGGGAAGCATAAAATGATAGCATTAAACAACGTTAGAAACAAGATTTTAGCACGCAGTTTTGCTGTTATCAAAAGAGGTACACCATTCGTTAATATAGCTGCAACAAATTATTGATTAAAAGCTTGTTTTTTACCTTGGAATACGTGTATGATTTCGTTGCGTGGTTAAAGCACTAAAATTAGCAAATAAATCACAGATAGAAAGTCCGCGAGGACTTTCGTAAGTAGGCTATAACTAGCAATGAATTATACACATTGTTGGCAATAGTTTTTTATTCAATTCTTATTAGTCCGAAATCGTATTTTCCATTTCGGTTTGTTAATGTTCCGATTAAGGTATCTTTTTTACGAGAAAGTTTGTATTCAATTACAATTTTATCAACAACATCAACTGGTTTTGCTAAAGAATCCCAATAGAAAGTTGGATAATCAAATTCTATTTTTGAGTCAGTAGCACGCCATTCTACTTTGTCATATGGGTCTGCTGTTATTATTAAACTGTCAGGATAAAAAGTCCAATTAATTTTTTCGTTTTCCAATTCGTACCATTTTCCGTTCAATTTTTTTTCAGCTGAATTTTGTCCACAGGATAATAGTAGAATGAAAGCGAATAATATTGGTATGTAAAGTGATTTTTTGATAAGGTTAATTATTTCTTACAAATTCATTAGTAAAATCAGAATATAAGTTTTTTATATAAAGAGTATCCTTTCTGGAATTCAGTCTATATTCCATTATAAAGTCTGTTTCTAATTCAGGATTAATATTAGTCAGTTGAGTATAGTAAATTTTACTGCTGTCACTTTTCCAAGAGAATTTTGTTGTCTTTTCCCAAGCGTTGGATATCAGAGAATCCTTGAAGAATTCTAACTCCACAACATTTGCACTTTTAGTTGATTCCCAATTACCCAGTAGGTCAGAATTAATATTGTTTTTAGAACAACTTTGTAAAAATGTTACTACTATTAAAATTCCGACTATGTTTTTCATAAATTATTGCCAACACGCACAGGTTATGGCGAGTTCACGCAGAATGCGCAGCATTCTAGAGTGTCCGGTAGCCATTCTTGCATCCGACGAGTGCGCTTTTATTAAAGCGGCATGAGAGGAATGCACAAATTTGCTATAACCGAAGTTGTGGACGGTACCAGTAACGCTGGTTAGTGTTAAATTGTTTAGGTTATAAATATAGTTAGATAAAAGCAAATTACAGCGACTTGTCTCCGACGAGCAAACTCAGTTTGGGAGAGGAAGACACGCGTGGATCTAACTTATAAGTTCAGGAGAGAATTGAGCGCTAGCGAAATGGCCTGAACGACCGTAGGTATCGTCCAGCAACTGTCTCGGCTATGAGTAGTTGCGTGGGTTAGCGGTTAACGTTGCAAGTACGCACCAAACTGAAAATCCGCTAGGATTTTCAGAAGGAGGCGAGAACTAGCAATAAATTATATATGGTGTAGTACCTAGTTATTTTAAACGGTAGATTGTCTTGTTTTTTTCTCCTATTTTTTCAAATAAATTTAATTCAACTCCTTTTTTTAAATCTCTACTCGCAGTTGCTGAAGAAATGTGTTTAAAAATATCCATATAGTCTTTTCTTGTAAATTCTATATTATTTAATGAAACATAATATTCCAATCTATCTTTTTCATTTAACGTCCGATTATTAAAATCTAATAGCTGACTTATTGAAATGTCAATTACATTAAGCATATATTCAATAAACTTAGTTGATTTTCCAGATTTATCACTTTCAGCCAAAGCTTGATAATATTTTTCCTGATCATTACTGATTATAGTTTCAAAAGGCAAAAATTCAAATATTGGATATTTTTCCATTAAAATTAAAGTTTGCCATAATCTTCCCATTCTACCATTTCCATCCAAAAAAGGATGTATAAACTCCATTTCGTAATGGAAGACACAACTTTTAATTAACTCAATTTCATCAGATTTTTTCAAATATTCAAAAAGGTCTTTCATTAAGTATGGCACATTTTCAAATGGTGGTGCTAGATGCTCAACTTTAGAGCCTTTTACAATTCCGACACTTTGATTTCTATATTTTCCAGAATTTTCGATTAAACCTTGCATTAGGTTTTGGTGTGCTTTTAAAAAAGATTTTTCATTAGAAGGATCGTAATCTTTTAGATTTTCATAGATTTTGATTGCATTTAAAACTTCAATAACATCTTTTTTAGGTCCAATAACTCGTTTGTTTTCAAGAAGTGCAGTAATTTGTTCCTCTGTAAGTGTGTTTCCTTCTATTTTTAACGAAGAATGAATAGTTTTGATTCTATTCTGTTTTCTCAATTTAGGTGAAGGTCTGTTTAATAAATTAGCATTTACTTCTCCTATTTTCTCTGAAATAGAAGTTATTAATTTTAAAATAGAAGATGTTATTTCGTAAGGTGGTTTCATCTTTGATACTATCATTTGATAGTATCAAAGATATAATGATTTAATCTAGATTATCTTATGAAACGTGATTTTTTAATTATAAACAACGGCTTCGTATAACTATCAGTTACGGGTTAATATGCGTTAATTTTCGGTTTAGCACAGACGTAAGCAATTCCGAGTGGATTCGGACGTAGTCGAATCTGCCGTAATTGCAGTTATACATTGTTACCATTAGTTATTTTTTGATTTTGTCATATTCGATTTTCCTTTTTCCATTATCGTCATAATTCCTAACCCTTGTCTAGTGTAAAACAGTTCAGTTGAGTCCGCTATAATAATTTTAATGTCTTGATAATTTCCAGCAATACGTATTTGAGAGTCAGCTTGCGATAATTCGGTATCAAGCAATTTGATGAAATCATTTTTTACAAAGGTCATAACTGTATCCCTTTTTGTTCCGTAAAAATTATTATGAATATCATTTTCAATTCGCACGCTATCTTGTCCGACATCAATTTTTGAGTACACAATATAATTTCTGCCGTGGCTATTTTTTATTTCTACATTAAATTCGTTTTCCATTTTCTCAATTTGTTTTTTAATTAATAAAATCGGTTCATATGCGCTTTTTGAATAATCCGCAAGCATTGATTTTTTCGACTTGCATGAAGTTAAAATCAGAAGCATAAATATAAATTTAAGTAGGGTTTTCATAATTAATAGCAACGGTTTTGGCTATGGGGAGTTGGGTGGTTTAGCGGTTAATTTTGCAAGTATAGACCAAACTGAAAATCCGCAAGGATTTTCAGAAGTAGGCGAGAACAAGCAATTAATTTTATACGGTGTTGCCTACAGTTTTTTTATTTCAGATGTTTTTCCATTCCAACTAACTTTGATTTTTTGTTCAGTTCCAATTAAAGTTATTTCATAGGAATTATTCTTTTCATTCCATTTTAAATTCAAAATATCCTCTTCCATTGCGAATTCGTCATTGAGATAGAAATCAAGAACTTTTGTCTTATAAATGACTTTATTTTCATTGTCTGTAAAAATCATAAAAAAATATTCTGGATAACCTACATGGTAAACTCCATCATAACCGTCATTTTGTCCAATAATTTTGAGTTTTTGATTTAGTTTGTTTAAATCTTTAGAAATTGAAAAATCGTGAATGTCAGCGTCTGTATAATAGTATTTATCATCAATTAATATTCTATTCCACACACAATTGGTTAAGTCTTTAAACTTGTATTTATAAATGATAGAATCGACACGAACTTGAGTCAATTCAGTTAATTTTCCAACTGGTTTTAATTCAGTCAAATCATGATTTTTGAATAGTACAATTTCCTTATTGTATGGATTAAGGAAATTCGGATATTCTTTTGGGTTTAGAGTATCAATATTAGGTTTAATAATAGGCAATTCCTTTTTGAAAAACTCTTTAGAAAAACTCTTAATTTCATACGTTCCATCTTTGAGATTCTGATAATTGTATTCTGGATAATAAATTTCTTTTTGAGCATATCCAAAAGTTAAAAAAAATACGAATATCAATGGTAGAATACGGTTTTTCATAATTGTAGGCAACACGCACAGGTTATGGCGAGTTCACGCAGAAAGCTTCGCCTTCTATCGTGTACGGTAGCCATTCTTGCATCCGACGAGTGCGCTTTCGCGAAAGCGGCATGAGAGGAATGCACAAATTTGCTATAACCGAAGTTGTGGACGGTACCAGTAACGCTGGTTAGTGTTAAATTGTTTAGGTTATAAATATAGTTAGATAAAAGCAAATTACAGCGACTTGACTCCGACGAGCAAACGCAGTTTGCGAGAGGAAGACACGCGTGGTTCTAACCTATAAGTTCAGGAGAGAATTGAGCGCTAGCGAAATGGCCTGAACGACCGTAGGTATCGTCCAACAACGGCTTAGTATAAGAATAGTTGCGTGTTTGCGTGTGAGGAATTTCCGAAGGGAATTTAGATGTAGCAAATACGCAACGACCTTTATTTAAGCAAAAATAGCAATTAATTTTATACGGTATTGGCAAACGTTATTTATTAATCGACACAATTTCAGGTCCGTATGAATAAATTGATATGTCCTTGTTTTGAGTAACGAAAGTGATTTTTGCTAAATGATAGGTTTCATTTTCTTCAGGAAGAATACTAATGGTGTCTAAAAAGATATTGCTGTTTATGATTAATCCCTTGTCAATTTTATATATAGCCTTTTGAATATTAGATTTAAAACCAGTGTTTGGTTTCTCAAAATACGCTATTGTTTTTTCTTCTTTTTCTGTTGCATCATGAATAAATGAAGCTATGATGCCTTTAAACCTAATTAGTGCCATCTCCGGTTGATCTTCTACATTGGCACCAATATATTCATGATATTCTTTTAATGATTTTTCGGCAAATTCTGGTACAATAATAAAGGAATCAAATTCTCTTGGCATAAAATTTCACTTATTCAATATAGTATATTCATTTACTTTGATTAGTTAACCAAGAAAGGGAGTTATCACATAACTGAATGAAAGCCGAATTTAACATTAATTTTTCTTTGCATTTTCTTTACGAATTTTTGCGTAGGTTATTTCAAAATCGTGCCTACGCTTTTTTTTATATTTGCCGTCTTTGGTATAGTAAAAGGTGATATCTTTACTTTCTGCGTTCAAGTAAATTTGAGTTTTTTCTCCTTCTTGGTTAGTTACATGAAAAGTGATATGCCTTTTGTTATTATCGTCAATTTCATATTTTATGATGTGAAATACTTCTTCTGCCTCTACCAATTTTTTTATGATGGTTTTGGCAACTTCGTCCATTACAATTTCAAAAGTTCCTTCTGGTTCGTTTTCCCACCAACAAGGTAGTAATCCATTAACATCATAATCTATAACTTTAGGGTCACCATCAGTAGATCCTTCACAAGTACACTCATGATATTTTTTTCAGCAGTAAAATATAAGGTCTGGGCTTGGATTAGGTTACCAATAACTATTAATAAAATAAAGAGAAATGTTTGTTTAAATTCATGTTTTCTTTTGATTAGGTGAGGTTGATATATTATTCTTGATATTCGAAATTATGTTCTTTTACTTTTTCAAATAGCGCTTGTGTTAGTTCATTTCTGGGATGAAAATAAATGTAGTCCATTCTCCATGTCATCCCATGAGTGCCATACATACCAGTAGATGGAAAATAAGCAAGATCTAATAGTACATTATATCCTTTGGATTTTGCCAATGTTATAGCTTCGCCTTGTAATGACTTATAGACTTGGTATTGAAATTTTTCAATATGGTGTCTAGATGCTTGTTGATAGGCTCTACCTTGATATTGGGTTTCTAGTTTTTTTAGGAAATTGAGAAAATCTGCATTGTTAGATATAATATGGTTTGTCAGTCTGTCAATGTCTACCTTGCCTATTTTAGCAACTTCAATACCAACTTTCAGCCCTGGACTATTCTCCTTCAACTTCAGTTTTACCATATTGGTTATATCTCCACCTTCTTTTAACCCTAGTAATATACGATCGGTCAACTTAGGGTATTTTTTTTCTGTTTTTGTACTGATTATTCTAAAATCAGAAGTGTTTAATACCAAATCAATATTGTTTAATTCACATATATATTTTATGGCACTTTTTACTTTATCGTAATGTTGTTTGTTTGAGCTTGCTTTTTTAGATTCTATTTGAGCTTGGTAAGTTCTTTTTTCCTCTTCTAAGGCTACACGTTTAGTATTTGCAATTTGTTCTTGTATTTTAAGTTCTTTTTTGAGCTCATTAATGGACTCTTCATTTTTATTGTCCATCACCTCATTTAATGTAAGGCCTTTAATCCTATTTTTAAGTTTAGTTATGGGTTCGGATATCTCATAACTTTTTTCTAAGAAGTATATGTCTTTTGATTCATCATGAAAAGATATAGGGTTTTCAAACTTCATGATGTCTATAAAGCCTATTTTAAGGGTTTCTGATGAGGGTAGTTTATCAATACTTTGTAGGTTATTATTAGCTACAATTTCTGTAATATCAAGACGAGGATTACGGTAAATAACAAACGAATTAATTAGGTCCGTGTTTGAACCAAACATGCAATCTATATTTAGGCTAGTAACCATATTTGACAAAACACTATCCATCGCAACATAGTATTGTTGCGCTGTCCCAAAATCAGCTTTGTTTTCTCTACTTATTTTGAAATCATTTTCAAATTGTGGTAAAAGTTCCTCGTAATAAAATTTAGCATATGAAAGTTCATCTTTTTTTGTCTTGTTGTTATCTGCTGTTTTTGACAATGCAAGATTAACACTATCTATCTTTTTCAATAAATCTTTGTAGGTTTTATCGAAATATACATTTCTTAACTTTTGAAATTTTTCGTATTCAGGACTTTTTGTTTGCAGGTAATCTGCTTTTACAGTTCCAACTGTTTGCGCCTTTACCTGTAGAGAAATAATTACTATTAAAACTGTAATAAAATGTTTTTTTTGAATCATAAAAAGTATTGTTTAGTAAAGGTTTTATGTAATAATGGTCGTTCTAAGTTATGTTTGCCAACACGCACAGGTTATGGCGAGTTCACGCAGAAAGCGTAGTGCTATATAGTGAACGGTAGCTGTTGGTTTGGTTAGTAATTAGTTTTCTCAAATATATAGAATTCCATACTTATAAAGTAGGAGTGAAGACTTAGAAAATGAGCCTTTTTTAGAATGAAATCAGGATTATATTATGATCCAAATCATGCTAGAAACTGATCAAAAAAACACTTGGTTTTTAGCTTAGTTCATTGTTGGGGTTAGCTTTTTTATTCTTCCATTTCATCTTCTGTCCATGCAGAGTCAAGGAAATATTTATTATTCTCTTCTTTAAAACTTCCAAACATCAAAGTCGTGTCTGGTGAACTTACCGTAAACCAAGCTCCACTATTAATTGAATACTCAAATTTAGTTGAACCTTGCAGTAATTTCCCGTGAATTCTGCACGGATAATGTCCAAATAAATGGAGCCATTCAGGTCCACTAATTGGTTTTGATTGCTGAATTATATTTCCTATCTCGAATTTATCTAAAGCCCAATTTATGCAAGCTGTTGTGTCCTTGTCAGAGGAAGGATAGTCATTCGATTTTTCAAATTCCAAAATTTCAAAGCCTTTCTTGTAGTCAAATAATGCAGCTTGTGGTTTGTTCGTAGGTTGCAATAAAATCGTATCAGTTGAGTTATTTGGGAAAGTGATTTTTTGTGTTTCGTAACCGTCTTTAGAAAAGAACATTGTTATTTCATTACACCTTCCTGCAAACCCATAAATTTCGTAGTCTCCATTTTCACCTGTCATTGTTTTTCTATTGAATGAGTTGTTCAGGTCGCTTGTGTCCATTTTCCCTATAGCAACATTTTCAATAGGTTTCTTTGTCAATTTGTCCAAAACAACTCCCGATAAATGGTATTGACAGTCGCAAGAAACCAAAGTAAAGAAGAGAATAAATACTATCAGAAATTTTTGTCTCATTGTTTTATTAATGTGCTACAACGGTTGGGCTGTGAGTAGTTGCGTGCCTTAGCCTTGTCTTTCCTAAAATACCCAAACCGTAGAAAATTTCGCAGAAACTTTCGGATGAGTAAGAACCGAGCAATTACGTATAGCTCGTGTTGTAAAACGTTCGTTTTTCGATTCTCTATTGGTAGTGTTCACGGATTATTCTTTTTAAATTCTTACCGTCTAAACTTTTCCATTTCCCATTTCTTGTTCTTCTCATTGGCTCGAATTTATATTTTTCGTGATAATACTTTTTGGTGTTTTCATCATAATGAACAAATAATAATACATTATCGAACTGCTCAAATTTTGGTCTTCCATAATGATCAAGCACAATGAATTCAATAGTGTCCAATGGTATTCGATTGTAAGCGTTATGTAAGATTTCGTATTTAGCTCTATACTCAAAATTCATCGGTATACTAATCAACTTGATTGTATCATTCGTAATCGAGTCAATTTGGATTATCTCTGATATATCACGATTTGCGGTTTCGATTATTTCTATTTTTCTCCCAATGAAAGCATAATCATTTTTTGAATTCATTGTTGCGCTATTAGGAATAGAACTTTTGGATGTACAATTGAAAAAGCTCAAAATTATAATTAATATTCCAATTCGATGCATCGTGTGAATGTTTTACAACACGCACAGGTTATGGCGAGTTCACGCAGAATGCGCAGCATTCTAGAGTGTACGGTAGCCATTAGCGTTAATTTGCTATAACCGAAGTTGTGGACGGTACCAGTAACGCTGGTTAGTGTTTAGTTATTTAGGTTATAAATATAGTTAGATAAAAGCAAATTACAGCGTATGCTGTGCGTGTTGCTGGACGGTAAGTTCAGGAGAGAATTGAGCGCTAGCGAAATGGCCTGAACGACCGTAGGTATCGTCCAGCAACGGCTCAGGCTATGAGTAGTTGCGTGGGTTAGCACTTAACTTTGCAAGTACACACCGAGTTGGAAATTCCTGCGGAATTTCCAAAGTAGGCGAGAACAAGCAATTACTTATAGCCATTGTTAGCAAACGTTATTTTTATTTAAATATTCAATTTTTATTTCCGATATATTGGTCGGTTTACCAAGTTCTATTCCGTTCTCAACCTTAATTGCATTTCCAAAATCATCATAAGTCCATTTTACATATTCGGTTGAATTCCCATTATCATCTTTTCTCACGTAAAAAATATCATTTCCATCATCGTCTTTCGTTCTTTCTTCCACTTTGGCAATCTTGTTTTCAACGATTAAAGTCCATTTCTCGGTATTGTCAAGGTATTCGTAAATATCTTCTTGAGTAATTTGTCCGTTTTTGTCAAAAGTTTTTCGGTTAATCGCTCGTTTGTTTTGGTCATATGTGGAAACAATTTTCGAGTAAAAATTTCCATTAGAGTCGTATCTTTTCTGAACTCCTGAATCTTTGTACTCAACAGTTTTGTGTTGTACAATTCCGTTTTTGTCTTTTGCTAAATAAACGACTGTATTGTCGTCCAAATATTGATTTTCATACCAATCCCAAATTTCGTTTTCTGCAGTTCTTTCGATTTGTTCGATTTGGCGATTTAATTTGTCAAATTTCCATTCGAGTGAACCGACAAAATTGTTTTCAGAGTCGTATTGTTTCTCGGAAATACAATTTCCATTTGGGTCATATTCAAATAAGACAGTATATCTTATCTCTCCGCTTTCTTCAAAAAAGACTGTTTTTTCTTTAAGTCCGTTTAAATTGAATTCGTTGATAATGTGCTCTCGCACTTTACCATTTCCTCCAATTATTTTTCTTGACTTAATGTTCATTTTTAATGTTTGCTAACGGTCTCCTTTACTTTGACCTTATTAATTTTAACAAGAGAAGAGAGGAGAACTTTAACGGTCTTTAGGCATTACCTATTACACGTAATAGTCCTCTCAGTCTCTTGTAGGATGCTTAGTTGAACTACTTGGAATACCTAGCTTAAAAAGCTCATTAAAGGAAATAGTTGCCAAGCATCAATAATCATTAATATTTATAAAAGTATGAAAAATGTAAGAGAAGTAGTAGGTATCGATGTGTCAAAAAATACATTAGATGCAACTCTTTATCACGTTAAGCAACATGCGGTATTTACAAATGATGATAAGGGTTATACTCGATTATTATCATGGGTTTCTGATCAATTAGAAGTTAGTAGTTATTTTTTCATTTTTGAAAATACGGGTAATTACTCACTAAAGCTTTCAGTATTTCTAAGCTCAAAGGACTTGGTTTATGTAGAAGAAAGTCCCATGCGTATAAAACGTAGTACCGGTCTTACTAGAGAGAAGACAGATAAGTTAGACTCTTATATGATTGCCAGATATGGTTGGATGTATAGAGAAGAACTGGAGCCTAGTAAGATAAAGCCAAAGGAATTTCAGGAACTAGGAAGACTTTTGTCATTGAGAGATCAATTAGTAAGAGATCGCAGTGGATTGAAGTCGACTTTAAAAGAGCAAAAGCACTTGTTATCAAGTCCGTCAACAGATAGTTGCTGTAAACTGCTAGAGCGCAGTATCAAGCATATAGACAAACAGGTCCAACATATAGAGCGACGTATGAAGGAGCTGCTTGAAACAGATGATAGTTTACAAACAAATTATAATTTGTTAAGATCGGTAAAAGGAGTAGGATTGATACTAAGTTGTCAACTGCTGTATCATACCAGTAATTTTATGAAATTCAACAACTGGCGTAGCTTTTCGAGTTATTGTGGGATAGCTCCATTTGAATACAGTTCGGGCAGCTCTATCCGGCGCAGAAAACAGAGTCATTATATAGGGGATAGGAAGATGAAGACTTTATTAAGTATGGCGGCCGTTTCAGCAATTCAATCAGACCAAGAGTTAAGAAATTATTACCATCGTAAACTCGAAGAAGGGAAGCATAAAATGATAGCATTAAACAACGTTAGAAACAAGATTTTAGCACGCAGTTTTGCTGTTATCAAAAGAGGTACACCATTCGTTAATATAGCTGCAACAAATTATTGATTAAAAGCTTGTTTTTTACCTTGGAATACGTATAACCGTCAGTTACGGGTTTATATGTTTTACTTTTCGGTTAAGCACATACGTTAGCAATTCCGTGTGGATTCGGACGTAGTCGAATCCGCCGTAATTGCGGTTATATATTGTTGTAAACAGTACTTTTTTTATTCTAGGAGGGTTTAATACCCCGAGGCTTGCCTCGCCAGTAAAATGTAAACAGTTTAAAAACGAGAAGTCCGCTGAATGCTCCGTGGGCTTGCCCCGGAGATTTTTACTTTCTAATTCTATTTACTTTGACACAAAACCAAGGAACAGGTTCAGCGTTCATTGGGTCATTTAGAAATTCCATAACTCCATTCCAATTCTCAACATTTTCAAAAAGTCCAAATTCATTTATTTTGAGTCCAAATTTTTCTTTTAAATCATTCGCCAAGTCGTTACAATGAAAAGAATGGAAATCTCCACTTATTTCAATTCCGATTATGTCGTAACCTAAAAACTCGTCTTTTTCTATATCAAGTTCTTTGTTTTTAAGTTTGTTATAAATTCCAATTTCTCCGCTATTCGATTCAGTCGGTTTTGTCATTTCCAGAGCTTCTTCCAAATCAGATTCGGGAAAGCTGATACTTAATATTTCAAAGTCAGAATCATTAGGGAAGAACTTTTCTTTGTATTCGGTCAATGTTTTTAAGTCCGAAAACGTATTTATCCAACCGAGTTTCTCCTCATCTAATTTTTTGTCTGCCCAAACTTGAATATCCTGAACATTTTTATCAGTCAGATTAAAAGTTCGTTTCGTTTCTTCTAATTCTTTCTTTTCAGTTGTTGCCCAAGAAATTGCCCAAGAATCAAAAAAAGAGTCGTTTATACAACGACTACAAGTATAGATTTCCGAACCTTCAATTGTCCCAAATTCGACAGGTTTTAATTTAATCAGATAATATGCTCCAATGTAGTGTTTCACTTGGTTTTCGGCATTGTTTACAACGGTCTCCTTTACTTTGACCTTATTAATTTTAACAAGAGAAGAGAGGAGAACTCTAACGGTCTTTAGGCATTACCTATTATACGTAATAGTCCTCTCAGTCTCTTGTGGGATGCTTAGTTGAACTACTTGGAATACCTAGCTTAAAAAGCTCATTAAAGGAAATAGTTGCCAAGCATCAATAATCATTAATATTTATAAAAGTATGAAAAATGTAAGAGAAGTAGTAGGTATCGATGTGTCAAAAAATACATTAGATGCAACTCTTTATCACGTTAAGCAACATGCGGTATTTACAAATGATGATAAAGGTTATGCTCAATTATTATCATGGGTTTCTGATCAATTAGAAGTTAGTAGTTATTTTTTCATTTTTGAAAATACGGGTAATTACTCACTAAAGCTTTCTGTATTTCTAAGCTCAAAGGACTTGGTTTATGTAGAAGAAAGTCCCATGCGTATAAAACGTAGTACCGGTCTTACTAGAGAGAAGACAGATAAGTTAGACTCTTATATGATTGCCAGATATGGTTGGATGTATAGAGAAGAACTGGAACCTAGTAAGATAAAGCCAAAGGAATTTCAGGAACTAGGAAGGCTTTTGTCATTGAGAGATCAATTAGTAAGAGATCGCAGTGGATTGAAGTCGACTTTAAAAGAGCAAAAGCACTTGTTATCAAGTCCGTCAACAGATAGTTGCTGCAAACTGCTAGAGCGCAGTATCAAGCATATAGACAAACAGGTCCAACATATAGAGCGACGTATGAAGGAGCTGCTTGAAACAGATGATAGTTTACAAACAAATTATAATTTGTTAAGATCGGTAAAAGGAGTAGGATTGATACTAAGTTGTCAACTGCTGTATCATACCAGTAATTTTATGAAATTCAACAACTGGCGTAGCTTTTCGAGTTATTGTGGAATAGCGCCATTTGAATACAGTTCGGGCAGCTCTATCCGGCGCAGAAAACAGAGTCATTATATAGGGGATAGGAAGATGAAGACTTTATTAAGTATGGCGGCCGTTTCAGCAATTCAATCAGACCAAGAGTTAAGAAATTATTACCATCGTAAACTCGAAGAAGGGAAGCATAAAATGATAGCATTAAACAACGTGAGAAACAAGATTTTAGCACGCAGTTTTGCTGTTATCAAAAGAGGTACACCATTCGTTAATATAGCTGCAACAAATTATTGATTAAAAGCTTGTTTTTTACCTTGGAATACGTATAACCGTCAGTTACGGGATTAAAGTTAATGATTTTCGGTTAAGAACTGACGTTAGCAATTCCGAGTGGATTCGGACGTAGTCGAATCCGCCGTAATTGCGGTTATACATTGTTGTACACAGTTTTTCTTTCAATTTTTAAGTATAACTGTCGGTTCTTCATATCCACATTCAAATATTTTGGGCTTTATATTTAGTTTTTTATACATTTCCATTGTTTGACTATGATGAGTGTATTCCGTTTCTCCATATTCGAGATTGATTGTTGTATTTAAGTCGTCTTTCAGAGTATATTCTTTTTCAAAAATACTGCATTTCGGACCATAAATTTTTAGACGAATTTTGTCGTTAACAATATCCTTTGATTTGATGAAGAAAATGCTAATCCCGTCAAAATCTGATATATCAGTTTTGATTCTTTTTTCGCCAGAGTATATTTCAACAATTGAACTTATTATGGTATCTTTTGTAGTTTTCTCAACAGTCAATAAGTCAACTCGAAACTGTTTTTTTTCAGTTGAGTCTTGTCCACTCGTTTGAATTGTAAAAAGAATTATAAATATGTAAATCAGGTGTTTCATAAATTGTGTACAACACGCACAGGTTATGGCGAGTTCACGCAGAATGCGCAGCATTCTAGAGTGTACGGTAGCCATTAGCGTTAATTTGCTATAACTGAAGTTGTGGACGGTACCAGTAACGCTGGTTAGTGTTTAGTTATTTAGGTTATAAATATAGTTAGATAAAAGCAAATTACAGCGTATGCTGTGCGTGTTGCTGGACGGTAAGTTCAGGAGAGAATTGAGCGCTAGCGAAATGGCCTGAACGACCGTAGGTATCGTCCAGCAACGGTCTTGGCTATGGTTTCGTTACGGAATGGTACGCGAGTATCATTCCGCCGTAACCATAAATTTAGCAAAAAGGCTTGAAATTCCGATTAGGAATTTCAGCCGTAATGAACTATAGCCGTTGTTGTAAAACGTTTTTATTTTATTCCGAATGGTTTTGCTTTCAATTCGTTCAGCCAATCAGTTCCGTATTTTTTATTTAAAAAATTGAAAATCATTTGATTATTCTCTGTTGCTCTCTTGAAAGATAAAGGGTCAATTACGCAATTCTCTTTTATCAGTCCAATTCCATATTTTTCTTTGAATTCCACATATTCTTTTGGTATTGAACTATCAATTCCGTGCATTATGAAATTCAAAGTTCCATTTTCAATTCGTTGCTCGATTTGTTCATCAGTCAAATCAGTTTCCAAATTCATTGGGAAAGAATAAATTCCAGTATTCTTAAATTCGGTTTTTTCCATTAATCGAACTGTGATTGTGTTTTTTCTTTTATTTATTCTTGTTGGATAAAAAGTATATGCGGTAAAATCATCAGACACAAAACTGAATTGATATTTTCCCTTTTCTGGCAAAGTGATTTTAAAACTTTCAGCTTTAGAAATTTCAATTTTTTCGTTCAGGTCAATAATTGTGAATTCTCCCGATTTTAATTCTTTATCCGTTAAGTTCTCAAATACAACAGTAGCTACAATTTCAGTTGCAAAAGCCATTAAAGTGAACAATGCCAAAGTCAAAGTCAAAATTATTTTTCTCATAAATTCTATTTTTTTAAAAGACGACATTCAATTTCTTATGTTGCAAAATTTCGGTCTTAAATGTTTTACAACGGTCTTGGCTATGAGTAGTTGCGTGGTTTAGCGGTTAACTTAGCAAGTACACACCTAACTGAAAATCCTCGCGGATTTTCAGAAGTAGGCGAGGACAAGCAATTACTTATAGCCATTGTTGTACCTAGTGCTTTTTAATTTTATTTTCTAATTCTCCAATTATTAAATCCGCTTTCTTTGTCAGATTTTCTAATTCAAATCTCGATAGTTTTAATCCTCCGTGTACTACGTCATTTCTAGCCATTAATACTTGTCGTAAGTACATAGAATAATCTTTGTCCAAAATAGAATCTGATAAAAATTGAATTATGAAATTAATAGAACGTGATTTGTTATCCGATATACCTTCTTTTCTCATTAATTCACTTCCTAACTTCTCGATTGCTTGCCATCTCCTAACAACTTCAAATTCAGAATAATCTCGTTCCGTTTGAACGTCCTTTTCTATGACTTTAATCTTTTTTCTAGAAATTAGTTGCGTGTAATAAAAGGCTACTACCGACATCATTATTCCAATTGCAGCAATTATTAATCCGAGGTCTTTAGTTGTATCAAAACTTTTATTTTGATATAAATAAAATACTATTCCAAATACAGCATAAAGTGCTCCAGACATAGATAGCATAAGAGATAGACGTTTTCTCCTTGAATCTTGTTTAGTTATTTCAGTTCTCTTGTATAGAATTTCTTCTTTAGCTTCTATAATATCACTCAATGAAATTTCTTTTTCAGCAGTGTTTTTAGAAACTGCATTTCTATATGCTTTATCTAAAATTTTGTCCGCTATTTCTTGTGTTGTTTCATCAAGAGCAATTCGAGCGGATTCAGTTAATTTGTTATATGTCAATTTATCCATTATTGTCCTGATTAAAAGTTAAGTAAACTGTTGTTCCAATTGCTATGAACGACATAACTATAAACCAAATAACGTGGTTAGTTTCTGTGAATTTAGTTGTGTCTAGTAGACTACCAGCGACTAAAGAGGAAACAAAAGCAACAAGTTGAATTATTTTGGTAAACCAACTCTTCTTTTTTGCTACTATCATTCTTGGTTGTGTAGCAGCTTCTTTAACGTTGGATTGGGTCACTTCGGAATTTGATTCAGGAACTCTCCGACTTGCTTCAATTCGACTTGCCTCGTCAACAATTTCTTCTGCAATTCGGCAAGATTGGTTTTTAAGTTCAGTTTTCGCATCGTTACTGAAATTCTGAACTTTTTCATCTGGTATTTCGAATTCAATATTCATTCATTCGGTTTTGTTTTGCATTAGGTACAACGGTCTCCTTTACTTTGACCTTATTAATTTTAACAAGAGAAGAGAGGAGAACTTTAACGGTCTTTAGGCATTACCTATTACACGTAATAGTCCTCTCAGTCTCTTGTAGGATGCTTAGTTGAACTACTTGGAATACCTAGCTTAAAAAGCTCATTAAAGGAAATAGTTGCCAAGCATCAATAATCATTAATATTTATAAAAGTATGAAAAATGTAAGAGAAGTAGTAGGTATCGATGTGTCAAAAAATACATTAGATGCAACTCTTTATCACGTTAAGCAACATGCGGTATTTACAAATGATGATAAGGGTTATACTCGATTATTATCATGGGTTTCTGATCAATTAGAAGTTAGTAGTTATTTTTTCATTTTTGAAAATACGGGTAATTACTCACTAAAGCTTTCAGTATTTCTAAGCTCAAAGGACTTGGTTTATGTAGAAGAAAGTCCCATGCGTATAAAACGTAGTACCGGTCTTACTAGAGAGAAGACAGATAAGTTAGACTCTTATATGATTGCCAGATATGGTTGGATGTATAGAGAAGAACTGGAGCCTAGTAAGATAAAGCCAAAGGAATTTCAGGAACTAGGAAGACTTTTGTCATTGAGAGATCAATTAGTAAGAGATCGCAGTGGATTGAAGTCGACTTTAAAAGAGCAAAAGCACTTGTTATCAAGTCCGTCAACAGATAGTTGCTGTAAACTGCTAGAGCGCAGTATCAAGCATATAGACAAACAGGTCCAACATATAGAGCGACGTATGAAGGAGCTGCTTGAAACAGATGATAGTTTACAAACAAATTATAATTTGTTAAGATCGGTAAAAGGAGTAGGATTGATACTAAGTTGTCAACTGCTGTATCATACCAGTAATTTTATGAAATTCAACAACTGGCGTAGCTTTTCGAGTTATTGTGGGATAGCTCCATTTGAATACAGTTCGGGCAGCTCTATCCGGCGCAGAAAACAGAGTCATTATATAGGGGATAGGAAGATGAAGACTTTATTAAGTATGGCGGCCGTTTCAGCAATTCAATCAGACCAAGAGTTAAGAAATTATTACCATCGTAAACTCGAAGAAGGGAAGCATAAAATGATAGCATTAAACAACGTTAGAAACAAGATTTTAGCACGCAGTTTTGCTGTTATCAAAAGAGGTACACCATTCGTTAATATAGCTGCAACAAATTATTGATTAAAAGCTTGTTTTTTACCTTGGAATACGTATAACCGTCAGTTACGGATTAATATGCGTTTATATTCGGTTTGGCACAGACGTTAGCAATTCCGAGTGGATTCGGACGTAGTCGGATTCGCCGTAATTGCGGTTATACATTGTTGTAGTGCGTTTTTTTATTTCCATTTCTATTTACAGGTCAGATTAAAGTCCGACGTTTTATTTCAGTCCAATTTCGTTTATATTTTGGTTAACTCTTTTCCAGTCAGTTCCGATAAAATTCCTGTCGTCATAATTTTCGGAAAGTACCACATAAAAATATTTGGTCAAATAATAGACTTCAGCGTTTCGTTTAGCATATCCTAAAGCTCCAATATCTTTCATTTGGAATTCAACTTTATGACTTCCTTTATTTTCATTAATAAGTTCAACAGTTTGGGTTTTCCAAGTCGCAACATTAAATAGAATTTTTAATGGATTTAAGTAAATCAGTCCAATGATTGTCAAAACTGGTATTGACTTTCTTAAAATCGGTTCAGACAGATTTCGATTGGCTTTAAATTCCATTATGAGCAAAGGAATTGGTAAAATCAAAATTCCGTAATAAATAACTGATTTTAAAAGTCCGATTTTGGTTTGAAAAAAGTCGAAAATGTCCAATAAAAAAAGGGACAAAATTATGTAAAATGTTATTCGAATTATTTTCAGCATATCGGTTTTATCAAATGCACTACAACTAGTTTATATAAGCAATATACCAAAAATTGACATTATACTACCCATAACAGAGGTATATAAATAGGTTTTTCTCATTGTTACTTTATTGTTGTATAAATGGTATATACGCATGTTTATACACTATTACGATAAATGTAATCTCTAAACAAACCTCGTAGTTTAGGGTTAAGAAAACCTACAAAGTTTTATGTTCCATAAGAAGTTTTATTCATCTCCTTAGTGACATGGTTAAATCGTTTTAAAAGCAAATAATTCCTCGTCTTTGCCGCCTACACCGTTAATGATCTACCCGTCTTTCCTCATTATATAAAATCTCTCATACAGGCTTCTACTAGAACAGTCTAGGGTTGGAAGGCACCATTTAGGACAATTGCCTTATTGCTTAAAAAACGCACCCATCGCAATTTTAAATTATCAAATTTATAATTATGCGATGCTCCTTTTTAGTGCTACTTGGGTTAGTGAGTAGCTTTCTTAATGCTCAGGAAAAAGTAGATCTATCCACTTACTCACCTCTCAATCCTAAACCTTTTATGGATCCTGCACCGCTGCCTCACAATGGCTATGGTGAGATTGTAGCTATAAGTCATTTATGGCAACATGGTGACCTTAAATACACGCTCTATTACAATGAAAAGGGTGTGGTTGATAGTTTGTTTGATCCCCAAAAAGGCAAATTTGATATAAGCGATTACTCCTTTATAAAGGATAAAGAAAACCGAATTGTACAAGAAAAATGGACAGTCAATTTAGAGGATCCTAAACTACATTCTTATTCTTATGACGATCGTGGTAACCTAGTTAAGTTTATTACATATCGTAGGAAGCAATTTCGCAAGGGTGTTTATAAAATGGTAGAGGACAAGGTAAAAGAATTCACTTATGACAATAACAACAGGTTGATTTCTGGCAATGGTTATGATTATGACTATTCTATAGAGAATAATATACTCACCATTACCTATGGTCGCAATGGTAGTCAAACCGTAAAAAAGTACGACAACTACGGCCGCTTGATTTACTACGATCACAAAAGTACTGCTGTACCATCAAATCCAACTACTTATACCTATGTTAAGGATCACAAGAACAACATTATTGCTCAATTAAATAATAAGGGTGACTATAATGCTATCAAGATCTTTCATTATTCTGATGGTTCTTCCAGTACTATTTCATTTGATAAGGTGCAAAAAAAATGGGCTGCATCCAGCGAGAAGTTAGTCTGGAATGGTTATACAGCAGGTGATTTAGTAAGGTCTCAAGGACTTTATAAAAATGGCAAATTACAAGGAATAGGATGGGTACAAGGTTATGGTAAACGAGTTGAAGGTAATTTTAAAAACAACATGTTGCATGGACCAGGCTATATACGGGATTTTTTAACCAAGGATACTTATACAATAGGAGAGTTTAAAGCAGGGAAACTAGATGGCTATGGTATCAAAATAGTAAATGGAATTGCCGTAGAAGCTGGAATTTACAGGAACGGTAACATTCAAAACTCCTACGACCTTAATACAGTCAATGGCGACACAAAATTATGTTCTCAGGATGTTTGTGAAGACGGGTTTGTTCAAAAGAAAACAACCAGTTATTACACCAAAAGTTATGGATTTTATCAGAATGGAAAACCTATAGGACCTGCTGTAGAATTTGGTCGTGACAAGATTGCAGTAGCCTTTTTTGATTCAAGCGGAGTAAATTTTTTCTTGGGTCCTAATCAAAATTATTATGTCATAGCTCACTATAAAGACAGTAAACTAGAAGGCATGGGTTACATCGCTACTAGCAACCAGTACCAAGTAGGAAAATATGAAAACAATCAACTGGTACAATCATACCGCGAGTAGGATACTAACTAGCTTTTTATAAATGAATTATTACACAATGAAACATAGAACCTATAATCTATTAACGCTTTTTATCGTACTGGTGAGTACCTTAAAAGCACAGGATCAAATAGTAAAAGATTGGTATAGATCGCCTTTAAATCCGCTCACACCGCTAGAAGAATTACATTTTATTGCACAAGGTCCTATAAAAGGAAATATTCTCAAAATAAATGAAAACTGGTATGATGCGAATGGGTTCTCGTTAAAATCCAATGTACTGGACAATCTAGAAATAGCAAAAAAATATAACGGTCGTTACCTGATAAAAAACGATAAAGGACAAATCATAGAAAGCAAGGAGTTTAATTCAGGTAAAGAAAACAGCACCACCTTTACTTATAACGAGCAAGGTTTACTTATAGAGCGCAATTATCAAACCGATGGTAAGGTCAAGACCTATTTTTATGATAGTGATAACCGGCTTATCAAGGATGTTTTTACAAGTTCAACCTTTACCTATACTTCTGTTTACACCTATTCCAACAAGGGTAAATCATTGGTGATTAATGAGGTGTCAACAAATAAAGATGGTGTTGTGGTTAATGAATACAACTATACCTACCGCGACGGATTGCTCAGACAACGAGAAGAGGTAGGTCAAGAATCAACTTCCTATACCTATGAATTTGATAGTAATTACAATTGGATTACTCAATACAAAGACGGACAGGTCATTAATTCAAAAAGAGACTTGTTTTATCACGATCAATTACAGGAGCCTAGAGTTTATAAAGCAATCGTTCAAAAAGGAACTTACTCGCCATCCCTAGTAGTTACTGTAAATGACATGAAACTGCAAACGCATAAAGGTAAAAACGTGCATTATGCTTTTGATCCCAGCAGTAATCGTTACTTAAAAATCCCAGTTTCATCCAGCGAAATCAATGCTGCTAATCTAGGTAAAACTTACGATGTCCTGGAGCTTCCTATAGGTAATAACTTGTTAACCATTCCTTCCAACTATGGTAAGCCTCACATTTACTTACGAGGAGTACGCATGTACTAACTTTTTTTGATTCACAGTTACAATCTATAAAATATGAAGAGTTTAATAAGTGTGTTTTTAGTGTTCGCTTTCGCGAAAGCGATAACGGCACAAGTTCATTCAAGTCTAGAACACTTAAAGTTACCTCAAATAACACAGGCAGATAATACGGCCAAAAACGAAGTGTATAGAATACAAACGGCAACTTATAAGGCCGATAGTTTGGGTTATGAACCGGTTGTTCTACAGGTTCAAAATTTTAATGAAGCAGGGCTGAAATTTCAAGACTATCAACAAATTTTTGGTAAGTACAAGTCAGAGACCTTAGACAGTTTTTATTACACAGGAACCAGGTTAGATAGTATCGTTAAAAAAACGAGTTCGGGTGGATTTGATGCTACCATGATTTTTGAATGTGACAATCAAGGTCGTGTAACCAGTGAAAAGGCAACGGGTAAATACATCAATTATGTTACCCAGTATACTTATGAGAATAATCAACTGCAACATATTGAAATGAAGTTGAAAAGAGGTAATCGTAGAACAGCAACTTACTACTATAAAAAAGGAAATCTGGATTATGTAAAACAATATGAATACAAGGAAAATGGTGAACTTAAAAAGGAATTTACCGTGTATTATACAAGAGGTATTCCCATTGCTAGAGTTACTGCCAATGATCCATTAATCACCGTGGCCGATTTTACTGGAGTATACAAAATACGTACACAGTTATCTCAAGAACAAGCCATTGAAGAATTACAAAAAGCAGCTGCAATTTCAAGAACCGATTTGTTTAACAAAAGAAAGGAAATTACCCAGCAAGAAGTGATGCTAGAGCAATACAGCACATCAACCGAAAGTTCAACCGGCGAATGGACTAAACGACACATAACTCGCAAAATGTTCTCAAAACTTGAAGATAGATGGGTGTTTAGGAAATTATACTTTCCTGATAGTACAACCGTAGGTAGCACTCAATTTGATATTCTTTTTCAGCATAAAATAAAACGATACTAACAGCATGTAGCAATGGAAACAAATGTTTTATTTCAAGAAGCACCTTTATCGCAACAAGATAAACGCACGCTCAGATTTGGAATCATAGGATTTGTAGTGGTGCCTATACTCTTTGGGGCTTTTATATTTTTTGGTTTCAGCTGGGTTCAGGGTAAGCCTTTGTTTAGTCAAGAAATTGCGATGCCAGAATATATGGTTATTGCCTTTATGTCAATGATTATCCTCTTTTGTACCGTAATGCTATGGAAAAAAGTAATCGACTTTAGAGCAGGTATTAAACACGTCTATACAGGTGTTTTACAAGATAAACGTAAATCGATTACAAGATCCCAGTCATCAGGTAGCGGAAGAAATGGTCGATCAAGTAGTAAAACAACCATCACTTATTATCTTAAATTAAATAATGCAGAGTTTCAGGTAAGTGCCGCTCAATATTCAAAGGGTCAGGTAGGTGATGTAATACAGCTAGAACAGGTACCTACGAGTAAAGTAATTTTGAATGTAACGGTTATAGAACCTACTAAAACTAACGAAGAGGATAGTAGATTCTCAACTAAATACACGGCAGCTTTTATACCCAAAATAGTTTCTTTGAATGCTACGGATCAACAAGCATTAAGAAAAGCCTGGCACACTAAAATACGTAAAGCAGTACTTATATCAATTGTACCTTTATTCATAATTATTAGTTTAATAAGTTCTGGTTTATCTGGATTACTCTTGTTTTTATTTCCACTACCCATTATTGTCGGATGGCAGTTGTTTTCTTTAATAAAGTGGTACAGCAAGTATCGCAGGGTTTTATCCAGTAATAATAAAACCGTTACAAGATCTCAAGTTATTGATAAGTTTTCCAGTAGTAGCAATGGATCGCGTACTACTCATTATATACAAATAAACGAGAAAAGCATTACTGTCCCAGTAGATGTATATCAACAACTCAATGGTGGCGATAGTGTTGAGGTCCATCAAATCCCTTTATTAAATCTCGTAACTCAAACAGTGTTACTTCCTAAATAGTGATTTAGGCCAATTGACCTATTTCACAACCACGGTTACTAGGGCATATTTGAACTATAAATACATATAACCATGAAAAACAATTTAGTATGCTTGTTATTGATGTGTGTTTTTAGTTTCACCGCTTTGCAAGCTCAATCCTTAGGAGAATTTAAAGCCAGTACTTCTGGATCATATGGAGTTAAAAAACTGAAGCAGGCAAACAAAAGAATTTACATCGCTCAATTTAAAACCAACTTTGAGGTTTTTAAGGACGCTGTGAGCTATAAAAGTGGTAGTTCATTTGGCGGTAGAAATTCGGCAACGGCTAAACTTGCCGTAGCACTCGATGGACTAGACGAAAATGAATTAAAACGAATTACTAATGAAGTTTATAACGACTTTGTGTCTGATTTAAAGGACGCTGGATTAGAAATCATCACAGCCGATGAAGCTGGTAAAACAGAGGTTTATAAAGATTACACGAGACGTGAAGGCGGAGAAATAATTCCCACTAAATTACCTGGCGTTGTTACAGTAACTCCAGAAAATTTTAGTTACTACGTTAAAGGTTTAGATAAAGAAGGAAATGAAAAAAAGGGTTGGAATCCTTTTTCAATGGACACAGATTTAAACAAGAACAAAAAATTAGCCAAGGAATTGGGTGATGTTCTAGTTGCTAAGGTGGACTTAAACATCTTGTTTATTGAAGTAAAAGAAGGCTGGAGTCCTGGAGCTGCAAAAGTTACTTTTAAAACTGATTTACGACTGGTGTCTAGTGACAACATCACCGCCGAAAAGAAAAAAGGTTTGAGATTCAAAGGTTCAAATGATGTGTTTCCAGTAAAAACAATGGTTCATATTACAGATGCTAAAGGGAATAATTACAACGGTACTTTGAAAAAGGCACTACCTATAGAAGGAGTGCTAGAAAAGCAAAAAATCAAAGCCGTGCAATCTAAAGGAATGTCAGAAACTGCTACTAGTTTTAATCCTATTGTTTACACCTACGACAAAACGACTAGAAAATTTCAATCAGTACCGGTAGATGGTGCGGCCTATATCAAGGGAGCAAAAATGGCGATGAGTAAGTTTTTAAAACACCATCTCGCAGAACTTAAGGATAAAATGAAATAAAGGGAGATTATTTATGTAATCTTTTAAGCCACAGGTTGTAGGGGACTTGTGGCTTTTTTTAGTTTAAGAGAAATACGCTATTTGCCTGATTGAACTGGATAGGCGGTTGCCATAAGTTTGAATGATTAAACAAACGTAATGAGTAAGACTATAAAACTGAGCCTGCTATTTTTTTTACAATGTCTAGGGTTACATGCGCAATATGAACCAAACTTTGACATAGCGCCTTGCAATCCTGTTCCAGAATTTCACACATTGCATGCTGAACATGTTACAGGAGATGTTTATGCACTTGATGAGTACTTGTATGATAAGAATGGCAAACAAGTATTAACAGGTCTAGCAGGTAAAGTAACTGAGTTTTGTAAATACTCTAAGGAAGAAGCCAAAGCTTTGAGAAAATACTATTGCTTGCGAGATGAAAAAGACCGTTTAATTGAGCGAGGTAGTTATGATGCTGATGGAACATTAAATGCGACTCAATATTTTTATAAAAATGGACTTTTTATAAAGCAGGTGTCCAAGTGGAATACGCGTAATTTTGAGTACGATAAGAAAGGAAGAATTATTTTGTCTACCACCATTCATCCAGCAAAGGATGACCAGCCTGAGGTAGAAACTTATACCAAATACACGTACCAAGATATAGAAAACGGTGAGATCAAAGTAACCATGGAGTCTAAATACTACAACGGTGACATAACCTATAACACCTATCATTATAAAAATGGTTTAATCACCTATTCTGAAAGAAATAAGTACACCTACGAATATAAATTTGATGAAAAAGGCAATTGGGTTTATAATCGTTTTTCTCCTAAAGAGGATAGGTTTTCAAAAAAGGTGCGCTCTATCATTTATTATTCAGATTTTAAAAAGCCATCATTTCATTTTGCTCCAGATCCTAGAACGGAATACACTTCTTTAATCTATCCCTACTTAAACGATAAAATTTTTAGAGCAGCTCAACGCACTATAATAGGTAAGAAAAACAAAGCGTATGAGGTTTTTTATTTTCCATTAGTCAACTACTACGTTGTTCCCGATGTAAATCTATTACCTACACTTGACGGTAGAGTAACACGAGCAGAAGCCAAAGCCGTTTACAACACTCAAATGGCTTACTATCGCAATATTTCTACTAATAAATTTGTAGTTCTTGACAAGGGAGAACGAATGTCAGACTATTCGAAATTTGGTAAATGGGAATTTTTAGAAAATGGCGATCCAGTGATAACGGTAAACAAAATACCTACCTATATTCTTAAGGATTACTATCAAGCCAAAGACAAGGAATTAAAACCTGTTTTACCCTATAACGGTGAACCCTTGAAATTAGCTTCGGTGGTTGCTAGCACTGATTCAAATCAAGAAAAAAAAGCGCCCACAACTACTACATTAATTTGTAAAAAAGGAAACTGTATTGATGGATATGGAATTGCCACCAAAGGGACGATAGAATACGAAGGTGAATTTAAAAATGGACAACCACACGGTATTATTGTAGCTACACAAGAAAATGGAAATTACTATCGTGGTGAATATGCTTATGGCAAAAGAAATGGTAGCGGAACTTATTATTGGAAAGAAACAGACCAATACTACATAGGTAGCTGGAAGAATAATGTACAGCACGGTTACGGAATCAACAAAAAGGGAAAGAAAATTCTGAACGCTGGTATTTTAGACAGCAATAAGTTTACCCTAAGCTTGGGAACTCAATATGTAAACAAGAAAATATCCGGTAGTTGTAGAGGTAATTGTAGTAACGGTTTCGGCGGTTATCGATACCGTAATGGCGGTCAAAGTGTTGGATTTTGGAAAAATAGTAAATTAAGCAATTATTCGCTCACAGTATTTGGAAATGGAGATAGCTATGTAGGTAAATACGTCAATGGATTGCGTAGTGGTTTTGGTGAATATTTTTGGAAAAATGGAACTTCTTATACGGGAAACTGGCTCAATAATAAAGAACACGGATTCGGTATCCTGATCTACAGCAACGGTCAACAAAAAGTCGGGTATTGGGAAAATGGTAATTATATAGGAACTTCTAAACGGTCGTAAAGTAATTACAAATTAACAGTTGCATTAATCTATCGTGCAATTGATAATGGACTTAGAATGACAATCAGTTGCCATTCTAAGTCCAATGCAATTAAGAAATTACTTCTTATGTCTTTTAGCTAGTTCATTCTCAATGTCTTTTAGAGAGTAACCTTTGGCCTTGAGCAATACCAAGTAATGATACATTAAATCACCAGCTTCATAAATGAAGTCTTCTTCCTTACCGTTTATAGCGTCTATAACGGTTTCTACAGCTTCTTCACCTACTTTTTGAGCTACTTTGTTGATACCTTTTTGAACAAGAGAATACGTATAACTTCCTTCTATTTTTTCATCAATGCGCTGGTGTATGGTTTTTTCTAAATCATAAACCGTAAACGCTTGTGAATTAGAATTGTCATCATCAAAACAACTTACCTCACCTCGATGACAAGTAGGTCCATGAGCGTGTGCTTTAATTAAAATAGCGTCCTGATCGCAGTCCAATCTTATTTCTTCAATATCTAGAAAGTTATTGCTTGATTCTCCTTTAGTCCACAGTCGCTGCTTACTACGTGAATAGAATGTTACTCTGTTTTGCTTTCGCGAAAGCGTAAAAGCTTCTTCATTCATATATCCCAGCATCAACACTTTTGAGGTAGTGGCATCTTGAACAATTACGGGTAATAGTCCATCGCTAGCTTTATTCCAATTGGGTGTTTTCATTAGTATCTTTTTTATATTCTTACAACTACACCAGCTTCATTAAGTTGATTTTTTAAATCTGGAACCGGCAATTCACCAAAATGAAATATACTTGCCGCAAGTCCAGCACTTGCATGGGTTTTAGAAAACAGATCAACAAAGTGTTGCGTGTTACCGCCACCACCAGATGCTATAATCGGTATATTAAGTTCTCGGGAAAGAATATCGGTAATCTCAAGTGCAAATCCGTTCTTTGTTCCATCGTGATTCATGCTAGTAAGTAGAATTTCACCTGCGCCACGAGTTTCACATTCTTTACACCATGTAATGGTTTCCTTGTCAGTTTCAAATCGTCCACCACCTATAAATACCTTATTTGTTGATTTGTCTGTGTTGTCAACTTCTATAAGTTTAGTGTCCACAGCTACAACAACACACTGACTACCTAACTCCTGTGCCAGTTCGTTAATAAGTTCAGGACGTTTAACAGCAGCACTATTAACGGCTATTTTATCGGCGCCTGCTTTAATGATTTCTTTAGCCAGCTTTAC
Source organism: Nonlabens sp. MIC269 (assembly GCF_001430865.1). GTDB lineage: Bacteria > Bacteroidota > Bacteroidia > Flavobacteriales > Flavobacteriaceae > Nonlabens > Nonlabens tegetincola. The sequence continues at coordinate 935,918 of NZ_CP011373.1, read as the reverse complement.
ATCGTTAATTCCGCCTCCTACGGTAAAAGGGATATTAAGAACGCTTGCAATTTCCTTAACGAGCGGTACCAAGGTTTCTCTTTTTTCAATAGTTGCTGTGATGTCTAGAAAACACAGCTCATCGGCGCCTTGCAAGGCATATTGTTTAGCCAGCTCTACGGGATCACCAGCATCACGCAGACCTACAAAGTTAATTCCCTTTACAGTGCGACCATCCTTAATGTCTAAACAAGGTATAATTCTTTTTTTAAGCATATTATTTTGCATTATGAGATTTGAATATCTCAACCTGATTGATTTTTAATTAGAAAGTAAGAAGGAGCTCAACTGTTTCAACTCAATAGTTCCTTCATAAATTGCCTTACCAATTATGGCGCCTTCACAACCCATTTCATTTAATTTATATACGTCATCTATCGAGGTTACACCACCGCTAGCAATAAGTTTGGTTGTTGAATGGTTAGAAGGATCTACTTGTATTTCCAAAATAGATTTATACAAGTCATAGCTAGGTCCAGAAAGCATCCCATCCTTGGCAATATCAGTACAAATAACGTACTCAATATTTTTTTTGCGCCATTCTTTGATAAATTCAATTACTTCGAGTTCGCTACTTTCTAGCCAACCGTGAGTGGCAATTTTACCTTCTTTAGCATCGGCACCCAGAATGATTTTCTCACTACCGTATCTGGAAATCCATTTTTCTAACTGTTCAGGATTTTTAACGGCTATACTACCACCTGTAACCTGTTGTGCACCACTTTCAAAAACTATTTTTATATCTTCATCTGTCTTTACGCCACCTCCAAAATCTACCTGAAGATTTGTTTTATTACATAGGTCTTCTAGTACTTTCCAATTGACGACATGACTGTTTTTTGCCCCATCTAGATCAACTAGGTGCAAGTGTTTAATACCAAAGTCCTCAAACTCCTTGGCAACCTCTAGTGGATCTTCATTATAAATTGTTTTTTTGTTGTAATCACCTTGTGATAATCGTACACACTTACCTTCAATAATATCAATGGCCGGAATGATTCTCATGCGTGGTGTTTCAATATTGCTTGTTGACATGGATTGTTTTCTCTAGAGGTTAAGAAAGTCAGTTAATAGTTGCTCGCCTACTTGAGCACTTTTTTCTGGGTGAAATTGGGTAGCATAAAAGTTACCCTTGTTCATCATGCTTGCAAATGGATTGATATAATTACACACAGCAAGTGAATCTTCATTGGGCACAGCATAGTAACTGTGAACGTAATAGACATCATTCTGTGAATCGATATTCTTTAATAATGGAGAACTAGATCCATTTGATGGCTCGCTCGCGATATTGTTCCATCCCATATGAGGTACTTTAAGCGTTGGGTTGTCTGGGAATTTTTTAACGATGGTGTCAAAAATCCCTAGACAATCTGTACTACCTTCTTCACTATACGTACACATTAACTGCATTCCCAAACAAATACCTAAAACGGGCTGTGTAAGTTCTTTAATAACCTTATCCAGACCTCTTTCTTTCAAGTATTTCATAGCAGTACTTGCTTCTCCAACTCCTGGAAAAATAACCTTATCTGCAGCCTGTAATTCTTTAGGATCGTCAGTTACGATATTGTCTACACCTAGTCTGTTTAAAGCATTGGTAACGCTACCTATATTACCTGCGTTGTATTTTACTATAGCAATCATAATACTCCTTTTGTAGATGGTAGTTTACCATCGCCAGTTTGTTTTACAGCCATTTTGATAGCCTTGGCAAATGCCTTAAACAGACTTTCAATTTTATGGTGCTCGTTATCTCCTTCCACCTTCATATTCAAGTTACATTTAGCTGCATCACTAAAACTTTTGAAGAAGTGAAAGAATAATTCAGTAGGCATATCACCTACATATTCTCTTTTAAAATCGGCATCCCAAACTATCCATGGTCGTCCACCAAAATCAATGGCAACCTGTGCAAGGCTATCGTCCATAGGTAGTAAAAAGCCATATCTATTTATACCTTTTTTAGTTGATAACGCTTTCGCGAAAGCGTCACCCAAAGCAATAGCTGTATCCTCAATGGTATGGTGTTCATCTATCTCAAGGTCGCCCTTCACTTTAATGTCCAAATCCAATGAGCCGTGACGTTGTAATTGCTCTAGCATGTGGTCGTAAAATTTCAAACCGGTATCGATAGTTCCATTTCCAGCTCCATCAAGATTTAAAGTGATATTGATGTCAGTTTCCTTGGTAGTTCTACTAACGTTCACTTTGCGAGGTTGACCTCTTAGGAATTGGAAAATTTCTTTCCAGCTATCTGTTTTTAAGGCTACGATATCTTGGTCTTCAAAATTATTATCATCTGTGATAGAAGGTAACTGAATTCCTTTACATCCTAGGTTTTTTGCTAATTGCATATCACTATTGCGATCACCTATTACAAAACTGTTTGCAAGATCATAATTACCCTTGATAAAATGAGTAAGCAATGCTGTTCCAGGCTTTCTAGTAGGAGCATTATCTTCTGGAAATGTTTTGTCTATAATTACCTCACTGAAGTTGATTCCTTCACCTTGTAATATGTCCATCATAAGGTTGTGTACCGGCCAAAAAGTATTTTCGGGAAAACTATCTGTTCCTAAACCATCTTGATTGGTTACCATGACTAGCTCATAATCTAACTCTCGTGCAATGCGGTGTAATTGTGTAATTGCCTGCGGCAAAAATTCTAATTTCTCATAGCTATCTAATTGATAATCTACAGGTGGTTCTTTTACAATAGTACCGTCACGATCTATAAATAATACTTTTTTCATATTCTATAACCTTAAAAAGGTTTGCTTAATTGGTTTAAAGTTTACTGGACTTGTTTTTGATAATTGTTTAATGCTAGTACCATTTCCTCGCATTCTTGCATAGTACCTACAGTGAAACGTAATGTGTTTTCAATTTGACTACTACGGTTACGTATAATAATGCCTTGATCTCTCAAGTAGTTGTATACGTGGTCGGCATTTTTTACACGGGCAAGTATAAAATTAGCTTCGCTAGGGAACACCTTATTTATAAAATCAAATGTATCTAATTGTTCACTTAGCCATTTCCTATTTGCATTTAACGTAGTAATACTTTTTTGAGCTTGTTCAACATTTCTTATCGCTGATAACGCTGCTTTTTGCGATAATTCATTTACGTTGTAGGGTGGCTTAGTCTTATTAAAAAGTTCAATAATTTCTTTACTTGCAAAAGCAAATCCTACTCGAGCTGCAGCTAGTCCTTGTGCCTTTGACATAGTTTGTAGGACAACAAGATTAGGGTAATCCTGTAATCTATTAATAAAACTTATATTTTCTGTAAAATCTTGATAGGCTTCATCGACTACAATAATCCCTTTAAAATTATTAAATAGCTTGTCCAACCTTTCTTGATTCTCTTGCATTTCTTCCTCAAAAGCTGGGTTAAAGGGAAGGTCCATCATACCACCTTTAGTATAGTTTTGAGCTTGCCAATCGTGTTTAAGATCTGCTTTTAAAATGGCATTTCCAGTAGGATTATTAGGCGAGCAAATCCAAATAATTTTTAAGTTTTCATTATTTGTAATTTGATTGTTGACCGCATCAAAATCAATCTCAAATGCCGAATTAAGTGGTGCTTTTAAAACCTCAATATCATTAATGCCAGCGCTTACCTCATACATACCATAAGTAGGAGGAAGAATTAAGGTTTTGTCCTTACCTGGATTACAGAATATTCGGTAAAGTAGGTCAATAGCCTCATCACTTCCATTACCTACAAATATTTGATCTACGGATAATTTCTTTTGATAAGCTAGTTCTTTCTTTAATTCTAGTTGTAAAGGATCCGGATAACGATTTAATTGCCCTTGCGGATTTTCATTTGCATCTAATAAGGTCAATTTGTTTTTACCGCTATTGTACAGGTCAAATTCACTGCGTGCACTAGAATAAGGTTTCAGGTCCCAAATATTCTTACGTACGATATCTTTTAAATTAAATGTCATAATATTTTACAGTTGAATGAAACTAGATACCTTGTGATTTTAAACTTTTCAATCTAACGCTCACCGCATTTTTGTGAGCACCTAATCCTTCTGCCGCCGCCATTAATTCCACAGCTGGGCCTAAATTTTTAATTCCTTGTGAGGTGGCTTTTTGATATGTTACCTTGTTGACAAAGCTATCTACACTCACACCACTATAATTGCGTGCATATCCATAAGTAGGTAATGTGTGGTTTGTACCACTAGCGTAATCTCCTAAACTTTCACAAGTGTAAGCACCTATAAAAATGGAACCGGCAATATTTATTTGCGAAGACACTTTTTCTGCGTCCTTAGTGTTTATGATAAGGTGTTCTGGAGCATAGAAATCGGACCAGTTCACACATTCTTGAATCGATTCTAAAACGATTATTTTACTATTTTGAAGTGCTGCGCTAGCTATGTCTTTCCTATCTAATTCTGCCAGTTGCTCTTGAACTGAATCTGTAACTCGGGTGGCAAGCTCACTAGATTCAGTAAGTAAAATTACTTGGCTGTCAGGTCCGTGTTCTGCTTGCGCTAGCAAATCGGCTGCAATAAAATCTGGATTAGCTGTTTTGTCAGCAATTACAAGAACTTCACTAGGTCCAGCAGGCATGTCAATCGCGACACCTTGCTGTTGAGCGAGTTCTTTGGCTCTAGTAACAAAAGAATTACCAGGTCCAAATATTTTATCAACTGCAGGAATTGTGGCTGTGCCATAAGTCATAGCTGCTATTGCTCCTGCGCCGCCAGCCTTATATATTTCGGTAATGCCACATAATTGTGCAGTGTATAAAACTACTGGATTTATTGCACCATCACTATCTGTTGGACTGCAAAGAATCACTTGTTTGTTACCTGCAATTTGAGCAGGAACACCTAGCATAAGTACAGTAGAAAATAAAGGAGCACTACCACCAGGAATATACAAGCCTACTTTTTCAATAGGAAGTGATTTACGCCAGCAAGTGATTCCTGGCATGGTTTCAATAACAGGATATTCCTTGGTATAACAAGCCTTGTGAAACTTATAAATATTTTGGTAAGCTGTTTTTATCGCCTCTTTTAATTCGTTACTTACTTTATTTGTGGCTGCAGTAACTTCTTGATTACTTACTTTTAAACTGCTTAAACTAGCATTGTCATATCGTTGAGCAAACTCGATTAAGGCACTATCACCTTGTTGTTTAACTTGATTTAAAATTTCTTTTACTGCGGTATCTACGTTTGCTTTTTGCTGTTGAGGTCTCTGTAAAAGATCTGCTTGTTGTTCCCGAGTAGGGCTTTGAATAATTTGTAACATTATGCAATAAGTTTTTGAATATCGCTCACCAATATTCCTTCGGCACCAGCTTCTTTAAGTTGATCTATTACATTCCAAAAATCTTCTTCTTCGATAACGCTGTGTAAACTAGACCATCCTTCTTCTGCAAGTGGTAACACCGTAGGGCTTTTCATACCAGGAAGAAGTCGTGTAATTTCATCAATCTTTTCATTGGGAGCATTAAGCAGAATGTATTTATTCTTTTTAGCATTTTGTACTGCTTCTAGTCTAAAGAGTAGTTTATTTAAAAGAGCTGCCTTTTCACCGTCCAGTTGTTTGTTTGCAATCATCACGGCCTCACTATACATGATAGTTTCAACTTCTTTAAGACCATTCATGATCAATGTTGATCCGGTAGAAACTATATCGCAAATACCATCTGCAAGTCCTATACCTGGAGCGATCTCTACACTACCACCTATTTCTTCGGTTGTGGCGTTTATCCCTTTACTAGCAAAGAATTTTTTGACAATGGTGGTATAACTACTTGCTATTTTTTTACCTTCAAACCAGTCTAGTCCTGTGTAATCCACATCTTTTTGAACGGCTAGACTTAAACGGCATCCTGCAAATCCTAGTTGTTTTATTACATCTACCGCTTGATCTTTTTCTTCTACTTCATTAAGTCCTAGAATCCCTAAATCTGCTACTCCATTTGCCACATATTGTGGAATATCATCATCTCTAAGAAATAAAATTTCTAGTGGAAAATTCTTAGCTTTAGTAGACAATTTACGAGAGCTATTGTCAAACTTGATTCCACAGTCTTTTAATAATTGTAAGCTCTTATCGCTTAATCTTCCTGATTTTTGAACTGCTATTTTCATGCTAGTATTAGAGACTTTATCGTTTGTTTTGTTTTCTGTTGTATTCATTTTTCTTTTAAACTCTGTGTTATCTGTTATTTGATTTGCATAGAGTTTATGATTGTAAAAACAAAAAACCCGTCTGCAAAACAGACGGGTTAATAAATATAGTTGACTTACATCAATACATCATTTGCACGCCTGTTGCGAGTAAATTAAATGATGATGATGTAGGTTTTGTTTTTTCATTACGGTGCAAACATAGTATAGGATTCGCTTTCGCGAAAGCGAAATTCTAAAAAATTAGATTATTTTAACTTATACCAGTTTATTGTCCATAATTTGTTGAACAGTTTCTGGGTTTAAAAGTGTACTGGTATCACCTAAGTTGGCCGTATCGTTACTTGCTATTTTACGTAAAATTCTACGCATGATTTTACCACTACGGGTTTTTGGTAAACCGTTAGTAAATTGAATCTTATCCAATTTTGCGATAGGTCCTATACGGTCTGTAATAAGCTGATTGATTTCCTTGCGCAGGTTATCTTGATTGCGATCTTCACCTGTTTCCTTTAATGTGATGTAACCGTAAAGTGCATTTCCTTTAACATCATGAGGGAAGCCTACTATTGCACTTTCTGCGACTGCAGGATGTTCATTTATTGCATCTTCAATTGGTGCTGTACCTAAATTATGTCCGCTCACAATTATAACATCGTCTACACGACCTGTAATACGATAATAACCTACAGCATCTCGTCGTGCGCCATCGCCTGTGAAATACATGTTTTTGTATGCGCTAAAATAAGTATCACGATAGCGGTCGTGGTTACCGTATATAGTACGTGCGATGGATGGCCATGGAAATTTGATACATAATCTACCTTCAACTTGATTCCCTTTAATCTCCTGCGCGTTTTCATCCATTAGGGCTGGTTGAATTCCTGGTAGCGGTAATGTAGCAAAGGTTGGGATTGTAGGAGTAGAGTAGGGAATAGGACTTATCATAATACCACCTGTTTCTGTTTGCCACCATGTATCTACTATCGGGCTGTTTTGTTTTCCTACATTATCGTTGTACCAGTGCCATGCTTCTTCATTAATAGGCTCTCCTACAGTTCCTAGAACTTTTAGTGAGCTCAAGTCGTGTTTGTTAACAAAATCGATATGCTGTTTTGCCAAAGCTCGAATCGCAGTAGGAGCAGTATAAAATTGAGTTACTTTATGCTTTTCAACAATTTGCCAAAACCTACTGTAGTCTGGATAACTAGGGACACCTTCAAACATGACCGTGGTAGCACCGTTACATAACGGCCCATATACAATATAACTGTGTCCTGTAATCCATCCTATATCTGCAGTACACCAATAAATATCATTTTCTCTATACTGGAATACGTTCTTAAAACTGTAGGCTGCATATACCATGTATCCCGCAGTGGTATGCACCATACCTTTAGGTTTGCCGGTAGAACCTGAAGTATACAGAATAAACAAAGGATCCTCGGCATCCATTACAGTAGCTTTACAAACTGAATCGGCTGTATCTAATAAAGGTGCTAGCCATTTATCGCGACCATCTTTCATGGTAACTTCACCACCTGTTCTTTTTACTACTAGGCTGGTTGTTAAACCAGGACAGTCCTCTAATGCCTCGTCAACAATTTTCTTTAAATCAATGGTCTTGTTACCTCTATAACTTCCATCACTACATATTATTAATTTACAGTCACAATCGTTAATTCTTGTTGCAAGTGCCGTGGCGCTGAAACCTGCAAAAACTACTGAGTGAATGGCTCCTATCCTAGCACAAGCAAGCACAGCAATGGCAAGTTCTGGAATCATAGGAAGATAAATACATACTCGATCTCCTTTTTGTACTCCTTGAGATTTGAGAACATTTGCCATGGTAGAAACTCGCTTGTGTAACTCTTTATAGGTTATGTGCTGGGTTTCTTCATTGGGGTCATTAGGTTCAAATAAAATAGCAGTTTTATCGGCCCTTGTTGCTAGGTGTCTGTCTAAACAATTTTCTGTGATATTAAGTTGAGCTCCTTCAAACCATTTTATCTCTGGTTTGGTAAAATCCCAAGAGAGAACGTTGTTCCATTTTTTGCGCCAGAGGAAATGTTCCTCTGCTATTTCTTCCCAAAAATTTTCAGGATTTCGTACTGATTTGCGGTATACTTGCCAGTATTCTTCAAGGTGTTTTATGTGGTAATTACTCATGTTAAGTTGTTTTTTTGAGGTTAATTATATGCGTATGAGGTCATTTACTGCTGTTATAAGTTTTTTGACTGAAAAAGGTTTTGTGAAGTAGAGGTCGGCGCCTAAGGAAAGGCCCTTTTCAATGTCGGCGGCTTTATTTTTTGCAGATAGAAATATGATTTTCGCTTTCGCGAAAGCGGGATTATCTTTAATTCTAGCGATAGTTTCATACCCATCTACTTGTGGCATCATAATGTCTAGGATAACCAGATCAGGAATCTCTTGCTCCATTATTTTAAGAGCCTCGCTTCCATCCCTAGCGATAAAAACATTGTAGTTTTGTTTTTGAAATGCGTATTCCAAGGACATAACTATATTAGGTTCATCGTCTACTATTAGTAATTTTTTCATGCATTTTCTTTTTGTAATTCAATAATGAATCTAGCTCCTTTAAGGTAGTTTTTATCTATTTCAATGATGCCGTTATGGCTTTCAATGATTTGACGACTGATGGCTAATCCCATACCACTACCTAAAGGTTTTTTGATGTTTTGATTATTTGATTGATAGAATTTTTCAAATATGTATTTCATGTCTTCTTGAGGAATTCCCTTACCGTTATCCTCAAAGGTGAGCTTTACGCGATTTCCTAGATCTTTACCATTGATATTGATGTGGCCGTTATGTTCAGGAACAAATTTGATACTGTTACTCAATAAATTAGTAAAAACCTGAAGGATACGATCCTCATCGTAAACCAGTGTAACATCTTCAACTTGCGATGCATCAATTTTAACTCCTTTTTTACTAGCCAATTGATAGATGCCGTCAACCGCTTTTTTAACTGTTGATTGTAGGTTATTGGTTCTTTTATGCATGATTTCTCTACCACTAGATAATTTCTCTAGATCTAGAATGTTGGTGATTAAAACACTCAAACGGTCAGCATCGGCAACGATGTTATTCAGGAATTTTTGCCTGAGTTCTTCTGGCATGTCATCATCATCTGCTAGAATTTCACTCGCTGCTCTTATTGAGGCTGTAGGTGTTTTGAGTTCATGAGCAACGGTGTCAAGAAATTCATCTTTTTGCTTGTCTTTCTCAATCAAAGCTTCGTTTGCCTGCTGCAAACTGTCGGTTAATCTTTGAAGATCATAAGATTGTTGCTGTAGTTGCTTGTTTGCACTTATAGTTTCTTTATTTTCTTCAAGTATCTTGAGAACTTCTGGTAGAGTGACAGGTTGTTCTTTTACAACGCTACCAATCATGAGCTTTGCACTAGCAGCACCTATGGAGCCCGTTAGTATTTTTTCAGAAAAGTTGACTAATCTAGCGTCGGCCTTTTCTTCATTGGGGTTTATGTTGTATTTACGGTAAAATAAGGTAAGAGCTCGATGGGTTTTTTTGGCTCCTAAAAATCTTATGAGGACTTGCTCTATATCGGTTTTATTTGCCTCGCCTTTCCATACATAGGCATTTTCACCCATTTTAAGACTGCTTGCATTAACCACCATTTCGGCGTAATTACGTTCTCGATAATTTCCTTTACGAATAACTGAAAAAACGAGATAGAACATAAGGTTGATCACCATTGACCAAAAGAAAGCGTGTGGTACAGGTGGCATAAAATCTAACCCGAATAGGGCATAAGGTTTTAAAAGTTCCCAACCAAAAGGTCCATCACTTGTAAATTTACTATTGGAAACAAAAACATCTGTAATAAAAGGTAGTGCGAGCGTGTAAAAGGTAACAGTTGAACCTGCTAGTATGCCCATTTTTGCAGCTGTTGCACTACCTCTATTCCAAAATAAACCTATGAAAAATGCTGGGGCCAGTTGTGCGATTATGACAAATGCGATTAACCCAATACTAAAAAGTGATAGCTCAATATTGAAGTTGACATAGAAAATATAAGCACCAATTATTAAACTGAAGATCGCAACTCGTCTAATGTTTTTAATGGTTTGAAAATTACTTTCAGAATTGTTTTTATTAAGTACCTTAAGAAAACCGTAGGGTATAATTAAATTGTTACTTACCATAGTGCTCAATGCCAGTGCGCTTACTACTACCATTGAGATTACGGAGGAAAGCCCACCTAGAAAAACCATTAATCCGATTAATTTGTGACCATGATGCAAGGGTAAAAACAAGGTATAATAATCTGGATTAACCTGATTGCCTAATACTAATTTTCCTGCCCAAGCAATAAATATTACAAATACGTTGAATAGCAATAAATACAATGGAAAAACCCAACTTGCTTTTTTTAAATGGTTGGTAGACGTGTTTTCCACGACGCTCGCTTGGAATTGTCTGGGAAGTAGAAATATGGCAAAAAAGGATAGGGCGATCATAAAATACCAATTGATACTCGATTCCATATTTTCAAAGGTGGCCAGTTTGTCAAATTCTTCCAGTGCGCTTATTTGATTATAGATATCAATAGTTCCATCAAATAGATAGAACGTTGCATATATCCCTATAATTAAAAAGAATATGAGTTTTAAAACACTTTCAATAGCAACAGAGAACATAAGCCCACTGCGTTGTTGTGAAGCATCAGTAGTTTGTGTGCCAAAAAGTGCAGCAAACACGGCGAGTAAAATCGCTATGTAAAAAGTACTATCTGTAAGTAATGAATTGCTTTTATCACCTGTAGTCAAAATATCAAATGTTTCTGATACAGCTTTTAATTGCAATGCTATATAGGGAACAACAGCGATAACACAAATAACGGTTACTATAGCTCCAATGGATCGATTATTACCATATCGTAGTGATATAAAGTCTGCGATGCTAGATACTTGATGTTGCTTTGATACTAAAACAATGCGTTTCATTACTAAAATCCATAAGGGTAGCGCGATAACCGGACCTAGGTAAGTGGTTAAAAAGCCTATACCATCAGTAGCAGCAATTCCTACACTGCCATAGTAAGTCCAAGCACTACAATAAACAGCAAGTGAAAGTGAGTACACCCAAGGATTGTGAACCCATTTTGAATTAGATCTACGATCGGCCCAAATCCCCATTCCAAATAGGAGAAGTAGGTAGCACACTATTACTATTATAAGAGCATAATTAGGCATAGCGTTTTACAATTAAATAAGTAATGAAAATACTTACCAACCACATAAAGAATATGTAGGCATATAAAATAGGCACTCCAAGGATGGAATCGCTATAATTGAATATCCATAAGATTGGGATGTTCAAAAATATGACTAGAGCTATTGAAAGTATGACTAACTTTTGTTGGTGTCTTTTTTTCATGCTTAGTACTGAAATACTAGTTTAAATAATCTTTGATACCTTAAATATCGGTTTTTTAAATTATTATAAGCTTTGCTATGTTCAGAAAAAATAGGTGTTAATACACCGTAAAACCAGATAACATACAAAGTTTAGGGAAACCTTGCATGTTACCAGGTTTGTAATTATTAATGTCCAGTAGCCTCACCAGCACCACTAGGAATACGAATATTCTCCACAATTTCCTGAACGTCTTTTGGAGGAGCGCTAGTCAGGTGACATACCACAAGACTTACCACAAAGTTTACGAGCATAGCGATGCTACCAAACCCTTCTGGAGAGATACCAAACCACCATTCTTCTTTACTAGGTAAGGTGGCATCAAACCATCCTAATTTATATTTTATCATGTAAAGTAGCATACAAACGATACCTACTACCATACCAGCAATAGCACCTTGTTTATTCATACGCTTGTAGAAAATTCCCAGTATAATCGCAGGGAAAAATGATGCAGCAGCTAGTCCAAAAGCTAATGCCACAACAGCAGCCACAAATCCTGGAGGATTGATACCGAAATAACCAGCTACACACACAGCACCTACAGCACTTAAACGTGCAGCGATTAACTCACCTTTTTCTGAGATATTAGGATTTACTACCTTTTTGATTAAATCATGAGATACAGATGAAGAAATAACTAACAATAATCCTGCTGCTGTAGATAAAGCTGCAGCAAGACCACCGGCAGCAACCAGAGCGATTACCCAATCAGGTAAATTTGCAATTTCAGGATTTGCAAGAACCATAATGTCTCTATCTACATAAAGTTCGTTGGCTACAGCAGTATCTGCATTTGTGGTAATTCTATTGCCGATTGCAGATCTATTTTTTTCATCATACATAGGTTTGTTTTTATTACCTACAAATGCATTTCCAGGCCCGTATTGAATTTTCCCATCTCCATTTTTATCTGCCCATGCAATCAATCCAATTTCTTCATAGTTCTTTAACCATTCTGGTTGATCGGCATAGGATTTACCAACTACACTGTCAATCATATTAGTTTTTGCAAATACTGCTACTGCAGGTGCCATGGTATAAAGAATTGCAATAAGTAACAAGGCCCATCCTGCACTTTTACGAGCATCTTTTACACGTTTCACCGTAAAAAAACGGACAATCACGTGAGGTAATCCTGCGGTACCTACCATTAAAGCAAGAGTAATTGCAAATACATCAATCATAGACTTTGAACCATCTGTATAGGCATTGAAACCTAGTTCTGTACTTAATCCATCTAGTTTATCCAGTAAATATCCAGATCCATCTACCATTTCACTACCCATTCCTAATTGTGGAATAGGGTTTCCTGTCATTTGGATAGAGATAAATATTGCAGGAACGGTAAAGGCAAATATTAAAACACAATATTGTGCTACCTGAGTATAGGTTATTCCTTTCATACCACCTAAAACCGCATAAAATAATACGATTATCATACCTATGATCACACCTGTGTTAATCTCAACTTCTAGGAAACGTGAAAACACTAGTCCTACACCTCGCATTTGTCCAGCTACATAAGTAAAGGAAACTAGTAGAGCACAAAAAACTGCTACCAGTCGAGCGGTTTTAGAATAATAACGATCTCCAATAAAGTCTGGTACTGTAAATTTCCCAAACTTTCTTAGGTAAGGGGCTAGTAATAAGGCTAGTAGTACATATCCGCCAGTCCAGCCCATGAGGTAAACAGAGCCGTCATAACCAGCAAAGGCAATAATTCCTGCCATAGAGATAAATGATGCGGCGCTCATCCAGTCTGCAGCAGTAGCCATACCATTAGCAAGTGGTGATACGCCACCACCGGCTACATAAAATTCTTTAGTAGAACCTGCTCGTGACCAGATAGCGATACCTATGTATAAGGCAAAAGTGACTCCTACTAGAATATAAGTCCAAATTTGAACATCCATAATTGAAAAGTTTTTTTAGTGTTATTTGATATTGTAGTGTATGAGATTTTTGATAATCTCGCTTTCGCGAAAGCGTACTTAAACACTACCATTTGTATAATGATTTTAATTACTAGTCTTCGTCAAAACCGTATTTTTTGTCTAGCTTATTCATAATGCGTACATAAACGAAAATGAGTATGACGAAAACATAAATAGAACCTTGTTGGGCAAACCAAAACCCAAGTTTAAATCCACCTAACCTGAATTGATTAAGAGCATCTTTAAAAAGAATTCCGGCGCCGTATGAAACTAGAAACCATATGAGTAAGAGTCCTACAAGATATTTGATGTTCTCTTTCCAATATGCTGTTGCATTTGCTTTTTTATCAGACATAATTAATTGATTTTAGGTTACAGATATATCATTCCTTGAACAGTTAAAGTTCCTACTGCATCTAGATTACCATATTTTTGATTTGAATATTCAACGGACAACTTTGAATGATGGCCTGTGAAATATAGATTGCCACCGATCCCAAATCTAGTCGCGTTGTCATTTATAGCATCTATACTGCGGTAGTTAAAGGAAGTATACGGCTGTATTTTTACTTTACGATCTGTATCTCCAGGTAATAGATACCCTACATGCGTATAAAGCATACTACCTGTCTCATAGGTTTGACCTAACGTGAAATTTTCACCATAGTTGCTGTTTTGATATTGTAAATAGGCAGTAATTGAAGATCCATTGTCACCTAATGGTGCGTCATAGAAAGCATCTAATGAGAAAATGGAAACATCTTCACCTATAAAATCATTAGTTTGAGCATCAAATATTGTAGAACCGTTAGGATGATAAAAGAAACCAGCTCCTATATTGAATACTCGTTTACTACCCAAATAGGAACCTACTTTATAAGGTAAAAAATTACTTTCTTGATCAAGAAAGTTATAATCAAAATAACCAGCATAGTTCTTACTAGCCTCTGCACCACCCAAAATAGCACGACCATTGTAGGTTGCTGTGTTTATGGTAGGCGTACCATTGATGTCTAGACTGTTTGTGATAGCTTCATTTACTGAAACTCGGTATTGTAAATTACCAAATTTACCTTTTAAGTAAACGCCCATGTGTCTAGCAAATTGATCACTCAACCCTATCGTGGACCAACTTTGACGATTGTTGTCTAATGTGAGCATGTTTAAGGTACTTTGATTATTGGCTCTTGATATTCCATTCCAATAATGCAATCCACCACCTATTGAGTGATCTGTAGTTAACTGCCATTCACCCCATACGTCATGAAAGAATAGTTGAGAGCTATCACTTTTACCAACAGGTCCCATGTTGTTGGCATTTTGACTGTTAAGACCAAAATGAGTTAGGATCAGGAATTTTTTAGTTAGTTGCGCATACATAAGAATGCGGGCACGTCTAATAGAAAAATTGAGATCGGCTTCTTCATTACCTGTGGAATTGAGCGTTGTATTATCAGTGTGTTGTGCCCAAAATTGAGCCCATGAGATAATTCTGAAATACTTGGAACCATCTTCATTTAATTTCACTTTCATTCCTCCGGTATATTCTGTAGCGCCTTGACTAAAGCCCAGAAAGGGAGCTGTAAATAGAAATAGAAGTAAAGGGATGTACTTGTTTTTCATAAGTTTATAATTAAGAGTTTGGTTATGCGATAATCAAATTAATCGCACTACTAACCTCTATAAAAACTTATGTTAAGGAAAATTTAATATAGTTATTTGGTAATAGTATAGTTTTTAATCTCTAAATCGTTCCCATTTTATAAGCATGAATTTATCGCCAAGTTCTGTTACTACTACACCAGCGCCCTTTAATTCATTGATATTTGAGAAGTAGTTGGCTAGTTCTGTGTGATTTAATATTTTATAAGTTGGATGGTATTTATTATTGTAAGGTCTTTTGATTTTATATTTTTTCACCCAATTCATCACGCTTACATGTGATATACCTAAAATACGCTCTATTTCTCTGTAAGTGAGTCCTTCAAGATATAATTGAAGTGCTTTGTTAACATAGTAATCATCAATCTTCTTACCCATTTTTTCAACGGTAAAATTATAGTTACAATCTTTACATTTGTAACGTTGCCTACCTTTAATAACACCGCTTTTTATCTGATTTTGAGAGGAACAGTTAGGGCAAATTTTCATAACTATATTAATTTTGCATAAATATAGTAAATTAGCAATAATATGATTTTTAACTTATTTTATTATCAAGTTAGTGGTTGCTTAAATCCATATTCATGAATTTTAATAAATAAAAAGGCCACACAATTGTGTGGCCTTTTTATTTACTATGATCTTCAATAGTTAGTCATTCTTGATACTTGAAACAAAGTCTTTAACGGTATCTTGTAAAGATGATTTCGGATTTGAAATCTGACGGATGAATTCACTACCTATGATTGCTCCATTCACGTGCTTGCATGCTGCTAGGTAGTTTTCTCTTGTTTTAATATTAAATCCCGTTAAAATCGGCGATTTAAGATTAAGTGATTTTAATTTGTTCAAATATTCGCTAGCATCGTCAAAATTGGATTTGGTACCTGTAGTGCTAGCACTACTTACCGCGTAAATGAAACCATTAGAAAATTCATCTATTTCTTTTATGCGGTTTGTTGAGGTTTGAGGCGTCACTAAAAATACATTGCATAAATCATATTTCTCAAACAAATGCTTGTATTGTGAAGCATAAACTTCTAATGGTAAATCAGGAATTATCAATCCATCCACACCGACATCCTTACATCTTTTACAAAAATGTTCTATACCATATTGCATTACTGGATTAAAATAGCCCATAAGCAGTACTGGAACATCATGTTTTGAGGTTTCCAATTGATTAAACAGTACCTCGATACTCATACCATTTTCTAATGCTATTTTAGAGCTTTCTTGAATAGTAGGGCCATCTGCTAGTGGATCGCTGAATGGAATTCCAATTTCAATAAGATCTACGCCAGATTTCTCTAATTCATTTAGGATAGTTGTTGTATCCTCTAATTTAGGATAACCTGCGGTGAAAAATATATTTAGTAAATCAGTCGACTTACGGTTGAATAATTTCGTGAGTTTATTCGAGATCATATTATTTGAGATTCAATTCATTCATATAAGTGTTCATGTCTTTATCACCACGACCAGAAAGATTAATAACTACCCTATCAGTTGATTTTAGGTCTAAGTCTTTAAGGACTGAAAAAGCATGAGCAGTTTCCAATGCAGGAATAATACCTTCTAATCGACTACATTCAACAGCAGCCTTGAGTGCATCTTCATCTGTGACAGCCATATATTGTGCTCGTTCACTTACTTTTAACCATGCGTGGGCTGGACCTATTCCTGGATAATCTAAACCAGCACTTATACTATGCGGTTCTATAACTTGTCCGTCCTTGTCTTGCATCATTATACTACGACTTGCGTGGAGCACTCCTGGAGTTCCTAGGTTTAATGTAGCGGCTGTTTTGTCAGTATGTATTCCTAACCCAGCGGCTTCAACACCAACTAATTTTACCGATGGATCATCAAGAAAATGGTAAAATGCACCCATAGCATTTGATCCACCACCTACACATGCAATTACATAATCAGGCAAACCATCCATTTGATTTTTAATTTCTTGTGAAATAACAGATTGATACCTAGCTACCATATCTGGATAAGGATGAGGTCCTACTACAGAACCTATAATATAATGCGTGTCTTCAGGATTATTGATCCAGTCTCTCATAGCCTCATTAGTAGCATCCTTTAATGTTTTGGATCCGCTAGTAGCAGGTTTTACAGTAGCACCTAGCATTTTCATGCGCGCTACATTTGGTGCTTGGCGTTCAATGTCTTTTTCGCCCATATACACGATACAATCAAGACCCTTAAGAGCACAAACCGTAGCAGTTGCTACACCATGTTGACCAGCACCAGTTTCTGCAATGATTCTTTTTTTACCTAATCGTTGAGCAAGTAAGATCTGACCAATCGTATTATTAACTTTGTGAGCACCAGTGTGACATAAATCTTCACGTTTTAACCAGATTTCTGCTCCATATTTCTCAGATAATCTTTGGGCTAGAAATAAAGGAGTAGGTCTACCAACGTAGTCCTTAAGTAACTGTTGGAATTCGTTTTGAAAACTTTCACTTTTTTCAATAGCGAGATAATTTTTCTTTAATTCTTCAATATTAGGGTACAATAACTCTGGTATAAAGGCACCACCGAATTCTCCATAAAAGCCTTGTTCATTCACTTGGTACTTACTCATTGCGTAGTTCTTTTATAAATTGCTTAATCGTTTCTATATTTTTTTCACCAGGACTAATTTCAAACTGAGAGTTCAAATCAACTCCTAATAACATTTCATGGTTTAGGTTTTTAAGGTTTGTTGCATCATTTGGACCTATCCCACCACTTAGTATAAAGGGCACATTTCCTTTATAGTTTTCAAGTATTGACCAATTGAATTTTTTCCCGGATCCTCCATAATGTTTGGTTGCTGTATCAAAAAGGAAAAAAACCTTACCGGGATGCTCTGCCGCTAGGGATTCCCAATTGCGTAAACTATCAAAATCATAGTCGGTACTTATTTGGAAAGCTTTAAAAATTTTGAGATCTAATTCTAGCAATGCTTTCGCGAAAGCGGGATCCTCATCACCATGTAATTGAACAACGTCTAACTGTAAAGGAATAATATCATTGAGAATCTCTTGCATACTGGCGTTTACATAAACGCCAACAGTGCCTTTATTCATTGTAAGTTGCTCTATGGCTAGGGATTGATCTTGATCGACAAACCTTTTGCTTTTCGGGTATTTGATTATACCCATAAAGTCAATATCAAGCTGTTGGAGTGCTTCTATATTTTTGGGCTCACGCATGCCACAAACCTTTATAATCATACTGTGATTTCTTTAATAAAAGTAGAACAGCTTATACCAGGTTGATCGGTTTTCATAAAATTTTCACCGATTAAAAAACCTTTAAAACCTATAGATTGAAGTTTTTTTACAGTTGCTGGATTTGAGATGCCACTCTCACTTATTGCAATTACGTTCTCAGGAAAATGAGGCAGTAAATCAATACTGTTTTGAATGTCTGTTTTGAACCTTTTTAGATCTCTGTTATTAACTCCAATTATAAATTTTTCAGGATCCAAGTTTTTAGTAACCTTCTTAATATTTTCTAACTCAGTTAAGTTGTGAACTTCAAATAGAATTTCTAATTCTAGATTGAGTGCTTCATTAGCCAAAGTTGTAAGTTGTTCATTAGATAGACAGGCTGCTATCAATAAAATAGCATCTGCGCCAAAGGCTTTTGCTTCATGAATTTGATACATGTCCACGATAAAATCCTTTCTTAGTATAGGGATGTTTATCAGTTTTCTGGCTTGTTCAAGATCTTGTAAACTTCCGCCAAAGAATGGAGTGTCAGTTAAACAGCTTATTGCGCTTGCACCTGCCTTTTCATAACCCAACACAACCTCTTCAAGAGATGCAGGACAATTGAAGCTGCCCTTACTAGGGCTTTGACGTTTATGCTCTGCAATAATGCCGCTACCTTTTTTAATGGATTCATGAAGTGACAAGGTTTTACGAGAATAAAGAGGCATTTCTCTTAAATCTTGTATGCTTTTCAAGGATCGTCGTTGAATAACATCCTTAGTGGTTTGTAAGGTGATTTTTTCTAAAATATCCGACATTATAATTGGTTTATGCGTGATGAATATTTAATAAGTTTTTGAAGCTACTTAATGCTTTACCACTCTCTAATGAATCTTTAGCAACAATTACCGCTTGTTTTAATGAGATGTTTCTTACTATTGATATGGCTGTGGCAGCATTTGCAATTACTACGTTTTGCTGTTCGGGAGTTGCTTTGTTTTCAAGTACATTGGTAAAAATTTTTGCAGCCTCTTTTACCGTGTTACCACCGTAAATTTGATCAGCTTTTAATTGATTTAGATTAAAATCTTGTGGAGATAGGTCCTTAACTCCATCATGTGTTGCAACCCTTGTATTACTAGTTAAACTTACTTCATCGTATCCATCGTGCGCATGTAAAATGGTATATTTCTTATCAGGTTCTGTTTGAAATAAGTACTCATAATTACGAGCTAGTTGTAAATTAAAAACTCCTACGCTTTGTAATCTGGGTCTAGCTGGATTAACTAACGGTCCTAGCATGTTGAAGAATGTTTTTACTCCTAACTCTTTTCTGATAGGAGCAACTGCTTTCATAGCCGGATGAAATAAGGGCGCATGAAGAAAAGTGATGTTAGTCTTTTCAATTTGCTTGGTTATTAAATCTAGGTCGTTTGTAAATTTAAAGCCTAGATATTCCATGACATTACTAGATCCACTCACAGAACTTATACCATAGTTACCATGTTTTGCAACAGGAATCCCAGCACCTGCGGTTACAAAACTGGCCAGTGTGCTTATATTAAAAGTGTCCTTACCATCACCGCCAGTACCACAAAGATCGATTGGGTTATATTTTTGTAAGTCTACCAAAAGTGCTTGCTCTAGCATTGCATCCCTAAACCCTGCAAGTTCCTCGACAGTGATACTGCGCATTCCATATACCGTTAGAAAGGCTGCAATTTGACTAGCGTTTACCTCACCACTTGTTATGGCAGTAAGGATTTCGTGAGCTCGCTTTCGCGAAAGCGTTCTATGTTCAAACAAGGCTGTTAAAACTTCTTTCATTTAAATGATATTTAGGAAGTTAGCTAGCATTTTTTTTCCGTGTGGTGTCATGATGCTTTCTGGATGAAACTGAACTCCGTAAATTGGTAAGGTTGAATGTCTGAGAGCCATTATTTGATCGTTTTCATCTGTAGCTGTTATTTGTAATTCATCTGGAAAAACCTCTTTTTTTGCTACCCAGCTGTGATACCTACCTGCATCAAATTGAGATGGGATGTCCTTAAATAATTCATCGTTCCTATGAGTCATTTTTGTGGATAAACCATGATAAACCTTTTCTAGATTGATGATTTCACCACCAAAAACTTCTGTAATAGCCTGGTGTCCTAGACAAATTCCTAAAAGTGGCTTTTTATCTTTCAGATATTGAATGATTGGTAATAAATTTCCAGCCTCGCTAGGAATTCCCGGTCCTGGTGATAGTACAACAGCATCATACTTTTCACAATCCTCTGGCGAAATTTCATCGTTGCGCACAACCGTTACATCTGCATTCAGATCTTCTAGATAATGCACTAGATTGTAAGTGAAGCTGTCGTAGTTGTCTATTAAAATTATTTTCTTCATGTTACTGTTGGATGAATTTACCGGACTCCTTGTCTATATAGTATTTGTCAACAAAACCATTACATTCTCTTTCGATGGATAAACTTTCTGTCAAAAAGCCATCACAATATTCTGTTCCTCCAGACTCAGCAAGTTTAAAAGAGTCTAACACGATACCTTCATCATTAAATGTACGCATATGGATTTCCACAATATTATTTTTATCCTTTCTATATTCTTTTTTAAGGATTAAAACATCAAAATTTTCATTAGGATAAATGATATTATTGAATTTCGTATCCATAGCATAAGCTAGAGCGATTTCATCCTCCGTTAGCAATCGTAATTCTTCACCTTCTGGAGTATAGAATTTATCGGCATTAGGTAATGCTAGACCATTTTGATCTTTTGAATAATCCACATAAAAAATTTTCTTGCTCCCAGTCGTGCAACTCAATATTGCTATAAATGCTAAAAATGTCAAAAACTTATTTTTCATGATTTGCTAATTTTATTGCTTTTCTTAATGCGTTTGTTTTGTTATAAACCTCTTGTGTCTCATCTTCGATGTTGCTTTCAATTACAACACCTGCACCAGCTCTAAATTCCAATTGATTATTTCTTGATAAAATACTACGGATTATAATGGCGTGATTAAAATTTCCGTCAAAACCTAAATAGCCTATCGCACCACCATAAAATTCACGATTACTTTTTTCGTATTTATCAATTAATTGCATGGCATTGTATTTGGGAGCGCCGCTTAATGTTCCAGCTGGAAAGGTATCTCCCACAAGTTCTAATCGGTCTTTTTCATCGAGAATTTTTCCTGTTACCTTACTTACCATGTGAATTACGTGCGAGTAAAAGTGAATACTTTGATAATCCTGTACTTGAACATTTCTTGCATGTCTGCTTAAATCATTACGAGCTAGGTCCACTAACATAACATGTTCCGCAGTTTCCTTAGGGTCGTTTTTAAGATTTTGAGCAGCTTCATAGTCAGCGGTGTCATTGCCTGTTCTTTTGTAAGTGCCTGCTATAGGTTGAATACTGGCATAATCGTTTTTTACGATTAATTGAGCCTCTGGTGACGAGCCAAATATTCTGAAATTACCGTAGTCAAAATAAAATAAATAGGGACTAGGATTTATAGCTCGTAATTGACGGTACACTTGAAAGTCATCTCCTTTAAAGGATTGCTTGAATTTTCTAGAAAGTACAATCTGAAAAACATCACCTCGTTTACAATGGGCTTTTCCTTGTTTTACTAATTCTTTAAAGGATTGATCGTTCATCTCAGAGTTTTCCTCTCCTGTGTTATAATAATTGTAAGTGGCAATATCACGATGGGTGATGATAGAACACACCTCGTCTAATCTACTTATATAATTTTCGTAGACGTGATCAAATACATATAATTGATTATGAAAATGATCAAATACAATTACATTTTGAAAAACCTGATAGTAGGCGAGTGGTATGTTTTCGCTTTCGCGAAAGCGGAATTCAATATTTTCAAAATGTTGAACGGCGTCATAACTTAAATAACCATATAGACCTTCAATGGGAAATGCGAATTTGTGATCTTGCTGTTCAAAATGATTTTTGAAATTCTCAAGACAAGAGGTTAGGCGATACTCCTTTTTTAGATCTATAACAGATTTTTTGCCATCAGGAAAAACCGAAATTTCTTCTTCATTTGTCAATTCAAATGATGCTATAGGGTTGCAGCAAATGAAAGAGTAGCTATTATTGCGCTGTCCGTATTCATTACTCTCCAGTAAGATGCTATTAGGATACTTGTCCCTTAATCTTAGATAAATACTTACAGGTGTAAGCGTATCTGCTAGGATTTCCCGGTGTGTTGTTTTTGCTTTAAATATTTTATTCATTTCATATCAAAAAAAAATGGTCTACCGTAAAGTAGACCATTTAAATTATTTAAACATACAGGTGACTTTACGGCTATTGAGCTGTATTATTCCACCACCAAGTATGAAGAGTTCTTGTAAACATGTGGTCAAAGTTACTACTGCATTTTGAAACAAACAAGAGTTAGCAAAATTTTAATATCCATCATCATGAATTCCACTAACAGCTCTTCCAGAAGGGTCATTCATATTTTTAAATGCTTCATCCCATTCAAGAGCTACAGGTGTGGAACATGCAACAGACTTTAAACTAGGTACGCAACTGGCAGCAGCGTCACTAGGAAAATGTGTACTAAAAATGTTGCGGTAGTAGTATTCTTCTTTGTTTTGTGGTGGATTAATTTTAAATTTATAAGGAGCTGCTTCCATCATTTCATCAGTAACTTCCTTTTCAACCATTTCTTTAAGAGTATCTATCCAGCTATAGCCTACACCATCACTAAATTGCTCTTTTTGTCGCCACGCTACGCTCTTAGGAAGATAGTCTTCAAACGCTTCTCTTAAAATATGCTTCTCCATTTTTCCATTACTGCACATCTTATCTTCTGGATTTAGTCTCATTGCAACATCCATAAATTCTTTATCTAGAAAAGGAACTCTTCCTTCGATTCCCCAAGCTGCAAGTGACTTATTTGCTCTTAAGTTGTCATAAAGGTGTAAGGTATCTAGTTTGCGAACTGTTTCTTTATGAAATTCTTCTGCATTTGGTGCCTTATGAAAGTAAAGATAACCACCAAAAATCTCGTCACTTCCTTCACCTGATAAAACCATTTTTATACCCATAGACTTAATCACTCTAGCTAATAAATACATTGGTGTTGATGCTCTTACAGTTGTAACGTCGTATGTTTCTAAATAATAAATAACGTCTTTAATCGCATCTAGCCCTTCTTGAATAGTAAAGTTTACCTCGTGGTGCACGGTACCTATATGGTCTGCTACTACCTGTGCGGCTGCTAGATCTGGGCTACCTTTAAGTCCTATTGCAAAGCTGTGTAGTTGTGGCCACCACGCATCGGCATGATCTCCTGTCTCTACTCTTCTCGATGCAAATTTCTTTGCGACTGCACTTACTAGAGAGCTATCTAAACCACCTGATAATAAAACACCATAAGGCACATCACTCATAAGATGACGTTTTACTGATTCTTCCATGGCCTTACGTAAGTCGACAACTGAGCTTACATTTGATTTAACTGCATCATATTCTTTCCAATCTCTATCATACCATTTTGTGAAATCTTTATCTTCACTGTAATAGTAATGTCCTGGTGGGAAAGGTGAAATTTCGTTGCATGTTCCTTCCAAGGCTTTTAATTCACTAGCAACATAGAATTGACCTAGTTCGTCAGTTCCATAATATAAGGGTATTATTCCCTGATGATCTCTTGCACAAAGAAAAACATCTTTTTCACTGTCGTATAGTGCAAATCCATACATGCCTGTTAAATCATCTAGAAAGTCTACACCTTTTTCTTGGTATAACGCTAGTATAACTTCACAGTCTGATTTGGTTTGAAATTCATAGTCATGGTATTGCTTTCTGATTTCTTGGTGGTTGTATATTTCACCGTTAACTGCAAGTACAACTTTCCCATCTGGACTATACAAGGGTTGTCCTCCCGATTGTGGATCAACAATAGTTAGTCTTTCATGAGCAAGTATAGCTTTTTCACCACAATATATTCCAGACCAATCTGGACCACGATGTCTTAATTTTTTTGATAGTTCTAATACTGATTGACGTTGTTCTTTACTGTCTTTTTTAAGTTCAAAGACTCCTACTATTCCGCACATAATTGTTGGTTTTTTTGGTTTAAATTTATTTAATAAAAAAAGGCCTACTATGAAGTAGGCCTTTTGTAATATGTATAAATATCAAGTCTACTTCATCGCTTTCGCAATAAATTATTATTAGAATTGATATTATTATTGTTTTTTAACATGTGTCAAAGATAGAATAAAATTTTTAAAATCAAAACTGAGTTTAAAAATCAACTAGTGTGAGCCATTTTTTTTAATGACCTCAGGCATCTTAGCAGCAAAACGATTGAATCTAGGAATAGAGATGTTTTGTATGTAACTATTGTTAGGATGTAATCGTGCGTAATCTTGATGATAATCTTCGGCTACCCAAAATTTTTGAAAAGCTTTTACTTCTGCTGCAACTTTGTAACCTTCTTTTGTTAAAGCCTCAATTTTATTTTGAATAATCTGTTTTTGCTCGTCATTCTGATAAAAGATAATGCTACGATATGCTTTTCCAATATCAGGTCCTTGACCGTTAACTTGCTCAATATTTTGGGAAGCAAAATAAACGTCAACTAGTGTTTTAAAACTAACTTTATTTGGGTCATAGATGATTTCATTTGCCTCTGCATGGTTGCCGTGATTACGATAGGTTGGATTCTGCATGGTACCGCCAGAATAACCAGAAATGGATTCACTAACACCTTGTACGTTTTCGTAGATCTCCTCAACACACCAAAAACATCCACTAGCAAAATAAGCTCTTTCCATTCCATCTTGTGCTGGGACTTCAACAGGAGTTGCATAGGTGATTTCTTGCTGTGTGATTTCTTTGGTTTCATTTCCACATGCTGTGTTTATTAAAACCAAAAGCGTATACATTAAAAGTTTCATATTATATTTTTTTCAAAACTAGATATTAGGTTAATCCAGCCATATTAAAGAGCCGTTAAAAGCTGTAACAGAACTATCACAAAAGGATATAATAAAAAAACCTCAACGTATAGTTGAGGTTTTTCAAGTAAGTTTTTTTAAGGATAATTATTTGACCTTAGAAAAAGTTTTTTGCATTTCTTCAGCTTGTTCTTCTGCAAGGGCTGCATCTACCAATATACGTCCAGAGTGCTCGTCAGTAATTATTTTTTTACGACTAGCAATTTCCACCTGTACTTGCGGTGGAATAGTAAAAAAGGAACCTTTAGAAGCGCCACGTTCAATAGGAACTACAGCTAGACCATTACGTACACTTTCTCTAATGCGCTTGTATGCTTTAATTAAACGGTCTTCAATTTTAGTTGAGTAGTCGTTCGATAGTTTAAGCAACGCATTTTCTTCCTTTTCAGTTTCTTTAAGGATCTCTTCAAGCTCAGATTTTTTATGCTTTAAGTGCTCTTCACGATCAGATAGTTTTTGTTTACTTTGATCGATCACTTGTTTTTGCTGCTCGATTTGAGCTTTAAATTCCTTAATGTGCTTCTCAGCTAGTTGGATTTCTAGCTCTTGAAATTCTATTTCTTTAGAAAGCGAGTTAAACTCACGATTGTTTCTAACATTTTTTTGTTGTTCAGTGTATTTCGAGATCAAGGCTTTGGCCTCTTCAATCAAGTTTTTTCTATCACTGATGTTACCTTGCAATTCTTCTAAATGAACATTTAGTTTCCCTATACGTGCATTTAAACCTGCTACTTCATCTTCTAGATCTTGAACCTCTAGAGGTAGTTCTCCTCGTACGTTACGTATCTCATCTATTCTAGAATCAATTAATTGTAGGTTGTAAAGTTCTCTTAACTTCTGTTCTACAGTAGCTTCGTTCTTTTTTGCCATCGTCTAATAATAGTTTACTGGGTTTGTTTGCGCTTGTGCACAAAGAATTGCAAAATTAGTAAATTTTTCAGTAAGATATTCAGTTAAAAGATTTTTTGTAAACTGCTCACTCTCATAATGTCCAATATCGCACAATAGAATATCTTGACCTTGAAAAAAATCGTGGTATTTTAAATCTGCGGTTACATAAGCATCTGCACCACAGCTTTTTGCGTTTTGAATAGCAAAAGCCCCAGATCCTCCTAACACTGCAACTTTTTTGATAGTACGCTTTCGCGAAAGCGAAGTTCTTATCGCATTATGGTTAAAAGTGGACTTAAGTGTTGATATAAAATCTTCTATTTCTAACTCTTCAGGAAATTCTCCTACACAACCCATTCCAATTTTTTGGTATGAATTTTCCAATGTTACTATTTCATACGCAACTTCCTCATAGGGATGAGATTCTTTGAGTGTTTTGAGGATTTTTGATTCGAGATGTGGTAAATAGGTTATATGTAATTGTTTTTCTTTTTCTGTAGATCGAATTCCTGACACTCCATATTGTGGATTGCTTAATTCATTACCCTTAAACGTTCCGTCACCATCAACACTGAAACCGCATTCCTTGTAATTACCTATGTGTCCAGCGCCGGATTGGAATAATGTATTTTGTACTTGATCGAAATGCTCAATAGGTACGTAGGTGGTGAGTTTTTTAATGAGATTATTTTTAGGTGCAAGGGTCTTTAAATTTTGTAAACCTAGTTCTTGTGCCATTCTATAACTCACACCACCGTGTGCAACGTCTAGTGCTGTGTGCGTCGCATAGATTGCAATATCATTTTTGATAGCTTTAATTATAACTCGTTTGACATAATCATCTGGTCTTAAATTTTTAATTCCTTTAAAGATTATAGGGTGAAATGCTACAATTAAATTACAGGATTTGTCAATTGCTTCATCTACCACATTCTCTAAGCAGTCTAAGGTTACTAAAACGCCAGTGATTGGTGTTTCGTAAGATCCCACTAAAAGACCTACGTTGTCAAAGTCCTCGGCATAACGTAACGGTGCTAATTTTTCTATGTAATTGGTAATGTCTTTAATAACTGTCATAAACCAGATTTAATCTAATGTAAAATTAGTCTACTTTTGGGTTATGATAAAATGGCGGCTTATTTTATATCCATTTTCTGTCTTGTACGATGGTATTACTAGAGTCCGTAATTGGGCATTTGATAAAGGGTTACTTGTTTCCAAATCGTATGATATTCCAGTAATTGCTGTAGGTAATTTAAGTACTGGCGGAACGGGAAAAACACCTATGGTGGAGTATCTGATTGATTTGCTTGCGAATAAACGTGTTGCAGTATTGAGCAGAGGTTATGGACGTAAAACAAGGGGATTTAAATATGTCGGTACCGATTCACTTCCAAAGGAAGTTGGAGATGAACCTGCTCAAATCAAACAGAAATTTGGTAATTCTATTATAAGTGCTGTATGTGAAAGTAGAGTTGAAGGTATTGATAGAATAATTTACGAAAATACTGTAGATGTAATTATCCTAGACGACGCTTTTCAACATAGATATGTAAAGGCAAGTGACTATATTTTACTTACTAGTTATGATAAGCTTTATAGCGATGATTTTGTATTACCTGCTGGTAATTTGAGAGAATCACGCAAAGGTGCTAGTAGAGCTACTTGTGTCGTTGTTACAAAATGCCCAGTTAATCTAACTGATCAAAATAGACTGGATATTAAAAACAAACTACAAGTACTGCCTGAGCAAAAGTTATTTTTCAGCTACATTGATTATCAACAAAATGTAATTAGTGAAGGAGAATTATTTCCACTTAAATCACTAGACAATCAGACGATCGCCGCAGTAGCTGGAATAGCAAAACCTGCCTTCTTTTTTAAACATTTAGAGGAAAATCTAAATAATGTAGTTACCTATACTTATCAAGACCATTTCGATTATAATCATTCAACGCTTCAAAATTGGAGCGAAGATGTTATTATCACTACAGAAAAGGATTATGTTAAGCTTAAAAAGTTTAAGCAGCTCAATCTTTTTTATCTACCAATAAAAAATAAGTTCTTAGGGAACAAACTTGAATTAAATGATTTGAATATTTGAGAAAGCTCTTTGAATCTTTCCAAAGAATTCATCCATTTTAAAAGGTTTTGGTATAATATCATCAAAACCTATTTCTATCAATTCATCTTGAGCATTTTCTAGTGTTACAGCAGTAAGTGCTAGTAGTGGAGTTTTAGAGTTGAATTTGCGTATTTCGACAGTCGCTCTTTTTCCATCCATGACTGGCATATGAATGTCCATAAGGATAAGGTCATACTCGTTTGCTCTAGCCATGGCAACAGCTTCTTCACCGTTATTTGCTACATCACATATAAATTCTTTTTGTTCAAGAATTTTCTTAGTAATCATTTGATTGATTTTGTTGTCCTCAACTATGAGAACTTTTTTCCCTTTTAATATTTCAAATTCTGGAGTTTCAGTTTTTAAAATAGGAGCTGTTTTGGCAGGTGTAGGAACTTCATCATGAGATCCGTAAACTGCGATTGGAGTAGGTGTTGGTGCCTTAGTATTATTACTATCTAATTGATCAACAAAAGAATTACTATCTGGATTATTAAAATCTATTGCAAAAGAAAAAACACTTCCTTTACCAACTTCGCTTTCGAGTTTTATTTCACTACCCATAAGAGTAACTAACTTCTTAACAATAGCAAGTCCTAAGCCTGTACCACCGTGTTCACGTGCAGTTTCTATATTTTCTTGGGTGAAATTTTCAAAAATTTGTTCTTGTCTATCCTTGGATATCCCTTTTCCAGTATCCTGAACTTCAAATAAAATCTTACTCTTTTCTTTAGATTTTTTAATTAGTTTAGTTTTTATAGTAATAGTACCGTTACTTGTAAACTTGATACTATTACCTAAGAGATTAATTAAAATTTGAGAAATCTTTACTGGATCTCCAACTAAAGAACTAGCAATAGCTTCATCATGAATAATCACAATTTTATTGTTTTTATCCTTGACCTGTTTGTCTAGAGTTTTAACTATATCTGCAATTCGTTTTCTTAAATCAAATTTTATTTCTTCTAACTCTACTTTGTTGGCTTCTAGTTTATTAAAGTCAAGAATGTTGTCTATAAGAGATAAAAGATATTCACCTGAGGACTTTAATGTTTCTAAATGTTCTTGTTGATCATCTCTAGGAGATGAGCTTAAAAGTAAATGTGTAAGACCCGTAACGGCATACATAGGAGTTCGTAATTCATGCGTAATGGTAGATAAAAAATCTGCTTTGATTTGTGCAGCATCTTGTGCTTTATTACGCTCATTTATAAGTGCCGATTTTTCATGAGCAAGTCGGCTGTTACGTTTTGCTTTGAGTATATTACGTCTAAATAATGCTAATGAAGTGATTGTTAAAAGAGTAATAAACATACAAAGTATGATGTAGTAGTTCTCCTTGTTTTCTAATTCCTTGTCCTTTTGGGCGATTATTCCTTTTAATGACTCAATTTCACCATTTAAACTAGAAAGTTGTTTAGCATTTTCACCACCAATAAAACCATTATCTTCAATAGTTTGAACATGCTTTTCTAGATATACTAAGCTATTTTGATAATCTTGTAGATCTCTGTAATGCTGCGCAAACAACTTATAAAGCTTAATTTCGAGAAAAGGAAATTGATTTTCTTTAATAAGTATTTGAGCTAGGCTGTAATAAATATTCGCTTCTTCATAATTATTTTTAGAATGTGCAATTTCTCCTAAAGTAAGGTAAGCTTGAGTTTGTTCATATTCCAGACCTTTTTCTTCAAGTCTAGGGATAAGATCGTTAAGTACCGCAGTAGTAACCGTATAATTTTTTTCAAAAAAGTTAAGTTGAGCAGTATATAATTCCGATTTCAAAAATAATCTATGAGTGTCATCTAATTTTTTGGTAATCGAAAAGGTAGATGTAAATAAGGAGTCAGCTTTAGAGAATTCTTTTTTCAAGAATGCTCTTCTACCTTTTAAATACTCCAAATAAATGAAAGCATCCTGCGATAATTCCTCGTCTTTAAATTGCACAAAAGGTGATGTAGGATTTTCACCTGAAGAGGATTCTAACTCTAGTTCTATGAAATAAAGATCGAGTAAACGATCACCATAGTCATCATTGATTAATGTTCTGGAATCAATGATCAATGATTTAGCTTCATCAAAATCTCGTGAGTCAATAAGTCCTTCTACTCGTTCTAGTAGAACTCTAGATGCAGTATTCAACCCTTGATTTGTTTCACTATTGGAAACTTGTCCAAAAGCAAACACGCAACATAATTGTGCGAATAGTAGCGCTATGTTTCGTAAAAGATTAATACTGTATTTTTTAGCCTAACAAATATATCATTCTAATTTCTGAGTATGTTAAATAATATACAAATTACCTCTATATAATGCAGTTCGTCGATAAAATACCCTTTAAAGGGTACTGATTTTTGCTGACAAATCTGCAAGGCGATTGGAATATCCTGTCTCATTATCGTACCACCCAATTAGTTTGACCATCTTTCCTATTACTGATGTCATACTGGAATCAAACACGCACGAATAAGGAGATCCGGCGATGTCCTTTGAAACGTAGGGAAGATCTGTGTACTCCATGATAGTATTGTGTTTAGCAGCATATTCATAGAAGGCTTTATTCACTTGTTCTATACTTACAACTTCTTCAACATTAATTGTCATATCTGTTAAACTGCCATTGGGAACTGGAACTCTTATGCCACAACCGCCTATAACATTACTCAAGTCTGGAAATACTTTAGTTAATGCTTTAGCAGCACCTGTGGTGGTAGGTATAATAGATTGTGCTGCTGCTCTTGCCCTTCGTAAATCTCGGTGAGGTTGATCATGTAAACTTTGGTCACTAGTATAGCTGTGAACTGTAGAAATGTAAGCATTTTCAATTCCGCACAAGTCCTTTACTACTTTAATTAAGGGAGCAGCATTGTTTGTTGTACAACTAGCATTGGATATAATCAAATCCGAAGTATCTAGAATTTCTTCATTAACACCTAGCACAATTGTCTTAATATCGTCGTCAATAGGTGGTGCGCTTAAAATAACTTTACTGGCACCTGCATCTAAATGTTTAGAAAGTTGAGATTTATCTTTGAATTTACCAGTTGCTTCAATTACAATATCAACATTTCTCCAATTGAGATCGTCAAGACTGTATCGAGTGCTATAAGCTATTCTTGACCCATTAATAATTAAATCTTGATTTTCAAAAGAAACCTCAGCATCAGTTATACCATGAGTGCTATCATATTTAAACAAATGAGCCATCACCTCAATAGGGGCAATGTCATTTATGGCAACAACTTCAAGATCGTTACGAGACAATGAGGTTCTTAGAAAAGTACGACCTATACGTCCGAAGCCGTTTATAGCAACTCTTACCATAAATAGTAATTATAAAATGTGTTTATGAGCCTTGTAGGAGCTTCGCACTAGTGCGCCACTTTCTACATGACGGAAACCCATTTCTAGACCAATGGTCTCATATTTTTTAAATTGCTCTGGCTTTATAAATTCTTTAACCGGTAAATGCTTTTTACTAGGTTGTAAATACTGACCTATAGTCACGACGTCAACATTATGATTTCTTAAATCACGCATGGTTTGAATTACCTCATCTTCTTGCTCTCCTAGACCTAGCATGATACCAGATTTAGTTCGATTAATTCCTTGCTCTTTTAAGTATTTAAGAACACCTAAACTTTGGTCATATTTTGCTTGAATTCTTACCTCACGAGTAAGGCGACGTACGGTTTCCATATTATGTGAAACAACCTCGGGATTAGCCTCGACAATTCGGTCTAGGTTTCTTCTATTTCCTTGAAAATCTGGTATAAGAGTTTCTAGAGTTGTTTCTGGATTCATTCTTCTAATGGCAGCTACAGTTTCTTGCCAAATGATAGATCCCATATCTTTAAGGTCGTCACGGTCTACACTCGTGATTACAGCATGTTTAATTCCCATGAGCTTGATGGAACGTGCTACTTTCTCAGGTTCTGCCCAATCGACATCATCTGGTCTACCCGTTTTTACTCCACAAAATCCACAAGATCTTGTACAGGTATTACCTAGAATCATGAACGTAGCAGTTCCTTCTGTCCAGCATTCTCCCATGTTTGGACAACTACCACTTGTACAAATAGTATGTAGTTTATACTTATCTACAGTGCCACGCAGTTCTTTATACTTTTGACCTACAGGTAATTTTACCCTTAACCATTTTGGTTTACCTTTAGTTGGTGGTGCTACTGATTCTTGTACTGTATTCATACTACAAATTTAGTGAATGAGTCGGTAATAAACCTTAAAACTGTCTTAGTTCCACTGTGTCGGTTTCTGGATATTGTTATGCATCCATAATCCTAGTTGTGAAAATATAAGTAGTAGTTCTAAAATTGGATATATAATGATGATATCGCTTTCGCGAAAGCGAGATAAACTAGACCCAACAACTATCCAAGAGGTGATATATCTAGTAATAACAATTGCGGTAACAAATTCCCAGGGCGAAAAGGAAAATGCTAATGCCATAGTGATAAAGAATCCAAACTGCGAAAGATAAAAAAGCCCTAATAAGAACTTATGGCTTGATTTATAATATTGAGCTGTGTTGATATGTCTTCTTTTTTGACGCCACCAGGCTGCCCAGTTGTTTTTTGAATCGCTTGTTGTAAATGATTTAGGTGTTGTAACTAGAGTGGTGTTTTTTTTGGTTGCTGCCTCGTTCACAAAAAGGTCATCATCACCACCCATAATCTTCATGTGAGACATAAAGCCGCTAGTGTCGTAAAAAAGCTTACTTGTGTAACCTAAATTACGTCCTACTCCCATATACGGATTACCCC
Organism: Nonlabens sp. MIC269; assembly: GCF_001430865.1. Lineage (GTDB taxonomy): Bacteria > Bacteroidota > Bacteroidia > Flavobacteriales > Flavobacteriaceae > Nonlabens > Nonlabens tegetincola. Next base: position 902,617 of record NZ_CP011373.1, on the reverse strand, counting down.
ATAAGGCATAACTAAAGTACTGCATTGCGGTTATAGCTGTCTCAAAGCGAACTAATGCATTGAGCAAATTACCTTTTATCTTACTATAACCACCGTAACCCAAAGCAAGTTGCTTATCCATGCCGTAGTGAGCACTCATTTCAGTAATCCAATATTCTGTCGCTGGTTTACAATCAGCATCAATAAATAATAATTTGTCGTGACGTGCTTTCTTTATTCCTAAAGTAAGCGCGTACTTCTTGTTGCCCCAAAAGCTTTCATTATTGACCACATTAACTAGGTGAACTTTATCGTCTTGCTCCATAAATTGCTCTATGACATCAAGAGAGTCATCTATGGAAGCATCGTTTACAATAATGATCTCGTAATTCGGGTGAATTTGATCTAGCAAAAAGGGAATATTCTTCTTTAGATGTTGTGCTGCGTTTTTTGCACATACAATAACGGATACAGGATCATCGCTGGATTGTGCTTGTGTACTATTTTTTTGAAAAATAAATTTACTAAAGAATACATAGTAAATGATGTTTATCAAGGCAATAATGCCGAATAGAAATAAAGGCCAGTCAGCAATGCTCATTAATGAAAAATTTAAGCTTGTGCTGTGTCGTTTTTACAATCCTGCTCTTCTGGTAACTTACCACATAGTGAACAGGCTTCTCCATCCTTGTTTAGATAAGGGTTTTGACTTGCACATGTTCCTGCAAATTTACCATCTTTTTTACCCCAAATTTTAATTGCGATACCAGCAACTGCAAGAGCTAATAGACCAAATGATATGAGAAATAATTTCATAGTGCAAAAATACAATTTACAATCTACTTAGGTTGAACATTGCACTAATTTTATCTTAATGATAAGATAAACAGTTTCAATGGTATTACTGCTTAATTAAGTTTACTTCAGGATGAATTTTTATTCCAAATTTTGAATAAACCTGGTTTTGTATAAATCGAGCTAAATTTATAATGTCAGATCCAGTAGCATTACCATGATTAACGAGTACTAGTGCTTGTTTATCATGGACAGCCGCATCGCCATCCCTGTATCCTTTAAGTCCACATTTATCAATAAGCCATCCTGCAGGTACTTTAACCTGATCATCGTTTACTGGATATGATGGGATGTCATCATTCAATTCTAGTAGTTTATGGTAAGCAGCCTTATCAATAATTGGATTTTTAAAGAAGCTACCACTGTTTCCTAGTAGTTTAGGATCGGGTAATTTACTACTTCTAATATTGATTACAGCCTGAGCTATTTGATCAATACTTTCTCCCTTATTTAGTTTATTAAGCTCTTCTTGGATAGCTCCATAGCTTGTTTTTACTTGATACTTGTCAGTAAGGTTTAAGTCAGTAAGCTCTAGCGTGACAGAGGTAATTACGTACTTACCTTTAGCTTCATTTTTAAATATGGAATCTCTGTACCCAAATTTACAATCGTCAAGGAATAATGTTTTCTCCTCTTGGGTCTTTAAATCCAGAACCGTACATGAATAGAAAACATCTTTTAATTCAACTCCATAAGCACCTATGTTTTGGATAGGAGAGGTCCCTATATTACCTGGGATAAGAGCTAGGTTTTCAACGCCCGCATATCGTTTTGAAATGCAATACATCACAAACTCGTGCCAGTTTTCACCAGCCATTGCTTGTAGTCTAACGGTAGTGTTTTCTCTATAGACTTCCTTAATTCCTTTTATTAAAACATGAATTACAGGGGTTTCAATATCCTGGGTAATCAACATATTACTACCGCCGCCAAGTAAAAAAATATTTTCACGACGGTAGTAAGATAAAGTTTCCTTAAGTTGTTCAATAGAGTTTGTAGGTGAGTACGCTTTCGCGAAAGCGGAAATACCAAAAGTATTAAACTCCTTGAGAGAAAAATTGTGATTTACTTGAATCAAGAATTGTAGGCTTTAAGGGCTTGGTCTAATATATTAACTGCTTTTTTCAACGATTCTTTTTCAAGGACATAGGCAATTCGTATTTGATTTTTACCCATTCCTGGTGTTGAGTAAAAGCCTGCCGCCGGTGCAACCATTATTGTTTCACCATCAACGTCAAAGTTTTCTAGGATCCATTGTGCAAAAACATCGGTATCTTCTACAGGTAATTGAGCTACACAATAGAAAGCTCCGCCAGGGTTCGCTACGGTCACTCCTGGGATTTCTTTGAGTCCGGCTATTAGAATATCTCTACGCTCTATGTATTCATTTATTACTTGATCAAAATAGGTTTGTGGTGTGTCTAAGGCAGCTTCGGCAGCTATTTGAGCAAATGTAGGTGGGCTCAATCTGGCTTGTGCAAATTTCATGGCGGTAGCCATTACCTCTTTATTTTTAGAAACCATGCAACCTATACGAGCACCGCACATACTGTAACGTTTTGAAACGGAATCAATCATAATAGCATGATTGTCTAATTCTTTCATGCTTAATACTGAAAAATGCTCGCGACCGTCATAAGCAAATTCTCTATACACCTCATCGGCAACTAGAAATAAATCGTGTTTTATAACAAGATCAGCTAGTTGTTGCATTTCCTCTTTAGTATACAGGTAACCAGTAGGGTTTCCTGGATTGCAAATAAGGATAGCTTTAGTTTTATCAGTAATTAACTTTTCAAATTCACTGATAGCTGGTAATGCAAAATTGTTCTCTATGCTAGTTTCAATAGGCTTTACAGTTACACCACTAGCAGTTGCAAATCCATTATAGTTGGCATAAAATGGTTCGGGAATAATGACCTCGTCACCATAGTCACAAATACTTCCCATAGTGAATAATAGCGCCTCGCTTCCTCCAGTAGAAACAATAATATTATCGTCTTCCAATCCAAATCCAAGTTTGTTATAATGGGCGATCAATTTATCTCTATAGGATTGATTACCTGCACTGTGGCTGTAAGATAGTACTTCAATATTAGCGCTTTGAACAGCATCAATAGCTTGTTCTGGTGTTTTAATGTCTGGTTGACCTATATTAAGTTGGTAGATATGCTTTCCTTCTTTCTTTGCTTGTTCTGCAAATGGTACCAGTTTTCTCACTGGTGATGAAGGCATTGCTGTACCTTTTTGGGAAATCTGTGGCATCTTTTTCTTTTTTGAGATACAAAAGTAAGGTTTAAGGCTGTTATGTACTAAAACAATTCGATTGCTTATCTTTATAATATATGGTTAAGAAAATTTTGTTTTTTATAGTTTTCATTCAACCCTTGTTGATGATTGCTCAACAAGATTATTTTACTTTTAAAAACGACCAAAAGAAAATTTTTGTTGAATTTGATAATTCTGGTGGATTAATCATAGTTCCCATAGAATTAAATGGCACCAAGCTCAACTTTATGTTAGATACTGGAGCCTCCAAAAATATTATTTATAATCTTAATGGTATTGATTCACTTGAAATAAAGAAAGGAAAACAATTTAAACTTAAGGGTTACGGAAATAGGAATGGAGTGAATGCGTATGTAAGTGATAATAATGTTTTAAAATTAGGAGATTATGTTAACGAGCAAGCAAGAATTTTTATACTAGCAGAAGAGCAACTATCCCTTTTCAATTTTATAGGAGTGGAAATTAATGGGGTAATAGGCGCTAGTTTTTTTAAAAATGCGGTGGTTAAAATAGATTACGAAAAAAACTATATAACATTAACTCACGACATAAAGTATTTAAGAGGTTTAAGACGCTATGATTCAATTCCTATACAACTCTCTAGTGGTAAACCTTATATTAAAAGTGAAATAGTTGAAGCTGATAATTCCTATAATGCCGATGTTTTAATAGATACTGGAAGTAACGACGCTCTATGGATTAATAAACGACCACAGCAATTTAAAATTCCAGAAAAGAATTTTTACGACTTTTTAGGTTTTGGTCTTAATGGGGAAATAAGTGGGTACAGGACTAAGTTAGATCAACTAAATTTCGGGAACTTTAATTTGCAAAGAATTACTTCGTCATTTCCAGATATTAAAGAATCAAAATTATTGAATTCTAAAAACTTGCTGTCTAGTATTGGCGCAGAGGTGCTTAAGAGGTTTTTCTTAATTTTAGATTACAGAAACAATACAATTTACTTACAGAACACAAGGAAATATCGTGATGGATTCTATTACAATATGTCAGGTATTACAGCAAAATTGGGAAAACGTGAGATTTTCTATAGTTATGAAAGCAAGGCGGAAAATGGTTATGGTAATGAGGTGGATGCGCAGTTAATTCAACTAGATAAACCCGAATATGACATTGTTCAAATACCAGGTATTTACATTGATCAAATCAGAGTAAATAGCGAAGCAGAAAAGGCAGGCTTGCAAGTAGGAGATCAAATTGTAAAAATAAATGGAAGATCTTTCCCTTATTTAACTTTGAACGAGGTAAATGACTTCTTTTACACTAATCCACATTCAACTATTAGGATTACAATTAAAAGAAATGGCAAACAAAAAAGGTATAAGTTTAAACTTATACCTTTAATAGATTAGTTGATAAGCTAATTATTCAATCACGCGTCCCTTCAGTCGCAAAGCAACTTGTTTTTCTTTTATATTAGTAATTACGGTTAGCGTTTTTACGATAGGCCCAATTTTTTTGGTATCATACTTGACTTTAATTACACCAGTTTCTCCAGGTGCAATTGGCTTTTCGGGCTGTTCCAAAATATCGCATCTACATGAAGAATAGATTTGATAAATTTTTAGAGGATGTTCGCCTGTGTTTTTAAACTTAAAAGTTCTCACACCATCACTGTCTTTTTTAATCTCACCATAGTCAATTGTAGTAGTTTCAAACTCCACAGTTGTCATAGGGTCTAGGGTAGAAGGTTTTTGAGCAACACCAATTTGGGTAAAGCTTAAAAATGCTACCAGTAGTATAAGATTTTTCATCATTTACTTTTTTAGATTTTAAAGGTAAACTAACTCATTTAAAATAGCAGTTAATGCCAGATATAATTTAAGTTAATAGTACTTTTGTCGAAGAAATTTCAAAAATCAAGCCAAACATGTCCCTTGCAACAAAATATGATTCTCAAAAAGCAGAGCAAAAGTGGTACGACTACTGGATGGAAAACGACTTCTTCAAATCTGTTCCAGATGATAGAGAAAGTTATACCATAGTAATTCCGCCGCCTAATGTTACTGGAGTTCTACATATGGGGCACATGCTTAATAATACGATTCAGGATGTTCTAATTAGAAGAGCTAGGTTAAAAGGATATAATGCCTGCTGGGTTCCAGGAACTGATCATGCTAGTATCGCAACCGAGGCCAAGGTGGTGAAGAAGCTTAAAGAGCAAGGTATTGATAAAAATGACCTTACACGAGAGGAATTCCTTGAACATGCTTGGGATTGGACTCATGAATACGGTGGGATAATCCTTGAACAGCTTAAAAAATTAGGAGCTAGTTGCGATTGGTCGCGCACAAAATTTACCATGGATGACGACATGTCAGCTAGTGTGATAAAAGTATTTGTGGACCTTTTTAATAAAGGTAAAATTTATCGTGGATATCGTATGGTAAATTGGGATCCGCAAGCTAAAACTACCTTAAGCGATGAAGAGGTTATCTATGAAGAAAGAAATGGACATCTCTATCATCTAGCTTATGATCTAAAGGATAGTGATGATAAGGTGATCATCGCAACAACCAGACCCGAAACAATATTGGGTGATACGGCAATATGTGTACATCCTGAGGATGAAAGGTATCAAAATTTGATTGGTAAAACAGTTGTTGTTCCTATTGTTAATCGAGAAATACCAATAATTGCTGATGAGTATGTAGATATGGAGTTTGGTACAGGATGTTTAAAAATAACTCCTGCACACGATGAAAATGACTATAAGTTAGGGGAAAAACACGATCTAGATATCATTGATATTTTCAATGAAGATGGTAGCCTTAATAGTTATGGTTTGCACTATCAAGGTAAGGATAGATTTGAAGTACGCAAGTTGATTGCAAAAGAATTAGAAGAGAAAAATTACCTTGTTAAAAAGGAAAACCATATTCATAAAGTAGGTACTAGTGAACGAACCAAAGCAGTCATAGAACCTAGATTATCTGATCAATGGTTCTTAAAAATGGAAGAACTAGCTCAACCTGCAATAAAGGCTGTAAGAGAAGATATTGTAGAGTTGTTACCAGCTAAGTTTAAGTCTACTTATTTCCACTGGATGGAGAACGTAAGAGATTGGAATATTTCTCGTCAGTTGATGTGGGGACAACGTATTCCTGCTTATTACTATGGAGATGGAAAAGAGGATTTTGTAGTAGCTGAGAATATAGAGGATGCTCTTACGCTTTCGCGAAAGCGAACTAATAACAACAATCTACAAGAACAGGATTTAAGACAGGATAATGATGTTCTTGATACCTGGTTTTCCAGCTGGCTGTGGCCTATATCCGTCTTTAACGGGATTCTAGAACCTGAAAATAAAGAGATCAACTATTATTATCCTACGCGAGATCTTGTGACAGGTCCAGATATTCTTTTCTTTTGGGTGGCACGTATGATTGTAGCTGGATATGAGTATAAGGATGAGAAACCGTTTGATAAGGTTTATTTAACTGGACTTGTAAGGGATAAGCAACGACGTAAAATGTCTAAGTCATTAGGGAATTCACCTGATGCGCTTAAGTTAATTGAAGAGTTTGGTGCTGATGGTGTAAGAGTAGGACTTTTATTAAGCAGTGCTGCAGGTAATGACCTTATGTTTGATGAAAGCTTATGCCAGCAAGGAAAAGGTTTCGTAAATAAAATGTGGAATGCATTTAGACTAATAAAAGGTTGGGAAATTGATACAAAAATAGAACAACCTTCTTATGCTAAACAAGGAATCCAGTGGTTCCAATCTAGGTTTGCGCAAGTATTAGATGAGGTTGAGGATCACTATTCAAAATATAGAATCAGTGATGTTTTAATGAGCTCCTACAAATTAATTTGGGATGATTTTTGTGGATGGCTGTTGGAAATTATTAAACCAGAATACGGTCAACCTATTGATGCTTTGACCTATAAGCAGGTTATAGAGTTGTTTGAAAATAATTTGCGATTAATTCATCCATTTACTCCTTTTATAAGTGAGGAGATCTGGCAAAGTATTACTGAGCGCAAAGTTGAAGATGCATTGTGTATTAACACATGGCCTACCACTGTAGAACCAGATGATAAACTACTTGTGGATTTTGAGATGGTTAAAGACATTATATCTGGTATAAGAACGGTGCGTAAGGAAAAACAAATTTCATTTAAAAATGAAATCTCTTTGAGTGTTATAAATAATGAAGGTTTATCTGCAGATTATAATGATCTCATCATGAAAATGGGTAATGTTGATTCAATTATGCAGGTAACTGATCAATTATCTGGAGCAGCTAGTTATAGAGTTAAATCAAATGAATATTTCATACCCTTATCAGGGAACATTGATACGGCTGCAGAGTTAGAGAAATTAGAGGCTGAATTAAAGCGTGCGCAGGGATTCTTATTAGGTGTTCAAAAGAAATTGTCTAATGAACGATTCATTGCCGGAGCTCCTGAAAAAGTAGTCGAGCTTGAACGTAAAAAAGAAGCAGATGCTCTTGCAAAAATTGATACGATTAACGCTAGTATTGAAGCTCTAAAATAATGAGTACAGGTAATATATTCTTAATATTACTAGGCAGCCTGATAGTGGTAGTTTTATGTGTGCTGTTAACTATCTGGCTGCTTAAAAAATTATTGAAACGATGAATGTAATCTCTACCATTGCTATAATTTTTATCGCCATTGTAGTTTGTGTAGCTGCGCTGGCAATATATATTCTAAAGAAAAAATAGTAGTTATATAGTGATTCTTTGGTGATGGATCACTTGTGTTTACCAAGGTTTAGGGTAAAGATCTTCAACGATTTTTATATACCTTCTTTTAGCCTCGCTTTTAGAAATATTTTGAACTTGAATTAAAGCATTCATTTTGAAGCCTTGTCGCAAATCATTTAATTCAAAGGATCGATTACTTACATAAGGCTCATCTATAGCTCTTTTGTAGTATGCATAAAGATGTAATTGGGTAGCAAGAGGAACTTCGGACTGTTCCTCAGAACTCGCTTTGTTAAAAGCTGATTCAAAGTACTTATCCAATTCCTTGCCTTTAAGAGAATTGAGCCAATGTGGTAATTCCACCTTTTACTTTTTGATTAAGTGATACTTTAACTTCTGTGTCTATGGGTAGATATACGTCTACTCTAGAGCCAAATTTAATAAAACCGCTATCATCACCTTGAATAGCTTGTTCACCTTCTTTGGCGTAATTAACAATGCGTTTTGCAAGTGCACCTGCTATTTGTCTATACATTACTTGCAATTGATTTTTATGATTGATTACAACAGTTGTGCGTTCGTTTTCTTCACTAGCTTTTGGATGCCATGCCACCAAGTATTTTCCTGGATGGTATTTACTATAGGCAATGGAGCCTCCAATTGGATACCGAGTTACATGAACATTGATAGGAGACATAAAAACGCTTATCATTAAACGTTCTTCCTTAAAATATTCATTCTCCTGTACTTTCTCGATTACAACTACTTTACCATCAACAGGTGATATTATATTGGTTTCGCTTAATGGTGTAGATCTTTTTGGGTTTCTAAAAAATTGCAGAATTAGAATTAAAAAAACAATCGATAATATCCCTACAGCTACTGTAATCCAATGTGGAGGATTGAAATAGGAAACACCTAAATTTAAGGCTCCTGTTATTAAAACAGATATCAGAATAATTTTTGATCCCTCTTTATGAAACATAATTAATAATTAAGAATGTAAGATAAGCAAATGGTGCTGCAAAGATAATACTATCCATGCGGTCAAAGATACCACCATGACCTGGCATGATACTACCACTGTCTTTTATTTGTGCCTGTCTTTTAAATTTAGATTGAATTAAATCACCCAGTGTTCCAAAAAACGCAACTACAAAAGCTATAATTATCCAATGGTATATGGAGTAATCTGTTATTCCTATATTTTGTAAATAAAAGAAAAGACCTACACCTGTAAGCATTGCCATAACTAGCCCACCTACAAATCCTTCTACGGTTTTTTTAGGTGAGATTCGTTGCATTAATTTATGCTTACCAAAGTTTTTACCAAATAAATAGGCAAAGCTGTCATTGGACCATATGATTGTAAATAGACCAATTATTAATTCCGGTTTGTAGCTTTCTAAAACATCTGGTATTAATGCTAAGAATAAACTTGATCCAATCAAATATAATAACGCAATAAAGTGTTTTTTTGAATTGAAAAGGGGAATACGATCTGTAAGTATTAAGTCTCTAATAAGGTATAGATTTACTGCTAGTGTTCCAGCTAATAATGCATATATCACATAAAGATAATAATCGTCCAAAGGATCGGGCCACACATTATACCTTACCAGTAAAAGATAAGCGACAGGTAGTACGGGATATATCAACCATTGCTTTAGCCTTATCATTGGCATAAGCTCTATCAAGCAAAAAAAGGCAAATAAACAAAATAAACCTATAAACACATCTCGTGAATATAGGGCACTTAATACCACTAGGGAAACGTATACAATTCCCGAAATAGAACGAACTAATAATTCTCTCATTATAAATCTTCTAATAATAAAAGATAGAGTCTTTTATTAGGTGCTCCATAAGTTTCAATATCCTTACTCTCTTTGCCATCGCCATCTTTGAAGTTTTTAAGAGTAGTAATGTTAGTAGGGATGTATGTTTTACTACGGTGTTTAATGCCTCTCAAACCTTCACCTATATTTTCTACAATCTGACTAGTGCTTGCTAGGACAACAAAGGTGTTAGGTAATTCAGGTAATTTACATTCTTTAATCTGGTTTGAAGAAAATAATAAAGCTCCTTTGTCACTTATTAGATATTCACAAGTGGTCAAAAAGAAACTACTAGAGCGATTACTTCCCTCAAAATTCAAGTTGAAATTAGGAAATCTTTGTTGTAATTGCTTATCGTGACAAAAAACATCCTTTTCAAAAAAATCATGTTCAACTAAAATATCTTCAAAGTTTGCTTGAATTTCTTCTTCATTTACCGAATAGAGTAATCTTCCTCCTTGTTGGATAAAATGATGAAAAAATTGTTCGTCTAAGGGCAGTTTTTTTTCAGGCATGTATTTAGAGCGCTCATTATCAGTGCTCTTTGATTCATCGCTTTCTGTTGATTTTTTAAAAAACTTGCCGAATATGCCCATTCTATAAGCAAAAGGATTTAGGGTTGACGTAAATATACTTTTTTAACTAAAAGCATACAAACTATTCTTCTTCATCCTTGCTTGTAGCAGCATCAGTTTGAGTACCGCTTATAGCTGACTTTAATGCAATCGGTTTTTCCTTAATAAAAGGTCTTTTACCAAATATGCGTTCCAAGTCATCCTTGAAAATCACTTCTTTTTCTAAAAGTAATTCTGCCAGTTCGGTTAATTTATCTTGATTATCGGTCAAAATTTGAATAGCACGTTGATACTGCTCCTCAATAATTTTTGATATTTCTTTATCAATAATTACAGCTGTTTCCTCACTATAAGGTTTGGTCATTGAATATTCTTGTTGACCACTGCTGTCATAATAGGTGATATTACCTATTTTATCATTAAGACCGTAAATAGTCACCATAGCCTTAGCTTGTTTAGTGACTTTTTCTAAATCACTTAAAGCTCCCGTTGAGATTTTATTGAAAATCACTTTTTCTGCTGCACGACCACCCATAGTTGCACACATCTCGTCAAGCATCTGTTCTGGTCTTACAATTTGTCTTTCTTCAGGTAAATACCATGCTGCTCCTAGAGATTGTCCACGAGGTACAATGGTAACCTTAACTAATGGCGCTGCATGCTCAGTCATCCAGCTTACGGTCGCGTGACCAGCTTCATGATAAGCAATTGTCTTTTTCTCACTAGGTGTGATTAACTTATTCTTCTTTTCAAGTCCACCTACAATACGGTCTACCGCATCTAAAAAGTCTTGTCTGGTTACTGCCTTTTTACCTTTTCTCGCAGCGATAAGTGCTGCCTCGTTACAAACATTGGCAATATCGGCTCCAGAGAATCCAGGTGTTTGTTTTGCAAGAAATGAAGTGTCTAGTTCTTCATCTACTTTCTTAAGCGGTCTTAAGTGAACTTCAAAAATTTGCTCACGTTCTCTTACATCTGGTAGGTCTACATAAATTTGACGATCAAATCTACCTGCTCTCATCAATGCTTTATCAAGTATGTCACCACGGTTGGTTGCAGCAAGCACAATTACATTTGTATTGGTGCCAAAACCATCCATTTCTGTCAACAATTGATTAAGTGTATTTTCACGCTCGTCGTTTGATCCAGAAAAATTAGATTTACCTCTTGCACGACCTATAGCATCAATCTCATCAATAAAAATAATAGATGGTGATTTTTCTTTAGCTTGTTTAAAGAGATCACGTACTCTACTTGCACCTACACCTACAAACATCTCTACAAAGTCTGATCCACTTAATGAGAAGAAAGGAACTTTTGCTTCACCAGCTACCGCTTTAGCAAGTAATGTTTTACCTGTACCTGGCGATCCTATCAAAAGAGCTCCTTTAGGAATTTTACCACCTAACGAAGTATATTTTTCTGGATTTTTAAGAAAATCTACGATTTCTTGAACTTCTTCTTTAGCACCTTCTAATCCTGCAACATCTTTAAAAGTTGTTTTAATATCAGTTTTTTGGTCAAAAAGCTTTGCTTTTGATTTACCTATATTAAAAATTTGGCCACCAGCGCCACCACCAGCTCCAGCACTCATCCTGCGCATGATAAAAATCCAAATCGCAAGAATTATTATAAAAGGTAGGAAGGTACCTACGTAACTTAAAAATCCTTCCTCTTCTGGATCAAAAGTATATTCGGTATCCAGATTATTCTGTTCTTTTATTTCAGAAAACTTTTCCTCAAACTTTTCTTGTGAACCATAGTTTGCAACATATTGTGGTATAGGAATATTTGATCCTACCTCACTACCTCGTTTAGCATCCTTATGCTGGTCTTCCTTTTTTGCTTCGTCAGTAAGAAAAATGTTAGCTTTTCTTCTGTTACCTACAATAACAACCTTTTTTACATCACCGTCTTTTAGGTAAGTATAGAAGTCTTGTATAGATATTTCTTTTGGTGAGTATAATTGGTCAGTAAATAAACTGTATCCAAAAAATAATAATCCCAAAGGAATAATAATCCACCAAATGCTGAATTTTGGTTTACCTGAATTCATTAAAGGTTTGCGTGGATCTTTATTAGGTGCTTTTTTATCAGACATGTTTTTCTTCTTCAATTTTAGTAAGTACTTTCAATAACTGTGATTTTTGCATCACCCCATAATCCTTCTAGGTCGTAATATTCTCTAATAGGTTTCTGAAAAACGTGAACAACTACATCAACATAGTCAATAAGTACCCATTCACCTTGATCTGTACCTTCTACATGCCAGGCTTTTTCTTGCAATTCTTTACTTACTTTCTTCTGAATAGAGTTAACGATAGCGTTAACTTGAGTATTGGAGTTACCGTTGCAAATAATGAAGTAACTAGTTACGGTATTGTCTAAATCCCTTAGGTCCATTATAGTAATGTCATTTCCTTTGACATCTTCTATTCCGGCAATGATTTGGCTTATTAATGTATCTGTAGGTACTGCTGTTTTAGTCATTAAAAACTTTTTGTTAAGTACAAATTTATTTCTTTTTTGTTCTAGAATTGCACTTTATTCATTAAACTACAATTAAATTCTAGATTTGAACATTGTCAAATTATATGCCACTACCTCTACAAATGATGAATTGAGGTCTCGCTTTCGCGAAAGCGAACTCACTCACCTTACTACTGTTGTTGCTTACAAACAGTCGGCAGGCAAAGGGCAGCATGGAGCAAAATGGCACTCTGAGCCTGGTAAAAACCTAACTTTCAGTTTTTTACTTGATAATTCAAAGGTATGTCTTACACCATTTCAAATTAATAAATGGATAACCGTAAGTTTAGTGTCGTGGCTCAAAAACCATCTTGGCATAAAGGCAGAGATTAAATGGCCGAACGACATTCTGGCAGTAAATCATAAACTAGCAGGAATTCTCATTGAAACTGTCTATTCCGGTAGTTCACTTACCCATGCGATCGTTGGTATAGGTCTTAATGTTAACCAGGATGAGTTTCCTGATTCCCTGAAAGCGATCTCACTTAAATTAATAACGGGTAAACAGTTCAACCTAGATGAGTTACTATTCAGCTTTATTCAATATTTGAATGTCTCAAATTATGAAATTAAGGAGTTTATAAATGACTACAGCAGTCACTTATATAAACTGGGTAGGACTCTCAATTTTGAATATCTTGATAAGCCTATTACAGCAACCATTATCGGTGTAACTGAGAACGGTTTGTTGGAGTTAATGACTACTGATAGTCAATACCTCACTGCAGATTTAAAAGAACTTAAATGGTTTTACTAGAATTGTTCCAGTCCTTTGGCTAGTTGCTCCAAAAATTTCTTAATAGGGCCTTTAATCATCATAGCCATCATAGGATTAAAATCTCCTGTAAAAAATAATTGAGCCTCACTACCAGCTTCTTTATCTTCAATATCACAGATTAGACTAAAATCAAACTTATCACTTGCTGATCCTAAAACAACTTTAGAGTAAGGGGTTTGCTCTTTAAGTTGAAGCTTTATTTCTGGCATTCCTTTAAGTCCAAAGAGAAAACTATCATCACCTCTTAATTCAAACTTTGTATCATCGGGCATGAGCTCCTTGAAATTAGCAACGTTTGTTAAAAACGTGTACAATTCTTCTGGATTCTTTTGAGTTGTTACTTTACGGCTTTCTAAATTCATAGCTTAATTATTCCACTGGCTAGGGTTCTCTCTCCAGCTTTTTAGTAATTCTTTTTCTTCATCATTAAACAATCCAGCACTTACTGCCTTTTCAATTAAATGATTATAATCACTTAAGGTGGTAAGTTCTAGATCGTGTTCTTTGAAATTTTCTACAGCAAAAGTAAAGCCATATGAAAAAAGTGCAAGCATGCCCTTGACATTTGCCCCAGATTCTTTTAAAGCTTTTACAGCATTTAAACTGCTTTTACCAGTACTTATAAGGTCTTCAATTACCACCACATTTTGACCAGCCTTTAATTGTCCTTCAATTTGGTTTTTTCTACCATGTTTTTTAGGCTCTGGTCGTACATAGATAAAAGGAACGTCTAGCGCGTGGGCCACTAACATACCGATACCTATGGCACCCGTAGCAACTCCGGCGATCACGTCTGGTGTACCGTACATTTTCTTAACAAGATCTGATAATTGATCTTTTAAATAGTTTCTAACCTCTGGATATGAAAGAGTTATGCGGTTGTCGCAATAAATAGGTGATTTCCATCCACTGGCCCATGTAAAAGGTTCTTGTGGTTGCAATTTTATTGCTTTAATTTGCAATAATAATTCTGCTGTTTTTGCAGCAACATTTTTATCTCTGACCATGGAGCAAATGTATAAAGTTTTTGTCAAAGAAGTGCCTATTTTAGTCACTTCAAACAAAGACAATTTTCCAGATTACACAGTCTTTAAATTAAGAACTGTAAATCTAAAAAAAATCATCAAGCGTATAGAAACTGGTGAGCTTACTAAAGTGTTGTTGTATAGCAAGAATCCCAACAAAATTGTAAAAAGGCTGCATAAAAAACTTCCTGTGGTAGTTGCCGGTGGTGGACTTGTTCTCAATTCGCTTAATCAATACTTATTTATTTATCGTAATGACAAATGGGATCTTCCTAAAGGTAAAATTGATAAAGGAGAAACCATTGAAGATTGTGCTATTCGAGAGGTTCAAGAAGAAACTAAAGTGAAAAACTTGAAACTCAATGATTATCTAGGTCGTACTTATCACATTTATTCTTGGAAATCAAAAATAAAGCTCAAGCTTACACACTGGTATCTTATGCAAACAGACTCAGATAAGAAGCTTAAGCCTCAAAAAAAGGAAGGGATAGAAAAAGCGGTATGGTTAGACAAAGAAATGGCGCAAGTAGCTCTTATGAATTCCTATGCTAATATAAGAGAGCTTTTTCCTGATAACATGTTGGTGACTAAGCGTCACTAACCTTTTATTACCTTCTCAAAATTCATGTAATAGCTTAGTTGATCAACAGGTATTGTAATTAATACCTGATTATTAAGTTCTTTAAAAGTATCTGGTAAGTCAACTTTAAAAGTAGTTTGTAGGAAAACATTTTTATCTTGATCAACTTTGAATGCAACAGGTGCATTTTTAAGTTCTTCATCGGTAAAAGTAAAGGCTGTATTTCTAGCATAATCTCCATAGGTCGCCTGCATATCCTTTGGTAATCCTAAAATGAGATTTGCTGTTTCTTGTTGTAAATTAACTTGTAGAATAGTGCGCACATCAGGGAATTTTTTAGCGCTTACCATATCATTAAGTTTAATTTCTTCATAATTAGGTTTTGAAAAAGTGCGCAGTATTCTTCCAAATTCTCCTTCTCTCTTATAAACAATGCTGTAAGAAATAAAATCTGTATTTTCAGATACATGATCAATCTTTATCATACTTGTACCGCGATCTTTATTGAGACAAAGATTCATGCTACGCTCATTGGCAAAAATGTCAAAAACCTCTTCCATTGTGGCATCATTTGGATAGGTAGTAGCACTCAAATCCTTGCCAATTAAATTGGAGATAGGTTGGTATAATGATTTAGTTTGAGTTCCCGAAAATTTTGGAATTTCAAATTTATAAACAGCTCCATCACAATCTACTTGATTACTCCATACGCCATCTGTATTGTTTTCAATTACTTGACCTCGTTCAAAATCACTGGGTATGGGGTCTAGATTTTCTGAATTGTTTTTCTTGTCGGAGTTACAACTTAAGACAATCAAACTGATTGTTGCTATTGCTATAATTTTTTTCATAAAATTCTATAAATTGGGTAGGTTAGATGAGCTTTTTCATAATTAGGACTGCGTTTATGTAACCAGGACAATTGCGCAGCTGCATTATTTTTAAAATTTGGATTGGCTTGTTTTAAACTATCAAATTCCATCCTAATACTTGGATTCTGTTCCAATAGTTTTTCTGCGCTAGCGTCAAAAACATAGCTAGAAAAACCTTCCTTTTGTTGAAGTATGGTATCAAAGTAATTCCACTTAAAAAAGCTATCACTTGCTTGTGGTTCAAGAGTTTCAACAAGATATTTAATTCCTGGTTGATTAGTAGGTATGATGATATCGCTTTCGCGAAAGCGTACTTCATATTCTTTACTACTAACAGATACATTGCTATGAGGATAATGTCCTTCATAGGCACTGCGTGCGGTATTGTAGTTTTCAATTCGATATTCTTGAGCACGAATTGTTGAATCTTTTTTTAAAGTAAAGTATTCTATTTGGTTGTGATTTAATTTTTCTATGATATTCCAATAGCCCGAAGGTATTACATAATATGACGGGATTATGATACTGTCGGTTCCTTTATAAGTATTGTAATAAGGAACCATTTTTTTAAAAGGTTTGTTTCGGTTATAGGTGAGTTGTTCCAGTCCAGTGACTTTACTAATTATGTATTCACCTTCATAGCCTAAAAACTCTATACTGTCATTTTTAGTTCTATCTAGTTTGTAGGTGAGTGCGTATGAATCTCCTGCTTTTAAAGTAGCAAAAGCATCTTTTCTCAATTCTTTTACCTCAGTAGCTCTTGATTGTGCTATTTCTAGCACTTTTTCCATTAGTATTTTGGTTCCTTCAACTCGGTCTTTATAAGGTTTGAGCATGTGAGTTTCTACCATAAGTCCTACCGTGTTCCATAATGAAGTGTATCCAGTAGAATATCTAGGTTCATCAAGGAATTGAGAAAAACCCTTATCTGGAGTAGTGCCCCAAACGCTCACGTAGGGTGTAATGGGCCAGTTTTCTTCATTTAATTTTTGCTCAAGCTCTGGCCTAAAAGAGTTTTCAATATAGTTGGCAAGGTTAGAGGTTGATCTGTTGTGTTGTGTGATCAAATGAGTAAGAACGTATTGATAGTCTGCACCATTACTCACGTGATTATCAATGAAGAAATCAGGATTTACAGTATGATAGATTTCTTGAAATGTGACTGCATTTCTTGTATCTGTTTTAATAAAATCTCTGTTTAAATCATAATTACGAGCATTACCTCTAAATCCATAACTTTCTGGTCCATTTTGATTGGTTCTTGAACTCGTATTTCTATTTAAAGAACCACCTACATTATACACCGCTATTACATGCAGTTCAACTGGGTGTTCAATGGACAATTTTTCGTTAGCTAGATCTCTTAATAGCATCATACTGGCGTCAATTCCATCACTTTCGCCTGGATGAATACCATTATTTACTAGTATTTTTACTGGTTCCTTATTGGATTGAATGTTTGACTTGTACGAGATTAGGTGTAAGGGTAAACCACTATCTGTTTTACCATATTCCTTTATAGAAATAGAGGAGAAGTGGTTTGCTAATTTTTCGTAATATGAAATAACTTCATGATAGGTAGCAGTTTGATTGCCATTACCTTTTTCAAATGGAGTTTCCCAATCTATTGGATCGTTGTTAGTGGTTTTTTTATTATCACATGATGTAACAACAAAGATGAAAGCAAAATAGATTAACAGGTTTCTCATATTCTTACAGTTGTAGGGACTAGTCCTGTGTAGTCTCCATTATTACGAATTACGTCGCGTACTATCGATGATGAAATATAACTTTTACCAGAAGAGGTAAGTAGGAATACGGTTTCTATTTCGGAAAGCTTGCGATTTGTATGGGCAATTGCTTTTTCAAATTCAAAGTCGGCTGGGTTACGTAATCCTCTAAGAATGAATTGAGCTTGTTGTTGTTTACAAAATTCAATGGTTAGTCCAGAATACGTCATTACCTTTATTTGTGGTTGATCCTTAAAGGCTTCCTCTATAAACCTTTTACGTTCTTCTAAACTGAACATGTACTTTTTATCTGCATTAACACCAATTGCGATTATGATTTCATCAAAAAGGCCTAATCCTCTTTCGATTATATCATAGTGTCCTAGGGTTATCGGGTCAAAACTACCCGGAAAAACGGCTCTTCTCATAGGGCTAATTTAAGGTTTCCTCAATGATATCGGTTAAAAAATCAGTTAAGGATTGATTAGAAGCTTCTACTTGTTTAGGGACGATACTTTCTTCACTCATACCTGGATTGGTATTTATTTCAATGAAATGAGGTGTTCCTTGATGGAATATAAAGTCGGCACGTGCTATACCCTTACAATTAAGTAATTCGTAGATTCTTTTACTTAATTCTTGAACAGCAACTGTCATACGTTCACTAATTCTTGCAGGCGTAATTTCTTGGGATTTTCCTTGATATTTGGCTTCATAATCAAAAAAATCATTCTCACTTACAATTTCAGTAGGTGGTAAAGCGATGATAGTACCATCTTTTTTATACACACCTACAGAAACTTCGATGCCATCTAGAAAGGACTCTATAATAATCTCGTTATCTACCGCAAATGCTACATCAAGTGCAGCTGGTAACTGTTCGATTTGATAAACTTTTGAAACACCATAACTACTACCACTGCGATTTGCTTTAACAAAACAAGGCAATCCCACTCGATCAACTATTAGATTCACATCGACCTCTTGAGACTGATTTAAATATACACTTTGTGCAGTAGTTATTCCCCATGGTTTCAACACTGCAATGCAGTCCCTTTTATTGAAGGTAATTGCACTTTGGTAACTATCACAAGAGGTTTGCGGCAAGCCTATTAATTCTAAGTAGGCTTGTAACAGCCCATCCTCACCAGGAGTACCGTGAATGGTATTGTAGCAACAATCAAATATTACTTTATTGTCATCAATTGTGATTGAAAAATCATTTTTATCAATCTCATGGACCTCACCATCTGTACTGGTGTAGCTCCATGACTGCTCTGATATTACGATTTCATAGACCTGGTAAAGGTCTTTGTTTAAATATTTGGAAATTACCTTTCCACTCTTCATCGAGATGTCTTTCTCACTGGAATAGCCACCCATGAGTACGGCAATGTTTTTCATAGTTCTGTTTTCGCCCTGAGCGTAAACAACAAAGTTAAAAAAGATGTCGTTTAAATAAGGGAATCGATTATGTATCTTTGGTGCATAATACTACTTAATTTTTCAAGTATGAATTTTTTCAGGTTTATGTTTACTAAAACCTTCTGGATACAAGTTGTTCTGGCAGTTGTTCTTGTTTTTGTTTTATGTCTAGGATATTTATATTGGCTAGATTGGTATACAAATCATGATCAACGTATTGAGGTGCCTAGCCTTGAAAAACTAACCTTGAGTCAGGCAAATACAGAGTTAGAAGAATTGGATTTAAGAAGTAAGGTTATAGATAGCTCTGGTTTCAATCCAGAGTTTCCTCCTAGAACAATCATTGAGCAAAATCCTAAAGCAGGAAAATTTGTTAAGGAAAATAGACAGATTTATCTCAAAGTGAATCCTAGTGGATACGGTATGGTTACCGTTCCTAATGTAATTTACAAGACTAAAAGACAAGCTATACCTACTTTACAAAGTTTAGGATTTGAAATTGGTGAAATTACTTATAAACCTAACTATGCAGAGGACACTGTGCTTGAAATGAGATATAAAGGTGAGGTCCTAGAATCTGGAACGCAATTACGTAAAACAAGTGTTATTGATCTAGTGCTGGCTGATGGAAAACGACCAGTCACCACACCTGAAGATTCTAAATAAGTACTATGACACAGGAATCTTCCCAAAATTTACATGAACATCATTCATTTACCGCAAACCCAGGGCAAGAACCCTTGCGAGTAGATAAATTCTTAATGAATCGTATTGAAAACGCTACTCGTAGTAAAATTCAACAATATATTAAAGAAGGTGGCGTATTTGTAAATGATCAAGTAGTAAAAGCTAACTATAAGGTAAAATCAGGTGATACTGTACGGGTGTTAATGCAGCATCCTACCTATGAACAATTACTGGTTGCTGAAGATATCGATCTCGATATAATTCATGAAGACGATGATGTCGTAGTGGTGAATAAACCAGCAGGAATGGTTGTGCATCCAGGACATGGTAATTACTCTGGTACCTTAATAAATGCTTTGATTTATCATTTTGAAAACTTACCTAATAATTCTAGTGATCGTCCTGGCCTGGTTCATAGAATAGATAAGGATACTAGCGGATTGCTAGTAATTGCCAAAACGGAACATGCCATGGCACATCTATCTGCTCAATTTGCAAATAAAACCAGTGAGCGAGAATACATTGCAATCACATGGGGCAGTTTTGAAGAAACAAGTGGAACTGTTGAAGGTAATATAGGTAGACATCCCAAGAATAGATTGCAGAATACAGTTTGGTCTGGAGAAGAATCCTATAAAGGTAAACCTGCCGTTACCCATTATAAAGTGATCGAGGATTTAGGATATGTAAGCGTTATAAGTTGCCGGTTAGAAACGGGACGTACTCATCAAATACGCGTGCACATGAAACATATCGGGCACACCTTATTCAATGATGAACGCTACGGTGGTGATAAAATACTCAAGGGTACAAGTTTTACAAAATACAAACAGTTTGTAGATAATTGCTTTAAGGTCCTACCTAGACAGGCCTTACATGCGCGCACTTTAGGATTTGAGCACCCAACAACTGGTCAGTGGCTTAGTTTTTCATGTCCGGTACCAGACGATATGCAAGCTTGTATTGAAAAATGGCGAGTATATGCTACACATGCTAGTAATGATTGATTAATAGGTTTAAGTTTCGCTTTCGCGAAAGCGTAGTTACAAAATACTATCTAGTTATTCAGTATCAAAATTTCTTATTAAATCATCGATAGATTTAGGCACCGGTATCCTATAATTGAGAAGAAGGATATTTATTTTTGAATCATTAAAATATTGATATGAAAATTCTATTGTCTCCTGCAAAGTCTCTAAATTATGAAACAAAACCAGTTGTAACTGAGTTTACTACACCCTTGTTTAAAGATCAGGCTGTACAATTGAATAAAGGTTTAAAAAAACTATCAAGGAAAAAGCTGAGTGAGTTGATGAGTATTTCTGATAAACTTGCCGATTTAAACTACGATCGCAATCAAGAGTTTGCAATAGATTTTAATCAAGAAAACTCAAAGCAGGCTATCTATGCTTTTGATGGAGATGTTTATACCGGCCTAGATGCCTACACGCTATCAGAAAGTCAAATAAAAAAAGCCCAAAAATCGATTAGAATTTTATCTGGATTGTACGGTTACCTTAGACCTTTAGATCTTATGCAGCCTTATCGATTAGAAATGGGCACCAAATGGTCTATTGATGGTAACGACAATCTTTATCAATATTGGAAAGATGTTGTAACGCCAGCGCTTAATGAGGAAATGACCGAGGATGAATTAGTAGTAAACCTCGCAAGTAATGAGTACTTCAAGGTTATTAATAAAAAAGAACTTACTGGTAAATTGATTTCACCTGTATTCAAGGATTATAAAAATGGTAAGCTTAAAGTAATCTCCTTTTTTGCTAAAAAAGCTCGAGGTGCTATGGCTAGACATTTAATTACTACTGAAAATAGGGGCAAAGAGGCTATTCTTTCCTTTACTACAGATGGTTATTCATTTTCGGCAGAAGAAACTAAAAAAGAAAATGAACCTGTATTTGTAAGGTAATTTTTATATTGCTGCATGCAAGATGAAAAAGAGCATTTTTCAATTAAGGATTGGTCACTAGATGATCGTCCTCGTGAGAAACTTCTTAAAAGCGGCAGTTCATCACTTTCAATAGCAGAATTAATTGCCATTTTGATAGGTAGTGGTACTCGTAAAATGAGCGCTGTGGAATTAAGCCGTATCATGGTGAATGATTCGGGTAATTCGCTAGATACCTTAGGAAAGAAATCAATCAAAGAATTAATTAAGTATAAGGGTATAGGAGAAGCCAAAGCGATAACCATTGCTGCGGCAATGGAATTAGGAAGACGTCGTGCCATGGAAATGCCAGTGACTAAACCAAAAATAACCTCTAGTCTAGATGCTTTTAAAATTTTACAACCTAGATTGGGTGAGTTGCCTCATGAAGAATTTTGGGTATTGTATCTTAATAATAGTAATCAAGTGATTGAATCTTCTCAAATAAGTATAGGTGGTATAACTGGAACGATGGTTGATACTAGGATTGTCTATAAAAAAGCTATAGAAAGTGGTTGTGTGGCTATGATTTTGGCGCACAATCATCCTAGTGGTAAACTACAGCC
Organism: Nonlabens sp. MIC269; assembly: GCF_001430865.1. Taxonomy (GTDB): domain Bacteria; phylum Bacteroidota; class Bacteroidia; order Flavobacteriales; family Flavobacteriaceae; genus Nonlabens; species Nonlabens tegetincola. The sequence continues at coordinate 880,250 of NZ_CP011373.1, read as the reverse complement.
TAGCCAGCAGGACAAAAACATAACGACCAAACTTATTGAAGCTGGTAAAGTTTTAGATATTAAGGTTTTTGATCATTTAATTATTACTCAAAGCGCTTATTATAGCTTTGCAGATGAAGGGATTCTATGATCTTGATTTATTGTTCAAATATCACAAGTAGGAAAGAATACGTTTTTCGGCACGTGTTTAAAAGAATTCTAGAGGTAGAATATAAATTCACGACAGAGCTTAATGAATTTGTAGGGTATTCTGGACCTAAATTTAGCTACACTCAAAAGACCATAGGTCAGGAAATGAGTATCTATGCCGAAGGCTTATTGGATGAAGTAGGTATTGATCTACATGAGGTTGAAATAAGTTATTGGGATGAGTTACCAGTTTTTTTTCAATCACTAGATCATGAGTCGATAGTACCCTTTGATTTATTTAGTGCAGTATTTTATTTACTTTCTCGTTATGAAGAATATCTACCACAGATGAAGGATGAGTTGGGTAGATTTAAAGCACAAGACTCTGTTGCTTATCAAAACGATTTTTTAAAACTACCTATAATTGAATTATGGGTTTTTAAATTTAAAACTGTTCTCGAAGCAAAATTTGATTTTACTATTGATTTGGCTAATGAATATAAGCAAGTAACAGTAATTGATACTCCTATTTACTTTAAATACCGCAGCCGTAGTTGGATTACAAAATGGGAGATGTTTATTTCATATGTTAAAAAGTTCAGTATCTACAAGCTCATATTGTTCTTTTCAGTGCTACTTAGATTTAAAAAGGATCCCTTTGATAATCTAGATGATTTATTAAAAATTTTTACGTCGACTAATCAAACTGAAAGAAAGTCGTTGTTTTTATTCAATCTAGGTAATATAACACGTGATAATCCTGGAGTATCTTATAGAAACCATACTTATAAAATAGCGATAAAACATGCTGCAGATTATTCTGATATAGGTGTTCTCGCGAGAATTAATTCAAGCGAAGAACAGGCAATTTTACAAGCTTCGAGGTTTGAAAAAAATACCCATCGTATCCTAAAATTCGTAAGGGTAAACAAGAGTAAATTGGAAGTGCCTCATTTTTATAGAAATATTTCTGGCTTAGGTAAGGTAAACGATTATAGTATGTGCTTTGAAAACGTTGTAGGTTTTAGAGCAGGTACATCATTACCCTTTTATTTTTATGATCTGGATTATGAAATTCAAACGCCAGTCCTTGTTCATCCAGTTGCTATTCATTATTCGTCATTAGTAAATAAAATGTTAGCTAGTCAACGAATAGCACTCAAACAAATAGTTCATCAAATTAAAGCTGTACATGGCCACTTAAATATTGTTATGAATTATGATCATTTCGACAAAGAATTAGGCAATCACAGTTATACATTTTTAAAAGATATCAATGGTATTTAAAGGTAAAAAGCACATTTTCTTTGATTTAGATCACACCTTATGGGATTTTGACTTGAATAGCAAACTAGCCTATCAACAAATATTTCAAGAAGAGAAAATTTCATTAGATCTTGATGCATTCATAAAGGTTTATGAACCGTTGAATCTTGAGTTTTGGCGAAAATTCAGAGAAAACCTAATTACTAAGGAAGAACTCAGATTTCAACGTCTTAAAACCGCTTTTGATGCTTGTAATTACCCGACGACTACCGAACAAATCAACAAATTTGCTGATATGTACATCGCTTATTTACCTAATAACAATCATTTGTTTGCTGGATGTATTCAGTTATTAGATCAGTTGAAACCCAAGTTTAAATTGCATTTAATTACTAATGGGTTCTTTGACGTACAGCATAATAAGATCAATAAATCAGGTTTGTCTAAATACTTTGATGTAATCTTAACAGCCGATGAAGCTGGCGTTAAAAAACCTGATCCCAAAATATTTGAAATAGCTCTTCAAAAATCAGGTGCTCGCGTTGAAGAAAGTGTAATGATAGGGGACAGCTTACTTGCCGATATAGAAGGAGCTCAAAATATAGGGATGGATAGTATTTGGTTTAAAACAACTAATGAGCAAACCGCGCACGATCAACCTTATGTAGAGAGTTTATTAGATATATTCACTTATTTATCGGAATAAGGATAGTGATCCTTCCATCTTCTTTTTAAAAAGTCTCTTTGAGCTTGTTCTCTTGAATTGTTACCGGGTTCATAAAGTTTGGTAGCGCTTATTTCTTTTGGTAAAAAATCGTAAAATGCAAAATTACCAGGATAATCATGGGCATACTTATAATCGTCTCCATATCCTAAATCTTTCATCAACGTTGTTGGAGCGTTACGTAATCCTAAGGGTACAGGTAAATCACCAGTCTCTCGTACCAACTTTTGTGCATTACCTATTGCCAGGTAACTAGCATTACTTTTTAACGACGTTGCGAGATAGATTGCACATTGACTTAGTATAATTCTAGACTCTGGCATTCCTACAGTACTTACCGCTTGAAAAGTATTATTAGCCATGATTAAGGCAGTAGGATTTGCATTTCCTATATCTTCACTAGCAAGTATGATAAGTCGTCTAGCAATAAACTTAACGTCTTCTCCGCCTTCTATCATTCTAGCTAGCCAGTAGACTGCGGCATTAGGATCTGATCCTCTTATCGATTTTATAAACGCACTTATAATATCATAATGTTGCTCACCTGTTTTATCGTATCGTGCAGGATTTGACTTAACCTGCTCAAGAACCATTTCATTGGTAACCTTAATTACACCTTCGGGTTGGGATAGAACAACTAATTCAAATGTGTTTAATAATTTTCTTGCATCACCACCGCTTATCCTTAACAGTGCGTCACTTTCTATCAATTCAATGGATAAGTTTTTTAAAATGTCATCTTTTTGTATAGCGTGATGGAGTAGTTGGTGTAATTCCGCTTTCGCGAAAGCGTTCAAAACGTAAACCTGACATCTAGATAACAAGGCAGGTATAACCTCAAAGCTTGGATTTTCGGTTGTCGCACCTATAAGGGTTACCCATCCCTTTTCCACTGCACCGAGAAGTGAATCTTGTTGTGATTTACTGAAACGATGAATTTCATCAATGAACAAGATGGGATTCTTTTGTGTAAACAGTCCTCCTGATGTTTTGGCTTTATTAATTACTTCTCTTATATCTTTTACACCACTATTTATCGCACTTAGAGTGAAAAAAGGTCGCTTGCTTTCTTGAGCAATAATTTGAGCAAGTGTGGTTTTACCTGTTCCAGGTGGACCCCAAAAAATCAACGACGGTACTGTTCCGTTTTTAATATGACGGGTAAGACTTCCATGCTCGCCTACAAGATGATTTTGACTTATGTAATCATCCAGATTTTGTGGTCTTAGGCGTTCGGCTAGTGGCGTATTTATTGACATAAGTTATATTGACATGACAGGCCTTTGTGGCTTAAACATTGATATTTTGTAAGTATGCAAGATAAGGAGTATTTTAAGTTTGATGGTATCACCTTCCTTCCTGCCGTACTTTTTGTTCTATTGATATGGTTAGTTTATTATATAGAAGTAACTTTTCATATCCGATTTAACAAAATGGGTATTTATCCCAAAAGTATAGCTGGTTTAAAGGGGATCTTTACAAGTCCTTTCATTCACGGTAGTTTACAACATTTGTGGAGTAATACAGTGCCTTCCTTCATACTTCTTGTTTTACTCAATTATTTCTATAGGAAACAGTTTTGGCTTGTTTTTATCATGGGCTTGTTAAGTACAGGAATATTAACCTGGTTAATTGCAAGCAATGGTTATCATATTGGTGCAAGTGGTATTATTTATCTGCTAGTAAGTTTTCTGTTTTTTAAAGGGCTATTAGTTAAACACTATCGATTGGTTTCATTAAGTTTTTTAATTGCCTTTTTTTATGGGAGTTTAATTTGGTATATGCTACCTATTAAGGAAGGAATGTCATGGGAAGGACATCTTAGTGGTTTCATAACCGGACTAGTCATTGCTTTATTTACAAAAAACAAGATGCCGGAAAAAAGAAAGTTCCAATGGGAACTTAGAAATTATGATAGTTCAAAGGATCCTTTTATGCAGCAGTTTGATGATGAAGGTAATTTTTTTGAAATTCCTTCTGAGGAAGAGGAGTGACGACTATGACATTTTTTGCCTAGTTATTTCATAAAGTATAGCACCACAAGCTACTGATACATTAAGGGATGCGATATCTCCTAACATCGGTAATTTTAATTTATAGTCTAGCATTTTTATGACCGATGGCTGTATACCTCGCTCTTCACTTCCCATAACTACCGCAATTGGTATATTGAGATTTTCATTGTAGAGTACTTGATCAACTTTTTCTGTAGCTCCTGCCAGTTGAATACCGTAGGATTGGAACATAAACAACGCATCTTTCACGTGATTTACTTTACAGATAGGAATATTAAATAAGGCACCTGCGCTTGTCTTAATTGCGTCGGCATTAATACTTGCACTACCTTTTGTAGGTATAATTATAGCAGCAATTCCTGTACATTCTGCAGTACGTGCAATAGCACCAAAGTTACGTACATCTGTAATCCCATCTAAAACCAAGAACGTTGGATTTGTATCTAAGTCAATTTTTTCTAATATCTCTTCTAAGTTGGAATAGGAGATAGCTGCTATTCTGGCAACTGCTCCTTGATGATTTCCTTTTGCAAGGTGGTCTAATTTCTCAATGGGTACATAGCTAGTTGAAATATTTTTAGTCCCGGCAACCTTTTTGAGCTGTTGAGCTAGAACGCCATCACCACCTTTTAAAAGGTATATTTTATCAATTTCTTTTCCTGATTCAATGGCTTCAATGATAGCTCGAATACCATATATAAAAGATGTCTTACTCATGCTGCAAAAATAGTTTTATTATTAAGATTTGACTAATAAAAAAATCCCGTCCTTAAGGACGGGATTTTTATAAGTTTAGTTATATACCCTTATGGGTTTTTAACCAATATAAATGATCCACCGAAAGTTCCGAATCCACCAGCTTGATTATCGTATTGAACTACAAATAAGCTATCATCATTTACATCGTATGATGTATTTCCGCTTGTTGAAGTTGTAATGATAATTGGACCTTGTGGTGTACCAGCTACAAATCCAGTGTCATTAGTACTCGCATAGATTAATTCATTACAAACTAAGTTTAGAACTACAGATATATTACTACCTGACCATGTTGTATTAAAAGTACGTTGTGTTGCACTTGATCCTACCGTAATGTTAACATCTGCTGTGTCAAAATTCGATCCACTGAATACTGGTTGTAAATCCGATATTTCGTACGATCCAACCATATAGGTAGATGGTATTGGACAAACTTGATAAACACTTATAATAGCATCTCCTCCAGATGCAAAATCAGCGCCTTCTTCTAATTGAATGATTAATGTTTCAGCGTTTGTGTCAACACCCATAACATCAGTTCCTGAAATAGTTAAAATACCCTCGTATTCATTTGCAGGAATAGTTACAGAAGTCGGAACTGAATAACTACCAGTGATTGCAGTTGTTCCATCATTTACTACACTTACATTAAAAGTTCTATCAGTTGAAGCTAACGTTGATGATTGTACAGGAATGTTTAATTCTCCTGTTGCATCAATTTCAATTTCTAAGTTATAAGTGGATCTTGAAAACTGAACTAAGGTTAAGTCTCCATTACCATCAAATATTTTAGGCTCATATTCACAACCAATTATTAAAAAAAGCGTCGCGATTGCTATAAAGCTATATTTTAAGTTTTTCATCTTACTAAATTTATTTTATTAATAACCGTCGTTTTGAGTAATTGTAGGATTACCTCTTACTTCTACAGCAGGAACCGGTAATGCTCTGGCTCTAAAGTCATTGAAGCTTATGTCACATTCAGGTGCAGGGTAAAGTGAACAGTCCGTGTCATTTCTATCATAACCTTGGTTTGCAAGTGCTCCTAATCTTTTAACATCAATGTAACGGTGCCCTTCAAAAGCTAACTCAATATAGCGTTCCGCCATGATATCTGCCCATGCTTCAGTAGCGCTAGAGTAAGTCGGTGCGGCCTGTGGGCTAGTGTATCTAGCATCACGTACAATTTTCAATTGTGCAGCTGCACCTGGTAGATCTCCAGCTTCAACAGCTGCTTCAGCAAGAATAAAATGCATTTCAGCTGTTCTAAACACTTTTTGATCATTAGTATATCCACCAACTAGACCTGGTAAAGAAGGGTCTCCTGGGTATTTATCCACAACCAGAATGTCGTCTTCTCGAGGGTTTGTTGCATTAGGGTAATCAGGAGAAATTAATGAAGATGGATCTACCCATACTTGTCTTCTGATATCACCGAAATTAGAATTATTACTTTCTAATTCATTAAAAAGTCTTCTTCCAACCTCATATAATGGTGAACCTGTTACGTCACTTGAATTAGTATTCCATATTTGTCCCATACTGCTCCCAACAGCAAGAGTATTATTAAATTTAAAAATAACCTCTTGTGAAGTAGCGGTACCATTTATGTCTTGCCAAACCTCTGTAAATTGAGCTGCGTTAGCGGTAGTAGGTAAAGTAAAATTACCTAACACTGCTTGTGCAAAATTGGATGCTCTTGGGTAGTCACCAACATATGCAGCAACACGAGCTCTCAATGCATTTACAAAATCAAGTGAAATAAAGTCTACTGTGTATGCAGTTCCAGCTTGTGTTAATAAATTATCAGCTGCATCTAAGTCATCATTAATAAATTGAACAACTTCTGCTACCGTATTACGTGGTAATCTGTCTTCTACACCAGGTACAAAATCATATACCGGTACTGCCAAACTAGAAGGATCAGATAAATCTTGAGCAAAGTAAGCAAGCAATTGAGAGTACGCATATGCTCTTAAAGCATGTGCTTCACCCAAAGCTTCATCATATGTAGCTTGTTCTGCAGCATCAGCTGGAGTAACTAGAGCTGCTCCTTCAAAGAAAATATTTGCATTTCTTATGGCACTATTGTAGCCAGTCCATATACCTGATGCTTGCGCATTGTTTACATTAAGCTGAAGTCTGTGTGATTCGTTACCGTTGTTTCCAGCTTCACCTAATCCACATTCATCAGTGAAATATGATGTAAATGCGATACCCGTAGTTCTATTTGCATTTCCGTAGATTCCAAAAACAGCTGTTTTTACATCGTCCGCATTTTGGAACGCAGTATCAAATCCGAATTCACTCGGCTGAATTATTTCAGTTGCGTCTTCACAGCTAAACAAGGCAGCTGCGAGTCCTAAAGTTAAAAATATTTTTCTCATTGCTTTTAAAATTAAAATTGTAAATCAATACCTACACTAAAAATACGTGGTGTTGGGTATCTGTTGTATTCTGATAAACGTGTACTTTCTGGATCAGATCCTAACCACTTAGTCCAAGTAACTAAGTTTTCAGCATTTACATATATTCTAGCACTGTCAAGGAAAATTTTATCTAATGCTGCCTCATCAAAGTTGTAACCCAATTGCATGAAACGAACTCTTAAAAAGTCTGAGTCTATTAAGAATCTATCTGATAATGGTCCAGTAGCTATGTTAGTAGCTGCTAAAGATGGCATGTCTGTAACTCTATTTGTTGGTGTCCACGATCTTGTAAGGTCACTAGATAATTGAGTTTGACCTAAATTATTGATGTCATAATAATCACGTTGATTAAAGTCAAATCTTTGTAATCCAGTCATGAAACTAAATTGAGTTTCAAAAAAGAAATTGTTATAGTTCATTTCAAAACCAAATCCACCTTGGAAATCTGGCACAGTATCAGTTCCAGTTAATCTTCTATCATCTAGTGTTGGAGCTTCTGTTGGATTTCCATTAGCATCTAAGAATAACAAGTTACCGTTTGCTGGATTTACTCCTAGATAAGGCACTACAAAGTATTCATTTAATTGAGCTCCTTCTTGGATTACCGATGAACCGTTATCAATGATTCCATCTGGAGCGTCAATTGAAGTTACCTCATTTTCATTGTAACTTACGTTAGCAAATATGTCTAAATCAAATCCTTTGTTTGATTTTGGGATTATTAAATCATATCTAGCTCCTAATTCAATACCACGATTCACCAAGTCTCCAATGTTAGCTTGCTGTGTACCACTAGCAATTACTAAAGTAGAAACAGATCTCGGAGAAAATAAATCAGTAGTTTTTCTGTTGTAGAAATCTAATGTACCTCTTAATCTTCTGTTAAATAATTCATAATCTAAACCAAGGTTTGCTGTGTTTACCGACTCCCATCTCAAGTCTGCATTTCCTAATTGAGATCTTACGAAAGTTTGATTATCAGCATATGATAATCCTGTAGTAAATAAAGTTCTTGTATTGTTAAGTGCTCCATAATACGTTGAAGCAATTCGGTCATTACCTACGCTACCATATGAAGCTCTTAGTTTTAATGAATTAACCCAGTTTACATCTTTCATAAATGCTTCTTCCGAAATATTCCATCTACCTGCAACAGACCAAAAAGTACCCCATTTGTTGTCTCCGCTAAATCTTGATGAAGCATCTCTACGTATTGTTGCACCAAAACCATATTTGTCGGCATAATCATAATCAAATTCTGCAAAATATGAGAATAGACCTGTACTACCTTTTCCAGAGTTAACCGTTGGAACAAATTCGTCATTATCTTCATTGTCACCAATGAAGGCTCCACCGTCATTTCCAGGACTAAATGTTCTTGGGTCTAAACCTGTTTGAGAAAAGCCAAAACTTTTAAAGTGAGCCTTCACATATTCTACATATCCGTTTGCTAATATTGTGTGACCATTACTTCCGTCTTCATTCGCACCAAAAGTTTTCTTATAACCTATGCTTGCAGTCGAGTTAAATCTAAAGTCATTGAAAAATGATTCTGTTTGAAATCCTTCTACTTCTCCAGGTCCAATGAAACTTGCTCTTACTCTTGCTAGAGCAGAATTAGGATCAGCATATCTTAAAAATGTTTGTTGACGATAATCCACACCAATGTTGTATCTCGCTGTCCAATTATCACTAATTTTATAAGATGAATTTGCACCAGCAATGATTTTCATTTCATCTTCTCTATTACCATTGAATAAAATGTTGTCCAAGGTAACATATGGAGATAAACGTGCCTGTAAACTACCCACCCATTCCTCTATTCTTGTATCATAATTGTTTGGATCAAAATAAGGTAAACCAAAATTAGAATTATAGATAGAGTTAAAATAAATAGCATTATTTCTTGTCTCAGGCTCTGACTGAGAATTGTTTTTAGAATACCCTACTTGAAGAGATGTTGCCAAATTAAAGCGATCATTATCTGACTTTATATTTAAATTGTTTCTAACGGTAAATCTCTGTAAGTCTGATGCTTGTAAAGAACCTTCTTCGTAAGTGTAGTTAACAGATGTGAATTGGTTCAAGTTTTTACCACCAGATCTTAAAGATAAATTGTGTAATTGACTAAACCCAGTTCTATAGAAAGTATCACTCCAGTCGGTGTTAACCGCATATGCATTTATTTCAGCGTCTGTTAAAGTTGCACCAAGACCGATTCCTCGTTCATTTTCTAGTCTTAAGTAGTCACGTGAGTTGAACAGGTCATACTCTGTGTCTATTAATTCCGTAATTCTAGTCTGTCCCGTATAACTAACTTGAAGCTCTTGATTATAAGCACCACCTTTAGTTTTGATGATAATTACACCATTTGCACCTCTATTACCATAGATTGCAGTTGCTGCCGCATCTTTAAGTACAGTCTGACTTTCAATATCCAATGGATTTATTGTTCTGAAGGCATCTTCATCAACAGGAATACCATCAATAATGATAAGTGGCTCTGTATTACCATTAATAGAACTCACACCTCTTAATTGAATTGTAGAGTTTGCGCCTGGTTGACCAGAAGCCGTTTGAATAATAAGTCCAGGTACCTGACCTTGTAACCTTTGAATAGCACTTGCGTTAGGTCTGTCTTGGATTTGTTTAGCGGTAATAACATTTGCAGCAATGTTACTCCTTTTGGTAGATGAAGTACGATATGCCTGAACTACTACCTCTTCAAGAGCAGAACTAAGTGTTACATCGATAACTGTTCTATTACCAACGGTCTCTTCTTTAGCATCATATCCTACATAACTAAAGACAAGCACGTCTTCAGGGTTAGCTTGAATACTATATTCACCATCAAAATTAGTTGATGCGAAGGTATTCGAACCTTTAATAGACACTGTTGCACCTCCAACAGGTCCATCTGCATCTGATACCGTACCGGTAACAGTCTGCTGCGCAAAAGCTACTTGCGCAACTAACGCTAGTAATAGCGTCAAAATTCCTTTAAATTTTGTTTTCATGTTTAGATTTATTTGAATTAGCCAGCTGTAAAAATCAAAAAAAAGACTTAATAAAACAACTTTTAACTATTTATTTTATTAGGAAATTTAATATTGGCTTAACATTTGTATAACCTTTTTAGAACAAAACCTTATATTCTATATGGCCTATAAGGTTGGTTATATTAAAGTTAGCGTCTCCAAAATTTCCTGAAGCGATATTTAAACTTAGTATTCCTGAATTTGTTAAAATTCCTACACCTACTCCAAATCCTGTTAAATATTCTGCTTTATCGTCAATAAAGCTTTGGAAAATACCAGCATCTGTAATACTGTTTATGTATAAAGTTGGAGATAAATTGTATCTATATTCTAAAAGTAGGGTTGCATATTGCGAGCTATCAATGCTATTTTGATTAAAACCTCTTATACTATTGTTCCCACCTAGTTGATACAACTCATTAAATTGAATTTTATCTGTTTTTAAAATTTGGCTTTTCAAAGAACTTAGAATCTTACTTCTATTAGATAGATGCCAAAGTTTTGTAATGGTTGCGTCAATATTCAAATAATTTTCTTTGTCCTCTGGTAATTCTCTAGTTCCCGTGCCTATCTTAAGTTGGAAGATTAGATTTTGACGGTGCAATAAATCTGTTGACCATTTTTCTAATCTATAACCAATGTTCAATCCAGAACGATCCGTTTCAAGATTATTTAAGGAGAGTATCATCCCGCTGTCCGTGGTATTTTGACTTTCGTAATTTAATGTGATAGTGTTATTCCAATCTAATTTATAAGACGTTCCTATTTCAAAGTTGTTTCTTTGGTATGTGCTGTCTCTTCGTACAATCTCCAAAGATGCGCCCAAACCAAAATTAGATTGTGCTACGTATGGAATTGTAAATGCTGAGTGTACCCTAGTTTGATCTTCTTGATCATTCCGATAGGTAAGTTGAAATCTTTCAGCAGCGTCAAAGTTGTTTTCTAAATACAGATCTAGATAACCATTTAATTCTAGTTTGCCATTGTTGTTATTGAAGCCTAACAAACCTTCAGCGGTGTTTATGTTTTTCTTTTTTAGATATAGATAGAGAGTAGTGGAGTTTTCTTGAAACAACAATTCCGAATTTCTTGTGGACTCGATGAATGGGATACTATTTATTTTTTTATTAATTGCCGTCGATAATTTAGGGGTAAAGCTCTTGTTAATAATTTGTGACTTGATGATTTTCTTTGGAAATTTTTTATAACCCTTAACTTCTATGTTGTCTATTCGTCTTTTTTCTGAAGTAGATGATGTAAGGCGGGAGAAAAGTGTGTCCTGTGTTTCTTTTAAAAAGAGCAATTTGGTTTCAGTGAATACGAACCCTTGTTCGGAAAAAGAGTTCGTGATCAGATTTAGTAAACTGTCTTTATGTTTGAAAGGTATTTTTATTTCTCGCTTTCGCGAAAGCGTACTTTTTAAAAACTCATATTTTGAATAATAATCTTTTGGTATACGAACATTTATTCCCTTTATCGGTTGATTCAAGAATATCGATCGGCTATAGCGATTGGTTTTATTTTGGTTGATGGAGGTGTGCTGTAAACGTATGTAACCAATATTTTGATAGTGTTTAATGATGCTGTCTGATTTTCTTTTTGACTCTTCAAAAGAGTTGCTAGATATGACTATTGTATCTGTGGTTTTTTGACTATTTGAATAGATGAAATTAAATATATCAAATTGTTGGCTATATAATAAGGACAAAGAAAAAAGGGTAAAAAGTACTCCTAGTATGTAATTTTTCTCATTAAATAAAACAGGGTTTTTGTATGTGTGCTTAACTTTTTTGATAGGGTAAAAACGTTTTTAAATAAACTTTATTGTAAATATTTGAAAGTGAGGTTTGAATAACAAAATAATATTTATACCTTTGCCGACCCTAAAAATAGGGATTTAACATATTTAGCGTAAAATAATATGCCAACAATTTCACAATTAGTACGAAAAGGAAGAGCCAAAATAACTAAGAAGAGTAAATCGGCTGCCTTAGATTCTTGTCCGCAACGTCGTGGAGTATGTACGCGTGTTTACACTACTACGCCTAAAAAGCCTAACTCGGCAATGAGAAAAGTTGCTCGTGTAAGACTTACAAACGGTAAGGAAGTAAACGCATACATTCCAGGAGAAGGTCACAATCTACAAGAGCACTCGATAGTATTAGTTAGAGGTGGAAGGGTAAAAGATTTACCAGGAGTTAGATATCACATTGTACGTGGTGCTTTGGACACAGCAGGTGTTGCAGACCGCACGCAACGTAGATCTAAGTATGGTGCAAAACGCCCTAAGAAGTAATTCAATTAACAATCTGAAACAACAGAAATGAGAAAAAGACAGGCAAAAAAACGTCCTATCCTTCCGGATCCACGTTTTAACGACCAGCTAGTGACTCGCTTTGTAAACATGATGATGTTGCATGGAAAGAAGTCGATAGCATTTAAACTTTTTTACGATGCAATGGATATCGTAGAAGAGAAAAATCAAGACGAAGAAAAAACAGCTTTGGAGCTTTGGAAAGATGCCTTATCTAATGTAATGCCTCACGTAGAGGTGCGTAGTAGACGTGTAGGTGGTGCTACTTTTCAAATCCCAATGCAGATTAGACCAGATCGCAAGATTTCTACAGCAATGAAATGGTTAATTGGATATGCTCGTAAGCGTAACGAAAAATCATTTTCTCAAAAATTAGCAGCTGAAATACTTGCTGCTGCAAAAGAAGAAGGTGCTGCTGTTAAAAAACGTGTGGATACGCACAAAATGGCAGAGGCTAATAAAGCATTCTCACACTTTAGATTCTAAGACATGGCTAGAGATTTAAAATACACAAGAAATATTGGTATTGCCGCTCACATTGATGCTGGTAAAACAACAACTACTGAGCGTATACTTTATTATACAGGAGTTTCACATAAGATTGGTGAGGTGCATGATGGTGCTGCAACAATGGACTGGATGGAGCAGGAGCAGGAGCGTGGTATTACTATTACTTCTGCTGCAACAACTTGTACATGGCAGTTTCCTATGGAAAATGCTCAAAGATTACCTGAAACAAAGGATTATCACTTTAATATTATCGATACTCCTGGTCACGTTGATTTTACTGTTGAAGTAAATAGATCTTTACGTGTACTTGATGGATTGGTATTCTTATTTAGTGCAGTTGATGGTGTTGAGCCTCAGTCAGAAACTAACTGGAGACTAGCTGATAATTATAAAGTCCCACGTATGGGATTTGTTAATAAAATGGACCGTCAAGGTTCTAATTTCCTTGCGGTTTGTAATCAGGTTAAAGAAATGTTAGGTTCTAATGCGGTGCCTATCGTATTACCTATCGGTGATGAAGCTGACTTTAAAGGAATAGTTGATCTTGTTAAGAACCGAGCTATTGTATGGCACGATAATACACAAGGAGCTACATTTGACGTAATTGATATTCCAGAAGAATTAAAAGCAGAAGCTAGAGAATATCGAGCACTTTTAATTGAAGAAGTTGCTGCTTATGATGAAAGCTTGCTTGAAAAATTCATGGAAGATGAGGATTCTATTACCGAGGACGAAATTCACGCGGCATTACGTGCGGCTGTAATGGATATGTCTATCATTCCAATGGTTTGTGGTAGTGCTTTTAAGAATAAAGGTGTTCAGTTCTTACTTGATGCTGTTTGTCGTTATTTACCTTCTCCGGTAGATAAGGATGCAATTGTAGGAACAAATCCAGATACAGGAGAAGAAATTACACGTAAGCCTTCTGTAGATGAGCCTTTCGCGGCATTAGCATTTAAGATTGCTACTGATCCTTTCGTTGGTCGACTAGCGTTCTTTAGAGCTTATTCAGGACGTTTAGATGCAGGTTCGTATATCTTAAACAATAGATCTGGTAAAAAAGAGCGTATATCACGTATTTACCAAATGCATTCTAATAAACAAAATGCTATTGAATTCATCGAAGCAGGTGATATTGGAGCTGCAGTTGGTTTTAAAGATATTAAAACAGGTGATACCATGTCTGATGAAAAGAACCCTATTGTTCTTGAATCAATGGAATTCCCTGATCCAGTAATAGGTATTGCTGTAGAGCCTAAAACAAAGGCTGATGTAGATAAGTTAGGTATGGCTCTTGCTAAATTAGCAGAAGAAGATCCAACTTTTACAGCTCGTACTGATGAAGCTTCTGGACAGACTATTATATCTGGAATGGGTGAGCTTCACTTAGATATTATTGTTGACCGTCTTAAGCGTGAGTTTAAAGTAGAAGTAAATCAGGGACAGCCACAGGTTGAGTACAAAGAAGCTGTAACAGCACGTGCTGAACACAGAGAAGTTTACAAGAAACAATCTGGTGGTCGTGGTAAATTTGCTGATATCGTATTTGTAATGGAGCCTGCGGAAGAAGGTAAAGATGGTTTAACATTTGTATCTGAAATTAAGGGTGGTAACGTACCAAAGGAATTTATTCCTTCTGTTGAAAAAGGATTTAAAGAAGCTATGAAAAACGGACCTCTTGCAGGTTACGAAGTTGATAGCCTTAAAGTTACTTTAGTTGATGGTTCTTACCACGATGTTGACTCGGATCAGTTATCATTCGAGCTTGCTGCAAAACTTGGTTTTAAAAATGCTGCCAAGGCTGCAAAGGCGGTTATTATGGAGCCTATCATGAAGTTAGAGGTACTTACTCCTGAAGAAAACATGGGTGATATCGTTGGTGACTTGAACCGTCGTAGAGGTCAGGTAAATGATATGGGTGACCGTTCAGGTTCTAAAGTGGTAAAAGCTAATGTTCCATTATCAGAGATGTTTGGCTATGTAACTTCATTAAGAACATTATCTTCAGGTCGTGCTACGTCAACAATGGAATTTTCACACTATGCAGAAACTCCTTCTAATATAAGTGAAGAAGTGATTGCTGCAGCAAATGGTTCAAATAATTAATTTTTTCAAAAGATGAGTCAAAAAATCAGAATCAAGCTTAAATCTTACGATTACAATTTGGTAGATAAATCTGCTGAAAAAATTGTAAAGACAGTAAAGAGTACTGGTGCTGTAGTAACGGGTCCAATCCCACTTCCTACACACAAGAAGATTTTCACAGTGTTGAGATCTCCTCACGTTAATAAAAAGTCTCGTGAGCAATTTCAATTAAGCTCTTATAAGCGTCTGTTAGATATTTATAGTTCTTCTTCTAAAACTATTGATGCCCTAATGAAATTAGAGCTTCCTAGTGGTGTTGAAGTAGAGATTAAGGTCTAATTAGATTTAATAATCAAATATTTGAGTTACGCTTTCGCGAAAGCGTAACTCTTTTTTAAATAAGTAAAATCATTTTATAATAAATAAATATGTCTGGGTTAATAGGAAAAAAAATCGGAATGACCAGCATTTATGATGAGAACGGGAAAAATATTCCTTGTACGATCATACAAGCCGGTCCTTGTGTTGTTACCCAAGTCAGAACCGAAGAAACAGATGGGTATGAAGCCCTTCAATTAGGTTTCGATGACAAATCAGACAAGAATGCTTCTAAAGCTGCTATCGGGCACTTTAAAAAAGCAGGTACTGGTGTCAAAAGAAAAGTAGTTGAGTTCCAAGGTTTTGATGCGGAGTACAAATTAGGTGATTCAATCACTGTTGAAATGTTTAATGAAGGTGACTTTATTGATGTTTCTGGAACTAGTAAAGGAAAAGGATTCCAAGGTGTGGTAAAACGCCATGGTTTCGGTGGTGTTGGACAACAAACTCATGGACAGCATAACAGATTAAGAGCTCCTGGTTCTATCGGTGCAGCATCTTATCCTGCTCGTGTATTTAAAGGTATGCGTATGGCTGGTCAAATGGGTAATGAAAAAGTAAAAGTTCAAAATTTAAGAGTGCTTAAAGTGGTAGCAGATAAAAACCTTTTAGTAGTTAAAGGTTGTGTTCCTGGTCACAAAAACTCTTATGTAATAGTTGAGAAGTAATGAAAGTAGCAGTTATAGACATTAAGGGTAAAGACACAGGTCGTCAAGTTGAGTTGGCTGATAATGTCTTTGGAATAGAGCCTAGTGAGCATGCTATATACTTAGATGTTAAGCAGTATTTAGCTGCACAACGTCAAGGTACTCATAAAGCTAAGCAACGAGCAGAAATTGCTGGAAGTACAAGAAAGATTAAGAAGCAAAAAGGAACAGGAACTGCTCGTGCAGGTTCTATTAAATCACCAGTTTTTAGAGGTGGTGGTAGAATTTTTGGTCCTGTACCACGTGACTATTCTTTTAAACTGAATAAGAATCAAAAAAGATTAGCTCGTAAAAGTGCATTAAGTTTGAAAGCTTCTGAAGGTACTTTACATGTAGTTCAAGATTTCAATTTTGATGCTCCAAAAACAAAGAATTTTTTAGAAGTTTTGGAAGGTTTAGGTCTCTCTGATAAAAAATCGCTATTTGTATTGGGTGAATCAAATAATAATGTATATTTGTCATCGCGAAATTTGAAAGCAGCTAACGTTGTAACTACTTCAGGATTAAACACTTACAGTGTGATGAATGCTGATAATGTTGTGATTTTAGAGAGCTCTTTAGAGAAAATCGAAGAATTTTTAACTAAGTAACTATGAGTATTTTATTAAAACCAATCATAACAGAGAAGGCAACTAACGATAGTGAGTTGTTAAATCGCTATGGTTTTGTAGTGTCTCCTAGTGCAAACAAAGTTGAGATAAAAAAAGCTGTTGAAGCTGAATATGGTGTTACGGTTCTTAAGGTAAGAACTATGAATACTAGAATTGAGCGAAACGTGAAATATACAAAGTCAGGTATTCAAGTTGGTAAAACTGGTGCTATTAAAAAAGCATTTGTACAACTTAAAGATGGTGATACCATCGACCTTTATAGTAATTTATAATAATTAACTGAGATGTCAGTAAGAAAATTAAAACCTGTAACTCCTGGACAGCGATTTAGAGTTGTTAATGGCTACGACGCTATTACAACTGATAAGCCGGAGAAGAGTTTACTTGCTCCGAAAAAACGTTCAGGTGGTCGTAACGCTAGTGGTCGTATGACTATGCGTTATAAAGGTGGCGGTCATAAGAAGCGCTACCGTATAATCGATTTCAAAAGAGATCGTCATGGAATACCTGCAACGGTATCAACTATTGAGTATGATCCAAATAGATCAGCTTTTATCGCTCTTGTTAGCTATCAAGATGGTGAAAAAAGATATGTTATTGCTCAAAATGGTCTTAAGGTAGGACAAAACATCGTTAGCGGTGAATCTGTTGCTCCTGAGGTGGGTAACGCTATGAAATTAGCTAATATTCCTCTGGGTACTGTTATTAGTTGTATTGAGTTGCATCCTGGTCAGGGAGCTGTTTTAGCTCGTAGTGCAGGTGCGTTTGCGCAATTAATGGCGAGAGACGGTAAGTATGCTACTGTGAAGTTACCTTCTGGTGAGACTAGAATGATTTTACAGCAATGTATGGCAACTGTTGGTGCCGTTTCAAACAGTGATCATCAGTTAATCGTAGGTGGTAAGGCTGGTCGTAGTCGTTGGTTAGGAAGAAGGCCAAGAACTCGTCCTGTTGCCATGAATCCAGTTGATCACCCAATGGGTGGTGGTGAAGGTCGTGCATCAGGAGGTCATCCTAGATCTCGTAATGGTATACCTGCTAAGGGTTATCGTACTCGCGACAAGAATAAAGCTAGTAGTCAATTTATAATAGAACGCAGAAAGAAATAAGTTATGGCACGTTCATTAAAAAAAGGACCTTACGTTTTTCATAAATTAGAAAAGAAGGTTGCTCAAAATATTGAGTCAGGTAAGAAAGCTGTAGTAAAGACTTGGTCGCGTTCATCTATGATTACGCCAGACTTTGTAGGTCAAACTATTGCAGTTCATAATGGTCGTCAGTTTGTTCCTGTTTACGTAACAGAGAATATGGTAGGGCATAAGTTAGGTGAATTTTCACCAACTCGTTCATTCCGTGGGCACGCTGGTGCAAAAAATAAAGGAAAAAAGTAATCTAGGTCATGGGAAGTCGTAAAAGAGAAATGGCTGCTAAGCTCAAGGAGCAAAAAAGCCAGATTGCTATAGCAAAATTAAATAATTGTCCTACATCTCCTCGTAAAATGAGATTAGTTGCTGATATCATTAGAGGTAAAAAGGTGGAGGATGCGTTAAATATACTTAAGTTCTCCTCTAAGGAGGCTGCACGACGTTTGGATAAGTTGGTCTTGTCTGCTATCGCAAATTGGCAGTCTAAGAATGAGGATTCTGATGTTGCTGATGCAGGTCTGTATATTAAGGAGATTCGTGTGGATGGTGGTACAATGTTAAAAAGGCTAAGACCAGCACCTCAAGGAAGAGCGCATAGAATAAGAAAGAGATCAAACCACGTAACTGTTGTGTTAGGTCAAAAAAATAATGAAGAGGTTAACTAATTTAGGATATGGGACAAAAAACTAATCCAATAGGAAATCGTTTAGGTATCATCAGAGGTTGGGAATCTAACTGGTATGGAGGAAACGATTATGGTGATAAACTAGCTGAGGATGATAAAATACGTAAGTATATTCATGCTCGTCTTTCAAAGGCTAGTGTATCTAGAGTTATTATTGAACGTACTCTTAAGTTAGTAACTATAACTATCACTACCGCTAGACCTGGTATTATTATCGGTAAAGGTGGTCAAGAGGTGGATAGGCTTAAAGAAGAGTTGAAGAAGATTACTGGTAAGGATGTTCAAATTAACATTCATGAAATAAAAAGACCAGAATTAGATGCTCATTTAGTTGGAGCTAGTATTGCTCGTCAGATTGAGAATCGTATTTCGTATAGACGTGCAATAAAGATGGCTATTGCTGCTGCCATGAGAATGAATGCTGAAGGAATTAAAATTCAAATTTCAGGTCGTCTTAATGGAGCGGAAATGGCTCGATCAGAATCTTACAAGGATGGACGTATTCCTTTGTCAACTTTTAGAGCAGATATCGACTATGCATTAGTTGAAGCTCATACTACCTACGGAAGATTAGGTATTAAAGTATGGATTATGAAGGGAGAAGTTTATGGTAAGCGTGAGTTGTCTCCATTGGTAGGCTTATCTAAGAAGAGTGGTAAAGGTGGTGGATCTGGAAACAGAGGAAATCGTCGTCGTAGAAAATAAAAGTAGATAGAGATGTTACAACCTAGAAAGACAAAATTTAGAAAGCAACAGAAGGGCCGTATGAAGGGTAACTCTGGTCGAGGAAACCAGCTAGCCTATGGTACATTTGGTATTAAATCTCTTGATTCTAATTTTATTAATTCAAGACAGATTGAAGCGGCTCGTATTGCTGCCACTAGATATATGAAGAGAGAAGGTTCTCTTTGGATCAAAATATTTCCGGATAAACCCATTACTAAAAAGCCTCTTGAGGTTCGTATGGGTAAAGGAAAGGGTAATGTTGAATATTGGGCTGCTGTTGTGAAACCAGGTCGTGTGCTTTTTGAGGTTGCAGGAGTTCCTCAAGCTATTGCTCAGGAGGCTTTAAGGTTAGCTGCTCAAAAATTGCCAGTTAAAACTAAATTCATCGTAGCAAGAGACTACCAAGAATAGAATATTATGAAAAACGCAGATATAGCAAAACTGTCAGAAACAGAATTACAAGCAAAACTTGCTGAGTTTAATTCTTCTTACTCAGAGTTGAGAAGAATGCATAGTATGTCTCCTTTAGATAATCCTTCAGAGATTACTAAAGCTAGGAAAACGATTGCTAGATTAAAAACAGCTTTAAATAGCAAATAGTTCACATGGAAACAAGAAATTTAAGAAAAGAACGTATCGGTGTAGTTACATCGAATAAGATGGACAAAAGCATCGTTGTTTCAGAGGTGAAACGTCAGAAGCATCCAATGTATGGAAAGTTCGTACTTAAGACAAAAAAGTATGTTGCTCACGATGAAACGAATGACTGTAACGAAGGTGATACAGTTCGTATAATGGAAACTAGACCTCTTAGTAAATCTAAAAACTGGAGATTAGTTGAAATAATTGAAAGAGCTAAATAATGGTACAACAAGAATCAAGATTAAAAGTAGCAGACAATACTGGAGCTAAAGAAGTTCTTTGTATTCGTGTATTAGGTGGGACTAAAAGGAGATATGCTTCTGTTGGTGATAAAATTGTTGTTTCTGTTAAAGAATCTACACCTAATGGTAATATTAAAAAAGGTGCTGTTTCAACTGCAGTAGTTGTGAGAACAAAGAAAGAGGTTAGAAGACCAGACGGATCGTATATTCGTTTTGATGATAACGCTTGTGTTCTTCTTAATCCTAATTCAGAAATGCGAGGAACTCGTGTTTTTGGGCCGGTCGCTCGTGAGCTTAGGGACAAGCAGTTTATGAAAATTGTTTCATTAGCACCTGAGGTGTTATAATAAGGAATTATGAGTAAGGTAAAAATTAAAACTGGAGATAAGGTTAGGGTTACCACAGGTGAACACAAAGGTTCTGAAGGTGTTGTAACTAAAATACTTAAAGATAAAAACCGCGTAATTGTGGAAGGTGTTAACATGGTTTCAAAGCATGAAAAACCAAGCGCTACAAATCCTCAAGGTGGTATAAAGGAATTGGAAGCTCCTCTTCACATCTCTAATGTGTCTTTAATCGACTCGGATGGTAAATCAACTAAGGTTGGTTACAAGTCTGAAGATGGTAAAAAGGTTCGCTTCGCTAAAACTAATAATCAAGCTATATAGTCATGTCATACGTACCAAGACTTAAAGAAGAATACAACGAAAGGGTGTCTAAATCTCTTCAGGAAGAATTCGGTTACAAAAATGTAATGGAAATTCCTAAATTACAAAAGATAGTTTTAAGTAGAGGAGTAGGTGCTGCGGTAGCAGATAAGAAGCTTATTGATTATGCTGTGGAGGAGTTAACTACTATTACTGGTCAAAAAGCTGTTGCTACTTTATCTAAAAAGGATGTTGCTTCCTTTAAGTTAAGAAAAGGAATGCCTATTGGAGCCAAGGTTACGCTTAGAGGTGAGAGAATGTATGAATTTCTTGATCGTTTAATTACTGTAGCATTGCCTAGAGTTAGAGATTTTCAGGGAATTAAGGCAAATGGTTTTGATGGTAGAGGAAATTATAACTTGGGTATCACTGAGCAGATCATTTTCCCAGAGATAAATATCGATAAAGTAAACAAAATTTCTGGTATGGATATTACATTCGTTACCAGTGCAAATACTGATAAGGAGGCTAAGTCTCTTTTAGGAGAACTAGGTTTACCTTTCAAAAAGAATTAAGATGGCAAAAGAATCAATGAAAGCGCGTGAGCGCAAGCGTCAAGCTCTAGTAGATAAGTATGCTGAAAAGCGTCAGGCTTTGAAGGAAGCTGGTGATTATGAAGCTCTTCAAAAACTACCTAAGAATGCATCACCTGTTAGGTTACATAATAGATGTAAGTTAACCGGAAGGCCAAAAGGTTATATGCGTCAGTTTGGTATTTCAAGAGTCCTTTTTAGAGAAATGGCAAACAAAGGTTTGATTCCTGGTGTCAAAAAAGCAAGTTGGTAAAATAAAGATTTTTTGTAGTTATGAATACAGATCCAATAGCAGATTATCTTACACGTATTAGAAACGCGGTAAGAGCTAACCATAGAGTTGTTGAAATACCAGCTTCTAATGTTAAAAAAGAAATTACTAAAATTCTTTTCGATCAAGGTTATATTTTAAGTTATAAAATTATTGAGGCTCCTGCCCAAGATGTGATCAAGATAGCTTTGAAATATGACAAGTCAACTAATGAACCAGTTATAAAGGATTTACAAAGACTTAGTAAGCCAGGTCTTCGTAAGTATGCTGGTGCAAAAGAGTTGCCAAGAATTTTGAACGGTTTAGGCGTGGCTATCGTTTCAACATCTAAAGGTGTGATGACTGATAAGCAGGCTCGTTCAGAGAATGTTGGTGGGGAAGTGCTTTGTTACGTTTATTAATATATTAATATGTCAAGAATAGGAAAAAGTCCTGTAGCGATTCCTGCAGGTGTTACCGTAAGGGTTGAGGACGACTTCATTCATGTGGAAGGTAAATTGGGATCTTTATCTCAAAAATTTTCAGATGTTGAGGTTAAAATTGAAGAAAATCAAGTGTTGATTTCTCGTCCTTCTGATTCAAAGGATCACAGAGCTAAGCATGGTTTATATCGTGCTTTGGTTCAAAACATGGTTCAAGGAGTTAATGAGGGTTGGACTAAACAGCTGGAACTAGTAGGTGTTGGTTATAGAGCGAGTAATCAGGGACAAAAGTTAGATTTAGCTTTAGGTTTTTCTCATAATATTGTATTGGACATTGCTCCGGAAGTGAAAGTGGAAACAATTTCTGAAAAGGGTAAAAACCCAATAGTTAAACTTACTTCGCATGATAAGCAATTAGTTGGTCAGGTAGCAGCTAAAATCCGATCATTTAGAAAACCTGAACCGTATAAAGGTAAGGGTGTTAAGTTTGTTGGTGAGATTTTAAGAAGAAAAGCTGGTAAATCAGCATAATAAACAGATATAATGGCATTTTCAAAAGAACAACGTAGATTAAAAATACGTAAGAGAATAAGAAGAACAGTTTCTGGTACTGCCGAAAGACCTAGATTATCTGTTTATAGAAGTAATAAAGAAATTTATGCTCAAGTTATTAATGATGTAGATGGTGTAACTATAGCTTCCGCTTCATCTAGAGAACTTGATGCAAAAGCTCCAAAAATGGACCTAGCGAAACAAGTTGGTGTTAAGGTTGCTGAGAAAGCAAAAGCTGCTGGTGTAAGTAAGGTTTCTTTTGATCGTGGAGGTTATTTATATCATGGTAGAGTACTTTCATTGGCAGAAGGAGCTAGAGAAGGAGGACTACAATTTTAATCACATATTACATTAAATTATGTATCAAAAATATAAAAACGTAGAAACTGTTAAACCAGGTGGACTTGAATTAAAGGATCGTTTGGTAGGTGTTCAACGTGTAACTAAAGTGACTAAAGGTGGTCGTGCATTTGGATTTTCTGCTATCGTTGTGGTAGGTGATGAAAATGGTGTAGTCGGTCATGGGTTAGGTAAGTCTAAAGAGGTTTCTGAAGCGATATCCAAAGCTGTTGAGGATGCTAAAAAGAATTTGGTAAGAATTCCTCTTCAAAATGGTACTATTCCACATGAGCAAAAGGGTAAATTTGGTGGAGCGAGAGTTTTACTTATGCCTGCATCTACTGGTACTGGGGTGATTGCTGGTGGAGCTATTCGTGCAGTCCTTGAGTCAGTTGGAGTTCACGATGTTTTAAGTAAGAATCAGGGATCTTCTAATCCACATAACGTGGTAAAGGCAACTTTTGACGCTTTACTTCAATTGAGAAGTGCTGCTACAATTGCTAAGCAAAGAGGAGTTTCTTTAGATAAAGTGTTTAACGGATAATAGATTTAGTGATGGCAAAGTTGAGAATAAAAAAGGTAAAAAGTGCGATTAATCGTACGGCGAACCAGAAAAAGACTTTAGAGGCACTTGGTTTAAGAAAGATGAATCAGGTTGTTGAACACGATGATAATTCGGTTATCCAAGGAATGATAAGAACTGTTTCTCATTTGATTACAGTCGAGAACATTTAAAAAAATTAGGATGAAATTACATAATATCAAACCTGCTGAAGGTGCAGCTAAAAAGGCTGGTAAAATTATAGGTCGTGGTCAGGGTACTGGTAAAGGTGGTACTTCTACTAGAGGTCATAAAGGAGCTAAATCACGTTCAGGTTATTCTAAGAAAATTGGTTTTGAAGGAGGGCAAATGCCTTTACAACGCCGTGTTCCTAAATTTGGTTTTACTAACATAAATCGTAAGGAATATGTTGGAATTAATCTTGATACCATCCAAAGTTATGTTGATGCTAATCGTTTTGGTTCGGATATTTCTTTCGAGGATTTCGTAAACCAAGGTCTAGCAGGAAAGAATGATTTAATTAAGGTATTGGGTAGAGGAGAACTTTCTGCTAAAGTTAAAGTTACCGCTCATAAGTTTACTGCGTCGGCTCAAGAAGCTATTACTAAAGCTGGTGGTGAAGCAGTAACAATTTAATCTATCCACATGAAGTTTATAGATACTCTTAAAAATATTTGGAAAATAGAAGAGCTTAAAGATCGTATTCTTATGACTTTAAGCCTTCTTCTTGTTTATCGTTTTGGAGCGCAAGTAGTGCTTCCAGGTATTGATTCTACGAAACTTGGTGGTTTTGCTGATAATTTTGATACTGGAATAGGTGGTATTTTAAATGCCTTCACAGGTGGAGCTTTTGCTAATGCCTCAGTTTTTGCCTTGGGGATTATGCCGTACATCTCAGCTAGCATTGTCGTTCAGCTTATGGGATTAGCTATTCCGTATCTTCAAAAATTACAGAAGGAAGGTGAGTCAGGTCGTAGAAAAATTAATCAGATAACACGATGGTTGACAATAGGTATTTGTGTAATTCAAGCTCCTACATACTTGCTGACCTTAGAAACTTTAGGTGTTCCTCAAGATGCATTCATAGACGGTAGAGGTGCAGGTTTCATTACCATTAGTACAATTATCCTAGTTACTGGATGTATTTTTGCCATGTGGTTAGGTGAGAAAATAACTGATAAAGGTATAGGTAACGGTATATCGTTACTTATAATGGTTGGAATCATTGCTACATTACCACAGGCATTTATTCAGGAAATTACCTCAAGATATAATGGAACTGGTGGATTGTTTGTTATTATTATTGAAGTGGTGATTTGGTTATTGGTGATTCTAGCATGTATTATGTTAGTGATGGCGGTAAGAAAAATACCGGTGCAATATGCGAGAAGATCCGCGACTGGTAGTTATGAAAAGGTAGTCGGTGGTGCAAGAGAATACATTCCGCTTAAGCTTAATGCTTCAGGTGTTATGCCTATTATTTTTGCTCAAGCTATTATGTTTGTCCCTGCAGCTATCGGTAATCTTGAAGCTGGTTGGGCCAAGGAAGTAGGTAATGCTTTTGGTGATATATTTGGTTTCTGGTATAATTTGGTCTTTGCACTGTTAATCATTATTTTCACTTATTTCTATACAGCAATTACGGTTAAAACCAATGAGATGGCGGATAATTTGAAAAGAAGTAACGGTTTTATTCCTGGAATTCGTCCTGGTACAGAAACAGCTGATTATTTAGATGAAATAATGTCTTTGATAACTCTTCCAGGTTCCGTATTTTTGGCGGCTGTTGCAATATTCCCTGCCATCGTTTCACTATTTGGTGTTACTCAGGCATGGGCACTATTTTATGGTGGAACGTCATTATTGATTATGGTCGGTGTAGCTATAGATACAATGCAGCAGATTAATGCTTATTTGTTGAATAAACATTATGATAGTTTGATTAAAACTGGTAAAAATAGAAAAGCAGTAGCATAATGGCTAAACAAGCAGCAATTGAACAAGATGGTACTATTATCGAGGCTTTATCGAATGCAATGTTTCGTGTTGAGCTAGAAAATGGTCATGTTGTTACAGCGCATATTTCAGGTAAAATGCGCATGCACTATATTAAATTATTACCTGGAGATAAAGTAAAACTTGAAATGAGTCCTTACGATTTAACGAAAGCAAGGATCACTTATAGATACTAATTATGAAAGTAAGAGCGTCACTTAAGAAAAGAAGTGCTGACTGCAAAATTGTACGTCGTAAAGGTCGTTTGTATGTCATCAACAAAAAAAATCCAAAATTTAAACAAAGACAAGGTTAAGCTATGGCTAGAATTGCAGGGGTAGATATACCTAAAAATAAACGTGGTGAAGTAGCATTAACTTACATATATGGTGTAGGTAGAAGTCGTGCTAAAGAAATTCTTATCTCAACAGGTGTTGGTTTAGATAAGAAAGTTAACGATTGGAATGATGATGAAATCAGTAAAATTCGTGCCGCTGTTGGAGAATTCACTATAGAAGGTGAACTTCGTTCCGAAACTCAGCTTAACATTAAGCGTCTAATGGATATTGGGTGTTATCGCGGTATTCGTCATCGTAGTGGTTTACCACTAAGAGGTCAGAGAACTAAGAATAACTCGAGAACTCGTAAAGGTAAGCGTAAGACCGTTGCAAATAAAAAGAAAGCAACTAAATAATAATTAAGTCAAATGGCAAAGTCTAAAACTGTAACAAAGAAACGTAAGGTAATTGTTGATAGTCACGGAGAAGCTCACATTTCTTCATCTTTCAATAATATTCTTATCTCTTTAACAAATAAAAAGGGTGAAGTTATTTCTTGGTCATCTGCTGGAAAAATGGGTTTCCGTGGATCAAAGAAAAACACTCCATATGCAGCGCAGTTAGCTGCTGAGGATGCGTCTAAAGTTGCTCACGAAGCTGGTTTGCGTAAGGTAAAAGCTTATGTTAAAGGTCCTGGAAATGGGAGAGAAAGTGCAATTCGTAGTATCCATAATGCCGGTATTGAAGTAACTGAAATTATTGATGTTACTCCATTACCACACAATGGTTGTCGTCCACCAAAACGTAGAAGAGTATAACAAGGGAATTATTAACGCTATCGAAGGATATTGACCTGAATTCATAGCATCCCACATTAAATTTATATTAAATGGCAAGATATAGAGGTCCTAAGGCAAAAATTGCTAGAAGATTTAGAGAACCAATTTTTGGCCCTAGTAAAGCCCTGGAAAAGAAAAATTATCCTCCAGGAATGCACGGTAATAATAGACGCCGTGGAAAAGAATCAGAATATGCAGTTCAATTAAAGGAGAAGCAAAAAGCTAAATACACTTATGGTGTGCTTGAAAAGCAGTTTCGTTTAATGTTTGAAAAGGCTGTAAGAAGTACTGGTATTACAGGTGAAGTTTTACTTCAACTTTGTGAATCTCGTTTAGATAACGTGGTTTATCGTATGGGTCTTGCAAGATCTAGACGAGGAGCTCGTCAGTTAGTTTCGCATAGACACATTACAGTTAACGGTAAGTTAGTTAATATACCATCTTATCAGTTAAAAGCTGGTGACGAAGTTGCTGTTCGTGAAAAGTCTAAATCATTACAATCTATTGATGATGCTCTTTCTTCTAATGAGCATGTATATGATTTCGTTACATTCAATAAAGCAACTATGTCTGGTTCTTTTGTTTCGGTTCCTGAGCGTATCCAGATTCCGGAAAACATAAAAGAACAATTAATCGTAGAGCTTTACTCTAAATAATAACCAACAATTCCTAACGACTATGGCAATTTTAAATTTTCAGAAGCCTGATAAAGTAATCATGATCGACTCTACTGATTTCGAGGGTAAATTCGAGTTCAGACCGTTGGAGCCAGGTTATGGATTGACTGTTGGTAATGCCTTGCGTAGAGTTTTGTTGTCTTCTTTAGAAGGTTTCGCAATTACTTCTATACGCATAGAAGGTGTAGATCATGAATTTTCTACTATAGAAGGTGTAGTTGAGGATGTTACCGAAATGGTGCTTAATTTCAAACAAGCCCGTTTTAGAAGACAAATCGACGAAGTAGATAGTGAGGTAGTAAATATTTCATTTGGTGGTAAAGAGCAATTTACTGCTGGTGATATGCAAAAGTACATCTCTGGTTTTCAAGTTTTAAATCCTGAATTGGTTATTTGTAACACAGACCCTTCAGTGAATTTAAATCTAGAAATCACTATTGAAAAAGGTAGAGGTTATGTTCCTGCTGAGGAGAATAAAAATCCTTCTGCACCTATAGGTACAATCGCAATTGATTCTATATTTACTCCTATCAAGAACGTTAAGTATAGTATTGAAAATTACCGTGTTGAACAAAAAACGGATTATGAAAAATTGGTTTTTGAAATTCAAACAGATGGTAGTATTCATCCTAAATTAGCCCTTACTGAGGCTGCTAAGACGTTAATCCATCACTTCATGTTATTCAGCGATGAAAGAATTACACTTGAAGCAGATGAAATAGCGCAAACAGAAACTTATGATGAAGAAAGTCTTCACATGAGACAACTTCTTAAAACTAAACTGGTTGATATGGAGTTATCTGTACGTGCATTAAATTGTCTTAAAGCTGCAGAAGTAGAAACTTTAGGTGATTTAGTTTCATATAACAAAAACGATTTAATGAAGTTTAGAAACTTTGGTAAAAAGTCTTTAACTGAATTAGAAGAGTTAGTTAATACTAAAGGTTTGAACTTTGGTATGGATTTAAGTAAATATAAATTAGACCGTGACTAGTAGTAACTGGTTATAGAATTACAATAAAATGAGACACGGAAACAAAATAAACAATCTTAGCAGAAAGTCAGCTCACAGAAAAGCTATGCTTTCAAATATGGCTTGTTCATTGATCGAACATAAACGTATTAATACAACACTTGCTAAGGCAAAGGCTTTAAAACAATTTGTTGAGCCTATTATAACTAAGAGTAAAGAAGACACTACACATAATAGACGTCTTACATTTTCTAAATTACGTAGTAAGGAAGCAGTTACTCAACTTTTCAGAGAAGTTGCTGTCAAAGTGGGTGATCGTCCAGGTGGTTATACTAGAATTATCAAACTAGGTAATCGTTTAGGTGATAATGCTGATATGGCAATGATCGAGTTAGTTGATTTCAACGAGGTTTACCAAACAGGTGCTTCTAAGAAAACAACTAGACGTAGTAGAAGAAGTCGCTCAAGTAAAGCAGCTGTTGATACAACAACTACTAATGAAGAAGAATAAATTCTTTTTTATGTAAATAACAATAAAGGACTGATGAATGTTTCATCAGTCCTTTTTTTATAATTAATTTTACCAAACTTTTAATTAATGGCTTATTTAGAGAAAAAGGACGCAGTTGTGGTTCTATCAGATGGGACTGTCTTTTACGGCAAAGCAATAGGTGACGGTGGTACTGCCACTGGTGAGATTTGCTTCAATACAGGTACAACAGGTTATCAAGAAATTTTTACAGATCCTTCCTACTTTGGACAGATAATGGTTACAACTAATGCTCATATTGGTAACTATGGTGTTGTGAATGATGATTCTGAATCAAACAGTATTAAAATTTCGGGCTTAGTTTGTAAAAATTTTTCTGCGATTCACAGTCGTCCTGCTGCAACTTCAGATTTACTTAAACATTTACAAGAACAAAATCTTGTCATTTTGTGTGATGTGGATACTCGAGCACTCGTATCCCATATAAGAGATAATGGTGCTCAAAATGCCATTATTTCAACCGCTGTAGATGATATAGAAGCATTAAAGGAACAACTTTCCAAAGTTCCAAGTATGAAAGGGCTTGAGCTTGCTAGTAAAGTTTCTACAGCTGAAGCTTATTACTACGGCAATCCTGATGCACAATATAAGGTAGCGGCATTAGATTTAGGAGTTAAAACTAACATTCTTAAAAATCTTGCCAGTCGTGACGTTTACATTAAAGTTTTTCCATTTAATACACCATTTGAAGAATTAAAGGCATTTAATCCTGATGGATATTTTATCTCAAATGGACCTGGTGACCCAGAACCACTTGAAACAGTAATAGCAACAGCTAGGGAAATATTAAACTCTAGTATGCCATTATTTGGTATTTGCTTAGGTCATCAAATAATCGCCTTGGCGCATAACATAGAGACTTATAAAATGCATAATGGTCATAGAGGAATAAATCATCCAATTAAAAACCTCTTAACTGGAAAAGGCGAAATAACTTCTCAGAATCATGGATTTGCAATCAATAAAGAACAAGCAGAGCGTCATGATGATATAGAAATTACCCACGTACATCTTAATGATGATACTGTTGCAGGTATGAGACTAAAATCGAAACCTTGCTTTAGTGTACAATATCATCCAGAAGCAGGACCGGGACCTAATGATGCAACCTATTTGTTCGATGAATTTATCCAACTTATAAAAACCAATAAAGAAAAAGTAGCATGAGTACAATAATTAATATACACGCAAGACAAATTTTTGATTCGAGAGGTAATCCTACAGTTGAAGTAGATGTTATTACTTCAAATGGAGTAATAGGAAGAGCTGCAGTTCCATCTGGTGCATCAACGGGTGAACACGAGGCTGTTGAGCTTAGAGATGGAGGATCTTCTTATATGGGTAAAGGTGTAGGAAAAGCAGTTAATAACGTAAACACAATTATATCAGAAGAGTTGCTTGGAGCTTCTGTTTTTGATCAGGCTTCTATTGATCAAGCTATGATAGATCTTGACGGAACTCCTAATAAAGCAAAATTAGGTGCAAATGCAATTCTTGGTGTTTCATTAGCATGTGCCAAGGCTGCAGCAGCAGAACTTAATCAGCCTCTATATAAGTACATTGGAGGAATGAGTGCTTCAACTCTTCCTGTTCCTATGATGAATATAATAAATGGAGGTTCTCATAGTGATGCTCCTATTGCTTTTCAGGAATTTATGATCATGCCTGTGGTC
This sequence comes from Nonlabens sp. MIC269, assembly GCF_001430865.1. Lineage (GTDB taxonomy): Bacteria > Bacteroidota > Bacteroidia > Flavobacteriales > Flavobacteriaceae > Nonlabens > Nonlabens tegetincola. The sequence continues at coordinate 849,474 of NZ_CP011373.1, read as the reverse complement.
GCAGAAAGTTTTTCACACGCACTACAAATGGGGACTGAGATTTTTCATCACCTTAAAAAAGTGTTACATGATAGAAATTTGAGTACGGCCGTAGGTGATGAAGGTGGTTTTGCTCCTGCTCTTGAAGGTACTGAAGATGCGCTAGAGACTATACTACTTGCAATCAAAAATGCGGGTTACACTCCAGGAGAACAAATAATGATAGCTTTGGATTGTGCAGCAGCAGAGTTTTATGTAGATGGAATGTATGATTATACTAAATTTGAAGGAGATAAAGGTGTTAAACGTTCAAGTGAAGAACAGGCTTCTTACCTCGCAGATCTTGCCAATAAGTATCCTATAATCTCGATAGAAGATGGTATGGATGAAAATGATTGGGATGGTTGGAAATCTTTGACCGAGAAAGCAGGTGATAAAGTTCAATTAGTAGGTGATGATTTATTTGTAACAAACGTTGAAAGACTTTCTAGAGGTATTGAGAATCACATCGCAAATTCTATTTTAATCAAAGTAAATCAAATAGGTACTCTTACGGAGACAATAGCTGCGGTTAATATGGCTCACAAAGCTGGTTATACTTCTGTTATGTCTCACAGGTCTGGAGAAACTGAGGATAACACTATTGCTGATCTTGCTGTTGCTTTAACAACTGGTCAAATTAAGACAGGTTCTGCTTCGAGATCTGATCGTATGGCAAAATACAATCAGTTATTGAGAATTGAAGAGGAGTTAGCTGAAAATGCTTATTACCCAGGAAAAAAAGCTTTTCAAATTTAATTTGAGTTAGTACGCTTTCGCGAAAGCGAGATAATCATAACCATCCCACACGGGATGGTTTTTTTGTTTAACACTATCGATGAAATACATGTTTAGACTTCAAAAAGTCATTTTTTACGATTAAAAACGTGTTTTTAACGTTTTCTATTGTTTATTGCGGCATTCTAAATTATCAAAATGAAAAGACTATTATCCCTATTATGTTTACTTATTTCATTTACATTAAGTGCTCAAAGCTCCATGTGGCAATCAATTGACACTAGTGAATTGCCCGTAATAAGTGAACAAGACAGGCCTATAAAGCCGTTAAAGTTTGACTTAATTCAAGTAGATGCTTCCATTCTTTCTCAATATTTAACTGGTGCTCCAGATCGATTTGATGGCAGAAATGGAATAATCGTCGATTTACCAGTGTCAGAAGGTAAATTTGAAAGTTTCGAAGTTTTTAATTCAGGTTCATTATCTAAAGGATTTGCCAACCAGTATCCCAATATTCAATCATTTATTGGAAAAGGCATTGATAACCCTAAAAATGTAATATATTTTACTATAACCTCTAAAGGTTTTCATGGTGTTATAAGAGGTGAAAAAATCACTTATATTGATCCTTACTCTAAATCGACTCCTAATATTGTTATGATTTATGATCGTAACAATCTAACTAGATCTGATCAGGAAGTTTTCGATTGTCATGTAGAAGATACCTTAAGCAAGGAAACTATTGATGCTTTTGAATCCTCTACCATTTCAAAAGCTTTTAGAGATAGAGTTTTTAGAACTTATAGAATTGCGATTGCTGCAACAGGTGAATATACTGCATACCATGATGATGGTAATGCTGGGAACGGTGATGCAGTTGCTGATGCTCTTGCTGGTATCGCGGTGACCTTGACAAGGGTGAACTCCGTTTTTGAACAAGAAATGTCTATCAGATTTACATTAGTAGCTAATAATTCTTCAATTGTTTTTACAAATGCTGGTACTGACCCATATGATAATTATAGTGGTGGTCAAATGATTGGGGCAAATACTAATGCGATTAATTCAAGAATCGGAAGTACAGCTTATGATATAGGCCATGTATTTTCAACTGGTGGTGGTGGAATAGCAAGTGCTGTAAGATGTAGCGGAAGTAAAGCCCAAGGTGTAACGGGTATCGTTACTCCAGAATTTGACCCTTTTGATATTGATTATGTGAGCCATGAGATTGGACACCAATTTGGTGCTTCTCACACATTTTATAACGGGTGTTTCGGTGGTAGTCCATCTTCTGCACCTGTTGAAACTGGAAGTGCTTCTACTATTATGGGTTATGCTGGAATTTGTGCGCCTAATGTACAAGATAATTCAGATGCATATTTTCATTTGATTAGTTTATTTCAAATGCATAATGAATTAGGCTCTGATACATGTGAATTGGAACAAGATTTAAATGGATTAAACGCTAGCGCACCTAATTCAGTTTCTTTAACTAACAAAACAATACCTAGAAACACTCCTTTCAAATTAACCGGGATTTCTACACAAGCTCCAGATCCTGGAGAAACTTATACTTATAACTGGGAACAACTTGATAACGGATATAATGCAGGCGGTTATACGGGAGCTACACAACCACCGCTTTCGTCTAACAATAGGGGACCTGTGTTTAGAACATTATTTCCAACTACAAGCCCAACTAGATATTTTCCTAATCTAAATGACTTAGTAAATAATGTTGATCCTACATGGGAAACACTGCCAAATGTACAACGAGAGATGAGATTCTTTTGTACGATTAGGGATAATAACATTAATGGAGGTCAATCAGATTTTGCAGGTGTTACCCTTACAGTTGGAGCCTCTGCAGCGTTTAGTGTTTCTTCACCAAACACGGGATCAGAATTGTGGTATGAAGGCGAAAATGTCAATATTACATGGAATGAAGCAGGTACAAATAATACAACTTATGCTACTCAAGTAAATATTCTCTTATCAACTGATGGTGGTTATACCTATCCTATTACATTAGCTTCTAATGTAAATAATGATGGTTCCCAAATAGTGAATATTCCGACTGGTGTTAAAACCACTCAGGCAAGAATCATGATAGAAGCTGTTGATAATTATTTCTTTGATATATCTAATCAGAATTTTGAAATTAAAGAAGGTACTTTTGAATTGAACTTGGCAAATGATACAGTTTCCTCATGTTCTCCAAGTGATGCAGTTTTTTCATTTGATTACGTTCCTGCGCCAGGATTTAGCGAAACTGCAACTTTTTCTACCAATAATTTGCCGGCAAATCTTAATGTTAACTTCAATCCAGCATCAACTAGTGCAACTGGAACTATTCAAGCTACAATATCTAATACCACTGGTGTAGATGCAGGAAGGTATGAATTTGATCTAATTACTACTACGAGTTCTGCTACAATAGTTCAACCGATGGTTCTTAAGATTTTTGATGGTAATGTTGGACAGGTAAATTTGACTTCTCCAATAAATGGTGCTGGTAATCAAGTTGCTAATCCTTTACTGGTATGGGACGATTTAGAAAGTGCATCGGGTTATTTAGTTGAAATTTCTGAACAATCTGATTTTTCTACGGTGGTAGAATCGGCAGCAGTATTTAATGTTACTCAATACCAACCGACCTTATTAGAAAGTAGTAAAATTTACTTTTGGAGGATAACACCATCTAATGATTGTACTACAGGTACAGCAAATTCTATTTCTGCATTTCAAACAGCTCAAGATGTTTGTAATACTTATGGAGGAACAGGAGGAATAGGTAGTGAGTATTATGAAAATAATGACAACATTTGGAATACTAATAGTAATAATGCTGTGAGTGCGCGAGTGCAAGTAACTGATGATATTGAGATAACTCAGGTTTCCTTTTATATGAATGCTACTCATAGTGATACGGGAGACTTAAAAATGCAGTTAAGCAGTCCTACTGGAAGATTCTCTGAAGTTTACAATAGAGAATGTGCAGCCGGAAGAAATTTTGACCTCACAGTAAGCGACTCGGGTACTGAAGCTTTTGGTTGTAATCCAGGATATACAGGTGCTATTACAGGAGTACGTACTCCTGGTCAAGCATTTTCAAGATTTAACGGTAGTAGTGCTCAAGGTGAATGGGTTTTACTAGCTACAGACCGAGAAGCAGATAGTCAAGGAGGTACCTTTAATGAATTCTCTGTTACTGTTTGTGGAAGATTGCAGTACGTAAATGATATTGATAATAATCGAAATAACTTACTTACTTTAGGTTATAACGCTACTTCGATTATTTCAAACACGTTATTGCGTACCCAAAAATCAGGTACTACTAATGCTAATATGACTTATGTAATAACTTCGATTCCAGAACATGGAAGAATATTGCTATTAGGATCTGCTTTAAATTTAGGAGATACGTTTACCCAGTCAGATATCAATCAGGATCGTATAAGTTATGAGCACACTTCAACGGAACTTGTTTATAATGATAGTTTTGGTTTCATAGCTCGTACTCCAGATCAAGCCGTACTTGAAGGGAAAGTATTTAATATTGAAATTAGTGAACCTACTTTAATATACTCTGGTGGAGCTTGGAGTCCTTTTCAACCTAATTTAGAAACCTTGTCTTTAAATGCCGTTGTTATAGATGGAAGTGCAACTTTGAGCGCAGCAGGACAAATTAAAGACTTAACAGTACAATCAGGAGGAACTCTAGAATTAGCTGATAACTTATTAGTTTCTGGAGATATGTTAATTGACGGTAATTTAACCGGTTTAACAAACGGAAATCTCGAAATGTCTTCTTCCAATTTACAAACTATAAGTGGCTCAGGTGATGTTAATTTATATGATATGACCGTACAAAACACTACAGGAGTTCTTTTGAATTCAAACGTGAATATTTATAACGTTTTGAATCCGAATAATTCCTCAATTACTACAAATGGTAACCTTACATTCAAGAATGATGCGACTAGGGTAGGGCAGTTGGATAATGCAAATCAAGCTACTTTTACTGGTAACGTTACCGTGGAAAATTATTTTCCTGCAAGAAGAGCATTTAGGTTTATGGCTAGTTCTGTAAATACTTCTAATGGAATTTACAATAATTACCAGAATGGTGGAGTGTCTGAAAGTAATATCGGTACGCATATTACAGGTAATACAAGTGGAGCCAATGGATTGGACGCAACATCTACCGGTAATAGTAATATGTTCTATTTTGACAATACGAATCAAGCTTGGGTAGCAGAAGATAATACCTTAAGCAACCAGTTAGAAATAGGTAAGGCATTCCGTTTACTAGTGCGCGGCGATCGTTCTGTAGATTTGTCTTCAAATACATCACCAGCAACGATAACGACTTTGGTAAGTGAAGGTCAACTACAAATAGGAGATTTTAATCAAGCTTTCCCTACTTCAAATGGAGAGTTTCTTATGATTGCAAATCCATATCAAGCTATCGTGGATGTTAGAGATCTTATAGCTGAAACAGGAACAACAGGTATTAATCCTAATTTCGTTTATGTTTGGGACACTAACCTAAATGCCCGTGGTGGATACTCGACTGTAGATGTTTCTGGTCCTTCAGATTTTGTGATCCCATCAAGTAATGCATCTAGTAAAATAAGACCAGGTCAATCTATTTTTATGCTAGCTACTGGTCCAAGTAATATAGCATTTAAAGAATCTCATAAAGCAGTCAATGAAGGTCTTTCTAACGTTTTCAGGTCTTCTTCAACTAGTTCGTTTGTAAGAATAGAGTTACTTAACTCTAATACACAGCAATTACTTGATGAGTCTATTATGCTGTTTGATTCAAGTTTTGATGACAACGTAACAGCCGAAGATGCAATCAAGTTTACTAATCAGGATGAAACCTTAGGAATTATAGTTGCTGGTCAATCATTGGCAATTGCTAAAAACAACAGTGCCCAAATTGGAAATGTATATCCATTGTCTTTCCTTAATCAAAGAGGAACTGATTATACTTTCTCAATTGAAATTCAGCAACTAGATCAGGTTCAACCAGTATTAGTAGATAATTATTTAATGTCAAGAACTCCATTGCAATCTGGAATTAATAATGTTAACGTTAATATAGATAGCAATGTTCAATCTCAAAACCCTAATAGGTTCAATATTGAATTTGAAACTGTAACTTTAAGTAATGGAGATGTTTCGTTGGATGGAATGATATCCCTATATCCAAATCCAGTCAAAGACATTTTAAATATCGAATTAACTAGTATACTGAAACAAGAAAGTTTATCAATAAACGTGACTAATATGCTAGGGCAAGCTGTTTTATCTAAAGATGGATTAGGCAGGGATATTTCAAGTATCAACTTAGGCTCATTAGCTTCTGGCACCTACATTCTGACAATCGATTCCCAATTAGGCTCCTATGCCACTAAGTTGGTGAAAGAATAGTAGTTAACAAATTACAGTATTAAAGAGCGGTTATTAACCGCTCTTTTAATTTATGTTCATTTTTACTACATCGTTTTCAAGAACGTTTATGTTTTTACTTAAATTTTTTATAAACTCTATCAATCTCTTTTAAATTGAGTATTAAATATGAGTTTCCTGCCGTATTTTCGTAGGCATAAAATCACAATAAAACAATGTCAGATAAAGCAATATTAGAAATTGATGGTGAGAAGTATGAGTTTCCTATCATCACTGGTACAGAAAACGAGAGAGCAATTGATATTAAAGCCCTAAGAGGAGCTACTGGTGGAGTTACCACTATCGATCCTGGTTACAAGAATACTGGAAGCTGTGAGAGTGCTATTACTTTCTTAAATGGTGAAGAAGGTATACTTAGATACAGAGGTTATTCAATTGAAGATCTTGCTGAAAAGGCCGATTTCCTAGAAGTTGCATATCTACTTATTTTTGGTGAGTTACCAACTAAAGAACAGTTAGATAAGTTTTATGCTGATATTAAAGCAGAGTCTCATGTAGATGAAGACGTAAAGAAAATCCTTGACGGTTTTCCAAAGTCTGCTCATCCTATGGGTGTATTATCTTCATTAACAAGTGCATTAATAGCATTTAATCCTTCTTCAGTAAATGTAGATAGCGATGAAGATATGTATAAAGCCATTGTGAAGTTATTAGGTAAGTTTCCTGTACTGGTAGCTTGGGCTCTACGTAAGAAAAATGGACAGCCATTAGATTACGGTGATGATAACTTAGGGTATGTGGAAAACATCCTTAAAATGATGTTCAAAAAAGCAAGTTCTGATTATGAGCTTAACCCTACAGTTGTAAACGCACTTGATAAATTATTAATCCTACATGCAGATCATGAGCAAAACTGTTCTACAAGTACAGTTCGTATTGTAGGTTCATCTCATGCTGGTCTATTTGCAAGTATCTCAGCAGGTATTAGTGCTCTTTGGGGACCACTTCACGGTGGTGCAAATCAAGCAGTGCTTGAAATGCTTGAAGCTATCAAAGAAGATGGTGGAGATACTAAAAAGTACATGGCCAAAGCTAAGGATAAAGAAGATCCATTCCGTTTAATGGGATTCGGACATAGAGTTTATAAAAACTTTGATCCTCGTGCACGTATAATCAAAAAAGCAGCCGATGAGGTGTTGAGTGATTTAGGAGTAGAAGATCCTATTTTGGAAATAGCTAAAGGTCTTGAAAAAGAGGCTCTAGAAGATCCTTATTTCGTAGATAGAAAATTATATCCTAACGTAGATTTTTATTCAGGAATAATTTATCGTGCTATGGGTATACCTGTAGAAATGTTTACAGTGATGTTTGCCTTAGGTAGATTACCTGGATGGATTGCACAATGGAAAGAAATGAGAGCTCGTAAAGAACCGATCGGTAGACCACGTCAGGTTTATATAGGTGAAACAAAAAGAGATTTTGTCGATATTTCAAATCGCTAAAAAATCTTATAACATGTAAAGGAACCCAGCTTACTAAGCTGGGTTTTTTCTTTTTACTCACTCATGTTTGTATAAAGGTAGGTAGTTTATAAGTATCACTCATATAAGTTGTTAAAAATGGATGTTAAGGATCTAAATTCTCAATCGTTTTAGTTCTCTATTTCCTAGTTTAAACCATTATTTTTGCCACATGGATAAATTGAACCTGTACATACCAAACGAGACATCAAGATTAAGAGCTGTAGTTTTAGGATCTGCATCTAGTAACGGTCCTGCTCCCACGATAGAAGAAGCTTATGACCCAAAGTCTAGAGAGCACCTAATTGCCGGTACATATCCAAAGAATGAGGATATGGAAAAAGAGATGGAAGCTGTTGCACAAGTCTTTGATAAATATGATGTTGAGGTTTTTAGGCCTCATGTAATCGAAGATTACAATCAGATTTTTACTAGAGATATAGGTTTTGTTATTGATAATGTATTTATTAAAGCAAACATTCTACCAGATCGCGATCAAGAACTCAACGCTATTAAATATGTTTTAGACAAAATCAATCCTGAAAACATACTTACGCCACCAGAAGAATGTCATATTGAAGGTGGTGATGTTATGGTTCATAACGACTATATATTCGTAGGAACTTATAGAGGAGCTGACTATTCAAGCTACATAACTGCTCGCACAAATACCGCTGCTGTTAATTGGTTGAAAGAGCAGTTTCCTAATAAAAAAATAGTGAGTTTTAATCTTAGAAAACATAATACAGATCCTAAGGAAAACGCATTACACCTAGATTGTTGTTTTCAGCCAGTCGGTAATGATAAATGCATCATTCACCGTAATGGGTTTCTGGAAGAATCAGAATACCAATTCCTAATAGATTTATTTGGGAAAAAGAATTGTTTTGAGATTGACAAGGAGGAAATGTACAATATGAATTCTAATATTTTTTCAATAGCTCCTGATGTAGTCATTTCTGAACGAAATTTCACAAGACTAAACGCCTGGTTGCGCAGTCACGGTATAATTGTAGAAGAGGTTCCCTATGCCGAAATAGCAAAACAAGAAGGATTGTTAAGGTGTTCAACACTTCCTTTAATTAGAGATTAAATTTAATTAGTTCGCTTTCGCGAAAACTGCTACACCAGCAGTTTGAGACAATAAACAATAGAATGAGACAAATTACCGACACAGTTTTCATGATACGACCTGTTCAATTTAGACTAAATGAACAAACCGCTGTTAATAATTATTATCAAGATGATGAGGTCCAAGTAGAGAACCAAAATGAGAAAGCACAAAATGAATTTGATGGCTTTGTAGCATTGTTAAGATCAAAAGGTATTACAGTAATTGAAATAAGTGATGACCCTAAACACGATACTCCAGATTCTATTTTTCCAAATAACTGGATTTCAACACATGAAAATGGTGATATTGCACTGTACCCTATGTTTGCCGAAAATCGACGATTAGAACGACGACCAGAAGTTCTTAATCGTTTAGAAGAAAGTGGCTTTACAATAGAAAACGTTGTTGACTACACTGCTGCCGAAGAGGAAGATCTGTTTTTAGAAGGTACAGGTAGTTTGTTGTTAGATCGTGTAAATCGTAAGGCTTTCTGTAGTATTTCACCTAGAGCAGATGAGGATTTGCTTATTGAATTCTGCGAGGATTTTGAATACACACCTGTCATTTTTACTGCCTATCAAAGTGTAGACGGTAAACGATTGCCTATTTATCATACCAATGTAATGATGGCACTAGGAGAGAATTACTGTGTGATATGTTTAGATTGTATCGATGATAAAAAGGAGCGTAAGAATGTTCTTAAACATCTCAAAGAAGATGGGAAAGAGGTTATTACCATTTCAGAGCAGCAAGTAGAATCTTTTGCTGGTAATATGATGCAAGTTCATAATGCTAGTGGTGAGAGGTTTCTTGTAATGAGTGATCAAGCTTATTCATCACTTACTGAATCTCAAATTACAAAACTGCAATCCTATAATGAGATTTTACATCCTTCTATTGAAACTATAGAAACCTTAGGCGGTGGATCAGTACGTTGTATGATGGCCGAAGTTTTCTTACCTAAATAAATTAAATTTTTCCAGGTGGTTGTAAGTCTAATATTTATAACCACCTAGCAAAGATTCTAAACAGGTTATTACCTTAAGTCAGAAATTTTCTGCTGGTCGAGTACTTTCTAGTTTGAAGTTATTATTTGCCAGTTGCTATATGCTTGATCATTCCTGCAAATATGAAATAATGAAAGGGTAGCATACTGTACCAGTAAAGTCTACCCCAAATACCTTTTGGTCTAAAGGTAGCTGTTTGATGCACTATGTTATTTTCATCAATTTCAAATTCCAACCAGGCTTCACCAGGAACTTTCATTTCAGCAAATAATAGGAGACGTTTTTCATCCTTGTCTGCGACAAGAACTCTCCAAAAGTCTAAGGAATCTCCAGGATAAATCTTATCTGGATTAGTACGTCCTCTACGCAACCCTACACCACCAAAAAGTTTGTCTACAAGTCCTCTAATTTTCCACAAGAAAGTAGCGTAGTAATAACCGTTTTTTCCACCTATACTCCAAATACGTTCAAGAGCTTTAGTGGCGTTATCGGTTTTGTGAGTTTGTTGATCCTTCAAACAACCGTATTTAGGAACTTGCTTATATTTATTTAAATTCTTTTTGAATCTTCCACTTACCATGCTGTCTTTCCAGCTACTAACTACCTGACTTTGTTCAATTTTAGCAAATGCCATGTCAAGAGCTTCTTTGTAGGTAAATAGTTGAATGTTGAATTTTTCTGCTAGATTGTTTGGTCTTGCAACTACTTCAATTGTCATACTCTTGACTAAATTTTGAGCAAGTTTATAAGATGTACTCGTTACAAAATAAAGCCAATAACTGCTTAAAGTTGGTGTCATCACAGGCACTGTAAAAATGAATATTTTCAATTTGCGTTTTTGTGCATATTGTAGCATCATTTCCTTATAGGTAAGAATATCTTTTCCTCCTATATCGTAACTATTGTTATAACATTTTACACATCCCAAAACACAGGTCAAATAACTCATTACATTTCTTATAGCTATAGGATGTGTTTTTGTATTTACCCATTTTGGTGTAATCATTACAGGTAATTTTTCACATAGATCTCTTATGATTTCAAAAGAAGAACTACCACTACCTACAATGATTCCAGCTCTTAAAACAGTGACGGGAATGTTGCTGGTGTAAAGAATATCTTCTACACGCTTTCGCGAAAGCAGATGTTTACTCAGTTTATCTTCATTAACAATACCTGATAAATAGATAATCTGTTGACAGTTTGTTGGGTGAATAGCCTCGAGAAAATTTTGAGCACTACTAGCTTCTAGGTCATCAAAATTTTCTGTGTTTGATGTCATAGAATGAATTAGATAGTACGCAGCATCTATATCTTTTGGGATTGCATCACTTTTCTCAGGTTTGAGAAAATCTACTTCGATAATACGTATTTGTTCCTTGATTTCTTCAGGTACTGAAAGTCTATTTGCGCTACGCACAGCACAAACCACATCATGATCCTGTTTAAGAAGCTCATAGAGTAATCGCACTCCTATATAACCGTTTGCGCCTGTAAGTAACACTTTCATGTTGCTAAAGTTATATTACGCAAGGGAAATTCTCTCTAGTAAAGATGTTAAAGAGCAAGAATGACTAGAAATTAGGAGCTATTGTTTTCTCAAAATCATGATAAGTCTAGAACTGTTGAACTTATCATATTCATGGAGTTGATAATCACCATAAATGTCTATTAGTTCAAGACCAGCTTGATCAAAATATTTTTGAAAATCTGATAGCATCAATGCGCTCACTCTTTCTGTGAAATGGTACTTATTACCACCATCAGTAAACTCAATATCTTTATAGATAAACCCGTTTTCAAAACGTCGGTTCATATTAAATGTGATGCCTTGAATGGTTTTGGAATTTGAAATAACTAAATGCCTGAGTACATGAGGTACATTCATAAAGTCAATGACTGCATAGGCACCATCTTTCAAATTTTTCTTTATCGATTTGATGGTATTTAAGTTATCCTGTTCTTCATCAAAATACCCAAAACTGGTAAATAAATTAAATACCGCATCAAATTTATCATGATAGGGCAAGGTCATATTGTGAACGTCAAACGTTATACGACTACTATCTACTGATGCATCTTGCTCTAATTGTTTGCGAGCAAAGTCAATACTGTTTTCACTTAAATCAACTCCAGTAACTTTGAATCCTAATTTGTTAAGGAATAAACTGTGACGACCACGACCACAGGCAAGATCCATAATATGACTATCTGCTTGTAATGAAAGAGCAGTGGTTATGTTATTCATAAAAGCACCTGCTTCTTCATAATCTCGATCACCATAAAGTATGTGATAATAGGGCGTGTTAAACCAGCTTGCGTACCACTCTTGTTTCTGTGCTCTCATAGGCGGCAAAAATAGCGTAATTTTGCAGGCTAAAATACCTAAGGATGTCCCAAAATTTTAAGATGATCGCCAAAACACTCTTTGGACTGGAAGAAGTTCTAGAGAAAGAATTACGCCAGCTGGGTGCAATGGATATTAAACGAGGTGTGCGCATGGTTCAATTCTCGGGTGATTTAGGGTTTATGTACAAGGCAAACATGATGTTGCGTACTGCTATTCGTATTCTTAAACCTGTATACAGTTTCAAAGCTCGTAATGAGGTTGATTTGTATGACGGTATCTATCAACATGATTGGTCTCAATATATTAATGAAGATGATAGTATTTCTGTTCACGGCACAATAGCCTCCAGATATTTTAATCATAGCCAGTATGTAGCTTTAAAAACAAAAGATGCAATCGTTGATCAATTTCGTAGGAAAACTGGTACTAGACCAAACGTGGATACCAAACATCCAGATTTAAGAGTATCCGTGCACATTAACGATCAACGGGTAGATGTTTCTATTGACTCCAGTGGTGAGCCCTTGTACAAACGTGGCTATCGTGATAAAACAAATATTGCACCTATTAATGAAGCTCTTGCAGCAGGAATCATTTTATTAAGTGATTGGGATCAACGATCTACTTTTATTGATCCCATGTGTGGTAGCGGTACCATTGCTATAGAAGCGGCAATGATAGCTGCAAATATTGCTCCTAATCTTAATCGAATGGAATTCGGTTTTGAAAAATGGAAGGATTATGACAATGCTCTTTTTGAAAAAATCCAAGATAGCTGCCTTAAAAAAATGCGTGAATTTGATGGTAAAATTATAGCTCGTGATGCCGATGGTTATACCCTTCAAAAAGCTAAGGACAATGTAAAAAATGCCAATCTTGAAGATTTCATATCACTGGAAAAAGGAGACTTTTTTAGAGATAATCAAACAGCCAAGGCTTTCTTACTTTTCAATCCACCCTATGATGAACGTATAGGTATTGAGATTGATACTTTTTACAAACAAATAGGTGACACGCTCAAACAACGTTACCAAGGTAGTACAGCCTGGATCATCACAGGAAATTTAGAGGCAATTAAACATGTTGGGTTGCGTCCTTCACGTAAAATCAAATTGTATAATGGTAAACTAGATGCCAGATTAGTTAAATATGAAATGTACCGTGGGACAAAAAAGATTCACAAGCTGCAATAATTTTATACTAAAATCAAACAAGATATTTTTTACCACAACTAGGCTAGTTATATTTGAAACAAACATTGTTTCATGAAAATAATAGCTAGAATATTTCAAATTTTTGTAGGAATATTATTCATCTTTAGTGGTCTTGTAAAATTGAACGATCCGTTAGGGTTTAGTTATAAATTAGATGAATATTTCAGTGCGGCGGTTCTAGGTCTTGAATTCTTGCAGCCACTTGCACTTCCTATAGCCATATTTGTGGTGATTTTTGAAGTGGTTCTTGGAGTAATGCTTCTTTTAGGTTTTCAAAAAAAGTTTACAGCATGGTCTTTACTTTTAATGATTGTGTTTTTTACGTTTCTCACGTTTTATAGTGCTTACTTCAATAAAGTGACAGATTGTGGTTGTTTTGGAGATGCTATTCCGTTAACACCATGGGAATCATTTACAAAGGACGTTATCTTACTCATTATGATAATAGTGTTGTTTGTGAAACAGGATTATTGGTATAGCGCTTTCGCGAAAGCGAAATCAAGCATAATCACTTTACTCGCTACAATTGGTTGTTTTGCTTTGGCTTACTATGTTTTAATGCACTTGCCGGTTCTAGATTTTAGAGCTTATAAAGTAGGTACTAATATGGTAGAAGCCATGAAGGAAGACCCTACAAGACCTGATGTTTATGAATATAAATGGTATTTTAATGTCGATGGAGCAGAGAAAGTCGTGACTACTAACGGTGATTATCCTAGTGGCTATGGAGAATTAGTTAGATATGAAACGGAACTGGTTGAAAAAGGTTACGAACCACCAATTCACGATTTTAAAATTGAGGATGAAAATGGTGAAGATTTTACTAGTGACTTTTTAACCAAACCTAAAGTTGCTATGATCATCACTTATAACCTAAACAAAGCAGAGGTTGAAGGATTAAATAAATTGAATAAATTTATAGATAGGGCAGAGACTGCTGGTTATGAGGTTATAGGTCTTACGGCATCTAGTATGGATGATGTAAAAACTGTGATGAACAAACATGAATTTTCAACTACATTTTATACTGCCGATGAAACTGCTTTAAAAACCATAGTACGATCAGTACCTGGTGTTATTCTTGTAGATAGAGGTATTATAACTGCAAAATCTCACTGGAATGATCTAGAGTCATTAGAATTATGATAAGTTACCTTTTAAAAAAACTAGGATATGCACTTTTTACGCTTTGGGGAGTTGTGACACTAGTTTTTTTTCTTTTTTATTTGATGCCAGGTGATCCTGCGCAAATGATGCTAGGTGAAAATCAAACTATGGAGCAGGTAGCTGCAGTACAGAAAAAGTACGGACTGGATAAAACCCTAGGAAAACAATATTTGTATTTCATAAACGACTTGAGCCCTGTAAGTTTTCATAGTAACAATGCTGATGATTTTACTCATTGGGACGATAGATACAGCGGATCTTCTATCCTAAAATTAGGAGGATATCATATAGTTATAAAAACACCTTATTTAAGAGAATCGTTTCAAAAAACAGGCAAACAGGTCAGTGAGGTGATAGGTGACACTTTACCTAATACTATTGTGCTTGCGATTGCTTCCATCTTAATCGCTTTATTCATAGGTCTTGCCCTTGGAGTGATATCTGCATTATATAGAGATTCTTGGATTGATAAGGTTATTCAAGTAATAAGTACCATGGGTATGAGCATTCCCAGTTTCTTTAGTGCGATAATCGCAGCTTACCTGTTCGGGTATTTGTGGCACGAATATACAGGACTTCCTATGAGTGGTAGTTTGTACGAGATGGATGATTATGGAGAAGGAATTCATCTACAATTACGCAATCTTGTGCTACCAGCTTTGGTATTAGGTATACGTCCGCTTGCGGTAATCACTCAATTAATGCGTAATAGTTTACTAGAAGTACTGTCTCAAGAATACATAACAACAGCCTACGCAAAAGGATTGACAACACTTCAGGTAATTAAGCGTCATGCTTTTAAAAATGCACTCAATCCAGTAGTTACAGCAGTAAGTGGCTGGTTTGCTAGTTTACTAGCAGGAGCTGTTTTTGTCGAATACATTTTTGGATGGAACGGTCTAGGTAAAGAAATTGTAGATGCATTAAACACAAAAGACCTACCCGTAATCACAGGAGCAGTTCTAGTCATTGCTAGCCTGTTTATATTGATTAATATTGCAGTAGATGTGATCTACATAAAACTGGATCCTAGAGTAAAACTAGACACTTAATAACAACTGACATAAAAACTTAACTATGAGAAAGCAAATTGTAGCCGGCAACTGGAAAATGAATTGTGATCTTCCAGATACACAAAAATTAATAACCGATCTTAAAACAGGTCTAGTAAAGGAGTTCAATTGTGAGCTCATGATTGCACCTTCAACACCATTTTTATATAATGCTTTTAATAGTACACTAGATTCAGATATTGAAGTGATTGCTCAAAATGTAAGTGAGCAAGAAAAAGGTGCATTTACAGGTGAAACTTCTGTAGATATGCTTCAAAGTATAGGTATTAAAACGGTAATAATCGGTCATTCTGAACGTCGAGATATATATGGTGAAACTAATGAGCTTATCGCTCAAAAAGTTAAAGCCAGTGTTAATAAAGGTATGAGAGTGATATTTTGTTGCGGTGAACATTTAGAGATACGTAAGGAAGATAAACATTTTGACCTTGTAGGTAACCAGGTTAAAATAGCTCTACAAGATTTAACTGAAGAGCAAATGTCACAAATAGTAATTGCTTATGAACCGGTTTGGGCTATAGGAACGGGTGAAACAGCAACCCCAGAACAAGCACAAGAAATGCACGCACATTTAAGAAATGAATTGTCCGTTTTATTCAACGATTCAATTGCTCAAAATACAAGTATTTTATACGGTGGTAGCGTAAAACCGAATAATGCAGCAGAACTATTTGCTAAACCAGATGTTGATGGTGGACTTGTAGGTGGAGCTTCCTTAAGTGCAGAAAGCTTTCTAAACATCGCAAATGCTATTTAAATTAAAACTTATTTTATTTTTTCTATCAGCCTTACCTGTTTGCCACTTACAACAAGATTTTTCATTTGATCTGGCCGTAGCAGCAGAGCAGCTTACAAAGGATGAGGTGACTTATAATGGAAGCTATTTTTCAATCCCATATCCTAATGGAGATATCCCTGCTCAATATGGAGTTTGTACCGATGTAGTAATTCGAGCCTATCGTAAGGTAGGTATAGATTTACAACAGCTAGTCCATGAAGATATGAAGGAAAACTTCAAAGAATATCCGCAATTATGGGGATTAAAAAAACCAGATACCAATATTGATCATCGCAGAGTACCTAATTTGGGTAAATTTTTTGAAAGAAACGGGACTACTCTTCCCATTTCAAAAGATAAATCAAACTACCTGCCTGGAGATGTAGTAACATGGGTACTCACAAATAACATGACTCACATTGGAATAATATCCACAAAAAAAGATTCTAAGACTGGTAATCCACTTGTCGTTCATAACATAGGAGCAGGTCAGGTCTTGGAAGATTGTTTATTCAAATTTACAATAACAGGGCATTATAAATATGGCAAATAATATTACAAATCAAATTTACGTAGAATACGATTTCACAGTCACGCCTCGCGAACCTTGGAGCGATATTTTGTGTGCCCAATTAGGCGACGCTGGTTTTGAAAGTTTTATTGATACTCAATCTGGAGTAAAAGCTTACATTCTTAAAGATCTAGATAGTGAAAATGTGTTGAGTACAGTAGATCTTATAAACAGTGACTATTGTGATATCGCTTTCGCGAAAGCAGATATCCCACCTACTAATTGGAATGCCGAATGGGAAAAAAACTTCACACCGATTCTCGTGAACGACCAATGCTTAATTAGAGCGCCATTTCATGAAAGTAAAGAGGTCAAGTATGAAATTGTAATGGAACCTAAAATGAGTTTTGGGACAGGACATCATCAAACCACTTACATGATGATACAATTTTTACTAAAAGAGGAACTAGCTGGTAAAAAAGTATTGGATATGGGAAGTGGGACAGGAGTTCTTGCCATACTGGCCCAAATGAGAGGAGCAACACTTGTAGATGCCATTGATATTGATACCTGGTGTTTTGAAAATGCCCAAGAAAATACTGAACGCAATAATGCCGATAAAGTTAATGTCATATTGGGTGGTGCAGAGCAGCTGGCAGGTAAGCAATATGATTTTATAATAGCAAATATTAATAGAAACATACTATTGCAAGACATCCCCAAATATGCAGCAAGTTTAAAAGACGGAGGAAGCATTATTTTCAGTGGTTTCTATACACAGGACTTACCTTTAATCAATGAGGCTTGTAGTAAGGTTGGACTCACTTATGAGACTCATATAGAGAAAGATAATTGGGTAGGTTTAAAAGCTAATAAATAATTAAATTTGCATACTCATTAAAATAGCGCAAGAAAAAAAGGTATATTTGAGAGGTTATGAAAATGGATGTTAAAGAATTAATTCAACCTAAACAAAAGGTTGATGTTCTAGAAAAGGAAGAAAAGAAAATCGTACTTTACAACGACGATGTCAATACTTTTGATCACGTGATTGATATGTTAGTAGCAACATGTGATCACACTCCTGTGCAAGCAGAACAATGTTCCATTATTGTTCACTATAAAGGAAAGTGTTCAGTAAAAACAGGAGAATACGATGATTTAAAACCTCGCTGTTCAGCCTTGCTTGAAGCTGGCTTAACCGCAGAGATTGTCTAAGAATTTGCTTTCCCCTTTTATTCATATTAATGAATAAAATAATTAAGTCTGCCTAGTGGCAGACTTTTTTATGATTACTATCCGGCTAGTTGTTCAAAGAATCCACCGATCTTTTTTGATTTATCTATTAGGTGTATTTCTATAATCCATTCTCTTTTTCTTCCATCACGGTCAAGAGATGACATGGGTGTATGGTTTTCTGGATGTATGTAGTTCGTTTTGTCCTCTTTATCTAATTGCTCATGAGGAAAATGTCCTATAAGGTGACCGGCAATGGGTCCACCGTATTGCCATCCAAAATCTTCTGCAAGGTCAACACAGTATTTGAACAACTGTGAACCGGTTATATCCAGATTTGATTTATAGAAATTATTGGCAATATGCCACAACTTCTCTGTATCCTGAGCAAGTTGCTTTTTAATGGGATCATTTCCTAGTACATACGTACGCCCATAATCAGCTTCATAATCCTCAATGATAGGTCCAAAATCTAAAAATAATATGTCGTCATTTTGCACACTAATATTAGGTGGGTTTTCATCGTATGGATGTAAGGTGTTTTCTCCTACTCTTACGATTCTTTTGTGCCAGTATTTTTTAATATTAAATACTTCTTCGGCAAGATCATAAATTTTAGTATTAAGTTCTTTTTCTGTAATTCCTGATTGGATCAGATTTCTTTTTATGATCTCTTCAAAAAGTTCAGCTGCTATGGCTTCAGCTTTTTGTAATTCTGCTCGCTCTTTACTCATAAGTGAAAGATAGTTTACAACACTTTTATTTAAAAATGCTTTTAATGTTTTAAAAGATTGGTTTTAACTAAAGTGTTGATAATTAGGTTTTTTATTAAACAAAATGTTGTAACTTTCTGAAACCAAAAAGCTTAACCATGAAAATAAAACTACTTACCTTACTTTTATTAGTATGCAGTATGAGCTATGCTCAAACAAGGGCAAACGATGCTACTGCAGAAATTTGTGATGATCTATCTAATGATGGTGTCGAATTATTTGATTTTACCTCTTTAGAAAACGATATTTTAGGATCACTTAATCCATCTGATTTTACGATTACGTTTTACAACAATATGTCCGATGCCTCAAATGGAGTTAATTTTTTTACTAACCCATCGAGTACTCCTGTAAGTATTCAAAACTCTCAATACTTTGCAAGGGTATTTGAGACTGCTACCGGAAATTTTGATGTGGTTTCAGTATTTGTAATTTTATATCCAACTCCTTTGCCTACGACAGTTCAGGCAGTAACTGTATGTAGTGCACAAAATCCAGGTAGTGGCTTTTTAACCTCACGTGTTGATATAATTAATGAGATTAATGCCATAGCATCAACTAGTCCTATGATAGAAATATTCTTATCTCAGCAAGATGCAGATAATGATATTAATCCCATTTCCTCAAATGCGAGTATTCCCGTAAGCCCAAATGGTACCAGTATTTTTCTTAAGCAATATGGTGATCCTAATTTTCAATCCGATTGTTGGGTAATTGAAAATATAATCGTTTATCCTAGATTGTGTAACGCTACAAGTTCTCCGTTACCTGATTTATTTGAATGCCTAACTCCTGGTAGTAACACCAGCTGCTTCGATCTTTCTCAACAAGACTCGTTAATATTATCAAATTCAAACCCAGTTAATTATTCTATCTCTTACCATCTTTCACAAGTTGATGCAGATAATAATTTAAACCCAATAGCCTCACCATACTGTACAAGTTCTATTGATTTAATATTTGTTCGTTTTGAAAATATAGATGTTAATACAGTTGATACTTCTATGACATTTAATGTCATAGGTGTTCCCGAACCGCAAAATTATACTTTTCCTACTGTTGAAGGTTGTGATAGAACTGGATCTGGAATAATTGATTATGATGCATTTGCCATTTTAACGGAAGTACAATCACATTCTTTACCCAATGGTGTTGCCTCAGCCAATATTTCCTATCATTTATCTCAGCAAGATGCGGATGCTTTCATAAATGCAGTTGGCAGTCATGCTGGTTTTACAGCTTCTAATACTCTAAATACCATATTCGTAAGAGTAGAATATGACCCTAGTTTGTGTTTTTCTGTATTTCCTGTTAGTGTATCACAAACAAACAATTGTTTAGCAATTAATCCTCCAATTGATCTTACCGATTGTTTGGACTCAACAACTGGTTTAAGCTGCTTTGATTTGACCTTAAATGATAGTGTAATTCTTGCAGGACAATCATCAAGTTCATTTACTGTAACCTATCACAATTCACTGTCAGATGCGCAGTCAAATGTAAATGCTATATCAAATACAAATAATTACTGTGTATCTACCGATCAACAAGTATATGTAAGATTAGAGGATAATCTTACAGGAAATTACGGTGTTGATTTTTTTAATCTTTCAGTAGCTCCCACTTTAATAGATAATAATCATAACCTTCCTGACTTAGTGGAATGCGATGACGATCTTGATGGTGTCATTGACTTTGATCTAACAGAGAGTTCATCCCTTTTGTCCTCTTCAAATAGTGTTGAATTCTATTTAAGTTTAAATGACGCTCAAAATCAAGTGAACCCAATTGCAACACCAAGCTCCTATACTGTTGCTGGTATAGCATCATCGGCTTCTATTGATATTTTTATCAGAGAATTAATTCCATCAGGTTGCGATGTTGTATATCCTATTGAATTAATTGCCAATGCAAATTGTAATTCTGCTTATAGATGTAGTGATGCTGTGGCCTTGTGTAACCAACTAGGGCAAGCGCAACCTAATGTATTCGGAAATATTTTTGCCGAAGCTGGTAATTATTATCCATTTTCGCAATCATCGGGTCCTAGAAATCCATCTTGGTATTACATTCCTATTGAATCCAGTGGCTCTCTTACACTTGAACTATACCAAAACACTTCACCTACCTTCAATGGTCAAGGATTAGATATTGATTTTGCAATTTATGGGCCGTTTACAAATCCTACTCAAAACTGTGGTTCATTAACAGCAAATGATCTAATTGATTCTAGTTTTAGCCTAGCAATGCCAGAAATTGCTACAATTCCAAATGCTCAAGCTGGGGAATTCTATTTATTACTAGCCAGTAATTTCACGCAACAACCTGGGTTTTTAAAATTTGAAATAGCCTCAAGTTCATCGGCA
Source organism: Nonlabens sp. MIC269 (assembly GCF_001430865.1). GTDB lineage: Bacteria > Bacteroidota > Bacteroidia > Flavobacteriales > Flavobacteriaceae > Nonlabens > Nonlabens tegetincola. Next base: position 828,188 of record NZ_CP011373.1, on the reverse strand, counting down.
ACCGTAAGTTGTGATGGAATACAAATGAGATCAATACTTGATGTAAATGCAAATGGAGTAGTAGATAACACAGATGTTCCTTTTCCTCTTGGAACGTTTGGGTGGGAATTGAACTCTAATGGATCTATCATGAACATTGCTACACCCGATGGAGAATTTGAAATATATGACATAGATCCTACCAATAGTTATGATATTACTTACGATATTTTTTCAGCCTATAATACGTCATATACAGTAGCTCCAGCTTCTTATACTAATCAAACCATACCAAATGGTAGTGGTTTAACAACTCGTGATTTCTTAATAAGTGCAGTTAATAGTTATGAAGATATAGCTATTTATATTATTCCTAATCAACAACCTAGACCTGGATTTACTTACACTGAAACTATTGTTTATGGTAATTTAGGTCCATTACCTGTTTCCGTAGGACAAGTACAAGTAGATGTCGATCCCTTAAATACAATTATTTCAGTGAGTGATCCTAATGCTACAGTTACGGGTAATCAAATAAATCTTAACTATTCAAATTTGTTGCCTTTTGAGTATCGAACTTTTGAAGTAGCAATGCAGGTACCTGTTATTCCAACCGTGAATTTAGGAGACATTTTATCTAATGACGCAAGTATTACACCTGTTGCCAATGATCTCACGCCTAATAACAATGTAATAAGTAGTAATCAAGTCATAATCGGTAGTTATGACCCTAATGATAAAATGGAAAGTAGAGGACCGACAATCAATCTACAAGAATTTACAAACGACGATTACTTTTATTATACGGTTAGATTTCAAAATACAGGAACAGCTAGTGCTATAAATGTTAGAATAGAAGATGAGCTAGATGCTCAATTAGATTGGGAATCACTTGAAATGATATCATCCAGTCATCATTATTCTATGCAGCGTGTTGAAAAGGATGTGACTTGGAGATTTGACAACATAATGCTGCCAGATTCATTGTCAAACCCAGTTGGAAGTAATGGTTATGTTTACTTCAAAATCAAACCACAATCCGGCTGGACAAATGGGACGGTTATTCCTAATACCGCAGAGATTTACTTTGACTTTAATCCTCCTATAATTACAAACACTTTTACGTCAACCTTTACAGTTCCTTTAAGTGAACCTCAAGTAGATCAACCACAGTTCACTGTGTTCCCTAATCCTGCAACTAAACAAATAACGGTATCTTGGGAACGTTCTTTGGATAATGGATTAATGCGTATTTATGATGTTAGTGGAAAGGTCACGCTTTCGCGAAAGCTAAATAACCAGCATACAACAGTTAATATTGAGGAGTTAAGTGCAGGAATGTATTTCATCGAAATAGAGCATAACGGCCAGAAACATCAACATAAGTTGATTAAGCAGTAAATAGGAGAGATACATAAAAATCAAAACCAGCAATTAAGCTGGTTTTGATTTTTTATTATTCGAACGTCTTAGTACTACTTGCGGTAAGCCGTCTTATTTCAGATAATTCTACTTTAGTTAGGTCGCGATATTGTCCCACAGGAATATCCAGACTCACGTTCATGATTCGTATTCTTTTAAGCTTAGTAACTCTATAACCCAAATATTCACACATACGGCGTATTTGTCTATTGAGTCCTTGCGTGAGAACAATTCTAAAGCTTTTTTTTCCTAATTGTTCTACTTCGCATTCTCTGGTAACCGTATCAAGGATGGGAACACCACTTGCCATTCTTTTTATAAAACGGTCGGTTATCGTGTGATTTACATGAACTATATACTCTTTTTCATGACCGTTACGAGCTCTTAAAATCTTATTTACAATGTCACCATCGTTAGTCAAAAAAATAAGCCCTTCACTCATTTTATCTAATCTACCTATAGGAAAAATACGAGTAGGATAATTTATATAGTCAATAATATTATCCTTTTCTACACGAGTATCTGTCGTACAAACAATTCCTACCGGCTTGTGTAATGCTATATAAACTGGTTTTTCTTTTTTACTACTTACTTTTTCACCATCAACGGCAACTTCATCACCAGGCAGTACTTTTGTTCCCATTTCAGGTACTTGACCATTAATTGTAATGCGTTGCTGTTCGATTAGTTTATCGGCTGCACGTCGTGAACAAAACCCTTGTTCACTGAGATACTTATTTATTCTTATTCCTTCCTCTTGTGACATGTTGCAAAGGTAGTGAAGTGCTATAATTAACTTTTGCTTGAGAGTTTAATCTTAGCTGGTTTGTAACATAATAATGTGATTTAATACTAATAAAATAAAAAATGCATCAATCAGGGACACAAACAGCGCATGGTTCCAACCAACCGCAAAATTATAGACCTAGCCAACAACAGGATCAGGTTAATTTATTCAGTACCTTGTTTTTAGTAAAGGGAATCTTAAACTTACTATTGTCCTTATTGTTTTTGATTTATATAGGATTAGGAAGTTTTATGACTTTTATTCCAATAGAAAATCAAGAAACTCCTTTTAATCCGGGAATTATTTTTACAGTTGTTGGTATTATTGGATTAGTAATTTGTATTGTATTTGGGATCTTAACTATAAAAGCCTCTAATAATCTTAAAAAGAGAAAAGGATATACCTTTATTATAGTTATGGCAGTATTAAATGCACTTACAGGAGTTCTGGGTATTTTACTGTGTGTATTTACTATTATTGAAATTAGTAAACCACATATTAAAACAACTTTTGAAGATAGCTAGTTATAAAATTAAATCACCTTAACTCTATATGGAAAACCATATAAGAATATATTATAAACCATCAGTTTTATATAACAATCGAATGATTGCGCTATTGTTTATGGGATTGGGATTAGTTCTATTTATAATCTCATTGATTTTTGATGATGCTAAGGATATAAGCTGGTTTAGTATAGGTTTGGGTGAATTTATTGTTGGTATATTAATGTTTGCATACCATAAATATGAGGTGTACAAACAGTATTTAACCCTTACAGAAACAAGTATAAAAAAGAATACTCTATTTGGTAAAGAAGTACAATTTAAAGATGTTAATCAGGTTAAGGAGTTTGCAAATGAGATTACTGTTATCTCTAAAAGTTCTCAAATTGTCATAGATACTGAAGTTATACAACCCGAATCATTGAAAAGATTAAAAAAAGCATTGCATAACAAAGGATTGTCAATAAATAAGATTGAGGTAAATTAAATTGCTCTTTTATTAATATCAGCTATTATTTTCAGATGATGATGAGTATGAATACGCAAAAATCTTAAAGTTTGTTTCTTATTTAAATCTTTAAATAGTGGATGATTAAAATGAGCTTTCTTGTGAGTGTTTTCACTTTTTGACAACAAGACTTGTATTGATTCTAGTCTTTTCAATAAGTCATCTTTTGAAATCTCTGGCAAGGGAACAACTTGTTTTGGAGCCTTACCTTTACCTCTTGGAATGTAACCAGTGAGCAATATTATTTTTTTCCAAAAATTAATTCTAGGGGAAAAGTCTTCTGGTTTGCTGGTGATGAGAGTTTCTAGAACGCCTTCAATTACTCTTAAACTATGATCAAGGTGCCAGTAGGTACCTTTTTTTGAAACGCTAGCCGCAACTAAATTACCTTTATCCAGCTCTGTTGCTATAGTCTTTAATTGATCTTTAATACTCTTCATTACAAAACATTTAGAATAATAAAATCTTTATCTTGAAAATGATAAGGTTCACCAGACTTCTTATTTCTTATTGCGACTCCTAGAGGAGATTTTAAACTCAATGCAAAATAGCGTTGCTCATCTACCATTACCGCGCCTAGACCAGCGCTTATGTAGAAGATCCCGTTATGTAAAATGACTAAAGATCCAGTGGTAACTACATCCTGCTTTTTAAAAGGATCTATTTGTAAAAGTTCATTGAGTAAACGTTTACTAGTAACCAATTGTGAATCAATAAGATTTTCTTGATTATGAATCATAGCACGGCCAGTCTCATATTTATCGCCTGCGCTACTTTTGGTTTCGTTGTTTTTTGCGTCTTGTAAATCTGATAGCTGTTTAGTCAATCTATCAATTTGTTCACCTATAAGCATCATACACTTATGATGAATTTTTTCCTTAGTTTTTAAATAATCACCTTCATTCATGTAAAGTAAATATACTCAATTAAGCCTTAAATGAGAAAAGGCCAGTGATTAAGCAATCACCGACCCTTTCAATCTACCAACCAAGGTTTTAAATATCTTCTATGGTCTTAGTACAAAATCAATTGCGTGTACTACACCGTTAATACCTGTTACGTTAGTAACAATTACGTTAGTTTCAGTATTAGTTCCATCTGTAATTACTACTCCATTTGTAGTATTGATAGTAAATGTTCCCATTGTTATTGGATCTACAACATCACCATCCATGATTGCCTCAGCTCTTACAGCTGCTCCAGATACTACATGATACAATAGAATATCACTCAAGTTATTTAATGCTAATACATCATTAATATTATTAAGTCCATCATTAGGATCTGCATCAATTAACGCTTGGAAAGCATCGTTTGTAGGAGCAAAAACAGTGAATGGTGGAGCAGGAGTTGCACTAGCATCTGTAGCAGATAATGCCGCAACTAGACCTTCTTGTGAAACTGCTGTAACTAAGTTACCGAAAGCTGGATTGTAGACAGCAAGATCAGCAACTGTAGGTAAAGGAATAACTGCATCCATTACGTGCACCACACCATTATCAACTTCTATATTTACTTGAGAAGTGTCAATAGCTGCATTGTTTACGGTAAATGCTGATGCATCGATATAAGCATCTAGGTTATTACCACTAGCATCAGTCGCCGATGTTTTTACATAACCGTCAACTAGATCACCACTTCTATTAACCGATCCTAAAACATGATTAAGAAGTACGTTTCTTAATACATCTGTTGGTACCGCATCTAGACTTGCAAATCCATTAGCACTTAAAAAAGTAGTAAACGCCGTATCAGTTGGAGCAAATACGGTAAAAGTACCATTACCATCTAGAGTTGCATCTAGACCAGTTCTTTCTAGGGCAGCTCTTAATGATGTGAAGTTTGAGTTTGAAACAGTTAGGTCGTAAGCACTGTTATTTGAGTCAATGATGTTATCGTCATCATCGTCACAAGAGGTTAAGGTAAGTGAAGCTATAGCAAGAAAGCTAAATAGCAATGATTTAAGGTTTAAGCTTTTCATGAGTATTGTTTTTTATTTCATTTCAAAGAAACGAAAAGGTTTTCGTTATTTGTTTAATTATCTGTTAAAAAGATTAAACAAATTATAATAGAATGAAATTGAACCACTATAAAGAGAAAAGATACTAGAATGAGAACTGCACAAATAGTTGCATTATTTTTGCATCATGGCAAAAGTAGTAGTAGGACTTAGTGGTGGCGTAGATAGTAGCGTCGCTGCACACTTGTTAAAGGAACAAGGTCACGAAGTAATTGGTTTATTCATGAAGAATTGGCACGATGATTCTGTGACTATAAGTGATGAATGTCCTTGGTTGGAAGATTCAAATGACGCTATGCTAGTAGCGCAAAAGTTAGGAATACCTTTTCAAACGGTAGATTTAAGTGAGCAGTACAAAGAGCGTATTGTAAATTATATGTTTGACGAGTATGCAGCTGGTCGCACGCCTAACCCAGATGTACTTTGCAATCGTGAAATCAAATTTGATGTCTTTTTAGATATAGCTCTGGAGTTAGGAGCCGATTTTGTAGCAACTGGTCATTACTGTCAAAAAAGGACTAGTATGCTAGATGGTAAAGAAATTCACCACTTAGTCGCCGGTGCCGATCCTAATAAAGACCAAAGCTATTTCCTTTGTCAAGTATCTCAGGAACAACTAGCACGTACTCTTTTTCCAATTGGTCACCTGCAAAAGCCCGAAGTTCGTGAAATAGCAGCCGCCCAAGACTTGATTACGGCTGGTAAAAAAGATTCTCAAGGACTTTGCTTTATTGGTAAAGTGCGTTTACCAGATTTTCTACAACAACAACTCAAGCCTAAAGTAGGAGATATCGTAGAGGTGCCAGCAAGTGTGAGCTTGCAAAAGTCGCAGGTGCCAGTAACCACTCTCGATAATGACGATGAGGTTGATGTAATTACGCTTTCGCGAAAGCGTACCTATCAAAAAACCGATGGTAAAATAGTTGGTTCACATCAAGGAGCTCATTTTTTTACTCGTGGACAGCGTAGAGGTCTAGGAGTAGGAGGAACTCAAGAACCTTTGTTTGTGATTGAAACAGATGTAGAAACTAATACTATATATGTAGGTCAAAGTAAAAGACATCCAGGTTTGTACCGTCGAGGTTTGTTTGTAAAAGAGAATGAAACGCACTGGATAAGACCGGACCTCGAAATAGCAGTAGGCGATAGTATGCCGGTGATGGCTCGCATACGTTACAGGCAAGAATTAGAACCTGCGATTTTGTATAGAAAAGAAAACGGATTGTACGTTATCTTTGATAATGAGCAAAGTGCCATATCTGCAGGACAATTCGTAGCTTGGTACTTAGATTCAGAATGTATAGGATCTGGAGTAATCGCATAGTATGAAAAAATGGTTGTTAATCTTATTTTTAATAAGCTATGGGCTAGATGCCCAAGACTGGCACGCTTGGGTATATTTTACTGATAAACCTAATGTTACTAGCTCCATTAACAACCCATCTACCATATTAACAGCTAGGGCCATAGCACGTAAAGCTAGACATGGAATTGTAATTGATCAACGAGACGTCCCTGTAAATCAACAATATGTAGCAGCAATTAAAAATGCTACGGGTATTTCATATAAGGCTCAATCAAAATGGTTTAATTGCGTACACGTTACTGGTGCCGAGTTAGACTTAAGAGCTTTAGAAAATTTGAGTTTTGTTGATAGAGTAGAGTTTGCAGATCCATCAAAAAGTATTTTATCCACATCTCAAGATAAATTTACTCGTATGTCCAGTGCTCCCTTTAATTATGGGAACGCCTCAAATCAAATAGTAATGATGGGATTGGATAATTTGCACAATCAAGATTACACAGGAGATGGTGTACATGTTGCGGTGATGGATTCTGGTTTCCCTAATGTAGATAGTATGTCTGGTTTTTCACAATTAAGAGGTCAGAATGGTATTTTAGGAGGTTATGACTTTGTAGATAGAAACGCTACATATGCTGATGATCATTTTCACGGTACTTGGGTATTAAGTACAATGGCTGGTCATATAACTGGTCAATTTGAAGGAGCCGCTCCTAATGCAAGCTATTGGCTTTTTAGAACTGAGGAAGCAGCTCAGGAAACCCCAGCAGAATTATCCTATTGGGTAGCAGCTGCAGAACGTGCTGATTCTCTAGGAGTAGATGTGATCAATACTTCATTAGGTTATCTGGCATTTGATAACGCTTCAGAAAGCTTGACTTATAATGATATGGATGGTCAAACTAGCTTTGCTTCACGTGGTGCAAACGTAGCTTTTGAAAAAGGAATGTTGGTGATTACAAGCGCTGGAAACTCAGGAAATTCGACTAATCATCCCTATATTTCTTCTCCTGCTGATGCTTCAGGTGCAATCGCAGTAGGTGCTGTTGACGCGAGTAGTCAACGTACAGTATTTTCAAGTATAGGCCCTTCATTTGATAATCGAATAAAACCAGATCTTGCTGCTCAAGGTGGTAATACGGCTATAATAGATCACAATGATAATTTAAGAACTGCAAACGGTACAAGTTTTAGTAGTCCATTACTAGCTGGTGGCGTAGCTTGTTTACTAGAGGCATTTCCTAATTTGACTCCACAGCAAATAAGGAGTGCGCTAGAACAAAATGCTAGTCAATCTAACTCGCCCGATAATCTTCTGGGTTATGGTATTCCTGATTTTGGCTTACTTTTTCAAACTCTTTCTCAACTAGATCAATCTACCAAGGAAGTTAAATGGCACGTAGTGAATCAACACCTTTATTTAGATAAAGAATTATACCCCAAAATTCAAATATATTCTATTCAAGGACAGCTGTTAATAGATGCTGAAAATTCTGGCAGAATAGTTTTAACGGCTTTATCTAAAGGGATTTACCTTCTTAAAGTTGATGAGAGTAGTAAGTGGTTAAAAATCGCAAATAAATAAATTAACTACAACAGATTAGCCATTTGCAATTGTAGTTGCTGCGCTTTATCGCGGGCAGCTTTTTCAAAATCCTCATTTGATGACGCGTATATTATTCCTCTGGAGCTGTTTATAAGCAATCCTACATTTGAAGACTTTCCATATTTAACGACATCTTCAAGAGAACCACCTTGTGCACCTACACCTGGTACAAGTAGGAACGAATTTGGAATGATTTTTCTAATATCGGTAAGGAACTCAGCTTTGGTAGCTCCTACAACATACATTAATCTATCACTATTATCGTATTGAGAGGCAGTCTGTAGTACTTGTTGATACAACGGCACACCATCAACTTGCTTAGTTTGAAAATCAAAAGCTCCCTCATTTGAAGTAAGAGCAAGGAGAATTGCGTATTTATTATTGAACTGTAAAAATGGTTCAACCGAATCTTTACCCATATAGGGTGCAATTGTAACACTATCAAATTCTAGATCTTCGAAAAAAGCTTTGGCATATCTTGTTGAGGTATTCCCAATATCTCCACGTTTAGCATCGGCAATCGTAAAGTGATTAGGATAGTTTTCATTAAGATAATTAATTGTTTTTTGTAAAGCTTGCCAACCTTTTACGCCATAGGCTTCAAAGAATGCAGTATTTGGTTTATAGGCTACACATAAATCATGTGTTGCGTCTATTATCGCTTTAGAAAATTCAAAAATAGGATCTTCTTTTTCTAATAAATGCGGTGGGATTTTATCTAAATCAACATCCAACCCTATACATAGGAATGATTTCTTTTTGTGAATTTCGTTGGTAAGTTGCTCTAGAGTCATTAGTTATGGTTTTTGATAAAGTCTGTTGAATTGATTTGTCTTGGTAAAAAGCATTGTATTAAAAAAAGTAAAGGATGGGTTATAGCCCATCCTCACTCATTTTCATTTTTTCTGTATTATCAACTAATTGTAATTCGTCAATAATTTTTTGAATATCACCGTTGATGATGTTATCAAGATCATAAAGCGTCAAATTAATTCTATGATCGGTCACACGTCCTTGTGGATAATTATAGGTTCTAATTTTTGCACTACGGTCACCGCTACTTACCATACTTTTACGGCGTTCAGAGTCGGCTTCCATTTTCTTTGCAAGTTCCATTTCATAAAGCCTAGATCTCAATACCTTCAAAGCTTTTTCTAGGTTTTTATGTGAGGATTTTTGATCCTGACAGCTTACAATCATTCCGGTAGGTTCGTGGTGTAATTTAATGGCACTGTATGTAGTGTTTACCGATTGTCCACCAGGTCCTGTTGAGGTAGTACGCTCAATACGAACCTCAGTCATATCTAGTTCTACATCAAACTCCTCAGCCTCTGGTAATACCATTACGGTTGCAGCACTTGTATGAACCCTACCTTGTGTTTCAGTTTGTGGTACTCGTTGTACACGATGTACACCAGCTTCAAACTTAAGAGTTCCATATACGTCCTCACCATTTACTTCAAAAATGATTTCTTTATAACCACCACTTGTACCTTCACTCACATCCATTACACTAGTACTCCAGCCTTTGCTAGAGCAGTATTTCTCGTACATGCGGTATAGGTCACCTGCAAAAATACTAGCTTCATCACCACCAGTTCCTGCTCTTATTTCCATTACGGCATTCTTGGCATCTTCAGGATCTTTAGGAATAAGCATCATGCGTATTTCTTCTTCAAGCCCAGGAATAGCCTCTTTTGCTTCATCATGTTGCATTTGAGCCATTTCTACCATATCTGGATCACTTCCATCGGCAAGAATTTCTTTTGCCTCATCTAGATTTGCTACAAGGGTCATGTACTCCTCGCGCTTGTCCATCAATTTTTTGAGGTCTTTATATTCTTTAGTAAGTTGTACATATCGTTTTTGATCTGCGATTACATCAGGTTGAATGATCAAATCATTTACTTCGTCAAAACGATTTTTTACTATGTTTAATTTATCTATCATGGTCTATCTCAAGTCTTGCGAAAATAATCAAAATTCGCTCTAGTTGTAGTTATTACGCTTTCGCGAAAGCGTAATATTTAATACTCAAAAGTTCCAAACTCACTTTTTATGGTAAGTTTTTTCTTATCTGCTGCTTCAACTCGTCCAATAATTTGAGCATCCACATTAAAGGATTGGGAAATTTCAATGATTTGTTGTGCGATATCCTTATCTACATACAGTTCCATACGATGTCCCATATTGAAGACCTGATACATTTCTTTCCAATCTGTGCCAGACTCTTCTTGAATCATTTTGAATAATGGTGGCAATTGGAATATATTGTCTTTTATGACATGTACGTTGTCTACAAAATGTAAAATTTTAGTTTGAGCGCCACCGCTGCAGTGTACCATCCCGTGAATGGAGGATTTATTTACATCGCTAAGAATTTTTTTGATAATAGGAGCGTAGGTTCTAGTAGGTGATAATACCAATTTCCCTGCGTCTAGAGGACTATTTGCTACTTGATCGGTAAGTTGTTTACTGCCACTGTAAACCAAATCTTCAGGAACTGCAGGATCGTAACTTTCCTTAAATTTTGATGCTAGAGTTTTATTAAAAACATCGTGTCTTGCACTAGTAAGTCCGTTTGATCCCATACCACCATTGTATTCACTTTCATAGGTGGCTTGACCGAAACTCGCTAAACCGACTATGACGTCTCCTGGTTTAATATTTGCGTTGTCAATAACATCCTTGCGATTCATGCGTGCTGTTACTGTAGAATCCACGATAATGGTACGTACTAGGTCGCCTACATCTGCTGTTTCACCACCAGTAGAGATAATTTCTACGCCGTGTTTTTTAAGGTCTTTAATGAGTTCCTCTGTACCGTTGATAATAGCGCTTATGACTTCGCCAGGTATGTTGTTTTTGTTTCTACCGATGGTACTAGAAAGTAAAATATTATCGGTTGCACCTACACATAATAAATCATCAACATTCATTATAAGAGCATCTTGTGCAATACCTTTCCATACAGTGATGTCTCCAGTCTCTTTCCAATACATGTAGGCTAGGCTGGATTTTGTGCCAGCGCCGTCTGCGTGCATGATAAGGCAATGATCATTTGATCCCGTTAAATGATCGGGTACTATTTTACAAAAAGCTTTTGGGAATAATCCTTTGTCGACATTCTTAATAGCATTGTGAACGTCTTCTTTACCTGCGCTTACACCACGCTGTGCGTATCTTTTAGAAACATCTTGACTCATGTTGCAAAGGTACTATTAGTTAGGTTGTTTTTTAGTATGAGATCTTCAAGTAATTTGATAGATATAAAACAGTTATTAAGAGAAATATGATACCACTACCTTATATAACTTTTATAAAAAAGCCCCAGAAAATTTCTGGGGCTTTTTGAGTTATTAAAGAATTACTATCTAGTAAATAATAATTCTCTGTATTTAGTTAAAGGCCAGATCTCGTCGTCCACTAATAACTCTAATTTATCACAGTGATAACGTATAACGTCAAAGAATGGCTTTACATTATCGCAGTAAGCTGCGGCCGTTTTTTCAGCATTCTTTTCGTTATTTGCTTTTTTACGAGCATCGGTCATGTCAGTAATTCCCGCATTGATTTTTTCAATGTGTTCTGAAATTGACTCGATAATGTTCATTTGCTCTTTAGCAATCTTCTTGAAATCCTTACCGTAAATTTCTTTTAAACCTTGAACGTTTTCAATTAAGGTGTTTTGATACTTTATAGCAGTAGGAATTACGTGGTTGCGTGCAATATCGCCTAGAAGTCTACCTTCTATTTGAATGCGCATTGCATATTCTTCTACCTCGATTTCATATCTAGCTTCACTTTCAACTTTGCTCATGATATTTAGTCTTTCAAACAGCTCAAGTGACTGTTTTGAGACTTTTGCTTTTAAGGCAGTAGGAGTAGTTTTATTATTACTTAAACCACGCTTTTTAGCTTCTTTCTCCCATGCATCACCATATCCATCACCTTCGAATCTAATCTTTTTAGAGTCTTTAATGTATTCTCTTAATACATTAAAGATAGCCTCATCTTTCTTAAGTTTTTTATCTTTAATTAAAGAGTCAACTTCTTGTTTAAATTCGATAAGCTGGTCCGCAACGATAGCATTAAGTACTGTCATTGGATTTGCACAGTTTGCAGTTGATCCTACGGCGCGCAATTCAAATTTATTTCCTGTGAATGCAAATGGTGAAGTTCGGTTACGATCAGTGTTGTCTAATATTACTTCTGGTATTTTGCCTACAACATTAAGTTTAAGGTCTGTTTTTTCTTGAGGAGAAAGTTTGCCATCAGTAACTTTTTCAAGCTCGTCTAAAACGTTAGTTAATTGAGAACCGATGAATACTGATATAATAGCAGGTGGTGCTTCATTTGCACCCAATCTGTGATCGTTAGAAGCACTAGCAATCGTTGCTCTAATAAGTTCTTCATGTTTATAAACTGCCTTGATGGTGTTTATAAAGAAAGTTAAGAACTGCAAGTTTTTCATAGGTGTCTTACCTGGTGATAATAAGTTTACACCTGTATTTGTAGCAAGAGACCAGTTATTGTGTTTTCCGCTACCGTTTACACCTGCGAAAGGTTTTTCATGGAAAAGAACTGTAAAACTGTGGCGAGCACTTACTTTTCTCATCACGTCCATTAGAAGCGAATTGTGATCTACTGCTAGATTTGCTTCTTCAAAAATAGGTGCTAATTCAAATTGATTAGGAGCTACTTCATTATGACGTGTTTTTACAGGTATACCTAAAAGCATACATTCAGTTTCAAGATCACGCATAAAATTCATCACTCTAGAAGGAATAGATCCAAAGTAATGATCATCTAATTGTTGTCCTTTGGCACTTGCATGACCTAAAAGAGTTCTACCAGCTAGAACTAGATCTGGGCGTGAATTTGCAAGAGCACTATCGATTAAGAAATATTCTTGTTCCCATCCTAAAGTTGCAGTAACCTTAGATACGTTCTTATCAAAATATTTACAAACGTCCGTAGCTGCTTGGTCTATCGTTTGTAACGATCTAAGTAAAGGTGTTTTGTAATCTAGAGCTTCACCCGTATAAGCTACAAAAACTGTAGGGATACATAAAGTGGTACCCATGATAAATGCAGGAGATGTAGGATCCCAAGCTGTATATCCACGAGCTTCAAATGTATTACGAATACCACCATTTGGAAACGATGATGCATCTGGTTCTTGCTGTACTAATTGTCCACCACCGAATTTTTCAATCACTTCACCATCCATTTCCAATTCAAAAAAGGCGTCGTGTTTCTCAGCAGTTGCACCGGTTAATGGTTGAAACCAGTGCGTGTAATGCGTAGCACCATTTTGTATAGCCCATTCCTTCATACCTGTAGATATGTGGTCTGCTACCTCACGGCTTATTTTAGAACCGTTAGTCATTGCGTCTAAAACACTTTTAAAAGCTTCTTTAGTAAGGTGCTGTCTCATAGCAGCCTTATTGAAAACATGCTTTCCAAAAATCTCGCTACGTCTTGCTGGTTCGTTAACTTGAACTGGTTTGCGATTCAAAGTTTCTTTGATCGCTTGAAATCTTAAAGTGGACATTTTAATAGATTTAATAAAAAATACAGTGCAAAAATACTATAATAATATAAAACACCCCTAAAAAATTAGGGGTGTGTTATTAACAAAACGTTATTTTATTGTGGTAACCCTATTTTTTATAGGGATTGGTAGGCAAGGTAAATAAACAATACATAAAGGGATAATAAAACTATTCCCTTAATTCTTGTAAGAGTAAACCACTTAGGTAAATAAGCTAGTGGTAAAAGAATAAGTGCAAAGCCTAACATCCAAAATATATCATTGGACATTAAACTGGGAGCATCTTCTGGGACATTAATAGGAGTAATTAAAGCTGTAATACCTAACACTGAACCTATATTGAAAATATTTGAACCGATAAGATTACCTAGCGAGATTGCTTTCTCTTTTTTGAGAGCAGCAATGATGGATGCAGCAAGTTCTGGAACACTAGTACCTACAGCTACCATGCTTATGCCTATTATGCTTTTAGGTATTTCTAATTTTTCAGCGATGTCAATTGCACCGGTAACTAACCATTCAGAGCCTTTCCATAAAGCCAGTCCGCCGATAGTTAGGAAAACAATGATTTTCCACCATTGACTTTCTTGCAATTCTTCATCCATTTCCTGAGAATCTCTATTACCTTTAGTTGCTCTTCTTATTAAAAGAACTAAGAACAATACGATAAGTCCTAATAATAGAAGTCCTTCCCATCGTTCCAGCATGTTTCCTGTGTAAAGGCACAAATAAAGTAAAATGCTAAAAAGAACCATCCATGGCCAATTAAATTTAAAGAAATCTCTTTCTATGGTCAAACTGGAAATAAGAGCTGTAACTCCTAATACTAATCCTATGTTTGCTACATTGGATCCTATAACGTTTCCTAATGATAAACCTGGAGACCCATTGAGAGCTGCTTGTACACTTACTATGAGTTCTGGAGCGCTAGTGGCAAATGACACTACCGTTAATCCTATTATCATTCTTGATAGATTTAGCTTTAAGGAAAGTCCAACTGAAGACCTTACCAAGAATTCACCACCTACAATAAGTGCAATTAAACCAAGAAATAGATAAAGTATACTCATAATAATTAGTAATCTTAATGATATGAAAGACTATCTATGGACTAGTCTTTAGGTATATGCTTTTGCACAAAGTTATCAAAAGAGTTGGCGATGCTAGTATTAAACTTATTTGCATTATTCACAAGGCCGCTTTGAGCCTTATTATAAAGTTTAAGCTTTTTATTTACTTCATCAACTTTTTTATTAAAATCATCTACCATCTTCTTAGTCCTTTTGTTGGGACTAGTTTTATCTAAGGTTGTCTTTAACTTTTCAAAGTCTTTTTGATAAATAAGAAAATCAGTAATAGGAGCAATGTAAGTATCGGCCATTTTAACGTAATTCTTGAACGATTTATTTATCGCAAGAATCAATGATTTATCATTATTAAAACCCTTGTAGGTTTTTAATTTCTCAATACCAGCAAGAGCTTCTGTTTTAAGAGCATTGGCATTTTGTTGTAAGCCATTTACATCTTGTTTTTCTAGTGATTGAAATAAGTAGATCTCGTTTATTTTAACTTTAAAGTAGATTAGAAAAAGGTCGTTTTTATAATCAAATACTTCACCTGCCTTGCGCATTTTATTCCCTAATTCAGATTCTTCATCGGTAAAGTTAATGTTGTTTTTATTTCCAAATTCTTTTACAGCTTTTTCGTATTGTAGTTCAACTTCGGCACTTTTTTCATCAAGAGCTTCTTGCGCTAGGATATAAGCTTCCATAGCATCATAAGATTCTTGTGCTATTTTTTCCAGGTCAATTACTTTTTCAAATTCTTCATTCATGATATCAATCCTGAATTGCATGATTTTTAAAGTTTCATTTTTGTACTCATCTCCACCTACAGTTTCAGCTTTTTTAATTCTGTTCATAGAATTATTAATTGCTTTTATCAATTGCTGTTTTCTTTTTTGGATGGTTTTATCTCTCTTTGAATGGGCAACTGCTTGGGTAAGTTTCCAACTGCGTTTGGAGATGCTACGGTATTCCTTATTCATAAAGTTTAAGTATTCTCCCATGTCGTCGAATTGTTGCGCTTTCGCGAAAGCGAAACTCAAAAGAAATAATAAGGTTACAAATAGTTTTTTCATAGTTAATTATTAAAGTTGGTTAATATGTGAATGCTCTCTTGCACGTAAGGATCGGAAGATAGTTGTAATTTAATTTCTTCATTGTACTCCTGATCAATAGAATTGTATTTTAATATTTCGGTAGTGCTTTCGTGATCTTCAACGGTGAACAACGCATCAGTATAGGAAATCTCTAAGTCAGAAATTAATGAGGTTATTTCTTGATAATGTTTGAATACACTTTCCAATGTGAGATCAAATGATTTATGAAATAGTTGATCAAACTTTTCACGTTGAAGATTCATTTTTTTGAAAACATCATTGTTCATTGTTCTTTTTGTGGATGAGGAAATGATGTTATCTAAATCTAAAGGAGCATTAACGGGAATTCTACTTGCTGCTTGTACATCGGGAACTTCAAATGGTTGAGTGAAACTGGGAGCATGTGCTGTTGTACTTGTTCCATCGGGCAGCGCTACATCTGGAGTAATTCCTTTCTCATTATGTGACTTTCCATAGATATTATAAAATGCTCCCGTGGTGAGTTTCATGAAACCGTCCTTGGGTTCATCCTCATTAACAGGTAGGACAATTTGCATTGTAGATTTACCATAAGTTGTTGAGCCTACAATAACACCGCGATTATAGTCTTTCATAACATTAGTAAACAATTCTGATGCAGAGGCACTGTATTTATTTACAAGGATCACTAATGGTCCACTGTAAGCAGCTCCTCGATTAAAATCCTTAAGGATTATGGGCTCCTCTTGATCGGTAGTATTGATTATCGATACTGGACCACGATTGATGAATAGACCAGCAAAGTCTACTGCTTCTTTTAAGGATCCACCACCATTGAATCTTAAATCAATTATCAATCCTGTGATATTTGATTGGATAAGCTTGTAAATTTCGGCAGCAGCATCATTTGCCATTCCCAATCCATCAGGCTTTTCTAAATCTGTATAAAAGCTGTTGATTTTGAGATATCCTATGGATCTATCGTTTAATAAGTAACCTCTTAGAAAATTTGAAATTACAGGTAGTTCCCTTTTATTAATGGTAGTTTCTTTTTGGTTACCATCTTTATCTTGTGTAATTAGAGTAATTGATTCTTGTGCCTCACTGTTGATTTTTTGATTTATTTCTGAGTTTGATAAACAGTTAAAATCAAGTTCGACGTCTTCTGTTTTAATTGAAACCACTACATCGTTCTCTTCGGGTAACTCAGTTTTTTCATTTAAACCTGTGGATAGTAATTCGCCAACTACCAGTTTGTTTGCCAGATTATCATCTTTCCTTAAAGAAATTCCAAAACTTTCTTGATTAAGACTAACCTCTTTTTCAAAAGACTCCTTTTCATTGATAGTAAAGTATCTTGTGTGCTTGTCCTGAGATAAGCCTATTGCATTAAGAAAACTTGCTTCTATCTTACGTTTTACTTCTATAGGATTATTGATTAAATATTCTAACTGACAAATAGATTCGTTTACTGCGTTAATTCGGTGCTCCGATTCTTGTTCTGGAAATTTGTCTAGAGCAATTTCTAGCTCTTTAAAATTTGCTGAATGAGAAAAGAAAATGGATAATTTCAATTGTTTTGTCCAAACATTTTCTAGTTCATTTTTTGGTATCCAATAATTCTCAAGATTTTTTCTTCTTTTGACTTGTTCAATCGATGTGTAATCTGGTTTAGTGGTAAGAAACCTCGTAAGAAAATCGTGCTTTTTGATTATGGATTGTAACATCAAGTTTTCATAAAACTTGGTATTGATGCAATCTAGGTTAATTAGAGAATTGAAATCTGCTTGTGCTTGATCTTGAATTAATTCAGACTGTTCTGAGCTTAGGAGTATATGGTCCTCGTCAAGTTGATTGACCAAAATTGTAGCCGCGCTAAGGTTCCAGCTTTTCTCTTTGAACTGTGGATTATAATGATGTTGTTCTATTAAATCAATAATTCGTTTTGATCTTTGACAAAATTCACTTTGAGATTGAATTAATTGTACGTTAAAAAAAAGGACAATAAAGAGAGGATTAAAAAAGGTTGGCTTCATGTTTTTTAAGGCTACAAATTTTGCAATTTGAAGTCTTCTATAGGTTGGTTAAAAACCAAAAATAAGGTATTTATAAAAATTTTCCCTTAGTAAGTTTATAGGCAAGAAGAGAAAAAAAGGAACACTAGAGGTGACCGGTGTTCCTTATGTGAAATTAGAAACTATGATGTAAACTAAATTGTAATTGACCTTTTTGCCAATTTACAGTGGTTTGTTCCATAAAACCAATTTGTGCTCTAAGATTATTTGAGATAGAATAACCCATTCCTATGTAGGTACGATTGCGGTCAAAGAATTGAACGCTGCGACCATCTCCAATTTTACGTTCACCATTTATAAAAATCTCATTGTAAAAAGCTGTATAAATGGCTCCTTTACTTAGGTTTTTCTTATTCCACGGTATGTTAACAAATAGATTATAACGATATCTCGTTCTAAAATCTTGATTTTCTACCCATCGCTGCTCATATCTTATGCGATGCGTAAGTAATAATCTGGTGAAGAGAGATTGGTTAAACAAGGCTTCTTGATATATCCTGTTTTCAGAAACAGGCGCGTCTATATCGGTCCCAAAGCGTCCCGTTGTGATATTGGCATATCCTAATGTAAGTTTAACACCGCTATCCTTTGGGGTATATGTAACTCCTGTTCTTAATAACAATTGTTCTCGATCGCCTAAACCTCTCCAGTCACGGTATTGGTAATCACCTTGAAGACCCCAATTCGATTCTTTAAATTCTGTATTCCAGAAATACATGTACCAAGCACCTAGTTGATCTTCATCGGGACCTTGTGCATAAGTAGAGAAAGAGAGTAGTAATACTAATAGTAAGATAATTTTATTCATAGGAAAATATTGAGAACAACCCAGTCATGTAGTGACCGGGTTGTTTAAAAGTATAAATTAATTAGGATTATATGGTAAAGACGACTGGTGAGCTACAATTCTTAGTTTTCCAGTTTTATCCTTTACATAAGCAAATGTATACTCCACTTTAGTTGTTGATCCTTGAAGGTCTGTAAAATAATAGTTACCCATAGCAATTGCCATTCTACAACTGTTGTTTATAATTCCAGTATTATCAAAGGTAACTTTATTATACGGCTTTATAGCAAACCCTTTGTCCTCTGGGTAAGCCTCGTTACCTGCAACAAAATAAGACAAGGCAGCATCAAAGCTTGATCTAAATTGGTCATCCGACGCTAGAGTAGGTTTAAAAAGAACGCTACTTAGGTCGTAACCGTACATATCCTGTATAAAGTCTGCAGCTTCACCAGAGTAATCGCCTTGATCAGTATAGACTTTTCCTATTCTTACAATTCCCTGACCCCATAATTTTTGAGCCTCTATAACTTCTCGTTCTGTAATACATTCATCCGAATAAAGTAAAGGATCGTGATCTGCGTTTGTGTTCAATGCTTCTTTCTGATTGTCCTCAGAATTTGTATTCATTGAATCATTTTGTGGATTTTGGCAATTGTAAAGAGCTATGAAACTCACTATTGCAATCAGATTTAAAAGTGTCTTTTTCATTTTTTTAATTTTTGATGGTGCAAATATCAGTTATGCTTTTATAAGAGATAGTAATACTATCACAAATGATTGTTTTACTTTTTAGTATAAAAGTAAGGTTTTGGTTGAGTTTTCCTTATTTATCAGCACTTTGTAGCATATAGGTTAAGAAGAAATCTTACTTATTGATTTAACATTAGTTAATAAATAGTAGGAAATGTATTAATATTACGTTTAATAAGAGCTTCATCACGAATACTCTTGATTTGGTGAAGTGTCTAATTTTTGTTCTCAATTATTTAAAGATGTAGATATTAACAAAAAAGGTCAGGCTAACTTTTACTGTAGTTAACCTGACCTTTTTAAATTGAAGAAGTTTAAATTATTCTACTTCACATATACATCTAAATCCATTTTGAAATTCTGATTTTTGATACACATTTGGTTCATAATCAAATAAAGGATTGTATTCTCCGGTTTGTGCGTATTCATTTAATTCAAATATGAATAATTGATCATCATCTTGCATTCTTTTGAATTCTTGAAAATCCCCATTATATCCATAAATCTGTTCTTTGTACCGTAATAGTTTATATTCTCTATCTAGTTTGTATTGAGCTGCCTTCATTTCGGCAACTGTAGGTAACCTATACGTTACTTTTGAAGGAAATCTATCTCTTTTCCGAGTATTTTTACTTCTTATAGCATAGACAGCATTTACCACATCTGTACGCCATTTACAATACATTTCAGCCTGTTCTTTATTAATTTGTACAACAGGATGCCATTGGTACCATGGTGCGCTGGTGTAATTATCGACATTAAGTTTGTTATTGATTAACTCAAATGGATTTTCATGGCTCATTGCCATATAAAGTCTAGTGTTACCTGACCAAGGAATAAAAACGCTATCGGGTTTAACGCCATAACTAGGAAGGTTCTTTAGTTCTTCATGCCTTTTTAAAGACCAGTAATTCTCCAGATGATCTAAAAATTCATTGTACATTAAATTTGTGACCGGTACTTTATCTATATACAAATTATCTGTAAGTTGTATCGTTCCAGGTGGAGTAGAAGGATCAACCTCTAAAGGGTCATATTTATCCATATTTCTATATCCACTGCAATTAATTAGTAGAAATAATATGAATAATAAACCTAGTTTATTAGGGATATTAGATTTGATCATAAGTTGTTAAAAACAAAATATTAAAATTGCCTCAAAAATAGGGTATTAATAAAGTATTGAGCATTTTTGTAAACCTATTTATTCAACAACAAATAAACACCACAAATGAAGTTTTTTATTGACACTGCAAATCTAGATCAAATAGCTGAAGCTCAAGATTTAGGGGTTCTTGACGGCGTAACTACCAATCCATCCCTTATGGCTAAGGAAGGTATTACTGGAGAACAAAATATTATCAATCATTACAAAGCAATTTGTGATATAGTAGATGGCCACGTAAGTGCCGAGGTTATTTCTACTGATTTTAAGGGTATGGTAGAAGAAGGTGAAAAACTTGCTGCGCTTAATGATCAAATAGTAGTTAAACTACCTATGATTAAGGACGGTGTAAAGGCTTGTAAATACTTTTCAGACAAAGGGATCAAAACAAACGTTACCTTAGTATTTTCTCCAGGTCAAGCTATTCTTGCAGCCAAGGCTGGTGCAACATATGTATCACCTTTTATTGGAAGGTTAGATGATATAAGCACAGATGGTCTTAACTTAATATCAGAAATTAGACATATCTATGATAACTATGGGTTTGAAACTGAAATTCTAGCTGCTTCAGTGAGACATACAATGCACGTTATTGACTGTGCAAAAATAGGAGCCGATGTTATGACAGGTCCTCTTTCTTCAATTGAAGGGCTTCTTAAACATCCTCTTACCGACATAGGATTAGAAAAATTTCTTGCTGATTACAAGAAAGGTAATTCTTAAAAAGAAACTATAAAAAAACCCGAATCATTAGATTCGGGTTTTTTATATAATTTCATTACCTGCTTAAATAACCTAATAAGGTGGTTTCAATTTTATAATGAAACAAATTAATATTAGGGTCCATAATAATACCTTTTGAGCTTACTACCATACTGCGATTTTTCTTACTTAAAGCAAGCTGACTATTAATGGTTTTTGGATCTCTGATTTGATATTCATGTTTAGGATTAAAAGCGAGTCTCTTATTTGCTTTATTCCATAAATCACTATTCGGATTGTCTATATTAACACCTATGAATTTGATTTCAGGATATTTAGTACGCAAATCTCTTATTTGATTATGTATTCTAATGGCATAGTCTTCATCCTCATAGCTCCAAAAGAAAAGAACACTCATTCGGTCAATGACTTCATTAATTTTGACTTCATTCTTTTCAGTATTGTACAGCTCAAAATTAGGAATCTCATTCCCAGGACTCAAGTTTATATAGGTTGATGCTAGACCATTTATTTGTGCAACTAGCTCGTCATTTGATGAAATCTCTGTAAAAACATCGATCATTGATTGTACCGTTTCATCACCCTTATGACTGCGTATGTAATTACGCACTTCTGCACTAGCATAAATGTCTTTCAGTTCATCAACTGTAAAAATGCTATCAATAACTTTTAATTTTTTCTTTCGGTAGTCCAGTGAGCCTAAGTGTACATCGGCGCCATTACCTTTGTCTAAAGAACATTGATAAAGAGAAAGATTGCTTACCAGTGACCTTACATAGGAAGGAAAGGTATACATGTTCTGGTTATCAATGTCGTTTATATTAGTAGAATTGCGATGAGCGAAAAAGTTACTAGGTAGTCCTTTTGCTTGTAAAAAGTCCGTTTTACCAAAGTGCGTGTATGGGTATCGCTCTAATCTAGACCAGCCGTTCCATTCAATTAGTTTTTCTGCATCGGCCACAAATTTTGGATCAAACTCTTGAACTTTTGCGACTTTGAGTAATCGCTTCTTTTGCGCTTTGATAATGCTGTCTATATACTTCTTAAAGTCTTTAGGTTGTTGATTGTATCTCGCGGTAATTTGGTCATTTAACTGTTCTAGCTCGATATAAAGGTTTATTAAATAGTTGTTCTCTTTAGCTCTAGAACCCGTAAATGCAAGACTTTCGTCAAAAGATTTTGAATTAAATCTCCATTTTAAACTGTCACCTTTTTTAATGTAAACAGATTGATACTCGTCCCCATGATGAAAAGTGTACCATCCTGTTTTAAAATTATTATTTACTAAAGAAAATCGTTGTTGTTCATCTAATTCAAGCGTATCCCTAAAATCTGAATAATTGTGAATAATCACAAATCCTGCTCTAGGGTTGACAACTTTTCCTCCTAGATAGGTGATATCTCGTTGTTTCTCCTCACAAGAAGTAATGGTTACTAAAAGGAGTAATAGGTAACAAGAAAGTTTAAAAATATTTTGCTTTCGCGAAAGCGTACTCATACACAACTCATTCACAGTAATTACAAATAAAGTAGTTACAGATAGGCTTACTCGTTAACAGCTTGTTAAATCTCTTGAAGAAAGTAATGCTCAAACTACATAGAATGAGTATTTTTGCAGCCTTAAAATTCAAGATTATGTTATCGGTTTCTAATTTATCGGTTCAGTTCGGTAAGCGTATATTATTTGATGAGGTAAATGTAAAATTCGGTGGTAGTAATTGCTACGGGATTATCGGTGCCAATGGTGCTGGTAAATCAACCTTTTTGAGGATTCTTACTGGAAAAATGGAGCCTACAAGTGGACACGTACATTTAGAGTCTGGTAAACGTATGAGTGTACTGGAGCAGAATCACAACGCTCATGATGAAGATACAGTGCTAGAAACGGTTCTTAAAGGAAATAAAGTCCTTTATAAATTAAAGGCTCAAATTGATGCATTGTACGCCGATTATACTGATGAAAATGCCGAAAAAATTGGAGAGCTTCAAGTAGAATTTGAAGAAATGGACGGCTGGAATGCCGATAGTAGTGCTGCATCGTTACTCTCTAATTTAGGTATAGGTGAAGAGTATCATTACACTCTCATGCAGGATATGGATGGTAAGCTCAAGGTACGTGTGTTACTAGCGCAAGCTTTGTTTGGTAATCCTGATGTCTTGATTATGGATGAGCCTACTAACGACCTAGATTATGAAACAATCTCGTGGTTAGAGAATTTCCTAGCAAATTATGAGAATACGGTTATTGTAGTTTCTCACGACCGTCACTTTTTAGATAGTGTGTGTACTCACATTGCCGACATTGATTTCGGTAAAATAAATTTATACAGTGGTAATTATACATTCTGGTATGAATCATCACAACTTGCGGCTAGACAAAGAGCACAAGCCAATAAAAAAGCCGAAGAGAAAAAGAAAGAACTACAAGAGTTTATTGCACGTTTTAGTGCCAATGTGGCAAAATCTAAACAAGCTACTTCTCGTAAAAAGATGATCGAGAAGCTTAATATAGAAGAAATCAAACCTTCTTCTAGAAGATATCCAGCTATAATATTTGATCGAGATAGAGAAGCAGGTGATCAAATATTGAATGTAGAAAAACTATCTGGATCAATTGATGGAGAAGTTCTTTTTAAGGATATCGATATCAATCTTGCTAAAGGTGATAAGGTTATCATGTATTCTAAAGATAGTCGTGCGACTACCTTATTCTATGATATTATTAACGATAGAGTAGCTGCAGATTCAGGTAAATTTATGTGGGGTGTGACTACTACACAAAGCTACTTGCCTGTTGATAATGCCGAGTTCTTTGATACAGATATGAATCTAGTTGACTGGTTGAGGCAATATGCTCAAACCGAGGAAGAGCGCGAAGAAGTTTTCCTAAGAGGGTTTTTAGGTAAAATGATCTTCTCTGGTGAAGAAGCATTGAAAAGTGCAAGGGTTCTTTCGGGTGGAGAGAAAGTACGATGCATGTTATCGAGAATGATGATGAAAAGGGCCAATGTTCTTATGGTTGATGAGCCTACTAACCACTTGGACCTTGAATCAATTCAAGCCTTTAATAACAGTCTAAAGAATTTTAAAGGAACCGTACTGTTGACTACTCACGATCATCAATTTGCTCAAACAGTTGGTAATAGAGTTATTGAATTAACTCCAAATGGAGTAATTGATAGATATACCACCTTTGAGGAATATATGGACGATAAAAAAATCAAAGAATTGCGAGACAAGATGTACTCAAAATAGGAGTGCGTTAAAGCAATAATCGGTTTTTTCTAATTTATTTATCAGCTCTTGATTTAAAAACAAGTTAAGGGCACACTCTTTGTATCATGCTTACAAAGTATATTGTAAATTTGTAAAGCATCGATTATGGGAATTTTACATCGCAGAAAAAATAAAAAGTACGATTATCAACCTCGTTATTACAAAAATGAGGATGGTGGAAGACCCTTTGAAATAAAAGGTAAGTTTGACGAGCACCGTAAAACCTTACAAAAAACAAAAGGCATAAAAGGCAAGTTTCAAGCAGCTGCAGATGATTATTCTAGCGGTATGGACGTTGCTGTTAAAAATCGTATTCTTATTATCATAGCTGTTCTTGTACTATTATTCCTTTGGTTCATCGATTTTGATTTTTCCATTTTTAGGTTTTAACAATACATGTCTGATATCATTAAACTATTGCCAGATCACGTGGCAAACCAGATTGCAGCTGGTGAGGTTGTACAACGTCCCGCTAGTGTAGTCAAAGAACTTCTTGAAAATGCCATTGATGCAGGTGCTACCTCCATTAAACTTATGGTTAAAGATGCTGGTAAAACTTTAATTCAAGTAATAGATAATGGTAAAGGGATGAGCATGACAGATGCAAGAATGGCATTTGAAAGACATGCTACATCAAAAATTACAACAGCCGAAGATCTTTTTAATTTAAATACAAAGGGATTTAGAGGAGAAGCTCTTGCATCTATAGCTGCGGTGGCTCATGTCGAAGTAAAAACAAAAAGGGACAGTGATAGCCTGGGAACGTTATTAAAGATTGAAGGATCCAAAGTAACCTCACAAGAACCTACTGTAACTGCAAAAGGAACCATGATAAGCGTTCGTAATTTGTTTTTCAATATTCCCGCGCGTCGTAAATTTTTAAAATCTGATCAAGTAGAGCTGCGTAATATTACTGATGAGTTTCATCGTGTTGCCATGGCTCATCCCAGTATACAATTTTCATTTGATCATAATAATAATTCTCTTTTCCAATTACCTACTAGTACTCTCAGACAAAGAGTGGTTAATATCATGGGACCCAAATCAAATGAAAAACTAGTTCCCGTTGAAGAAGAAACAGAGTTGATTAATATCAGTGGTTTTGTAGGTAAACCCGAATTTGCAAGAAAATCTCGTGGGCTACAGTTCTTTTTTGTGAACGACCGATTTATAAAACATAGCTATTTTCATCACGCAGTAGTGAGTGCTTTTGAAGGGTTATTAAAAGATAAAGCGATACCTAGTTATTTTTTGTTTTTAACTGTCCCAGCAGATAGTGTTGATATTAATATTCACCCTACTAAGACTGAAGTGAAATTTGATGATGAACACAGTTTGTATGCTATTATTAGAGCTAGTGTAAAGCATGCTCTAGGTCAATTTTCAGTTCAAGGAATTGATTTTAACCTAGAACAACAATATGAAGTTCCCTATGAAGTAGCACGGCAATCACAAGCTGAAAAACCACGAATAGAGGTTAATCCTGATTTTAATCCATTTAAAGACTCTGGTGCATCTAAGGTTTCCAATAGTAATGTTGGATTCACTAGTTTTAAAAAGGAAAAAGCTCCTGTGTGGGAATCATTATATTCTGGAATGAATCAATCAACTGAGTTGATTGACGAAACTATACATCAGGAAGAAAATCCTCAATTATTTCAACGTGAGGAATATCAACAAAAACCTATTTTTCAATTACAACGCAAGTACATTGTAAGTACATTAAAAAGTGGTCTTTTGTTAGTGAACCAGCAACGGGCTCATGAACGTATATTATTTGAGCAATTAAGTAAACAGCTTTCAAAAAACCATGCTGTAAGCCAGCAATTACTTTTTCCTGTTAAACTGAATTTTGCAGTACAAGAAGTATTGCAGCTTAAGGAGCTTGAAAATCATCTTGAAGGAGCTGGATTTGTTTTTAAAACCCTAAAAGATAATGTTGTTGAGGTTGAAGGAGTACCTTTAGAACTCAATGAAAATGATGTAAGAACAGTTCTAGAATCAGTGTTGGATAGTAAGGTTACAAGTGAAAAGGATACTTCACAACTCAGTTTGCAGTTAGCTGGGCAGTTATCTAAAAGTATGTCAATTAAAACGGGAGCGATTTTAAGTGTTCAAGAAATGGAAACGATTATTAATCAATTGTTTTCATGTAGCGAGCCACAACTTACACCCGACCATAAAAAAATATTTATTAACATGACGAGCGAGTCATTAGATTCAAAATTTCAATAAGATATGTTTAATAACCTATTTAGTAACCTTACACCAGTAGTTAAGAATTTAATTATACTTAATGTAGTGGTTTTTATAGGAACTGGTTGGGTAGCACCAGCTTTATACGATCCATTGGTACTTTACTTTTTTAAAGATCCCGAGTTTCAAATATGGCAGATTTTTTCCCACATGTTCATGCATAGTAAATATGGTCTAACACATATTTTCTTTAACATGTACGGTCTTATATTATTTGGCCCAATCATAGAACGACGCTGGGGTAGCAACAGGTTTTTATTCTTCTATTTAAGCGCAGGACTTGGAGCAGTTGCTTTGACTTATGGTTTTCAATATTTTGAATATATGGATTATATCAATGAAGGATTGAGCCGTGGTTATACAGTAGAACAAGTGGAACAAGGAATCTTTACAAGACAAGAACCTTATGGCTGGAAGGTGATGAGCGGTATGGTAGGAGCGAGTGGTTGTTTATTTGGAGTATTAGCCGCGTTTGCTTTTCTGTATCCTAATATAGAACTTATGATATTATTCATTCCGATTCCTATTAAAGCCAAATACCTTATAGGTATTTACGTGATTTATGAAACGTTATCAGCATTTGGTTTTATCACTTTACAGCAAAATGTAGGTCACGCAGCACATTTAGGTGGAGCGATTGTAGGATTCATTATTGCATGGTACTGGAAACGTAATGATATGAATCAATATCGTATCGACTAATTTTTTAAAAGATGGACTTTATCAACGATTTTAAAAGACGTTATTCTGGGTTTGACACATCGGGTAAACTCATTGTGGTATTACTTATTTCAAGCCTATCAATTTGGTTGATTGGTAAGATTTCTGTCCCTGCTTATAACTATTTGGTATATCCATCGGGATGGAAACAACCGTTGTTTCAACCTTGGAGTGCCATTACTTACGCGTTTATTCATTCTAGTATTTTACATTTTGTGGGGAATGCAATCGGTCTGTATTACGGTGGCAGGTATTTTTTGAACCTATTTAAGTCTAGGCATTTTATTGCTCTTTTTATTTTAGGAGTCCTTGCTGGGGCTTTAAGCTTTACTTTAGGTACCTCGATTGCGCCTTATTTTTTTAATAAAGGTGGGATTGTAGGAGCAAGTGCAGGAGTTTACGCGATACTTTTTTTTATCTTTCATTACTTTGCTGAACAAGATTTACGAGTACTCAGCTTTACTTTTAAATTAAAATATATAGGATATGCCTTACTGGCAATTGAACTAATAGGTGTTACTTCTGGTTACAATCGTGGTGGATCTCTTGCTCATCTGGCAGGTGCAGCCGTTGGTTTATACGCTTCCGCGAAAGCGAAACAAGGCAACATGATCATGGAACCTATTGCAGTCGTAATAGATACCATAAAAGGTTGGTTCGATAGATCTTCTAGTAAGCCAAATTCAAGTAAAATGAAGACTGTGTACCGCAGTAAAAACAAAGTCAAAAACTCTCAAAAGCCCAATCAATCAGAGATTGACGCTATTTTAGATAAGATAAAGGAATCTGGTTATGATAGTTTATCTAAAAAAGAAAAAGATGTGCTTTTTAGAGCAAGTCAAGATTAAGATTTTACCTTATAAGGACTTGGTAGCTCAATTTTATAAGTAACCGCTAGTAACCTAATAAGTATAACGGTAATAGCAGCGCTAGGAAAAGTCCAAGCTGCTGGAACTCCTAATTTTTTAAGTCCAAAATACATAAATCCTCCTATAATACAGGCTGTTGCGTATATATTACGACGGAAGAGGACTGGTATTTTATTAAGTAATACGTCTCTGAGGACTCCACCAAAACACGCGGTTATACATCCTAAGGTAACACAAATAAGAGGCGGCAAACCTGCAGTTATTCCTATTTCTACACCTACAACAGTGTATAAACCTATACCAATAGCATCAAAGAGAAATAAGGTTTTGCTTATTTTAACTAGGTATCTTCTAAATAAAAATGATATAAACACGCTGATTAAAATCGTGTAGATTAAATTGGGATTTGTCATCCATGATACGGGTTCAATTCCTACAAGTACATCTCTAATTGTACCGCCACCAGCTGCAGTTGCAAAGGAAACAATAATTACGCCAAAGGGATCTAGTTTGCGTCGCATTGCTGCACTTGCACCAGATATGGCAAACGCGACGGTTCCTAGAATGTCTACAATTTCAACAACCGTCATTATTTTGATGTTAAGTGAAAATAATCTTTTAATACAGTACGTACGAATTGTCCATCTTTGAGGTCGCTTTTAATTTGAAGTATGCTTTCAATTTTTAAACGAAGCTGATGTAAAACGTTGTAATCACGACTTTGACCAGCTAGTCTGTAGATTTCTTTTATTTCATTTGCTTGAATATCAGATAGCAAGTGTGCATTGAGAAAAATAGGTTGATACCCTTCATCTACTTCTTGTAGAATTGTATGAGAAATGTTGACTGATTTTCTGGTGTTTATAACAATTGTTTTAGCCATCATGTCACCTAATCGTTGCTGTTTATCAGTTAGGAGAATTGAAACAGTACCTACTGTGAACATAAAAAGCCATAAATCAACCAATCTTACAATCCATCTAACAATAAAATCGCTCCATCTTGCAGGAGAACCATCCTCTTTAACTACTTTAATGCCCATTATAAATTTTCCTACCGTGCGCCCATTAAAGATAATATGCATTATAAGGCTATATATAAAAATGGGGATCATGGAAAGCTCATATGCACCTATATCGTTGTCTCCGTCTAACACACTAATAGCACGGTAAACGGTAAAAGTGAGTATAATTATATATGCAAATAGCACCAGTGCATCGATAATAAATGCTAAAATACGTTTGCCTAATCCGGCGTATACGTATTCTATATTCACATTTTGTGCTGTATTTATTGCAGTGTTAGACATACTTTAATAAGTTTATAGCTGTAAAAATTATAAGCTATGCGCGAGGCAGCTTTTGTCAAGCAAAATAAGGAAAAATGGATTGAGTTTGAAAGGGCTATGGACGCAAAAGTTTCATTAACACCCGATCATCTTTCCAATTTGTATATTCAATTAACCAACGACTTGGCTTATGCTCAAACCTATTACCCTAATTCCAGTACTCTTAAATATTTAAATTCACTAGCTAGTCAAGCCCATCAGAAAATCTATAAAAACAAAAAAGAAAGTAGAAATTCTATTATTAAATTCTTCTTTCACGATTTTCCTCTATTCTTTTCTGGTTATCAAAAGGAGTTCTTATACGCTGTAGGAGCCTTTTTAATAGCAATTTTCATCGGGACAATTAGTGCGCTTAATGACGATAGTTTTGTAAGATTAATACTATCAGATGCGTATGTGAATCAAACTTTGGAAAATATAGAAAACGGTAACCCAACTGCCATTTATCAAAATAGTGGAGAAGGTTCTATGTTTTTAGGAATCACCATTAATAACATTAGAGTTGGAATGTTATGTTTTGCTTTGGGTTTACTTACTTCTCTGGGTGCATTGTATGTCATTCTCACTAACGGTATTATGGTAGGAGCATTTTTTACGATGTTTTATCAAGAAGGAGTTAGTCTTGATTCGTGGCGAGTGATAATGTTACACGGTACAATAGAATTATCAGTAATAGTAGTTTGTGGTGCAGCAGGAATTATACTAGGTAATGGTATTTTATTTCCTGGTACTTACGAACGTTGTAGGTCGTTTATTGTTGCAGCCAAAGCAGGACTTAAGGTAGTCATAAGTACAATACCCTTATTTATAACAGCTGGATTTATAGAAGGTTTTATAACGAGATATGCATTCATGCCGCCTGTGTTAAATTGGATTATCATCGCAATAAGTGCAGCTATTATTATTTGGTATTATGGTTTTTACCCACAATTTGTAAAAAGAAAAAATGAGCAACACTTACATAGAACCTAGAATTAACAGGGATTTTAGCGGGATACTTACAGCCTTTGTGGATTTTTTAAAGGCAGAATCTAAATCATTGTTCAGTGTATTTATCACCTACAATTTTGTTTTAATCATTTTACTGTTCCTTACTAATTACATTGTAGATGCTGGTATTTCCAGTATCGTGGCTATTTCTACAGGAAATCTAGATGGTTATTTACTAGAAAATGCTCAGCAAAATAATGCTGTTACCTTAATAGGGACACTTGCAACCTATGTACTTACCGCTTTAATCTATATTTTAAATTCATCTTTGGCTGGCTCTTACATGAAACTATATGAGGAGCAAGGCGGTACACCCGAAAAGAAACTAGTATTCAAAAGAGCCTTAGGAAAAATGTTAGGCAGTTTTGTAATTCTGTTTTTAGGGGCAATTTGTGTGATACCTGTTGCTATTGTAGGAGTTATAATGATTTTCATACCAATACTAGGACTTTTTGCCTTTGCCGGATTAATTATCACTTACTTTACTTGGATAGGCTTAAGTGTTTTTTGTTATGCGTATACCGATGAGATAAGCATGACTGATGCCATGGGTCGAGGTTGGCAACTCTTATTTTTTAAATTTTGGAAAGCATTTTTTACTTCGTTTGTAGCTCTTGTAGTTTTATACATACTTAGTATTCTTTTCCAAATATTGCCTGCTATGTTAATTGGATTCTATTCTATGAATTCAAACCTGGATAACATTGAACTACAAAATGATTTTTTCATTGAAGCTCTAAGCTTTCTTTTTTATGGTCTCAATAGTATATCGGGTATATTAGTAACTTTTATTTCTATGTTCATTTTTGGGTTTATTTACCTCAATTTACACGAGTCCAAATACAACGTTTATCTTAAAACCCGTGTAGAACGTTTAGATGAATTAAGCGTATGAGAAAACTGATCTTTGTCATATTAGCATTGATTAATTCTTGCCTAGTTTACGGTCAGGATATACAAGATATTATTAAAGATATCGAATTACAGCCTAATAAAATTGTAGACACATTAGATCGCAATTACGACAATCGGGAGATTAAACCTAAATATTATAAGGAAGAGCTATCAAAAATTTACGATAGTGCCGAGTTTGAATACCAACGAGTTCAAGGTAGCGACTCCAATATATTCCGACGATTTTTATCGTGGGTATTGGAAGGTTTACGGGATCTATTCGGTTTTGAAATATCACCTTTAACAGCAAAAATTATAGAATATACATTTTATGCACTTATAATAGGTGTAGTATTATATTTTTCTATTCGATTTTTAGGTACAGAAAAACCATCATCTCTTTTGGGTAAATCTCGATCTTCTGATGGGCCCAGCGTTTCTCTAGAAGATACACATATTACAGACATTGATTTTAACACATTAATTAAAGATAGTATTGCAGCAGCAGATTACCGCAGCGCAATTAGATATCAATATTTACTATCACTTAAAATGCTAAGTGAGAGAGGTATTATTGAATGGGATTTTCAAAAAACCAATTCAGAGTACTACCGGGAGATCCAGGATCAAGAAAAGAAAACTTATTTTAAAAGAGTTTCAAATTGGTATGATTACGTATGGTACGGAGAGTTTTTTATAGATCAATCTAATTATGAAAAGGCTTTAGAGGATTTTAATTTACTTAAAAAAGCAAGTGCTTAATGGATAAAAAAAGTAAAAGATTACTCATTCTTTTTGGTCTGCTAGTCCTTGCGGTTTTAGTGATAGAAACAGCTGCACCACCACCGTTGAACTGGAAGCCTAGTTATACAAGTTATGATAAAATACCTTTCGGTAGTTATGTATTTTATGATCAACTAGATGACTTATTTGTCGATGAAAAAGTTCAAGCAATCGATAAGGATCCTGTTCAGTTTTTAAAAGAAAATGACTCAGTTACAAATTCTAATTACCTGTTTATTAATGAGTATTTAGGGTTTGATAATTCTGAGGTTGATGACCTTTTAGAATTTGCAAGTCGCGGTAATAAAATTTTTATTTCTACAAAAAGCGTTTTTGGAGCTCTTGCCGATACTTTAAACATTGAATCTAACGAAACTTATGCTTATTATGAAGAGGATACAGTAAGAGTTCGGTTAAACAACCAGTCCTTTAAAAACCGCAGTTACATTTATAAAAAGGGTAGTAGTTATAGATATTTTGTGAGTTATGATACAACCCGAACACAAGTATTAGGAGAGGTTCTTCCCTTTGAACCTTTAAAAGGATATCTCAAAAATTTTATTGAAAATTCAGAAAACGAATCAGACAGCACTTTTACCAAAGTACTTGAAGACAGTAAAATAGTAAGTAAAGAGAGAGAAATTCCGCAAGCAAATTTTATTGAGACTAAAGTAGGCGATGGGGCCATATACCATCACCTTAATCCAATTGCTTTTACCAATTACTACATGTTACAAGATGGTAAAGAACAATACATCGCCGAGGTAATGTCCTACATGAACGACGGACCTGTTTTCTTTGACGATTATGGTAAGGCTGGTAAACGAATCATTGAAAGTCCATTGAGGTTTATTTTAAGTAACGTTCACCTGCGATGGGCCTGGTATCTAGCGCTAGGAAGTATACTGCTATATTTTCTTTTTAAGTCAAAACGTGAACAACGAGCTGTTCCTGTGGTAGAGCCATTAGAAAACAGCACACTTAGCTTCACTAGGACTATAAGTAATATGTATTTAGAGAAGTCTGATTACAGCTCGATTGTGTCAAAAAAAATACGTTTTTTTCTAGAGCACGTGCGTTCACATTATTACATTCCGACAGATAAATTAGATCAACAATTTATTAAAAAACTATCTGTGAAAACAGGTAAATCACTGGAAGAAACCACTCAATTTGTTCAATTCCTTGGTTATCTTATGGGTAAAGGAGTTCACAATAAATACGAATTAAAGCAACTTAACGACCAAATAGACGCTTTCTTAAAATAAACATATGGAAGATCATCAATCACCACAATTACCTAACGATTCTTCATCTGGATCACAACCTGTTGAGCAGCACGTAGATCGTTTGGATAACGCTTTCGCGAAAGCGGAACCATCACAAACAGCTACCTTTTCAAACCGATTAGATCTAGGAGAAGTAGCTCAGGCAATTAATAGAATTAAAGCTGAACTGCGTAAAGTAATCATCGGGCAGGAAGAAATGATCGATTTACTTATTGTTTCTATTCTAGCCAACGGGCATTCCTTGATAGAAGGAGTTCCAGGAGTAGCAAAAACTGTAACGGCTAAGTTATTAGCCAAAACGATGAGAGTAAACTTTTCGAGAATTCAATTTACACCAGATTTAATGCCAAGTGATATTCTAGGTACTAGTGTGTTCTCGATGAAAAATAACGAATTTGAATTCAAGCCAGGTCCGATATTTTCCAACATTATTTTGATTGATGAAATAAACCGAGCACCCGCTAAAACACAGGCAGCGTTATTTGAAGCCATGGCAGAACGTCAAGTTACTATAGATGGCAAAGAGTATAGTTTAAATGCGCCATTTTTAGTATTTGCTACTCAGAATCCCGTTGAACAAGAAGGAACCTATAGATTACCAGAGGCGCAATTGGACAGATTCCTTTTCAAGATCAATGTGAATTACCCTAATCTTCAAGACGAGATAAGTATACTACTAGGTAATCATAATCGAGTTGATAAGGATCCTGAATCTTTAATAGAGCCTGTACTCACGGCAGATAAAATAACAGAGTATCAAAATACGATCAAAAAAATCATAATCGAGGATAACCTTATCAAGTATATAGCTCAAATAACACTAAACACACGAGAAAATCCTAACCTGTATTTAGGAGCTTCTCCTAGAGCAAGTATTGCTATTATGAATGGATCAAAAGCATATGCAGCAATAATGGGTCGTGATTTTGTTACACCAGACGATATCAAGTATATATCAAAATCGGTATTGAGGCATCGTATTATTTTGACTCCTGAAAGAGAAATGGAAGGTTTTACCACAGATAAGGTGGTTGAACAAATCATAGACAGCATTGAGATCCCTAGATAGTGAAACGATTTTATAAAAATTTCTTTCTAAGGCAACGACTGTTTTTTATTCTAGCTGGTCTAGTAATTGCTTTTGTAATAAGCTTTTTCTTTACCAGATGGCTGGACTATATCATTTTTGCTTTTTATTGTTTGATAGGTCTTACAATTATTGATACACTCTCTTTGTATCTTAATAAATCAGGAGTTATCGCGTTGAGAGCAGTTCCTGATAAACTATCTAACAGTGACGACAATCCAGTTCAAATTAAAGTAACTAATCAATATACATTTCCTATTCATATAAGAGTAATAGATGAATTGCCTATCCAATTTCAAAAAAGGGATTTTGAGATAAAAGGATTTTTAAAAAATGGAAATTCTACAGACTATACCTACACAGTAAGACCAGTTGATCGCGGTGAGTATTATTACGGTGGCCTTAATATTCACGTGCACACGATATTGGGACTCGTTAGTAGAAGATATGTGTTCAATCAAGAAGTAATGATACCTTGTTATCCTTCATTTTTACAAATGCGTAAGTATGAGTTGATGGCTTTTAGCAATCGACTTATTGATTTTGGGATGAAGAAAATAAGGAGAATAGGACATACGATGGAGTTTGAACAAATTAAAGAGTATGTGAATGGCGATGATGTGAGAAACATTAATTGGAAAGCTAGTGCAAAACGCAGTCAATTAATGGTAAATCAATATCAGGACGAAAAAGCACAACCTGTATATTCTGTTATCGATAAAGGTAGAGTCATGAAAATGCCTTTCGAAGGGCTCAAATTAGTAGATTACGCTCTTAATGCTACTTTAGTAATATCAAATATTGCACTTAAGAAAGGAGATAAAGCTGGCATGTTTTCCTTTTCAAATAAGGTAGATAATCAAGTGATGGCTCAAAAAAAGGCCTCACAAATGAACTTGATTTTGGAAACCTTGTTTAACTTGGATACTGATTTTAAGGAAAGTGATTTTTCTCGTCTTTATATAGATATCAAAAGGTCAATTACCCAACGCAGTTTATTATTACTTTATACCAACTTTGAAACCTTAGATGCGTTGTATCGACAATTACCTTATTTGCAGGCAATAGCAAAAAATCACTTGCTTGTTGTAATCTTCTTTGAAAATACTGAACTAAGGGAGCTTACAGATAAAGAAGCAACTACCACACAAGAAATCTTTGACAAAACAATAGCTCAAAAGTTTGCTTACGAAAAGAAGCTTATTGTTAATGAATTAAACAAATTTGGTATTCAAACGATCCTTACGGAACCTCAACATCTTACCATAAACACGATCAATAAGTACTTGGAGATTAAGGCTAGAGGATTATTATAACAGGAGTATGCGACTAGTTGGAAGAAATTGATTAGTTAAAAATTACTGTTGTTAACGCGAGTAAATGTTATAAGGATTTTATGATTATACTTCTTGATACTGCTCCATTTTAATTCTTAATTGCTGTATTTCATTTTTAAGTTCTTTTGCAATGGAACACAGCCGTTCACTCCATTTACGATCTTTTGGGGCAACCTTGAATGCTTTACTTATTAATTGAGTATAATGTTTTTCCTTTATCTCAATTTGTTTTTTAACTCGTTCTATCTCCTTTCCTGAATCCATATAACAATATTATAAAATATTGTAATTCAGTATTCTTGCGATTAAGTTAAACGTATACAAGGAAAACTTAATATTTTGTTTGAAACTTAAGAAGATGACTAAACAAAAAACCAGATCAATTAAGACCTGGTTTCTTTCCCCTTAAAAATGTTTTCCCTTAACATTGATACTGTAAAATTATATTCATTCTTAAAAAGTGATGTAAAATCAGTAACATGTTAGGGTTAAATTACTATTAAGTCTAGTCTTGCAAAGCAAATACTCGTTTTAAAAGGTCAGTACTACGTGAACTTACTTTATTTCTTATTTGTAGTTCTTCTTGTGCAATCATTTTGAAAACTCCTTCTAGAGCTTTTTCAGTTACATATTGAGTAAGATCTGGATTAACATCATCAGTAAGTGGTAAAGAGTTGTATTTGGTAATCGCGTTTGACCATAAGTCTGTAGCTCCTACCTTGCCTAAATTATTTTGAATTACCGGACTAAACTTTGCTCTTAACTCCTCAGTTGTTTTAGCTTCTAGATAACTGGTAGCAGCCCTATCATCACCTAATAGTATGTTTTTAGCATCGTTAAAAGTAATTTCCTTTACCGCATTGGTAAAAATGGGTAAGGCTTCTTTAGTAGCATCTTCGGCAGCACGATTTAATAACTTCAAACCTTCATCTGCTATGGAGCTTAAACCTATTTTACGCAAGCCTTTATCTACTTTTTGCAGTTCATCTGGTAATAAAATTTTGACTGCTTCATTTCTGTAAAACCCATCCTTCTGCATGAGTTTAGTTACTTCTTTATCAATTCCTTGATCTAGTGCAGCTCTTAGTCCGTTTCCAATTTCGGCTTGGGATAAAGCGCCTCCTTGTGGTAGGTTGTTGGCGATATCTTGAAGTGTTTTACAGCTACTAATTACTAGTAGTAAAGCAAAAATTAAAGAGAATCTTTTCATGATGAATAATTTTTATAAAGATACAATTAGCCATGATTTTGGGCATCATCTTTGATACTTCTTTTAAAACCAAAAACCCATGATTAAAAAAATTACTCTAGTTGTTCTTATTGCCTTTATATCATCATGTTATTCCACTCAGGAATTAAGTAAGCGCACATCAACTGATATCATGTATTTCAATAAAAATACGTTTGAAGCAGAATATCAAAATAGGGTTCCAGGCGATACACAAAACAGCTTATGGAAAGATCTATGTTTTCATGACAATTCAAAAAATCAGATAGGCTCAACTTTAAGTACGGTAGGACTTAAAATGGAAGGCGATAACAGGATTAAAGCTGTACTTTATGAAAATAAAATCCCTCAAGATTCATTAATACTCAAAGGAAAATTAAAAGATAAACTTTTTGTTATAAGAAAAGGTAGTTACGTGATACCCTTAATATTCGTAAATGGCTCTAGGACAAAGAAAACAGCCTTAGGTAATGATATTAACGGCGATTTAGTGTTACTTCAAAAGGATGCTGAATCATCTGCTATTCTAGGTGAAGAAGGACACTCTCAAGCAGATTTTGTCACCGCAACTTACATGCGTATTAATTAAATAAAAAAAGCACCTTGCTTTAGGTGCTTTTTATTATTGATCTATAGATCCCATAACTTTTTGGGCAAAGGCATTGGCAGCTTCAACACCTGACATTCCTTGTTCTACATTAGCATGGACCTCAAGTGCTCCACATATATTAGTGATAAGCTCACCTACCACATCCATTTCCTCATCTGTTACTGATCGATGTTCAGAAAAATGTTCTAACACTTCCAGTGTAGCTTCTAGCTGTTCTGGAGTAGTTCCTTTTTGTAAATGCCTAATTACTGGTAACTTCATTTACTAGGTCTTTAAGGTTTTCAAATTTGTTAGTTTGTACTTGGTTTACAAAACTTCCACCTTTAAAAGTAGCAAAGGTAGGCAAGTTGTCTACGGTAGCTAATTTTCTTGATTCAGGAAACTTTTCTGCATCAACTAGTATAAAAACAGTGTCTTCATTCTCGGCAGATAGTTTTTTGAATTTTGGTTTCATTAACCTGCAGTTTCCGCACCAGCTCGCCATGTACTGCACAACAACCTTGTCGTTGTTACCTACAATTTCTTGTAAATTATCTTGATCTAAAGTTTGCATAACAATTTTTTTAAAAGCGCTTGTAATCACTTTTGCAGTTACAAGCGCTTGTTTTTAATTTTTAGTTTTGAGAAAAGTATTCTGCAGTTCCTTTACGGTTTGCAGTCATCGCTGTTTTACCTTCTTCCCAGTTCGCAGGACATACTTCACCGTTTTTCTGTACGTGAGAGTAAGCATCGATTAAACGTAAAAACTCATTTACATTACGACCTACAGGCATGTGATTGATTCCTTCATGGAATACTGTTCCTTCTTCGTCGATAAGGTAAGTAGCTCTATACGTTACATTATCACCTACAAGTACGTGATCATCTAGATCTTCATTATATTCTACTTCAACATCTAGAATGTCTAATGTACCAGAAAGATTACGATTTGAATCTGCAAGGATTGGGTATGTTACACCTTCAATACCACCATCATCTTTTGGAGTGTTTAACCAAGCAAAGTGTACCTCTGGAGTATCACATGAAGCACCAATAACTAAAGTGTTTCTTTTTTCAAATTCTCCTAGAGCCTCTTGGAATGCATGTAATTCCGTTGGACAAACAAAAGTGAAGTCTTTTGGGTACCAAAATAAAAGAACTTTTTTTCCTTTATTCTTTGCCTCTTCAAGTACATTTAATTTAAATGTGTCTCCCATTTCGTTCATCGCGTCAACGTCGATGTTTGGAAATTGTTTACCTACAAATGCCATTTTTTATATTTAAAATTAATTGATTTTTGATAAGACAAATTTAAGTTACGCTTTCGCGAAAGCGTGATTTTTTTTATCTTATATCAATATATGATTATAGAGTTTCCTTATGGTAGTAAATTAAAATAATAACTGTAACTTATTTTATTAAAGGTGAAATTCTAACAGTTATAATAGACTACCTTTGCAGTTATTCTAAAGTTGATATCCATTTTAATGATATCAATGGTAATTACCCTATATGTTATTTAAAGATTTAGGCTTATCTGCTGCCTTGTTGAAAGCGATCGACAAAAAAGGATACTCACAGCCTTCTCCCATTCAGGAAAAAGCTATACCACAAGTATTACAAGGTAAGGATGTTCTAGCCAGTGCACAAACTGGTACCGGAAAAACAGCTGGATTTACACTTCCATTGCTACATAGATTAGGAGAATCTAAAGCAAAAAAGAGACCAGTGCGAGCTCTTATTTTAACTCCAACAAGAGAACTTGCTGCTCAAGTATATGATAATGTAAAAGAGTACAGTGAGTTTTTAAACATACGTAGTGCTGTTATTTTTGGCGGAGTTAATCAGAATCCTCAAGTTGATTTACTTAAAAAAGGTGTTGATGTTCTTGTTGCAACTCCAGGACGATTGATCGATCTTAATAATCAA
Source organism: Nonlabens sp. MIC269 (assembly GCF_001430865.1). Taxonomy (GTDB): domain Bacteria; phylum Bacteroidota; class Bacteroidia; order Flavobacteriales; family Flavobacteriaceae; genus Nonlabens; species Nonlabens tegetincola. Next base: position 788,265 of record NZ_CP011373.1, on the reverse strand, counting down.
GGTTTCTTAAAACTTAATCAAGTAGAAACCTTAGTTCTAGACGAGGCAGATCGTATGTTGGATATGGGATTTCTAAGAGACATAAAACGTATACTAGCCTTGCTGCCAGTAAAAAGGCAAAACTTATTATTCTCAGCTACATTTTCAAAAGAAATAAAAAAACTAGCAGCTAGTTTCCTTAATAATCCAGTGTTAGTAGAAGCAACTCCAGAAAATACTACTGCCGAAAAAGTAGATCAACTCATGTATAGAGTTGATACAAAACAAAAGCAAGACGTGTTAATCAATATGATAACCGAAGGAAATTGGTCACAGGTTCTAGTATTTACTCGTACTAAACATAGAGCAAACAGACTTGCTGAAAAATTGAACAAATCCAAAGTAACTGCAGCTGCTATACATGGTAACAAAAGTCAAGGTGCTCGTACAAGAGCGCTAGCTGGATTTAAAGACTCTAGTATTAGAGTTTTAGTGGCAACTGATATTGCTGCTCGTGGATTAGATATCCCATTATTACCTTATGTGATCAATTATGAGCTGCCTAATGTGCCCGAAGATTATGTTCATAGGATAGGTCGTACAGGTAGAGCAGGCGCTAGTGGACAGGCAATTTCTCTAGTAGCTGGTGATGAGGTTTCTTATGTAAAGGGAATTGAAAAACTCCTAGATCAACGATTCGATTTTGAAATTATAGAAGGTTATGAACCAGATCCTAATGCGCCTACTGAAAAGCCTAAACCAAAGCAGCGAGGTCGTAAGAACCATGGCAAGCGCAGTTCTTCAAATAGGAACAAGAATAATTCTTCACGTTCTAATCGTAATAAAAATCGTAAAGGTCTAAAACGTAATTAAACAAAAAAACCTACACAAATGTGTAGGTTTTTTTTTAATCTTCACCAATGGTATCTAAGGTAGGTTGTTTGCCAGTTAATTGACGGATTTTAATTCTAAAAGCCGCAAATAGTAAGGTCATAAAAGGAGATAACCAGTTAAAAATGGCATACACAAAATAGTCTTTAACATCAACTCCTAAGGTTGAGCTTTGGTACGCACCGCAAGTGTTCCATGGGATAAGTACACTTGTAACAGTTCCAGAATCTTCAAGAGTACGTGATAGGTTTTCTGGTGCCAGTCCTTTGTCCTTATAGGCTTTGGCATACATTTTTCCAGGTACGACAAGAGCTAGATATTGATCACTTGCAGTTACATTAATAGCAAGACAACTCACAACAGTACTAGCAAATAATCCGAATACAGAATCAAATAAATGAAGCAATGCGCGACTAATTCTAGCCAATGCTCCTATAGCGTCCATTACTCCACCAAATACCATTGCACAAACAATCAACCAAATGGTACCTAGCATACTTTCCATACCTTTTCCTTCAAATAGTCCAGTCAACTTGTCCTTGATTTTAGTATTGTTGGTAATTGGATCTACACTGGTAGAAACTGTAATTGCATTCATAATAGCAAAATAAGCTGTGGCAGCATATCCAGTAGGCACTGCAGATAGCTCTAGTGTACCTAGTTCAACGTCATCCTTGAGTATGGTTACTGTTTTATTAGTAGTAAAGGAATCATTTTCACCACCGCTGGGCAAATTAAATACAACAGGTTCACTTAATACCACATCGCTATCTTCAACAGGTTGTAGTGTATAAGTGCCTGGATTTTGAAAATTATTGCTACTTGTGTTATCCCATTCCACGTAGGATTTAAATTCGTCTTGAATTTCTGTAATTTGATATTTTAAACCGTTCTCATAAACGATGTGGTTTTGAAAGATTAAAGCAAATACACCAGCGAGCAAAGTTCCTAGAAGTAAAGCAATAAGCGGTGATACCTTTTTAACAATCATCGCAATAACGATAATTGGAACTAGAAATAACCACGCCGAAGTATTAAACGTAGCATCAATCGCTGCTTGATACTCGCTTACATCCACATCGCCAGCACTATCTATTGTAAATCCTATAAACATAAAGACGAATAAAGTGACTAATATGGTAGGAACAGTCGTATAAGTCATGTACTTAATATGAGTAAATAAGTCGGTTCCTGCCATTGCTGGGGCAAGGTTAGTGGTGTCGCTTAATGGACTTAACTTATCGCCAAAGTAAGCACCACTGAGAACAGCACCAGCTGTCATCCCAGCACTTATATCTAGAGCGCCTGCAATTCCAATTAAGGCGATACCAACTGTGGCACTCGTAGTCCAGCTACTACCAGTAGAAATGGAAATAACCGCACAAATAATAACGCAAGCAGTTAAGAATATAGATGGATTTAGCAAGTCCAGTCCGTAATAAATCATAGTAGGGATAATACCACTCAATAGCCATGTACCGGCAAGAGCACCTACCATTAATAATATTAAAATGGCTCCAGTAGTAGATTTTATATTCTGTGCTACTTCTTCAACCATTTTCTTATAACTCACTCCATTAAAGGAGCCCACAATTCCTGCAACGGCAGCTCCTAGTAAAAGAACAAATTGATTACTACCACCTAGTGAATTATCACCGTACAAGTACACGTTTACAGCTAGCATGAGCACAAGCGCAATAACAGGAATAAGTGCTTCAAAAATGCTTAATTCTCTGTTTTCAATAATTTTCTCGTCTTCTTGATTGATGTTTTGGCTTTCCATAAACGTTATTCAGTTTTTAGGTAGTTACGTCGCAATATACTATTAAATGGGTAATTGTATATCACGCTTTCGCGAAAGCGTAATATGTAGCTTTCCTTATCCAATATATAGAAGCAGCGCCGTAAGAAATTTGATTAATAATGTAGCTAAAGAGAACCTTAATAAATGGATAATAAATAACAATAAAGCAAGTTCTGATAAACGCCTTTTTAAAGTTACATTTGTTGTAAATAATATGAACTATGTCTGAAACTGTTGAAAGAATAAAATGCCTAATTATAGGTTCTGGTCCTGCTGGATACACAGCGGCAATATATGCAGCTCGTGCCGATATGAAACCGGTTGTTTATACAGGTATGGAACCAGGTGGACAACTTACCACAACAACCGAAGTAGATAACTTTCCTGGTTATCCTGAAGGAATTGATGGACCATCGATGATGGTAGATTTACAGAAACAAGCTGAACGTTTCGGTACCGAGGTTCGTTTAGGAATGGTTACTGAAGTTCATTTTGCTAGTGAAGAAGGTGGTATACATACTGCAATTATCGATGGTAAGACTAAAGTACAGGCAAATACTATTATTATATCAACTGGAGCAAGCGCCAAATATCTAGGTCTACCTAGTGAACAAAGATTGCGCGGTGGTGGAGTAAGTGCTTGTGCAGTTTGTGATGGATTTTTCTATCGCAATCAAGATGTTGCCATAGTAGGCGCAGGAGACACTGCTGCAGAAGAGGCTACCTACCTAGCTAATATTTGTAAGAGTGTGACAATGCTAGTACGTAAAGACTACATGCGCGCCTCAAAAGCGATGCAACATAGAGTAAATAGTAAAGAAAATATAACCGTGCTTTACAACAGTGAGGTAGATGAGGTATTGGGTGATCAAGTCGTAGAAGGATTGCGCATTGTGAATAATCAGACTAATGATAAGCATGAAATAGCTATTACAGGTTTGTTTATCGCGATAGGGCACAAGCCAAATACAGATATTTTTAAAGGCCAACTAGATATGGGTGAAGATGGTTATTTAATCACTGAGCCTGGTACAACTAAAACCAATATTCCAGGAGTATTTGCTAGTGGTGATGTTCAAGATAAGATTTATCGTCAAGCGATTACAGCAGCTGGTACTGGTTGTATGGCAGCTCTAGATGCAGAACGTTATCTTGCTGAGGTTGGTGTAGTGGAGGAAACTATTGCTGGTGATTATCATGTAGAATAGTTTCTCAGCTTAGTGTATAATAAAAAATGCGTTTGAACTCTCAAACGCATTTTTTATTTGTTGAAGTAATGCTATCTATGATTTCTTAAGTATTGCTTTACCAGAGAATTCTTCAATCTTGATATCGGGCGAACCGTAAAGCGTGATTTCTGTACTGTTACTAGCGTTAATTATGATGTCATCGGTAGCGTTAATTTCAACTCTTGAACTATTTGAACTACTTAGTTTAAGATTGTTGACAACTAGGTTTTTACCTTCTAACTCTGCTCTTTCTTGAATAGTAAGTTCTCCATTTTTGATGTCACCTTCAATACGTGCATCAGCGCGGTCTTTCATGTTATATTCTAGAAAATTGTAATTGAATAGGGCTTTAATGTTTGCGTTGCCTTTAAAATTAATTTTGGCTTGATCTCCAGATAGGTTGAGTTCTAACTTTGTGCTATCATCGGCATTGAGTTCTAGGTTTTTAACGTTTGCAGTCATATAAACCTCGGCATCGTTGTCAACATTCAAAATTAAGTTTTCAAAGTTTAAAGCGGTTACACTTGTCAACTTGCCATCGTCTGTCACATGAATCTTATTAAGTTCAGGCCCATAAATGATTCTAAATTTCATTTCTTTTTTTGAACGAATTCTTGCAGTTGTATTTATCATTAATTTACCGTTCTCTATAACTGGTTGTAAATATTGGTGCAAGTTTGAATCTGTAGTGATTTCAATTTGTGTGGCAGCGCCTGGAACGATTTCTACCTCATAATCCGAATTTATTTCAAGAGATTCAAATATTTCAATCGGACTAATTTCAGTTGTTACTTCACGATTACCTTTTACTTTTTCTAAATCTTGTGCTAGGCTTACTGTAGCCGTTATCATCACTAGTATTAGGAGTATATTTTTCATATAGTTCATATTATTATTCAAAAGTAAACAAAAACCGCTCCAATTAAATGAAGCGGTTCTCAAATACTATGTTACAATCACAAAACATAGTACAACAACGATTTTTCTTTTTCATTAAATCATTAGTCTTGGTATTGCCATTCGTTAACTTCTGGATCGTTTAAAGTCTTTGAAGTAACGCTATCATTGACTACTTCATTATTTTGAGTTGTTACTTTTTTTTCTTCATTGATCACAGGACAGTCTAAACAAATAGCTTTACCATTTTTCACTTGATAAGTTTTTTCATTATCGTATAAATCAAAGGCATCGTTACTGATACCATTGCGATAGCGGTGAATAAAATCATCATCCCAATTGAATATTGTGCCTTCTGGTAAGGCGATTATTGCATCTACTCGTTGCTGGTTAAGCCTTTTGTTTTCGCGTAAAGCGAAATAATTATCAAGAGTTAACGTGCTATCAGTAAGCTCATATTTATAGATAATATTATTAGCATTTTCTTTAGCCTCATCCATGGTTGAACCTGCCGCCTTGTAATTAAGGGTAATGCTCGCAACCGAGTCTGTTGTAGAGGTTACTGCTACACGTACATCGCGCGACAGCACTTTTGGTCCTTCATCGTCATAAACAATTTTTACATTGTTTGCGTTGATGCGTACTTGATCAGTAAAGTCTGTTTCAATAACGTCAAGAAATAAGGTTTTTTGTGGTGCCACGGTAAACTTCTCTTGTTTAGCAATAGATGCTTTAATGGCTTGGCTACTAGCAATTTTTGTGGTTATGAATACCATTCCTATTACTGATGCTATCCAGATACCTGCAAGTGCAACCTTAGCGGTAGTACCTATACTGCGCAAGTTAGATACTAAAAGCTTAAGTCCTAAAATGGCTAATACTAATAGTGGGATTCCTACAAGAAAGAATACAGCAAGTGTTGCCCACCAAATATTAACATCGGCAGGAATACCTATGTCCAAAATATCGGCTGCTTGCATACCGTCTATAGAGATACTTCCTGCGGTTACTAGTGATATCAATAAAGCAATTATACCTATTGATGCTGCTAGGAAAATACATAGTCCAATCAATTTGACTATGGCCTTAAAGAATCCTTTAATAATTCTACCCAGAGCTCCAAAGAATTTTACGGTACCACGTTTACCTTTTTGACCTACCACACGGTAGCCGGCGTCGGTCTTTTCATCGGCTACTGTACTAAAATTTTCAAATGAATTTTGCTCTTCAATATTAGATATATTCACTTCTTTACCTTGCATGGTAAGACGCTGCGCCGTAGTCACTGCATCAGGTACAAAGATCCACATAATTACGTATACAAGAACGATCCATCCTGCACTGAAAAAGGCAAGTAGTACCCATAAAATACGTACCCATATTGCATCTATGTTGAAGTAATAGGATAACCCAGAGCTTACACCACCTATATAACCATTTTGCGTGTCTCTAAAAAGCTGTTTACTAGGTCCAGTAGATCTGTGTTTGCGTTTTGGATCTTCAAAGATTTCTTCATCAACTTCATAATCTTCTGGTTGTCCCATTATTTCAATCACGTCTTCTACATGATTGATAGAGATAACTTGTTGATCATTGGCTCTTTTTTCCATGAAAAGTTCTGCGATTCTAGATTCGATATCACGCATTATTTCATCGGCGCCACTGGTGCCACTAAAAGATCTTCTTACCGCGCTCAAATAGCGTTGTAAACGGTTGTAGGCGTCCTCATCTATATGAAAAAACAGCCCAGCAAGATTTATATTAATTGTTTTGTTCATGATTTCTTAGTTTTTGAGTTGGTAACCATATTTACAGCGTTTTTTAAGTCTTCCCAGGTACCGGTTAATTCTTCTAAAAATATTTTTCCTGTTTCAGTAAGTCCATAATACTTACGTGGTGGTCCACTTGTTGATTCCTCCCATCTATAAGATAGGAGACCAGCATTTTTAAGTCTGGTTAATAGTGGATAAATCGTTCCTTCAACTACCAGCATTTTTGCATCCTTAAGAGTTTCTAATATTTCTGCAACATAAGCATCGTCCTCTTTAAGGATAGAAAGAATGCAGTACTCAAGTACTCCCTTGCGCATTTGCGCTTTTGTGTTTTCTATCTTCATATAATTTTATTTTTTAATCTCTTCCTGCTCAATTTGAGTAGAAAGAAAATTAATGGTTAAAGGATACTGGTACAGTTCACCTTCTTGAGATTTAACTGCTGCTTTTATACTGCAAACTAGATCCAATATGGCTAGAAATAGAATTCCTGTACCACATATAATACCGCTAGATACTATAAGGTTAAAAGTTCCCATATTATTAAAAAACGGGAAATCATTACCGTCCATCGCTTCCCATAAGCTAGGACCACCAGATACAATGGAACCTATTATAACGCTACCACCTAAAAATGCAAGAGCAAATGTGTATAACGTCATGCTTAATTGAAAATTAATGGCCTGCTTACCATTAAAGTCTATAAAAGGAGACTTCTTTGAGTTTATCATCCAAAGTAGCATGGGCAGGATGAAATTGCCCAATGGAAATAGCCATTTGCCAAAGGTGAGTAAATGAATACCCGTGGCTATGTTCCTGTGGTTTTTCTCGATTGATTTTTCCATAGCATATTAATTTCTTATGCAAATATATATCTAAAAGATAGTATTATGCAATACAAAGTACCATATATTTTTTAATAACGCTGTGTTTTTTTTATGTACGCTTTCGCGAAAGCGCAATAAATACAAGCTCTTTCCTTACATTTGTGGGAAATGTTAAAATTATGATTACTCCTTCAAAAATTAATACGTTCACCTTTTTCAAGCTACCTAGTTGTTGGTGGACAGGAGTTAGGGTTAAAGAAATCGACAAGCAAAGTTGTGTAGTAGGAGTGAAGCACAAATGGTTTAATCAAAACCCTTTTAAGTCTATGTATTTTGCTGTTCAAGCCATGGCGGCCGAGCTTTCTACGGGTGCGCTTGTTATGTCTTATATTCAAGAAAGCAATGCCAAAGTAAGTATGCTTGTGGCTAACAATAACGCAACTTTCACAAAAAAAGCCACAGGAAAAATTACTTTTACTTGCAACGATGGTTTAAAAATTAAAGAAGCAATTGAAAAAACGGTAGAAACTGGAGAAGGTCAAACCGTATGGATGCAAGCTCAAGGATTAAATGAAAATGGTGTGCAGGTGAGCTTATTTAATTTTGAATGGACTGTCAAAAGAAAATAGGTACTTTTCTCGGACTAATTTAAATTAGATATTTAAAAATTGAAAGCACATATTCATAAACACACCCTAGAATTTAAAAGTCCTGCGGGAACTTCACGAGGTATTCTTAAAACCAAGGATACTTGGTTCTTAATTCTTGAAAATGAAAATAAAAAAGGAATAGGAGAGATTAATATGTTTCGTGGGTTGTCCTATGATGATAAACCAGGTTTTGAACAAAAATTAGAATGGTTGTGCGATCATATTCATTTAAAACCATCCATCATACTTGAGGAATTATTGGAATGGCCTTCTATTAGATTTGGTTATGAAACCGCATTAAAATCTTTTCAAAGTACAGACTGTTTTGAGTTGTTTCCTAGTGTTTTTACTCAAGGTGCAGATAGCATTTCTATTAATGGATTGATATGGATGGGTGACCAAGAGTTTATGCTAGACCAGTTAGAAGAAAAAATGCAAACTGGTTTCTCTTGTATAAAGTTGAAAATAGGCGCCATAGATTTTGAAAAAGAGCTACACTTATTACAAGTGATTAGATCACGTTTTTCTGCTAATGAAATGACAATCAGAGTAGATGCTAATGGAGCTTTTTCAATTGAAAACGCCATGGAAAAATTAAATCGATTGTCCGTGTATGACGTACATAGTATTGAACAACCTATAAAGCCTGGTCAATATGAAGCAATGGCCCAACTTTGTCAAAATACGCCAGTTCCTATTGCCCTTGACGAGGAATTAATTGGGTTGCATACAACGGAAGAAAAGCAAAAATGTTTGGATTTAATACGTCCTCAATTTATTATTTTAAAACCAGCTCTAATTGGAGGATTTCAAAGCTGTCGCGAGTGGATCAATATAGCTGAAGAGCGAAATATTGCTTGGTGGATGACCAGCGCCCTAGAATCTAACGTAGGTTTGAATGCTATTGCACAGTTTACATATACTTTAGGTGTAACAATGCCGCAAGGTTTAGGTACTGGTGGACTTTTTACAAATAATATTGATGCACCTTTGGAAATTAAAAAAGGAGAATTATGGTGTAACAATACAACAAATTGGAACACCAACTATTTAAATTTATAAAATGTATATAGAACAAGGTTACAAAGGAAAGTTGGGCATTTGGAATGCTTTCATTCTACCAGTAGGTTTTATTTTATTAATGACTTTCAACTATTTTGCTACCAAAGCATTTTTAGATGAATCTGGTGAGTCTACTAGCGAGATCATGCAAACTATGATTGATCAAATGGGTACATTACCATTTTTGGCCATCAACTTAATGGTTTTTGTAATCGGATTGATTATTGTCTTTATTTGGGTAAAGTTCATCAATGGTCAATCTTTGACCAGTTTTACCACTTCTCGTTCAAGGATTGATTGGAAACGCATATTTACCATGTTCTTTATTTGGGCTGCTTTTCAAGGTGGTATGATTTTCATGACAGCTCTCAATGCTCCAGAAGATTATGTCTATAACCTTCAATGGGATAAGTTTATTCCTCTTGTGATTTTGTCGTTATTAATGTTTCCATTTCAAACTAGTTTTGAGGAATATTTATTTAGAGGTCAATTGTTACAAGGATTAGGTATAGCTACTAAGAGTCGTGCTATATCATGGATTGTTACCTCGGTATTATTCGGATTAATGCATGCCGCAAATCCTGAAGTAGAAACATTAGGACCAGTTGTTATGGTTTTTTATATAGGTACAGGTCTACTCTTAGGAGCGATGACTTTGCTCGATGAAGGGTTAGAGCTGGCACTAGGTTTTCACGCGGCCAATAATATCACAGCCGCATTGCTCATGACAAGTACATGGACAGCCATACAAACCGATTCTGTATTTATAGATATGTCCGAACCTACTTTTGCGTGGACAGATACCTTATCTATCTTTATTGGATACCCTATTTTATTAATTATCTTAGGTAAAATTTACAACTGGAAAAATTGGAAAGAAAAACTATTCGGTCGCGTACTGGATAGAAAAGAATTTTTTGAAAAAGAAGGCACAAATGATCCCCAAAGTACACCCGAGTTTTAAATTAAATGGTCGCTCATTAGATCATGAAGGTCTTATGATAGTTGCCTATAGCTATGTGAAGGAAGGTGACGCCTGGGAAAAAGAGGTGGGAGACTTTTTACTTAACTGGCTAGATGATTTTGAAGTTCTCACGGTTAATACCAGTGGTTCTACTGGACAACCAAAATCTCTTAAAATTAATAAACAATTCTTTTTAAACAGTGCAGCTATAACTGCTAATTATTTTGATCTTATACCAGGAAAACAAGTGTTGTGTTGCCTGCCATTACAATACATTGCTGGTAAAATGATGTTTATAAGAGCAATTCAACATGGCTGGCATTTAGATTGTGTTGAGCCTACAAGTCAGCCCTTAAAAAAGGCTGAGAAGCGCTATGATTTTACGGCAATGACTCCTTTTCAATTGTCACAGTCATTGGACAATATTCATAAAAGTCGTGTCACGTTATTAGGCGGTAGTCCGGTAACTGCAACCCTTGTGGGACAACTACAAGGCAAGCACAGTAGGGTTTATCAATCTTACGGTATGACCGAAACATGCAGCCACGTCGCGATTAGACAGTTGTATCCACATTATGAAGCTTGCTATACAGCAGTAGGTAAAACTACTTTTTCACTAAGTAAGGATCAGACACTGGTGATAGATGCTCCACAAGTATCACCTGATTTACTTACTACCAATGATCTTGTTTTGTTGCATAATGAGCAGAAATTTGAATTGCTAGGTAGACTAGATGACGTTATTAATTCTGGTGGTGTAAAGTTACATCCATCAAAAATTGAGGATAAATTATCCAGTCAAATCTCAAACCGTTTTTTCATAGGTAGTTTACCCGATAATGATCTTGGTGAACAAGTAGTATTAATTGTAGAAAGCGAATCTTCTTTTGATATTGACTTTAAAGGTTTAGATAAGTTTGAAGTTCCTAGGGCTATTTACTTTTTGCCGACTTTAGTTGAAACTAATACCGGTAAAATCCAAAAAAAGAAATCAATAGAACAGGCACTTCTGCATGCATCCTAACAATATTCATCAAGAAGATTATCCCTTTAATGAACTAATTAAAGCTCATCCACCTTTATCCAGGTTTACAGTCCAGTTTCAGGATAAATCATCTATAAATTTTAATGATTCTTTAGCTTTAAAGGCTCTAAACAATGCTTTGTTAGTACACTATTATGGTATAACACCCATTGAATATCCTCATGGATATTTGCTAGCACCAGTTCCTAGTCGTGTAGACTATATACATCACATCGCAGATGAGGTTAAAGCTGGTGCAAAGGGACTTGATATTGGTTGTGGAGCTACAGCCATTTATAGTTTATTGGGAGCAAGTTGCTACAATTTTAATATGATTGGATCAGAGGTTAGTGAGAAAAGTTACGCTTTCGCGAAAGCGAATACCAAAACAGTCCCTTCAATAGATATAAGACTACAATCCGATCGAGGAAGTATCTTCAAAAATATTATTCAAAAAGGAGAGTATTTAGATTTCACGATTTGTAATCCACCATTTTTCAGTAGTGAGCAGGAAGCCATGAAGGCATTTAAAAGAAAAGCTAAAAATTTAGGTGGTGAAAAAAAACATAACTTCTCGGGAACTGCCGATGAGTTATGGTGTAATGGAGGAGAAGCACTCTTTATCAAAAGGATGATCAAGGAATCGATTGATTATAAAACTCAGGTAGGTTTGTTCTCAACCTTAGTATCTCAAAAAGGAAATATAGCTAGGCTCGAAAAACTTTTGACAAAAAAACAAGCAAATCACTATGTGAAAAGTTCAAAAATAGGTTCCAAGGTTGTTCATTATTTGTTTTGGAAATTTCGTTGATTCTTTTAGGAACTTTTCTATAAATACCTAGTCATTTAATTAACCAATCAAATATCCATTAAATCTATAATCAAACTAACTTTGTTGTATTATAATAAAAATATGTTTGGTTTATTCAAAAAGAAGTCAGCAAAGGAGAAGCTTCAACAGGAATATGCACGATTGATGAAAGAATACCATAAACTATCTACTACAAATCGTGCGGCTAGCGATGCCGCTTTCAAAAAGGCAGATGATATCGCTAGAAAATTAGATGCATTGAAGTAATCATGGAAGCTGCATCTACCGTTCTTGTTCCCTTAGAAATAAGAGCACTATTGCCGTTTAGGGTACGCAAAGCCTCAAAACTTTCTGGTGGAGATATAAATGAGGTCATGCTCATTGATCAAGGCGCTATTCAATATGTTTTAAAGTATACTGATAAGATTCAATTTCCTAAAATGCTCAAGCGGGAAAATGATGGTTTACAACTGCTTAGAAAGTCAGGTACAGTAAGAGTTCCCTTAGTTATCGCTCAAGGCGAGAGTACTACATATCAGTATCTACTATTGGAATATATTGCTCCAGATGCTCTAAATACAAAGGATGAATCAAATCTTGCGATACAATTAGCTGCTTTGCACGATTGCACTGATGAGTTATTTGGATTAGAAGAGGATAATTATATAGGAAGCCTACCTCAATATAATTTACAAACTGAAAGCGGTACACAATTCTTTTTACACCAGCGATTGGTCCCGCAATTTGAACTAGCTGTGAGTAATGGTTTTGAATTAAAAGGGATAGAAGGGTTGTTTAAAAAAATGGAACGTCTAATCCCATCACAAAAACCTGCTCTTATTCACGGCGATTTATGGAATGGTAATGTGATTTTTACTCCAAATGGACAGCCAGTTTTAATTGATCCTGCTGCTCATTTTGGCCATGCAGAAATGGATATTGCAATGATGAAACTATTTGGTGGATTTTCTAATAAGTTCTACTGGATGTATCATGAGGTACGTACGCCTTTACCAGGTTGGGAGGAAAGAGTACCCTTATATCAATTGTATTATCTATTGGTTCATCTAAACTTATTTGGTGCTGGTTATTTAAACCAAGTACAACAGTGTATAAATAAGTATGTTTAAATAGGAGTTTAGACTAGCCCTGCAGTTTCTTTGCTATTACATCGGTCGCTTGATCAAGCATTTTGTATACATTTTCAAAACCTTGTTGACCACCGTAATAAGGATCTGGTACGTCAAGTCCTTCTCCTGGAAAAAGCTCATCAAGGATTTTGACTACTTTATTGGCATGTTCTGGAGTAGGAGCAAGAGCGGTAACATCACGAAAGTTTGAATCATCCATCACATAGATGTAATCAAACCTATCAAAATCGTCAACAGTAAGTTTTCTACATTTTTGATTAGTAATGTCCAGTCCGTTTTTTCTAGCTACCTCAATTGATCTATTATCGGGTTGTTCTCCCACATGACCGCCATAGGTACCAGCGCTATCCACTTGAAATTTTGTAAAGTTTAATTTTGACCTCATGATTCCTTCTGCAAGAGGAGAGCGACAAATGTTGCCCAAACAAACCATTAATATGCGCTGTTTATCTGACATGTTAGTCTGCTAGCTTTTTTTGTAAGTCTTGCACATATTTATTGAATTGCTTGTCAGTAGATGCTAAGTTCTCAACGGTTTTACAAGCATGTAATACTGTAGCATGATCTCTTTTTCCTATTTGAGAACCTATACTAGCTAGAGAAGCTTTGGTCATTTTTTTGGCAAAATACATAGCTAGTTGTCTTGCCTGAACAATGTGTCTCTTACGGGTTTTTGATTGAAGTGTATCTATATCCATCTGAAAGTAATCACTTACTACTTTTTGGATTTGATCAATTGATACTTCTCTCTTTGTATTCTTAACGTAATTCTCAACAATTTTACGAGCTAGGTCGATGGTGATATCCTTACGATTAAAAGAAGAATGTGCAATTAAAGAAATTATTGCTCCTTCTAATTCTCTAATATTAGTTTTTATGTTTTCCGCTAGATAATGAACGATATTATCATCCATTTCTACACCATCTCTGTATAATTTGTTTTGGATTATGGAAACTCTCGTTTCATAATCGGGATGATTGAGCTCTGCACTAAGTCCCCATTTAAAACGGGAAAGTAAACGTTGTTCAATATCCTGCATATCAACAGGCTTCTTATCACTTGTAAGAATTACTTGTTTACCGTTTTGATGTAAATGATTGAAAATGTGGAAGAAAACATCTTGAGTACCAGCCTTTCCAGAGAAAAATTGGATATCGTCTACAATAAGAACATCTATAAGTTGATAGAAATGAATAAAATCATTTCTTGTATTCTTACGTATAGATTCAGTGTACTGTTGTATGAATCTTTCTGCGCTTATATAGAGTACGGTTTTATCTGGGTAGTTTTCCTTAATACCTACACCTATAGCATGTGCCAAGTGAGTTTTACCCAATCCTACTCCTCCAAAAATCAATAACGGATTAAAACTAGTTCCTCCAGGTTTGTTAGCTACAGCCATACCTGCGTTACGTGCCAGTCTATTTGATTCTCCTTCAAGAAAGCTATCAAAGTTATAAGAAGGGTTAAGTTGAGATTCAACTTGAACATTTCTTATTCCAGGAATAATAAATGGATTTTTAAGTTCTGGGCTTTTAGTTTTGACTGGAGCATCAACATTTTGAGACTCGGTAAAGTTGCGCTTACTACTAGGTATTTTTTCGGTAAAAGCTTCCATTCCTTTTGCAGGATTCTCCATGCGTATCGCATAGATTAATTTTGCATCGGACCCTAATTCTTTAGTAAGAGCAGTTTTAAGTAAGTCTATATAATGTTCTTCTAACCATTCATAGAAAAAACGACTAGGTACCTGAAGGTGTAAAGCATTATCAGTTAATTTTACAGGCTTAATGGGCTGAAACCACGTTTTATAAGCCTCGGGCGCAATATTGTCCTGAATAAAAAGTAGACAATTGTCCCAAACCGATTCTGCTGTCAGTGTCATAAAAGTCGTATTTTTATAGTTAAAATTGATGCGAACTTGGGATGAATAAAGGTTGGTATATTTCAGTCCCTAATCGAGTACAAATATGTGTATAAAAAACCTTAAAAAAAACTAAAAAACCATTTGATAAATTAAAAAAAAAGTAGCATGGGCTTACTGGTTTTTTAACTTTGGATAAGATATGAAAATTATATGAAAAGTACAATTATTCCGATAACACCTCGATATGCCGAAACTGATCAAATGGGTGTGGTTCACCACGCTAATTATTTGATATATTTAGAGTTAGGTAGAATGTCTTGGTTGGACACTTTAGGTTTCTCTTATAATGAAATGGAAAAAAATGGAGTACTACTACCAGTTTACAATATCGATATAACTTACAGAAAACCAATTAGATTAAACGATGAAATTTTCGTCAAAACCACCATTAAGAATATTCCTACAACTCGTGTTGAATTTTACTACGAAATAATTGATCAAAATGATGTTTTACACGCATCGGCAAACTTAACTCTTGTTTTTACTGATGCAAACTCGTTTAGACCTAGAAAACCAATTCCGGAATTTCTAGAAGCTTGTAAGAAATTGTTTTAAAATCTACTAACTTATCAAAAGTATGCTTCCTGAATATTTTGAAAGTCTAATCGATGAATTGCAATTGGCAACCTCAAAATCCAAACACGATTTTAAATATCCCGTTTTAACAACTGTAGACAAAAATGGAATACCTAGGTCTAGAACTGTTGTTTTAAGAGAGATTGATGTCGAAAAGAAGGAATTAATTGTTTTTACCGATTCAAGATCTATTAAAGTAGAACATATAAAATCAAATGATCAGGCTTGTTTTTTATTTTACAATTCTAAAAAACTTTTGCAATTAAGGTGTAATGGTAGATTGATTGAAATTAATAGTCCCAAAGAAGTTAAACGATTGTTTCAAAAGGTTACTTCAAAAAGTATAAAGGATTATACCTCAATCCCATCACCAGCTACGCCTATTGATAATCCTGATCATGTAGAATACGTGTCACGTGATAAAAGCTTTTTCCTACCTCTACGATTTGAAATTAGTGAAATAGAGTATCTCAAACTTAAACGTCCTAATCACTTAAGAGCTTTATATAAACGCAAAGATAATTGGGCTGGTCACTGGCTTGCTCCATAATGTCTAGTCTTCTAGAGCCTTTGCCTTAATTGGGTACATTTGATTAATGTCTTTGACTACTTTTTCAACATTGTTGAGAGGAACATCTATAGTTATAGAACAGCTGGCGGTAAAATCCTGCAAGGCCATAGTGAGTCCTTGCTCTTCAATATACCTCATAACTTGACTCATTTGAGCGTATTCAAAGTCGATTTTCACTTGAGAAGTGATGGTTCTTGTTATAATTGTAGCCTGCTCAATGGCCAAAGCACTAGACTCTTTATAAGCATTTATTAATCCGCTCACACCTAATTTTGTTCCTCCGAATATCCTAGTGACTACTACTAGAACGTCGCTTAATTCATTAGAATTAATTTGACCTAGGATGGGATCACCTGCACTATGATTGGGTTCTCCATCGTCATTTGCCCTATAATTGTTTTCTCCAGGACCGATCTTCCAGGCATAACAATGATGATTTGCCTTCGGATATTTTTTCTTCAAAGCATCAATGATAGGTGAAACTTCATCTGGATTCTGGATAGGAAATGCACGAGCGTAGAATTTACTGCCCTTGTCCTTGAATAAGATTTCAGTTGTTTCTTTTGCTATTGTTTTATAAGTGTCTCTCATGAATTTACGCTTTCGCGAAAGCGATGAAAACAATCGCAATTATAGCAAGTATAATACCTAGAACGTTTCTAGATTTCAGTTTTTCTTTGAATAGAAATAAACCAAACATGGTTGACAATACTACAGTTCCTACATGGTTAATAGGGTAAACAAATGTACTCTCTAAACCGGGTGAATTGAGGGCTTTTAAAATCACCACAATCGAGAAAAAGTTAGGAATTCCTAGAACAATTCCTCCGATAAGACTTTTCCATTCTAATTTCTCATTTTTATTAATTAACCCATATATCACAGCCGCAGATCCTGCTATAAATGCAAAAGAAAAAATAGTGGCACTTATGACATCTTCATTACTATTTGACATATGGTTATTTTGTAGAATTTTGAGAACAGTATCAATTATACCGCTTCCTACAAATAGCGCTAGTGGTAATAGGAGTTTTTTTGGAGTCCAATCTATATTAGACTGCGATTTCTTATTAACTGTGGTAAAATAAACTGCTGCCAGAGCGATTATTATACCAATGGCTTTTAGTATGTTCCATTCTTCATTAAATATTGTGAAGCCTGCAATCACAGGTATAACTAATGACATTTTACTAGCAACACTGGCAACAGACAGACCATTGCGCTGTGCCGTTAACGCCATGACATTGAAAATAGTTATGAAAAGAATTCCCATGAACATCGCTAGAAACAACCAGTCTGACTTTAAAACAGTTGTTATATCGTAAGTCCCATTGCTTGAAATAATACCTGTTATAAAAGCTACAAGATAATTTACCACTATAGCTTGTAGGGTGTTTATTTTATAAACATCAAACAATTTAAAAATTACATATAGTAAACTAGATAGTAATATGCTTAATCCTAGATAAATCATAAACGATGGTAAATTCTTAAAGTATCACCTTTTATATTAAAATGATTTTGTAATTGTTGATCGTCAAGTTCTGGTGCTTTTACTCCAGAATGAAATAGCGTATTTTCACTCGTGTAAATATGTGCTTCGTCCCACAGCCCTGCATCTATAAATGCTTGGAGAGTCCTAGATCCACCTTCTACAATTACCGATTGGATATCTTTTTTATATAACTCTTTCAATACTGTCTTAATGTCGGACAAAGGAATGTCTAAAATTTGAGCAGGATTAGGTGATTGAAAAACGTTAAGATTTTTTGGTAGCTCCTTTTTATTAGCAAGAACAAATCTAAAGGGATGGGTACCTTTCCAATTTCTGGTTGTAAGACTAGGATTGTCTGCAAGCGCTGTTCCCGCACCTATTAAAATAGCGTTTTCTGTGGATCGTTGTTGATGAACCCTTTGTAAGCTGTATGAATTTGTAATCCAAACAGGTTGCTTCTTAGTCTTAAATTCCGGAGCGATATAGCCATCGTTAGTTTGTGCCCATTTAAGCAGAACATATGGTTTTTTATACTTGTGAAACGAGAAAAAACGCTTGTTGATTTCGTTACATTTATCTACAAGTATTCCTGTTTTACATGAAATACCAGCTTCTTCAAGAATCTTTATTCCTCTTCCTGCTACCTTATCATGTGGGTCTAGTGTTCCTACTATAACTTCTTTAAAATTATACCTTACTAGTAGCAAAGCACATGGTGGCGTTTTACCAGTATGTGAGCAAGGTTCAAGATTTACATATATACTACACTTAGGAGCTATTTTTTCAAACTTTTCCTCACCTAATTTTTTAATTGCATTATTAATGGCATTAACCTCGGCATGGGGTTTTCCTGCTTTTTGATGCCAGCCTTCACTAATGATTTTATTCTCATATACAATGACGCTTCCTACTAATGGATTAGGATAAGTAGTACCCAGTCCATTTTGAGCTAACTGCAAACATCGTTGCATATATAATTCGTCTTTGTTCATGATTCCAGCAAAAGTAAGATTTAAATCACAAGGCTGGGTTAAATTTAGACTCAATAGCAAACTTATAATAGTTACTAGATGTACTTTTGAAATTATGATGATTAGACCTATTCTACCTGAGGATAATACAGTTGTTAAGAATATTATCCAACAAACTATACTTGAATATGGGGCTCCTAAAGAGGGAACTGCATATAGTGATAAAGCAACCCAATCCATGTATGAGCACTTTCAGTTACCTAGACGCGTGTATTACGTTATAGAATTGGATGGTGAAATTGTAGGTTGCGGTGGTGTAGGACCACTAGATAATCAAGAGCAGAATATCTGTGAACTTCAAAAAATGTATTTTTTGCCTAAAGCGCGTGGTAAGGGATATGGCAAGGAGCTTATACAATTATGTATTAAAACTGCTAAGGAATTAGCTTATTCAAAAATGTATCTTGAAACCATGGATAATATGTTTGAAGCTCAAGGTCTTTACAAGCATATGGGTTTTAAATTACTCAATGAGCCCATAGGTAATACAGGACATTACTCTTGTCCCGTTCAAATGATACTTGATTTATAATGAAAGACGATACTGCAAATAACTTTGAGATAATCAAGGAAGAAACTGTTTATGATGGTTTTCTAAAAGTTATAAAAGCCCAGATAAAACATGATACTTGGCACGGTAATGAACAACTGGAAGTTACAAGGGAATCCCTAGAACGAGGAGATAGTGTAGCAATATTACTTTATGAACAAGACACAAAATCCTTTTTATTTACTAAACAATTTAGGTATCCCAGTGCGAGAAGAGGTGAAGCTTTTATGATGGAATTAGTAGCTGGTAGCTTAGGGTTTAATGAAGATCCTGTTGAAGGAATAAAAAGGGAAGTAGAAGAAGAAATAGGCTATTCATTAAAAAATATTGAAAAAATTTGTTCTTATTTTCCATCACCAGGTGGTTGTTCAGAACAAATACATTTATATTTTTCTCAAGTTTCTTCTCATGATAAGATTTTTCAAGGTGGTGGTGAAGCATCAGAAAAGGAAGATATTTTATTAACCAAAATACCTTTGTCTGAAATTAAACAACTATTACGAGACGGAGCTATAAACAACTCGATATCGATTATAGGATTACAATGGTTTTTACTCAATAAAGAAAGCCTTACTTAAATATTTTAAAGTAAGGCTTTTCTATTTTTTAATTCGCAAAAAAAATCTATTCCTTTTCTTTAACCGCTGTTCTATTGTCGTTAGAGTTACGGTCTATCAATATGTTGAAAGGATCAATTCCAACCTCTACAGGTTTTTCATCTACGATAATTGAGAATTTATTTTCAATAGCTACAATTTTATGTTTTTTGAGATAAAGAACCTTATTTATTCCTGTTTCATCATCCTTTTCTCCAAACACACCAACATCTATATAATCAGCTAGAGGTAATGATTTTAAGGCTTTTTTCTTTCCTTCAGGAGTGTATGAAAGGCTATCACCTAGCGTGTTTTTATAAACACTTTTTCCTTTTTTGTCCGATCTATACTTAGTTATGTATCCAGTAAATTCTACTTGATAACGACCATCATCAAGTTTTGTATACGTAGCTTTTTTTGCATCATTATCATACAAGGTTATCGTTTCAAACATATCCTTAATAAGATATTGTAACGAGTCAGGAGTTGCGGCTCTTATATCGTCTACAAATTCAATAGCTGTTGGGTATGGTGGACCTTGGAATTGATATTTCTCTGCAAATTGTTTAATGACGTTATTAAATGGTTTCTCACCTAAATAATCACTCATTGCATAAAGGACCAAGGATCCTTTTTGATAATGAATATACTGTTGGTTTTCATTATACATCAATGGGTTTTCTCCAATGGACTCTACCGTTCTTCCTAAAAGGTATTTATCCATAGCGTCTTTAAGAAAAGACCTCATTTGTTCTTTTCCTCTAGATTTCTCTAGAACTTTTAATGAACTGTATTCTGATAAACTTTCTGAGAGTAATGTAGCACCTTTTGCATAGGCTCCAATTACCTGGTGTGCCCACCATTGATGAGCAAGTTCGTGTGCGGTAACACTAAAAGGGTAATCTACTGCATCCTTGTCACTTCCATCAACATCGGCAATGAAACCTATACCTTCACTAAAAGGTATCGTATTTGCAAACGCCTGAGCAAACGTTCCAAAATTTCTTGGGAATTCAATGATGCGTACTTGCCTGTGTTGATAGGGTGTAAAATTGTCATTATAATAATCTAGTCCGGCTTTAAGGCCAGCCATCATACGATCGATATTGTAATCATGATCTTTATGGTAATAGATTTCCAGTTTAATGCCGTCGTGCTCGTCGCGCATGACTTCATATCTACCACTCATAAAGTTGTAAAAATTCACCATTTTACTATCCATTTTATAATAGTAGTACTTACGGTTATTTTCTTCCCACTCTTTAGTTAGATAACCTGGTGATATGGCAATTTGATCTGGACTTGTACTTAATGTAGCTTCAAAGTTTATCCAATCGCTGTTTCCGCCTATGTAATTATTGTCTCGCACACCTGGTTTAGTTGCGTCAGGCCAGCGATCTTTTGGAGGTAATTCATACTTTTTGCGAATTTGAGTATTTCGGATCTCTCCTTGATCATTGTATCCAATGGATGGAAAAACGAAATTATTCATGAAAGTTCCATTCTCAACAACGGGTGAGTTTTTTTCAAAGAAGGTGTTTTCTTTGTTGTAAGTTGCTACATTAAACTCTAGTGTATCTCCAGGTTGTAATGGTGGCGTTATCCTATACATGCGATAACCATAGTCCTCGTTGTCATAAACCACTTCAATTTTACGATCTGTTTCAATGGTGGTAAGTGTGTCGTTGATATTAACGTGCAGTGTATCAATAACGGCGCTGGACTTGTTGACCATAAGCATTTCTGCTCTAGCTTTAAAGTCTCTAGTTTCTGGGTAAATATCAACAAACGCCTTAACATCAGTAATTCTAGGTTGGGGAACGTTTAAATATTTACTTAATTCCTTTTCTTTATTTACTGCCAATAGTTCACGTTCTTTTCCTGTAGTTCTTTCATTATCAATGTTGTTAACTTTCCAAATGTAGCTTCCTATTCCTATAAATATTATTAATCCTACACTAAGTAGTGTGATGATAGGTGTTTTTAATCTCGCTTTCGCGAAAGCAATCCTCTCACTTGCACCTATACTCATTCCACGTCTAAAGAATAATAAACTAACACCAAATAGCGCTATACCTAATGCAATCCAGTAACCTCTAAATGTGAAGTAGCGCCAGATACTATCTCCATAACCATTCATATCTGAAGGACTAGGAGCGCCGGTTCCTTGGTTAAAAATAAATTGAGCTTGTTCAACTCCTATAGCCTCCATGGCAAATGGTACTCCTAAGGCAATTACTAGCAAGGTCATAAGTCCTAACCATTTATTTTTAATCAAAGTGTGAATTAAAATTGACATCAATATCCATGGTAAAAATTCCCAAAATTTAATCATGAACAAATCAAACAAATAAAGGTCTATTTGATAATCATTAAAACCATTTACGGTTTGTATGATGATACCACTTAACATCACTATAACAAATAGAGAAAACACCATTATACTCATAGAGAATACTCGTGATAATTGGAAAACCCAATTTTTAGTAGGAGTGGTGTCTACTAATTGTAACATGTGAGCCGTTTTGGAACGGTCCATTATAAAGCCAGTGTACAGGTATATTAATAGATAGGTAAATGTGCTAAATATTCCTGCAGGGATTTGTAACATCAACCAGGTTTTTGGCAAGATGTCTGTACCATACACTTGACCGCTTACTAACATAGTAAGAAGTGAAAAGGCAAAAGCAATTACCGCTATAATAATAAATGGCCATCCTGTTACAATGTATTTAATGTCTGATTTTGATATTGTCCAAGCTGTTTTCAATTGATTAAAAAAGCTGAAGTTTTGACTTACCTTAGGTAAGGTAATATCTTGAACAGTTCCAAAATTACGTTTGATTACTCGTGATGATTTCTTCTTTCTTCCTACCGAAATAGCATGTTGAGAAAATCTAAAACCAACGATTACAGAAAGGAATAGAACAACGGAAAACCCTAACCACAATAATCGATTATACAATACAGTACCATCGGTAGGTAATAATTTACTGCCTTGCTCATCTGGTGTCCAGTATTTAATTCTTTGTCCAATAGCACTTTCTCCAGTAGGTTCTAGAAGTTCTATCCAAAAGGTATCATCTACAGAATCTAATGAATTAGCAGCAGCAAATTGACAGATAATCAAGATGAGCACACTCATGAAACCTAAATTGATATTTCTGAAGTAGGTCGTGATAGCAAAAACGATGGCTCCATAGAAAAATACATTAGGTATTACCATTACTAAAAATGGTTGAATGTAATTCATGAGTGAGAAAGGTCCTATCAAATCTTCATTTGCTCCAGGTAAGTAAAAGCCAATTGTAACGGCCAGCATACTTGCAAGAATAATTAATAGTGTGAGTAGCATCCCAGCACTGAATTTTGCTAGTAAATAGCTTACTTTATTTAAGGGATAGGAATAAAGTACGTGGTGCATGTTACTGCTAAAATCACGTTGAATAGTTCCACCTATAATACTAGGGATAAGTAAATAAGTGATTAATATACCACCACTTATTAAACTATAAACTCCTACTGCACTGTTTAGATAAAAAGGAGAAGTAACGGTTACAGAGTCACTATCAAATACCCCAACGTTAAGTGCGGTAATTAATAAGCTTAATAGAAAGATAACTCCAGTATAAATATAGAACAGTGGTTTCTTAAACCAAGTTCTAAGCTCGTGTAAAAAAATAGTACTAAACATGATTATGAGTTTAATTCTATTTGTTGTTCCTGTTTTAATGTTGTGAAATATACATCTTCCAAAGACGCATCAGTAGCGATAAATTCTGGAGCTGGTTGTGTATCGTTCATTACTCTAATTACCAGATTGCTATCTTCATCAAAACTGGATGAAATTATATTATAAGACGCTTCATAAGTAGGTAATTGATCCTTGGTTACCGTGGTTTTCCATATGGTTCCCGATAATGCCTTAACCAGGTTTTTCGGTGTGTTTTGTGCAAGAATTTTACCACCATTTAAAATGGCCATATCAGTACATAATTCTTTCACATCATCAACAATATGTGTAGAAAAAATTACAATATGATTTGTTCCTATCTCTCTTAAGACATTTAAGAATCTATGACGTTCTGCAGGATCTAGACCAGCTGTAGGTTCATCAACTATTATTAATTTAGGATCGTTGAGTAAAAGTTGGGCAATTCCAAACCTTTGTTTCATTCCTCCAGAATACCCAGCTACATGTTTATGTCTTACATCACTTAAATTGGTAACTTCAAGAGCTTTGTCTACAATTGCATTTCTTTCTGAACTGTTTGAAATTCCTTTAAGTTGGGCAAAATAATGTAATAGATCGTGAGCGCTCATTTTAGGATATACACCAAATTCTTGAGGTAGATATCCAAGAGTTTTTCTAAATTCAATTTTGTTATTAAGAATATCTAAATCATCTAGATGAATAGAACCTCCATCTGGTGCTTGTAAGGTGGCGATAGTACGCATCAATGAAGATTTTCCAGCTCCATTAGGACCTAGTAATCCAAACATTCCAGCGTGAATATCAATACTTACATTATCCAGTGCTTTTACACCGTTTTTATAAGTTTTAGATACATTTTTAAGGCTTAATAACATAATTGATGTTCTTTTGATTTGAATGGTTAGTGCAAGAACGTCACAATATGTTACATATCAAAACGATTATTCAATCGCGTATATTTCAATGGCAGGAGTCACACGATTTTCAAAATTAAATAAGGCTAGATTTTCCCAACTGCTTCCCTGTGTACTAGTAGAAACACCAGGTGCTACTGCAACCCAGTCAGGTGCCCAGTAACAAAAACCTATTCCTTTATTTTTAGGAAGGTTTTTAATTGTATTACGAATGCGCAATAAATAATTACGCTGTCCTGATGGTGTGGCGCCGTATTCTGGGATAAGTTGATTTTGAAGTCCTACTATATTATTCTTATTATCATTCCAGTTTAAGGTAAAAGGATAGGCAGTTTCTACTAGCAATATTTCTTGATTAAAACTTTGTGCTAATTCCTCTAATTTTTGTTCAATATCATCAAGATTAGTAGTTTGCCACCACGGATAATAACTCAATCCTATAACATCAAATTCAACGTTTCTATCTATAAGCTGTTGAAAAAAGTACTCGCTAGTTGCAATATCTGCCTTGTGAATTATAATTTTTGAAGTAGGAGATACTCTTTTAACACCATTAATTGCGGCTTTTGTCAGATCAATGTAATTATTCCAATTCTCATTACCACTATCGTATATCTTTCCAATAGGCCATAAAAAGCCATTATCAGTCTCATTTCCTATTTGAACAAATTTTGGTAACGTACCTTGGTCGTTTAATTCTTGTAAAACATTTTTACTATAATTTTCTATTGCGACTGTTAATTCTTGATGACTATAATTACTCCAATTACTGGGTAAGCGCTGTGAACCTGGATCGGCCCATGTGCTGGAATAGTGAAAGTCCAGTAAAAATTCCATGCCGTTTTCTTTGGCGCGTAACGCTTGTCTTTTTACATGGTCTAGGTCGTATAATCCGTTTGGATTATTTAACCACAATCTAATTCTTACGAGATTAACGCCTTTGCTAGATAAGTATGCATAATTGTTTGATATGACATTATTGTTCTCGTCCTTAAATTGCAATCCTGATTGTTCTAGTTCTTCTAGAAAGGATAAGTCCACACCTTTATAAAAGATTGTGGGTTCATTGTAGTTGTCCTGACTATCATTCTCATTACAAGAATAAAACGAGAAAGACGCAATCATTAAACAGTATAAATAAATACGTTTCATGTTTCAAATATAGTACTACAAATCGTCAATAAAAGTGTAGCCTTGCTCTTCCTTGCGTTGCAATACTTTTTGAAAAAATTTGTGAACGCTCTTATGATTAGCCTTTACTTTAATGAAATAATTATCTCTATAAATAGAATAGACATCGGCTTCACCTTTATAGATACTTAGTTTATAAAAAGGAATGGGTAAGGCAAAAGTCTCCAAAAGCGATCTAAATCTCACAATAATTCCTTTTTCGAGTATCTCTACATTACAAATATTGGCATTATTGTCAAGCACGAGTAGATTGTGAATATGAATACTACAACTTGTGATGTTCAGTTTAGGTGATCCAGAACCTCTTAATTTCCAGCGCTCTTTTAAGGAAAGCGGTACACCAACTTCCTGTCGTAGTTTACGTTGAATTTCAGGCTTATTATAGGAAACGTTATACAGCATATTGTTTTTAATTGAGTCTGTTTTACTGATTAATCCTTTCAATAGATATCATTAAAAGACATTCAGGTAGCTGTGTTTTTTTAAGAATGAAATAATGTTTGAGGTTTTATGCTTTCGCGAAAGCGTAACAATTAAATAGAAATATTTAATAACCCTAGTATCTTGTCTATAATACCCTAGTTCACAAGTCTTTTTTCTATTCCATTATATGTTTGGAAATACTACCTTTGCAGGCTTAAATTACTATACTATGTCTGTGATCCATCAGTTGGAAAATGTTACTAAAACAGCAGTTAAAGAGTTGTTTCAAGTTGATCTAGAAAAAGTTGAGGTAACTCTAACTCGCAAAGATCAAAATGGCCATTTTACCATTATGGTTTTTCCAATGTTGCGTCAAATTAAAGGTAATCCAGCAGTCATAGGTGAACAAATAGGAGCGTACTTACAAGAAAATACCGAGCTCATCGGTAGCTACGAGGTAATCAAAGGATTTTTGAATGTAACCTTGACAAACGCTGTCTTTATTATCGCTTTCAATGAAATGCTAAGTAATTCTAAGTACGGTTTTACTCCAGTTGACGATTCCTCACCAGGTATTATGGTTGAATATAGTTCACCTAATACGAATAAACCACTACACCTAGGTCATATAAGAAATAACTTATTAGGTTATAGTGTTGCGCAAATTCTAGAAGCATCGGGTAGACGTGTGAATAAAACACAAATAATAAACGATAGAGGTATCCATATATGTAAATCCATGCTTGCCTGGCAAGAACAGGGAAATGGAGAAACTCCAGAAAGTACAGGATTAAAAGGTGATAAATTAGTTGGGAATTATTATGTGAAGTTTGATAAACAATACAAGGAAGAAATAGCTCAACTCATTAATGAAGGTATAGATCCTAAAGAGGCAGAAAAACAAGCTCCATCCTTACTTAAAGCACAAGAAATGCTAAGGAAATGGGAAGCTGGTGATCCAGAAACAGTTGCTCTTTGGGAAAAAATGAATGGCTGGGTTTATGATGGGTTTGAGGTGACTTATAATAATCTAGGAGTAAGCTTTGATAGTCTTTACTATGAGAGTAATACCTATTTACTGGGTAAAGACATCATTGAAGAAGGTTTGCAAAAAGGCGTTTTCTTTAAGAAAGATGATGGTTCAGTTTGGATTGATTTATCAGATGAAGGATTGGATGAAAAGCTAGTACTACGTAGTGATGGTACTGCCGTTTATATGACTCAGGATATAGGTACTGCTATTCAGCGTGTTAAGGATCACCCTATAAACGCGATGGTTTATACAGTAGGAAATGAGCAAGATTATCATTTCAAAGTCTTGTTTTTAATCTTAAAGAAACTGGGTTATGATTGGGCCGAAAACCTGCATCACCTTAGTTATGGAATGGTTGAATTACCATCAGGTAAAATGAAGTCGCGTGAAGGAACCGTTGTAGATGCCGATGATTTAATGGAAGAGATGACAGCTACTGCACGTAAAATAGCTCTTGAACAAGGTAAACTTGATGGACTTTCTGCACAGGAACAAGAAGACCTTTTCAAAATTATAGGACTAGGCGCTCTCAAGTACTTCATGCTTAAAATTGACCCAGTGAAGAACATGATGTTTAATCCTGAAGAGTCTGTTGATTTTCAAGGAAACACAGGTCCTTTTATTCAATATGCACATGCTAGGATTAAATCTATTTTAAAGAAGGCTCAATTTGATTCTACTAAATTAAATGCTAATAGTGATCTAGATATCACCGACAAGGATATTGCAATCATTAAAACAATTGAGCAATTCCCTGATGTGATCCACCATGCTGCTACAAAATTAAATCCGGCTAGTATTGCCAATTATACGTATGAGCTAGTACGAGAATTTAATTCTTTCTATCAAAATGTCCCTAAGATTGTTGAAGAGGAAAATGCCGATTTAAAACAGTTTAGACTGTTGTTGTGTTACAAAACAGCGTTAGTTATCAAGGACGCTTGTTCACTGCTAGGAATCGATGTTCCTGAACAAATGTAGATATTCCTATGAAACCCAACTATTAATGAATTTAAAAGTTGATTAATAGGAATTATAAATTACGATTAACTATTTGACTGCATGACTAAATAATAGTGGTCAAATAGATTAATTTACCTTTGCAATCTAGAAAGCAATAAACCATGAATACCTTTACTGAATTAGAACTTAGAACACCGCTGCGTAAAAGTATAGAAGACCTAGGTTTTCAAACGATGACTCCTATACAGGAAAAGTCCTATTCAGTGGTAGCATCAGGACGTGATGTTATAGGTATTGCCCAAACAGGTACAGGGAAAACTCTTGCTTACATGCTTCCCTTACTTAATTCTTTACCCTATGCACAAATCGATGATCCTAGAATCTTGGTGCTCGTGCCTACCCGAGAATTAGTAGTGCAAGTAGTGGATAATATTAAATCCTATTCAGCGCAAATGAAGCTAAGGGTTCAAGGAGTTTATGGAGGTACTAATATTAACACGCAAAAGAAAGCTCTGGCAAATGGTGTTGATATTGTAGTAGCAACTCCAGGAAGGTTGTATGATCTTATAGTACATCAATCTATAAGTTTTAAACATTGCAAAAAGGTGGTTATCGATGAGGTAGATGTGATGTTGGATTTAGGGTTTAGATTTCAACTTACCAATATCTTTGATCATTTACCTAATAAAAGACAGAATATCATGTATTCTGCAACAATGACTGATCAAATAGAAGCCTTTATCAAGGACTATTTTTACAACCCTACCAAGGTGTCTGTAGCAGTTTCTGGAACAAGGCTGGATAACATAAATCAACAAAGTATAGCAGTACCTAACTTTTATACTAAGGTAAATTTACTCATGCACCTTATAAGTGATCACGAGGTTTATAGTAAAGTACTGGTTTTTGTAGATAATAAACGTAGTGCCGATAGGTTGCATGAGGTCATCCTACCTCATTACGGTAATGAAGTAGCAGTTATTCATTCCAACAAAACACAAAATTATCGTTTGCGATCCATTGAGGCATTTACAAACGGTGATTGTCGTATTCTTGTAGCTACAGATGTAATGGCACGTGGACTGGATATTGAGGGAATTTCACACGTTATTAATATCGATGTACCTGCATTTCCTGAAAACTACATGCATCGTATAGGACGTACTGGTAGAGCTCAAAATGCTGGTAATTCTATTTTATTCTACACTGAAAAAGAGATAGAATCAAAACAAGCTATTGAACTACTTATGGATTATTCTATTCCAGAAGTTGCCTTTCCTGATGAAGTTGAAGTGTCAAAACAAAAAACTCCTGAAGAACAACCCAAGGTCAGAGAAATTTTTAATCCTAATAAAGTAGAAGAAGAAGAGCGTGGTGCCGCTTTCCATGAAAAAAAGGATAAAAACAAAAAAACAAATCAAGGTGGTAGTTACCGTCGCAAAATGGCGGCTAAGTATAAAAAGCCCAAAACACGTGGTGATAAGAATGCCAATCGTCGTCGCAAGAAAAGATAACGACATCTTTTGAGCCATTTTCCATTAAAGTAGTAGGTTAATTAATGTTAAGGAGAGTACTTGTTACGCTTTCGCGAAAGCGTAATAACCACTTTTTCAACAGGTTATATTTACGGCATTATAATTGAAATGTCTGAGTGAAATAATATGCAAGGTGTGACATGTTGTTTATCTTGCAAACCTTAAATAACTACAAATGAAAAAAGTATTTTTATTATTCTTTTTAATAGGTTCAATGGCAATGGCACAGACTGCCTATGTGAATTCTGATTATCTACTAGCTTCAATGACTGAGATGCAAGCGGCAAATGCAGAAATTCAAAAATTGAATAAAAGTTTAGGCAGCGACTTGCAAAAAGCAGAGGCAAATGCAAAACAAAAATTGGCCGATCTACAATATAAAGCAAGTGCTCCTGGAGTTACGGAAGAACAAATGAAACAGTATGCCTCACAAGCAGATGCATTACAAAAGGAATTAGAAAGTAGTGCTCAAAGTGCAGAAAGAACACTAGGTCTTAAACGTCAAGAATTGTTAGACCCAATTCTAGAAAGGGTTAATGATGCAATAGAGGCTGTTGCTAAAGAAAAAGGTTTTAAACTTGTCGTAAATGCAAGTGCAGTGTTGTTTGCAGATGAGTCTGTTAATCTTACACCAGCAGTAGCAGCAAAATTAGGTGTTACTTTGAAGTAAGTAATCTGATTAATAAATATCTAAGCCACCTTTAAGGTGGCTTTTTTTATGCCCTATATTGTTCTATTAGATATGTTAATAGTAGTTATAAAAATAGTTTATATTTACCCCATATGCAGTTAGGAAGACTATATATGATAGGTGCGGTGATCTTAGCTTTAGCTTTGATCTCATTACCTGTTATTCCTACTTTAATGGATCAAGTAAGTAAATCAGAACTAGTTTATGATATTGATATCGAATTAGATTCTGAACAGATTTCTCTTAATGAGATAGAGAAAGAAAACCAACTACCAGTTTTATTTTATTCGATCTTATCCATTTCGATTCCATCTTATAAGGTGAAAAGCTCGATTAGTCATCATAATGCATTTAATTGGGATTCTCCCATCAGGCAAATCCAATTGCCGCCGCCAGTCATAGCGTAATATTTCTACCCTTTATTTAGTATTACCCATGCTCATGCATGTAAAAAAAAACGTATTATGTCTACAACCAAGTATTTACAAAATTTAAAATCAGATTTACCTGCAAGTATCGTAGTGTTTTTTGTTGCACTACCACTTTGTTTAGGAATAGCGCTAGCCAGCGGTGCACCGCCTTTTGCGGGAATAATAGCTGGTATTATAGGAGGAATAGTAGTTGGAGCTCTTAGTGGTTCTCAAATTGGAGTAAGCGGTCCAGCAGCTGGGCTTGCTGCAATAGTACTCGCATCTATTAGTGAATTAGGATATGAAACCTTTCTAGCCGCAGCAGTGATAGCTGGTGTTATCCAAATAGTTTTTGGAGTTGTACGTCTAGGTGTTATAGGATACTACTTTCCTAGTAGTGTGATTAAAGGGATGCTAGTAGGTATTGGTATTATTATTTTCACTAAACAAATCCCACATTTTTTCGGGTTAGATAAAGATCCACAAGGAGATTGGATGTTTTTTCAATTAGACGGAGAAACTACTTTTTCTGAAATAGGAAAGATTGGTGAATTTATCAGTCCTGGTGCAACTATAATAGCTGTAATTTCATTGGCAATTTTGTTGTTATGGAGTAACGTGTTAGTTAAAAAGTCTAAAGTGTTCCACTTAATTCAAGGGCCTTTGGTAGCTGTGGTAGTAGGAATATTATACTATTATTTTACTCAAGATAATACAGTATATGGTATTGCCAATGAACACCTAGTAAATGTTCCTGTGCCATCCAGTATGGATGACTTTTTTGGTCAATTTACTTTTCCTGATTTTAGTGATTTAGGTAATTTTTCAGTTTGGATAACTGCCTTTACGATTGCACTTGTAGCTAGTCTTGAAACTTTATTGTGTGTGGAAGCTACTGATAAACTAGATCCTCAAAAACGAGTAACACCAACTAACAGAGAATTACTGGCCCAAGGAACTGGTAACGTACTTTCTTCTTTAATAGGAGGATTACCTATTACTCAAGTTATTGTGCGCAGTAGTGCCAATGTTCAAAGTGGTGGACGTACTAAAATGAGCGCAATAATCCATGGTTTCTTCCTTTTGATATCAGTTATATCGATCCCTACCATACTTAACATGATCCCTAATTCGGTTCTTGCAGCTATATTATTAATCGTAGGATATAAACTTGCTAATCCAAAAACTTTTGCAGCAATGTGGAAAGCAGGATGGAGACAGTTTATACCCTTTATCGCAACTGTGATAGTTTTATATTTTAATTTCCTTGCAGGAGTAGGAGTAGGGCTGGCCATAGGAATAGTATTTACTTTATATCAAAGTTTTAAGAACAGTCATTTTCTACATAAAAAAGAAGCTGAGGTGGACAACCAGCATAAGATAAAAATGACTTTTGCTGAAGAAGTGACTTTCTTCAATAAAGCAACTATTTTAAAAGAATTAGATAGCATACCAGAAGATACCTTCCTAGAGATAGACGTGCGTAATACAGTTTATCTAGATCACGATGTTATCGAAATTTTAGAGGATTTTGGGACAAAAGCTAAAAATAGAAACATCTACATAAAACTATACTCACAAAGAGGTACGGTAGAAAATCCCGATAGTTTTATCGAGTTTTTTAAACGAAAAAAATTACAATCAGCTTAATTATTAATGATGATTACACAAAATAAAGAAACACAAGCGGCGATGACTCCGCAAGCCGCTTTAAAGGAATTAAAAGAAGGAAATCAAAGATTTGTTGGACAACAACAAATTTCACGAAATTTCAACGAACAAATACAATCAACTAGCACTGGACAATTCCCATTTGCTACCGTACTTCATTGTATAGACAGTAGGGTAAGCGCCGAGCATATTTTTGATCAAGGGATTGGAGATTTATTTAGTGTAAGAATTGCAGGAAACTTCGTTAATGAAGATATTTTGGGAAGTATGGAGTTTGCTACTAAACTTGCTGGGACCAAAGTTATTTTAGTATTAGGTCATACTGCGTGTGGTGCCATTAAAGGTGCCTGTGATCATGCGCGTATGGGTAACCTTACCACATTGATTAATAAATTAGAACCAGCAGTTGAAGCTGTAAAGGAGCCAAAAGAAGAAGACCAACGTACCTCTAAAAATATTGATTTTGTAAATGCTGTCGCTAAACAAAACGTATTGATGACGATTGAAAACATCCTTAAAAAAAGTGAGGTGATCAGAGAACTTGTAGAGGATGAAGATGTTTTATTAGTTGGTGGTATGTATGACATTTCAACAGGCTCAGTAGACTTTTATTAATACAGTCAGTGTTTGAAAAAACATTTAAATATTCAAGACCTAGTTTTACAATACACAGTATTGGTAGAACTAGGTTTTATTTTTCCATCTTGATAGGATTTGTTGTAGGGCTTATTCTATTTTATGGTTTTTACTTGTTTTTTTATATAGATTCTTTTTTAAGTTTCAATAATGATTACCGTATATACGATGGCATTATCATAGACAGGCATAAAGATAGTTCAATACTATATGCTTTATCTGGGTTAAGTTTTTGTCTAGGTTATCTAATTACCGTCTATCTATGGCTTACTTCCCATATTAATCATATCGATAGAAGAATTTCAAGATTTGCGAGATATGGAGCAACACAAGTATCATTCTATTTTTTTATAGTACTGTATTTTGTTTTTAAAATACAATCAGTCACTATGGAATATGCCCAGATAATAGTTCAAGAATACCAATATAGCTTTTGGTTGTTACCAGTTTTTCTCTTTCTTTTTGCAAATCAGCACCTATCTAGAATTTACAAAAATTGGGTGCAACTTATATTTTCATCAATAAGCATTACTGCTGCCTGCTTGTTGTTGATACTAATTGTCGGTTAGAGAGAAAGTAATCTGTCGGCTGCATCAAATGCCGATATTTTACGGTTAACAACAGAAGTTTCTATCTCTTTAATTTGATTTACTATTTCAGATCTTGAATAGAATGCTTCTTTTAATCGGTCTTCTATAGTTTGATGTAACCAGTATAATTCTTGTGAATTACGACGTTCCAGTAAACTACCGTTTTGATTTATATGTTGTCTAAATGATGCAATCTCTTGAGCAATTTCTTCAATGCCTTCATTGTGCAATCCACTACATAAATGCACCTTAACTGGATATTGATGGGATTTAGGATTTATAAGATGCAACGCATTTTGAAACTCTCTTCTGGCATGTAAAGCCGCTTTTTTATTATCACCATCAGCTTTATTAATAATAACAGCATCGGCCATTTCCATGATTCCTCGTTTAATCCCTTGTAAATCGTCTCCAGCGCCTGCGAGTTTAAGGAGAAGGAAAAAGTCAGTCATGCTGTGAACTGCAGTTTCACTTTGACCGACTCCAACAGTTTCTACCATAATAAAGTCAAATCCTGCCGCCTCACACAGCAAGATGGCTTCTCTGGTTTTTCTTGCCACGCCACCTAGAGTTTCGCCTGCTGGACTAGGTCTTATATAAGCAAATTTACTTTTAACCAATTGCTCCATTCTAGTTTTGTCTCCTAGTATGCTTCCCTTGGAAACACTACTACTGGGATCGATAGCTAGTACAGCTACCTTAAAACCTAATTTGATTAAATGAATTCCTAGAGACTCTATAAATGTTGATTTGCCTACTCCTGGAACGCCAGTTATTCCTAATCTAAAGGAGTTTCCTGAATAGGGTAGTGCTTGTTGTAGTAACGCTTTCGCGAAAGCATAATCCTCACTAGCTTTACTTTCAACACCAGTTATTGCTCTACTTAAAGCACTTATATCTCCTTTTCTTAATTTCTCAAAAACTTCCTGTGAGGAAGGTTTTTTCCTGCGTTGCCAGGATTTAGGATTAAGGTGCTCTAAACTCATAAAAGTTATTTGGATGCAAATTTATAGCCTAGATAAGCCATAGGTATATAGGCAATTGTTAAATCTAGTATCATAAACCAGGTAGGTCCTCCAAACATTGAAATAGCGGTAATACCGCCAACTAGGAAAAACCCACCAATTAATAAAGACCAAAGTAGTTGGTATGATACAGCAACTTTTGAAGCAATGTATGCGCCAAACAAGGTTCCTAAAGCATGCGCCAAAAATGGGAAGATAAAGTATTCCATCGATAGAGTAGGAATCACTTGTGCATAGGCTTCATAATCATTAGGATCGATTCCTGTGGGAAAAATTGCGTTACCTATAAAGACGATACCGCTGTTGAGTAAACCACCAGCGATTATTCCCGCTGGTAATGCTATAATATTTCGTAATAGAGGTTTCATAATGGTAGATTTTCAACCACTAAAATACTACTATTACTGAACAATCTTAACAATTCATTTCTTTACAAGGGTCGTGTCCCCAATTTTTAAGGCTGTATCTCCAATCGCTTTCTTTTATATCGCTGTCTGGTTTTTGAGCTGTGTGCCTGTGAATATATCCTATCACTTTATTCATGTGCACGTAGTCATTTTGATTGAGATCGTCCTTCTTCTTGTTTTTGATACTTATAATCTTACGTCCAGACTTATGACCTTTTGATTCTCCATCACCACTATCTTGACCTACACTTTTTGATTTGTCGGTATCTAACCATTGTTCTAGTTCACTCGGAGTCATGTTTACAGCATCATAGAAATCGTCATAAATCTCTTCATTACTCTTATCACTCATTTTTTATTTAAAACTATAAAATGAATATACCTTTTGTAGTTAGTAAGTTGTTAACTAAGAATATTTTAACTGGGTTTACTGAATAAAAAAATCCCCAACAAAAAATGTTGAGGATTTATCTTATGGTGATAGTTACAGTTATGCTTTACCTTGAACCACCCATTCACCTTTGTTTATTAAAGGGATTGCTTGTTTAAATTTAACTTCTTTGGTCTCACCTGTCATCACGTTCTTAATCACTACCTTCTCATTACGACCGATTTTAGGTTGTTCACGGGTTATGGTCTCAGTAACTTGTGGACGTTGTTGACTAGCACCTGCTCCAACTGATCTAGCTTGTGCTGCTCGCTCATCGCTGTTCAAAACTTCTTCTTTTTGAGTGGTAGTTTTTTCAATCTTTCTTTCTCTTGCTTCACTTATGTTTGAAGTGTCTCTAGTAGGTAGGTCACCTTTGAACATAAATCCTATTACTTCTTTATTTACTTTATCGACCATTTGTTTGAAAAGTTCAAAGGCTTCAAATTTGTAAATAAGTAAAGGATCTTTTTGTTCATGGACAGCTAGTCTCACACTTTGACGTAATTCATCCATTTGACGTAGATGATTTTTCCAAGAGTCATCGATTATGGCTAGCGTAATGTTTTTCTCAAAATCTGTAACCAGAGTTCTCCCTTCGCTCTCGTAGGCATCGTTAAGATTAGTCGCTACATTAAGTGTTTTTATACCATCGGTAAATGGAACTGCAATACGTTCATAATTGCGTTCATCATTTTCTACAATGTTTTTAATTACCGGAAACACTTCCTGAGCAGTGCGCTCCATTTTATCCTTATAATGGTTGTATGCTGCTTTATAAACGATACCTGTGATTTCTTGATCAGATTTTGACTTGAATTCTGATTCATTGATAGGACTGCTCATTGAGAAAAATCTTATCAATTCAAATTCAAAATTCTTGTAGTCTTGAGCAAGTTTATTACTTGTAGTTACATCTTCGGCGATATCATAGATCATGTTTGCGATATCTACAGCAAGACGTTCTCCAAATAAGGCATTATAACGGCGTTTATAAATTACCTCACGTTGCGTGTTCATTACATCATCATAATCAAGAAGATTTTTACGCACACCAAATGCGTTTTCTTCTACTTTTTTCTGTGCTCTTTCAATGGATTTAGAAATCATAGAATGTTGAATAACTTCACCTTCTTTCATTCCTAATCGGTCCATAGTTTTCGCCATACGCTCTGATCCGAATAACCTCATTAAATTATCCTCAAGAGAGACATAGAACTGTGAACTACCTGGATCACCTTGACGACCAGCACGACCTCTTAACTGGCGATCTACACGTCTAGAATCATGACGTTCAGTACCAATTATGGCAAGACCACCTGCATTCTTAACTTCATCTGATAGTTTAATATCTGTACCACGACCAGCCATGTTTGTAGCAATGGTTATTTGTCCTGGGTTACCAGCTTGAGCGACAATATCAGCTTCCTTTTTATGCTGTTTTGCATTAAGAACATTGTGTTCTATTCCTGCACGTTGTAATGTACGACTTAATAATTCTGAAATCTCAACAGAGGTTGTTCCTATAAGAACAGGTCTTCCTTGTTCTCTTAAAGATAAAACTTCATCAATTACTGCCTTATATTTTTCACGTTTAGTCTTATAAACCAAGTCTTGTCTATCGTCACGAGCAATTGGTCTGTTAGTTGGAATTTCAACAACATCCAACTTATAGATTTCCCAGAATTCACCAGCTTCAGTAATTGCAGTACCTGTCATTCCCGATAGTTTTTTATACATACGGAAATAGTTTTGTAACGTAATGGTAGCAAAGGTTTGTGTGGCGTCTTGAATTTTTACATTTTCTTTTGCCTCAATTGCTTGGTGTAAACCATCGCTGTAACGTCGTCCTTCCATCACACGACCTGTTTGTTCATCAACGATTTTTACAGACATTTCACGTGTAATCCCTTTTGCAGTTTCTTTTTCTTCTTCTGCAACTATATATTCTACATCTTTTTCAAAAAGAGTGTAAGCTTTAAGAAGTTGATTTAGAGTATGAATACGTTCTGATTTAATCGAGTATTCACGAAATAGATCTTCTTTCTTTTCAGCTTGTTCTTCGGCAGAAATGTCTTCTTTTTCAATTTTGGCAATCTCGATACCTAGTTCAGGAAGTACAAAGAATTCTGGATCTTCGGCACCTGATAAATGCTCAATACCTTTATCGGTTAATTCAACCTGATTGTTCTTTTCATCAATCACGAAATAAAGAGATTTGTCAATCTCTGGCATTTCACGATTGTTATCTTGCATGTAAAAATTCTCAGTTTTTTGAAGTAAAGTTTTATTTCCTTCTTCACTTAGGAATTTTATCAATGCTTTATTCTTAGGTAATCCTCTATAAACGGTGTAAAGTAATTTACCACCTTCTTTAGTGTCACCGTCATTAATTAATTTCTTGGCTTGTGCAAGTGTTTGCGTTAATTCTCTACGTTGAATGGTTACCACATTCTCGACAGGAGCCTTCAACATGTCAAATTCTTGACGATCACCACCTTTTGGAATAGGACCAGAGATGATTAAAGGCGTACGAGCATCATCGATTAAAACGGAATCGGTCTCATCAATGATTGCATAGTTATGTTTACGTTGAACAAGATCCTTTGGCGAGTGAGCCATGTTGTCTCTCAAATAATCAAAACCAAACTCATTATTGGTACCGTAGGTAATATCTGCTAGATAAGCTTTTCTACGTTCTTCTGAATTAGGTTTGTGATAATCGATACAATCGATAGTAAGTCCATGAAATTCAAAAATTGGACCTATCCAGGCGCTATCACGTTTTGCTAGATAATCGTTAACGGTAACTACATGAACACCATTACCAGTTAAGGCATTAAGATAAACAGGAAGAGTAGCTACAAGGGTTTTACCTTCACCAGTTTGCATTTCGGCAATTTTTCCTTGATGAAGTACCGTACCACCAATAAGCTGTACATCATAATGAATCATATCCCAGGTAACTGCTTTACCTGCTGCATCCCAAGAATTGGCCCAAATAGCATTGTCACCATCTAATCGAACATAATCCTTAACAGCAGAAAGTTCACGGTCTCTAGGTGAAGCCTGTACTATCAATTCTTCATTTTGAACAAAACGTTTTGCAGTTTCTTTAACAACAGCAAAAGCTTCGGCCATTATTTCTTCTAGAACAGCTTCTGTTTGATCATAAGCAACATCATTTAATTGGTCGATCTCATTATATAAATCTTCCTTTTTATCGATGTCTTGTTCCTGTTCTACTTGAAGTTTAAGATTTTCAATTTGCTCTAAAGTATCCTTTTTAGCAGCTTGAATTTTATCTTTAAATTCTTGAGTTTTTGCTCTTAATTCATCTATGGAAAGAGAACTTAATTCCTTCTCAAAGGAAAGAATTTGATTCACGTAAGGCTGTAAATCTTTAATATCTTTCTTTGCTTTATCTCCAACAAAGATTTTTAAAACGGAATCTAATAGTCCCATATATTGTTACTTAATTGATTAATAGTAGTTTAAAAAATGAATACTACCTTTGCTAATATCCTAAATTCAAGCAAAAAAAAAGTCTCTTTGCGAGACTTTTTTATGATGTAATTGTTTTTTAATATTCATCCTCGTTCCAGAGGTAATCCTCATCGGTAGGATAATCGGGCCATATTTCTTCAATAGACTCATATATTTCACCTTCATCTTCAATTGCTTGAAGATTTTCAACCACTTCTAAAGGTGCCCCAGTACGTATGGCATAGTCAATAAGCTCATCTTTCATAGCTGGCCATGGAGCGTCACTTAAATATGATGCTAGTTCAAGCGTCCAATACATAATTTTACTCGTTAATTTTTGCAAAAATAAACTTATCGTAGATTTATGCAAGTTATTATTTATTAATGATTCAAGATTTGCAAAGAGCGTACAAGCTTTTGAAAATCAAAATGTTTTGTGCCCAGTGTTATAGACTCAGTTACCCCACTTGTGAATGCTGATTTAAAATCAACTAATTCTTAATACTTTTTTGGGACCCATTTTATTTCTTCGGCTTGCAAATCAAATGACAATTTACGTGCCAAGACAAATAAGTAGTCAGACAGTCTGTTTAAATACCTTAAAACCTGCTCGTCAATAGGAGTATTTTCGTTTAATTCACTAGCTAAACGCTCTGCTCTTCGACATACGGTTCTAGTAATGTGACAAAATGACACCGATTGATGTCCTCCAGGAAGAATAAAGTGAGTCATAGGCGGAAGATCCTCATTCATTCTATCCATTTCTTGTTCTAGCATTAATATATCCTCATCGGCTATTTTGGAAATATTAAGGCGGTCTTTACCATTTTTCAATTTTTCTTTTTCTGGTGGTGTTGCTAGTATAGCACCTACTGTAAATAAATGATCTTGTATATCGATAAGAATTTTTTTAGTAGACGCTGTAACTGGTTGGTCTCTCAATAAACCTATCCATGAATTGAGCTCGTCTACCGTACCATAACTATCAATTCTTAAATTATGTTTAGGTACTCTTGTGCCTCCAAATAAAGCAGTGGTTCCTTTATCACCTGTTTTAGTA
Organism: Nonlabens sp. MIC269; assembly: GCF_001430865.1. Classification (GTDB taxonomy): domain Bacteria; phylum Bacteroidota; class Bacteroidia; order Flavobacteriales; family Flavobacteriaceae; genus Nonlabens; species Nonlabens tegetincola. The sequence continues at coordinate 748,280 of NZ_CP011373.1, read as the reverse complement.
TAGATTTTCATAAAAATAAGATTCCTACAAATGTACTAGTATGACGCAAGAGTTTACTAAAAAGTATCATAATCTATACGCACCTTATTGTTGTATAAAATTAAAATCCCACGAATAGCATTCGTGGGATTTAATTGATTGTAATAATTCAATGTGAAAAGTTGCTAGTAAATCAAGGATACTTCAACCTCAAAATTATCGTAGATAAAATTGTCGCCTAATCCCTTAAAAAAACTTTTAGACCCATATTTTACGTTGTACTTGCTTCTGTCTATAACAAGGGTAGTGGTAGCTTCATTATTATTATAAGTAAGATCAAAAGTTATTGGGTGAGTAATACCTTTAATTGACAAATCTGCAGTGATTGTCGCATATCCTTCCTTGTTATCAATACTCGTAAAATCTAGAGTGGCTTGTGGATGATTTGCCGTTGAGAAAAAATCATCACTTTTTAAGTGACCTTCTAATTTACCTTTCATTTCTCCTTCTAGATCTGTAACTACCAGACTAGACATGTCAATTACAAAACTTCCACCTTTAATCTTATTATTTTCAAACTCTAAAGTTCCTGATGTTAGATTAATTGTTCCTGTGTGCTGTCCACCAAATTTCTTACCGGTCCATACAGCGGTGCTTTTTTCAGTATTTATTTTTTTCATGTTAACATTGTTTGTGAATGTTGCAGCTACTATAGCTAGAACAACAGTCGATTTAAAAATTAAGTTCATTTTAATTGTTTTTACATTAATTGTACATACATATAATTATTTAAATTTTTTACAACTTCATAAGAAGGGCAATTAATCGTTTTTTCTCCTCGTCGTTAAGGTTTTGAGTGATTTCGCTTTCTTTTTCGTCCACTTGATGGTCGAGAATAGTTAGTAGATTTAATCCTTCTTGAGTTATGGTAATTTCAATTTGTCTGCGATCTGACGGACATTGTACTCGTTTTACCAATTTTTTTGTAACTAATTTATCGATTACTCTAGTGGTGTTAGAATTGGCGTGAATCATGTCCTTGCTTACATCCTGTAAACTGGCTGGTTTACCATTTCTACCTCTTAAAATACGCAATGCATTAAATTGTTGAAGGGTTATTCCTTGCTCTTTTATAGCGCTACTTACTTCATCAGTAAAGTCGGTACCTTTCTTGATGATTGTAGTAGTTAGCTTTCGCGAAAGCGGAATATGCATTTTGTTTTCTTTCATTAATTACAATTGAATTAATTGTAGGTACAAATATATTATTTTACTCTTACGATTAGATTTATTTCATGTTAAAAATAAATTAAGCTTTTTAAGGTCAAAGAAATTCAAAGAGAATAAATAGTAAGTTTGAACGTTAACAAAAGAAAAATTGCTATGAGAAAATTGATTTGTTTAATTGCCTTGATGTCTGTTTATTTTGCTCAAGCTCAAACTGATGGAGGAGTAGGACTAAAGGCAGGAGTTAATTATGGGTCTACAGGAGATTTATCTCAAGACGGTCAAACTATTATTGATAATCCTGATGAAAAAATAGGATTTCACGTTGGTGTTTTTGGGAAAATAGATTTAGGAGCTATTTACATAAGACCAGAATTAATGTATACTCAATTGAATAGTGAGTATAATGGGCTAGGATTTGAAGTAAATAAATTGGATGCTCCTGTTTTAGTAGGTGTCAATATTATAGGACCTCTCCATATTTTTGCAGGGCCTAGTTTTCAATATATTCTAGATACTGACCTTGAGGATGTTGATATTGATGACGTAGAAGAGGATTTCACCATAGGAGCACAATTTGGAGTAGGCGTTAATTTAGGTAATCTGGGTATTGATGTGCGTTATGAACGTGGTTTTACAGAAAACGAAGCCGAGTTCACCAATGTAGGATCTCTAGGTACACTTGATACTAGACCTAGTCAAATCATATTAGGACTAAGTCTTACTCTATAATTTCTAAGTTATGGAACAAGATTTCAAAATCTTGTTCCTTCTTATTTCCAATAAGCAGCCCAATTTCAATGGGCTGTTTTCCATTATAAACTTCTTTATTTAATTTTCTACCGCGATACTGAGGTTTTAAATCTTTTACGGTAAAATTAATGGTTTGCTTTTCACCAGTTGTTTGAAATTTATATACATAAGATATCCAGGAATCTTGCGCAGCTCTCAACCTAAATTCATAATCGCTACCATCTCCTGTAATCGTAAGCTTGAAGGATTTAACCTCGTTAATATTTAAAGGTTTTACATTATATCGCAACGAGGCAAAACCACCGTTGTTTCTTGTCGATACATGACCGTAATATCGTAGTTGTTTACCTGTAATCTCAAAATTAGATTGTGACAATCCACCCATCACGCCATCATTAATTATATACCAATTTTCAGCATCATTTTTATCTGGTGTTATAGTATGAGTAGTGGTTAGCATAAGGCATAGAATAAACAACAGAAAACGCATTTCTTATATAAGTCGCGTAAATTATTACTTACTTAATTTTTTTACCGATGTAAGATCAAGAATATTGGTCGGATCTGCTTTTAGGTTTATTATATTTTTTGGGTAAAATCTGGTACTTTCATCATAGTATAGAGGTATTACAGGAGCTTCTTCATTAATGATGCTGTCCATTTTTTTATACAGTATCACTCGTTCGTCTACACTAGCTGTGACAATACTTTCTTTATATAAAGCATCGTAGTGGTCATCATGAAAAAAACTATAATTTGAACCTAATGGTGTATGATTTTTAGAATAAAATAAGCTTAGGTAATTTTGAGCGTCTGGATAGTCGGCAATCCAGCTACTGCGAAACATTTCTAATTGTCCTTTACTACGCAATTGCCTTAAAGTTCCTGGCGGCATTACCTCAATTTGTATAGTAATACCAATTTTTTCTAATTCTTTTTGAATGAACTCACAAAGGTCTAAATAATTTGCGCTGGTAGCTAGATTGATAATTACCGAACTGGCACCTGATTCTTGTTTATAAGCATTTACCAATTCACGAGCTCTTTTCCTATTATAAACGAGCTCTGGTGCTTGTTGAGAACCTGGTAAACCAGCAGGAATGAAACCACGTGTTGCTGGTATTCCTATGTTGTTTCTTAAATAGGTAATCATTCTGCCACGATCAAACCCTATATTTATGGCAGTTCTTATTTTCTTTGACTGCAGTGCAGGATTTTTAGACTTTAAATTAATTCCTAGATATTCTGTATTTAAGAATGGTGCTTTGGCAAGGGTTATTTCTTGTTGATGTTTCTCTTTGAGATCACCAGTGCTAGTTAATAGTTCATCTTTATAACTAGCATCAATAGCGTTAATGAAGTCAAGATTTCCTTGAGCAAACTCAAGATACTCACTTTGTTTATCTGGCTTAAAAGTAATCGCTACTGATTCAAGATAAGGAAGCTGGTTTCCCTGTGAATCGGTTTCCCAATAAGATTGATTTTTACGCAATACCATTTTCACGTTTTCTTCCCATCTTTTTAAATAGAAAGGACCAGTACCTACTGGCTGACTTCTAGGATTTAACTCGAGAACTTCAATTGCATTTTCAGATAATATAGATGCATACTGCATACTCATTAAGCCTAAAAAAGCAGGAAACGCTTGCTTCAGTTTTATGTTTAATACACTATCATTGGTCACCTCGATAGTCTCAATATTACTTACTATAGTAGAACCTGGACTGGCTAGTGCTTCGTCTTTTAATCTATTTAAACTATAGGCGACATCACTGGCTTTAACACGTTCCTTTTTATCTTGATTAGGATAATAGAAATAGCTGTCGTTCCTTAAGATAAAAGTGTAGTTTGTGGCTGTGCTGTCAATGTTCCAGCTTTTTGCAAGATCAGGAATCACATTTAAATCCTTATCCAATTTGACGAGTGTGTTATACAATTGATTACAAACCCACATATTGCGTTGGTCTTTAGCAAATGCAGGATCTAAACTTGTGACACCAGCATGCTCGTTGTACTTAAAAACAGGACCGTAATTATTATGATCAGATTTATTACAGCTATAAATCAATACAAGTAACAGGAGTATAAATAGTCTCATTGTCGTAAATATACAATGCATTCTCAATGTGTTAATGGTAGTTGTAGGGATAGATGACAATTGAGTACTTATATTTTACAATTGAGTAAGTTGAATTACGCTTTCGCGGAAGCATGATCACATATTTGCATTGTCAAACATATTAAACACACAATTATGAAAACGATTATCACTTCAATTTTACTAGCATTAGTTTCTTTAACAATAAATGCACAAGAGGAAAAAACTTTTACATTGAAGGTAACTGTAAACAATGCATCTACCGATGATGGAAAAATGGTTTATGCCTTAAACACGGCAGAAACATGGAATAAGAAACCTTATCAATCCACAAGTATAGAGATCAAAGACGGTAAAGCGATTGCGACTTTTGAGAACATTCCGCAAGGAGAGTATGCCGTGACCGTACTGCACGACAAGAATAATAATCAAAGAATGGATTTTGCTGATAATGGTATGCCTACTGAGGCATATGGATTGAGTAATAATCCCATGAGCTATGGTCCACCACAATGGAGCGAGGCCAAATTTGAGATTAGTGAAAACAAAGAGATTATTGTAAGGTTGTAATAACGTTAATCTCTTGATAATAAGTAATAGTATGTCTTTAAGTCATCCTATTTTTACTTTATGAAGGTACTTATAACAGGAGCAACAGGACTTGTAGGTAAACAAATCGTTGATGATTTGCATGAAAAGGGACATGTGGTCCATTATTTGACCACTAGACAAGAGGCAATTAAAGATGAGCCTAACTACAAAGGTTTTTTGTGGAATGTAAAAGAAGGTAGTATAGATGTAAAATGTCTAGACGGCGTCACTAATATCATTCATCTAGCAGGCGAAACTGTTTTTCAAAGATGGACCGATGATGCTAAGAAACGTATTATGGATAGTAGGGTGTTTTCAACCCAGTTATTAATCGATACGCTTAAAAACAACAAGCATCAAGTTAACCACGTTACTACAGCAAGCGCGATAGGGATCTATCCGGATCAACAAGATGGTCGAGCATTAAAGGAAAATGAAATTCCACCTACGGCTTCCAATTTTTTAGCAGATGTTTGTATTGCTTGGGAAAAAATAGGAGCTCTTTTTACCCAGCTTGGATTGAAACACAGTATAGTGCGCATAGGTATCGTACTTTCAGACAAAGGTGGTGCTCTTGACCAAATGAGTAAACCGGTAAAGTACTATGCTGGCGCAGGTTTTGGAAACGGGAAAATGTGGCAAAGCTGGATTGCTATTGACGATCTTTCAGGTATTTTTATACATATAGCTCAGGAACAGTTGAAAGGTGTTTATAATGGAGTTGCGCCTAATCCAGTGCGCAACAGAAATATGATGGAAACTATAGGGAAGGTTATAGGAAAACCCGTTTTTCTACCAAATGTCCCAAAATTTGTAATGAAAATGATGCTAGGTGAAATGTCTGCTATTGTTTTGTCTAGCCAACATGTAAGTAGTGAAAAAATTGAAAAAGCTGGATATACTTTTGAATATAGAGAATTAGAAAATGCTCTTCAAAACTATTTATCCTAAAGAAAAAATCATTGACTGGCTAGTTATTGCTTCTTTTCCTGAGCACTACTAATAAAAGAATAACTAGTACAACCGTTATTACAATACCAGTACCTAAATAAAATAGATTCATTAAACCATTAATAGTTTTTTTATTTAATGGTCTTTCGAATTTGAATAAATGATCTGTTTTGACTTGGTTATGATGACAAGCATATTGATTGATGCCAGTGTATTTTGAATTGAATTGTATGCTATCAAAAAAAATCTTGATTGGAATACACACTATGTTTATTTTTAGGTTGAATTATACTTACTTGATATAAATAGTTTTTTATTACCAATAATCTAGTATCATAACGCAAGGGTTCCAATTGATGATTCCGATAATATTCAAACACTGCTTGGTAAACCCCATTTTGACTAAATCTAGAATTATAAGCGACTTGTATAGATCGTGAATTATTATCGATGAAATCTTCAATAGTAGATTTATAAAACGATTTTAATTCTTCCCGGTCACAAAAATGAATCCTACCGCCTAAACTCCTTTTCCTAATGATATAATAAGTGTCATACTGTTTAAAAACGACTCTTTCATTCGTTTGATGTCTATTGGAATATTTGTGACTAAGATCTATTCCTTCAGCCAAATTAATAGTAACTAAAGAATCAATTTTAAAAGGTTGATCTTGGGCAATACACTTATTGATTAAACAGCATAGCAGTAAAAGAATAAAAAGAGGTTGAGTAAGTTTCATACTGTGAGCAAAAATAAAAAAGACCTATGAGGTTTGAACTCATAGGTCTTTGATCAATTATCAAAAAACTTTTGCTTATTTAGTTCCTACTAAATTTACAGTTAATTTAATGTCATCACTAATTGCTTTATTAGCAGCGATGTCAAAAAATGTCCCAGATCCGTATTTAATTCCCCAATCCGTTCTGTTAATAGTAAACTCTTCAGAGTCTAACATCATTTTATCACCTTCATATTTTACAGTAACAGGGAATGATACATTTTTAGTAACATCTTTAAGAGTAAGGTTTCCAGATAAAGTAGAATCTTCAATTCCAGTTACAACAAATTTTGCTGTAGGATATTCTGGTGTATTGAAAAAGTCAGTCTGTTGGTCCTCTACAGTTCCTTCTAGGTGAGCTTTTAGACTTGCAGCTTTGTCACCTTCAAGATCTGTTACCTCGATAGAGGTCATGTCGATTACAAACTCACCACTTTCTAGAGTCTCACCGTTTACTTTAACCATTCCACTTTTAAGTGAGATGTTTCCTGTGTGATCTTCGGTTGGTTTTGAACCTACCCATGCAATGTTTGATGCTTCTGTATCAATCGTGTATGTTACAGCTTCTACAGTTGCCTCAGCAACTTCTTTTTCTTCAGTAGCATCTACCTCGTTTTTGTTTTCTTTACAAGCTACTGCACCTACTAATAAAAGTGCTAGACTAGCAAATTTTATAAATGACGTTTTCATAATTTGAATTTAAGTTGGTGTAAAATTACATGTACCTACAATTAAACAGGTTAAAGGTTTATTAAAAAATCCTGTGACATTTTGACATCGTTCCACTAGATGGCAGTAATTTTGCTCCTTCACGCGCGATGATGTTTGTGCATTGTTGTTGATAATTACGCTTTCGCGAAAGCGTACAAATTCAAACTATCAATTCTCATACATCGACATATTAGAAAAAATTGAAGTTTTACAAGAAAATAAAAGACCAGTTTAACATGGCAAAAGATAAACAACAACAAGAAGAAGTAGAGCAAGAGGTGTTGCATAACACTGAAGAACAGGATGTTGCTCAAGAGCAAGATCAAAGCGAGGAAAAAACTGAACTGGAAAAAGTTCAAGAGGAATTACAAGCAGAAAAAGACCGCTACTTAAGGTTGTTTGCAGAATTTGAAAACTATAAACGTCGCACAGCCAAAGAACGTGTAGAGTTATTTAAAACAGCCGGTGAAGGCATTTTAAAGGATATGTTACCGGTATTAGATGATTTTGATAGAGCACTTGTAGAAATCAATAAGTCTGATGATGAACAACTTACAGCAGGTGTTACACTAATAAGCAACAAGCTGCGCAATACATTAAAATCAAAAAACCTAGAAGAGGTTGAGGTTGAGGCTGGAGATACTTTTAATGCAGACGATCACGAGGCTGTTACACAAATTCCAGCTCCTAATGATGATATGAAAGGTAAAATCATTGACGTAATAGAAAAAGGATATAAACTAGGTGACAAAGTGATACGTTACCCAAAAGTGGTTATAGGAAAATAATATGGCAGATTTTTATGAAGTATTAGGTATAGATCGCAATGCGAGTGCTGCAGAGATTAAGAAAGCATATCGTAAAAAGGCGGTTAAATACCATCCAGATAAGAATCCTGGTGATGCAGAGGCAGAAGAAATGTTTAAAAAAGCAGCCGAGGCTTATGAAACCTTGAGCGATCCTCAGAAAAAAGCTAGATATGATCAACTAGGTCATCAGGCATATACGAGTGGCGCTGGCGGTTTTGGAGGTGGCTCTGGTGGTTTTGGCGGCATGGATATGGATGATATCTTTAGTCAGTTTGGCGATATATTCGGCGGTGCTGGTGGTGGCTTTTCTGGGTTTGGAGGATTCGGCGGTGGCGGCGGACGCCGCAGAGTTAAAGGTAAAGACCTGCGAATAAGAGTATCCCTTACCCTTGAAGAAGCTGCAAATGGAGTAGATAAAAAGGTAAAGGTTAAACGTAAAAAACAAGCGGCAGGAGTTTCTTATAAAACTTGTGGAACTTGTAACGGTAGTGGACAAGTTACTCGTATTCAAAACACGATTCTTGGAAGAATGCAAACTAGCGCTCCTTGTAGCACCTGCGGTGGATCAGGTCAAATCTTGGACAAAAAACCTAATGGTGCAGACTCTCAAGGTCTTATAGTAGAAGAGGAGTTAGTGACTATTCAAATTCCGGCTGGTGTTGAAAGTGACATGCGATTAAAGGTAGGTGGTAAAGGGAACGATGCACCAGGAAATGGTGTGAGTGGAGACCTACTAGTTGATATTGAAGTTAAACCTCATGAATCACTACAACGAGAAGGAAATAATTTACACTATGACCTATATATAAGTGTTCCAGAAGCTGTATTAGGAACCTCTAAAGAAATTCAAACGGTTACAGGAAAAGTCAGGATACCGATTGAATCTGGAATTCAAAGTGGAAAAATTTTAAGATTACGTGGAAAAGGGATGCCTAGCTTAAATAATTATGGAACTGGCGATCTACTTGTTCATGTAAACGTCTGGACACCACGTAACTTAACTCGTGAGCAGAAAGAGTTTTTTGAAAATATGATGGCCGATTCAAACTTTGAACCAGCTCCTGAGAAGTCGGATAAATCATTTTTTGAAAAGGTAAAAGACATGTTTTCTTAAAAAAAACTTAATGAATTAGAAAAAAGTTCTATATTTGAAATAACAATTGGTTTCAACACCAGTTGTTATTTTTCTTTTTCATAGCAATTTTTCCCACCTCTTTGTCAAAAGAGGTGGGTTTTTTTATGGCTTAATCTAACTTTAAATAAATCATTCCTATTAAATATATCTAAAATACTTTATACCACGGCCTATATTGTTAACTTGCGTGTTTCATTATTGAATATGGCATACGCATTACAAGCAGAAAACATAACAAAACAATATGGCGATTATACTGCATTGAATAATTTGACCATAAAAGTTCCTGAAGGATCTATATATGGATTATTAGGTCCAAACGGTGCAGGTAAAACTTCTCTTATTAGAATTATCAATCAAATTACAATGCCTGATAAAGGTAGTGTGTTATTGAATGGTGAACCACTAGCACCAAATCATATTGCACAAATTGGATACATGCCTGAAGAGCGTGGTTTGTATAAAAGCATGAAAGTAGGCGAGCAATGCCTGTACCTAGCCCAATTAAAAGGTCTGTCTAAAAAAGAAGCTAACCAACGACTGGAGTTTTGGTTTGAAAGATTAGGGATGCAAGGATGGTGGAATAAAAAACTACAAGAACTTTCAAAGGGTATGGCCCAAAAAGTTCAATTTATTGTGACTGTTTTACACCAACCTAAGCTATTAATCTTTGATGAACCGTTTTCAGGATTTGACCCAGTAAACGCAAATCTCATAAAGGATGAAATTCTATATCTAAGAGATCAAGGTGCTACTATTATTTTTTCTACTCATAGAATGGAAAGTGTGGAAGAAATGTGTGATCATATTGCTTTAATTAATAAATCAAATTTGGTTTTGGAAGGCCCTATTAACCGTGTAAAACAAGAGTATCGTAACAACGATTATCAAATAAGTATTTTAAGTGAAACAGATTCATGGTTAAAAGAACTTCCAGTTGAGTGGCAAGCACAATCAACCGATATCAAAGGACTAGATAATACAGTTGATTTTAAAATTCATTTACAAAAAGAAGTTTCTATAAATGAGGTTTTCAATAGATTAACCCAATTGGGTGAAGTAACTCATTTCAGTGAAATTATACCTAGCATAAACGATATATTTATTAAAAACGTAGGTAGCAATGAGTAAACTAGGTTTAATAATCAAAAGAGAATACTTGACAAAGGTTCGTAATAGAACCTTTATCATAATGACCTTTGTAAGTCCTATGATATTCATAGGTGTAGCTGTGCTTATAGGTTGGCTCACAAATTTGAATAGAGAAGATTCTAGGACTGTAGCAATACTTGATGAGACTGGTGCGTCCTATGTAGATTTGTTTGAAGACTATAGCAACTTCAAATTCGTTCGAGTTGATAATCAGATTGATCAAGCCATAACTGCTACTAAAGAGGCAGGCTATTATGGATTGATACATATATATGGTGTTGACAATGAAGTCGAAAATTTGACCTTTTATTCAAAAGACAATCCATCTTCAGGTTTTATAGAAAGAATAGAGAATACCATAAACAAAAAAGCCACTGAGTATAAATTATTAGAAAACAATATTCAACCTAGCATTTTACAAGCAGCAACTGTAAAAAAGCAATTGCAGTTACAAACATTTGATGGCGATACGACCAGTAAGGAAGCAGGATGGATTAAAATTGCTGCAGGTGGAGCAGCAGGATATTTACTGATGATGTTCATCATAATATATGGTAACATGCTCATGCGATCTGTAATTGAGGAGAAAACAAATCGTATTGTAGAAATTATAGTGAGCAGTGTTAAACCTATATATCTTATGTTGGGTAAAATAACAGGAACGTCACTGGCGGGAATTACTCAATTTCTTATTTGGGTGGTTTTAGGTGGAACGCTGGCAATTGTTTTGTCCGTCGTTTTGGGACCAGATGCTCTTCAAAACCCAGCTAACGAGCAACTCGTTAATCAAGTTCAAACAGCTAGTGAGGCTCAAGCTTTTGTCAATGACATTTTAAAATTACCAATAGGACAATTGATTTTCCTCTTTTTCGTCTATTTCATAGGAGGATATTTTTTATACGCTAGCATATATACTGCTATAGGTGCAGCTGTAGATAGTGAGACAGATACACAGCAATTTATGCTTCCTATCATCTTACCATTAATGCTATCCATATATGTGGGTTTTTTCTCGGTTATAGATAATCCACACGGTACTGTTGCCGTTACATTTAGTTATATACCTTTAACCAGTCCCATCGTTATGTTAATGAGAATTCCTTTTGGAGAAATAACTTGGTGGGAAATTCTTATAAGTGTAAGCTTACTATATGCAAGTATAATAGGAGTTACCTATATAGCTGCCAAAATATACCGTGTAGGTATTTTAATGTATGGCAAAAAGACGAGTTGGAAACAATTATATAAGTGGTTAAAGTATTAACGAGATGAAATTAGACTGGCAATCCATTAAAGATTTTTTGACCTATCAAATAATTGAAGCAAAGGAAAAGGGCGATTTTCATCTAGACACATGGATGGTGATTCTTGCCATTGTTGCTTTACTTGCAACAAAGGTCCTCTTAAGAGTATTGAAAAAATTTCTTACTCGTAAAATGGATCACAGTGACAAACTAAAATTTGATAGCATTTTCAGGTTTTTTAACTATCTGGTTTACATCATTGTTATCCTAGTTATACTGAATAGTTCTGGAGCAGATATTACGGCATTACTTACAGCCAGTGCCGCGTTATTCGTCGGGATTGGATTTGCTTTACAAGACTTCTTCAAGGATATCATAGCAGGTATAACAATTATTGTGGATAAATCGGTTCTGGTTAATGACATCATAGAAGTAGATGATAAGGTAGGTCGTGTTTTTGAAATCAAATTAAGAAGTACGAGAGCCATCACAAGAGACGATAAAGTATTGATTATACCTAATCACTTATTTCTCTCGGACATTGTTTTTAATTACACACAAAATCATGCAAAAACAAGAGAAAAGGTAGGAGTAGGAGTAGCCTATGGAAGTGATACACGACTAGTAGAAAAAATACTACTCGAGGTTGCGAATAATCAAAAAGGAGTGCTTAAAAGTCCAGAACCCATGGTTCTATTTCAAAATTTTGGAGATAGTTCTTTAGATTTTGAACTGTTTTTTTACGTACGCGATGCTTTTACCGATCCTAAAATTAAGAGTAGTCTGCGTTTTGAAATTGACAAAGCTTTTAGAGAAAACAATATATCAATACCGTTCCCTCAACGAGATTTACACCTAGTATCTTCTAATATCACATGGAAAAATGATGATGAAAAAACTGATTAAAATATTAATACTGATAATTGTTGTTCTCGCTTTCGCGAAAGCGAACTCACAAGCAACTGATCTATTTAGAACAGAATTTACGTATTTCCCACAGAGTGATAGTGATAATAGCTTTAGGAGATTTAGAACCTTTGTCAATGTTCCATTGAAAGTAAAAGAGCAATCTTATCTTGTTCCTTTCATAGAATATAGGAACGTTCACTTACTAATAAGAGATGATGAACGATTTAGACAACTAAAGACTGATAGGTATGAAAGTATTGAAGTTGCATTAGGATATACATTTCCTATGGAGAATAATTGGCGATTTGGTGCAAGGGTAGGTTTATTAGCTGCATCAAATTTTGATGAGGCAAAGCCAATAAGTGAAGATTTGTTTTTTACAGGAAGTGCTTACTTCATCAAGGACATGAAAAAACGAACAGATGGTGGAAAACCATGGCGACTTGTATTAGGTGTGCAGTACTCAACAACGGTTGGTCGACCATTCCCATTACCTTACGTAAATTATTACAGAGAGTTTGCAACAGATTGGAGCTATAGTATAGGAGCTCCCAAAATGAATTTAAGATATAGATTTAACGATCAACATAGTGTACAATTATATGCAAGATTAGATGGTTTTTATGCTAATATTCAAAATGACGTAAACACAATTAATGGAGTTGCTGATAATATAAGTATGACAACTGCAATGATTGGACCAGGTTATACGTATAACTTAACAAAGCATATTTCATTTTATGTATATGCAGGATACACTATCTTTAACGATATAAGATTAAGAGATGCAGATGGAGAAGATGTGCGCACTATTAATAGCAGCAATACATTTTATTCTAGAGCAGGTATAAAATTTCAAATTTAATGGCACAAATACTTATTATAGAAGATGAAAGCGCAATTAGAAGAGTGCTGGGTAAAATATTAAGTGAAGAGGATAAGAATTACAAAATCACTGAAGCCGAGGATGGTCTTGCAGGTATGGATCTTATAAAGGACAACGATTATGATCTGGTACTTTGTGACATAAAAATGCCCAAAATGGATGGGGTAGAGGTTTTGGAAGCCGTTCAAAAAATAAAGCCCGAAACTCCTGTAGTAATGATTTCTGGACATGGCGATTTAGATACTGCGGTTCAAACTATGAGATTAGGAGCTTTTGATTACATTTCAAAACCACCAGATTTAAATAGGTTGTTGAATACTGTACGCAACGCCTTAGATCGTAAAACTCTAGTCGTAGAAAATAAGCGATTAAAGAAAAAGGTAAGTAAGAATTATGAGATGATTGGTGAGAGTGAATTGATTTCAATAATCAAAAATATTATTGAGAAAGTAGCTCCTACAGATGCCCGAGTTTTAATAACTGGTGGGAATGGTACAGGTAAAGAACTTGTGGCTCACTGGTTGCATGAAAAAAGTGATCGTTCAAAAAAGCCATTCATTGAAGTTAACTGTGCTGCTATTCCTAGTGAGCTCATAGAAAGTGAGCTCTTTGGTCATGTTAAAGGTAGCTTTACCGGAGCAAATAAAGATCGTGCAGGAAAATTTGAAGCCGCAAATGGCGGAACCATTTTTCTCGATGAAATAGGTGATATGTCGTTGCCTGCTCAAGCTAAAGTTTTACGAGCATTACAAGAAAATAGAATTCAACGAGTAGGTAGTGATAAGGATATACAGGTAAACGTGAGAATTCTTGCAGCTACAAATAAGGATCTAAAAAAAGAAATTGAAGAAAAAAGATTTAGAGAAGATCTATATCATAGACTAGCTGTGATTTTAATAAACGTTCCATCACTGAATGATAGACGTGATGATATACCCTTATTGGTAGAGCACTTTGCACAAAAAATAGCTCAGGAACAAGGTGGTCCAAGAAAAGAGTTTCATACTAATGCAATTAAATTATTGCAAGAATATGATTGGACGGGAAATATTAGAGAATTACGTAATGTAGTGGAACGACTAATCATATTAGGAGGAGAAGAGATTAGTGAAAAGGATGTCAAACTATTTGCAAGTAAATAATGGATTTCAACGTAACGCCATCAGATTTTAAAGTTGACTCTACTTTTAACCTGTCATCTCATCCTACCTTACCTTTAGATGTTTTAGAAAAAAAAGAAGCAAAAAAAAGACTAGCTAAGGTTAGAAGAGAATTAGCTCATTTCCAGGCTAGAATGTATGCCCATGACAAACACGCTGTACTGGTCTGTTTTCAAGGTATGGATACGGCAGGAAAGGATAGCTTAGTAAGAGAAGTTTTTAAAGACTTTAATGTGAGAGGTGTTGAACATTATAGTTTTAAAGTACCTACTGATTTAGAACGTTCACATGGATACTTATGGCGTCACTATATAGCTTTACCTTCAAAAGGTCATTTTGGAATTTTTAATAGAACGCATTATGAAAATGTGTTAGTGACTAGAGTACATCCAGAATACCTGATGGGAGAAAATCTCCCTGATTTTAATGATCCTAGCGATGCTAATTCTGATTTTTGGAGTATGCGATTTGAACAAATCAACAATTTCGAAAAAGAACTTACGCAAAATGGCACCTTTATATTTAAGTTCTTTTTGAATATCAGCAAGGAAGAACAAAAAAATCGCTTATTAAGGAGATTGCACATACCAGAAAAAAACTGGAAGTTTTCAGATGGAGATCTGGCAGAGAGGAAACTTTGGGGCAAATATATGGATTGTTATCAAGACGCTATAAGAAATACTTCGACAACATACGCACCGTGGTATGTAGTGCCGTCAGATAATAAACCAATGGCAAGATTAATAGTTGCTGAGGTTTTGAATCAAACACTGCAACAATTTAATGAGATACAACCACCTAAATTAGACGTGGATAAAGCAGCTAATATTCAGAGTTATATCAGCCAATTAGAAAACGAGGAATAAATTCTAGTTACATTCTAGCCTTGAATTTTTTAATTCTATTGATGTGACTTAAGTACCTCAATATGTTATCGTGAGCATTTGATTGTTTAGTTTTGGCGCCTTAATCTCAAAAAAACCTGGCGTGAACCTAGTATCATATAAACAAGAATTTTTAACTAATTACAAAATTGCCTATCCTATAGTTTTGGGACAGGTAGCTCATTTATTAGTAGCGTTGGCTGATAATGTTATGGTAGGTAAATTGGGAGATGCTCCTCTTGCAGCAGTATCTTTGGGAAACACCCTTATCTATATTGCATTAAGTATTGGTATTGGGTTCTCCTTCGCTATAACCCCATTAGTATCTACAGCACAAGGTCAGGAAAACAGGACCAAGGTTAAAAGGATTCTAGACAACGGAGTGTTCCTATCCTTTATTATGGGAATATTACTCACTGCATTACTTATAGTGACAGAACCTCTATTATTTTACATGGATCAACCGGCAGAAGTTGTTGAACTCGCGATTCCGTATATGCACATTGTCTCTATATCCATGGTGCCTTTAATGTTGTTTCAGGCCTTCAAGCAATTTTCTGATGGGTTGAGTCTTACTAAACATGCAATGAACGCTGCAGTTATTGCAAACGTGATAAACGTAATGTTGAACTATCTATTAATTTATGGAGAGTTTGGTTTTCCAAAATTAGGATTAGTAGGTGCAGCATGGGGTACTTTAGTATCCAGAATAATCATGGTGATAATAATTTATATTTCGCTTTCGCGAAAACCGAGTCTACATCAACAATTCAAGGGTCCAATATTTATATCTAAAACCGATATCACCAAAATCTTATCGCTAGGATTCCCCACCGCATTGCAAATGTTGTTTGAAGTGTCTCTTTTTACAGGAGCAATATTTTTATCTGGTATGTTGGGCACAAAACATCAGGCTGCAAATCAAATTGCATTAAATTTATCTGCATTAACATTTATGTTCGGTATAGGGTTAGGAGTTACAGCTACTATTCGAGTAGGAAACCAACTAGGGAAAAGAAATTTCGCTTACATGAAGCAAATTGTAAAAAGCTTATTTTTCATGGTTCTAGTAATTGAGATCCTATTCATGTGTTTATTCTTCATCGGAAGAAATTACCTGCCTTGGATTTATATAAACGATTCAGAGGTTATACAGATAGCCTCACATTTATTGCTTATAGCAGCAATTTTTCAGGTTAGTGACGGAATACAAGTTTTCCTTTTAGGATTATTGCGTGGATTGCATGATGTTTGGTATCCTAGTTTATTTTGCTTTATAAGTTATTGGTGCATAGGATTTCCTTTGGCTTATTACTTGGGGCTGCACACTTATTTATCTTCAATGGGTATATGGGTAGCCTTATTAATTGCGTTAACATCATCAGCAACTATGATGTTTTTTAGATATAAGTATTTAGTGAGAAGGATTGCAATGTAGTTTTAAGTTTCTTAAAGGTACAAGTATTATGTCTATTTACGAATAGACAATGGATCATATGTGGTGATTAAAAAAGTTTAGATTTTTTTATTTTGTAAATAAATGATTTGAAGGTGTTTAAGGATGGGTTGTAATTTTTTTCAATTTTTTTGTCATAAAAGTTTGTTTGGTAAGAAAAAGTGTGTGTATATTTGCACCCGCTTTGGGAAACAACGATGTTTAAATAAAGCGATAGTTCTTCAAAAAGATTGAAAATATTTGTAGCGGATTGTGAGGATTTCGCATCAAATTTTCGGTCTAGATATTTTGAAGTAGTTCATTGAAAATAATGATTGACAGCACAGCGATACTGTTTTTGTATTGATTAATACAAAGGCAAGTATTGGTAAGAAAATAAAAATAGACACATGTACGCTAATTGAGGGTTCTTAAAAGAGGTTTTTGGAATTATTCTAATAAATGATCTTTAAAAGATTCTACGATGAAGAGTTTGATCCTGGCTCAGGATGAACGCTAGCGGCAGGCCTAACACATGCAAGTCGAGGGGCAGCATAGATAGCTTGCTATCTGATGGCGACCGGCGCACGGGTGCGTAACGCGTATACAACCTACCTATTACTGAGGGATAGCCCGAAGAAATTTGGATTAATACCTCATAGAATTATAAGATGGCATCATTTAATAATTAAAGGTTACGGTAATAGATGGGTATGCGTCCTATTAGCTAGATGGTGAGGTAACGGCTCACCATGGCGACGATAGGTAGGGGTCCTGAGAGGGAGATCCCCCACACTGGTACTGAGACACGGACCAGACTCCTACGGGAGGCAGCAGTGAGGAATATTGGACAATGGAGGCAACTCTGATCCAGCCATGCCGCGTGTAGGAAGACGGCCCTATGGGTTGTAAACTACTTTTGTACGGGAAGAAATACAGTCACGTGTGATTGTTTGACGGTACCGTAAGAATAAGCACCGGCTAACTCCGTGCCAGCAGCCGCGGTAATACGGAGGGTGCAAGCGTTATCCGGAATCATTGGGTTTAAAGGGTCCGTAGGCGGGTAATTAAGTCAGTGGTGAAATGCAGGGGCTCAACTCCGGCACTGCCATTGATACTGGTTATCTTGAATTATTGTGAAGTGGTTAGAATATGTAGTGTAGCGGTGAAATGCTTAGATATTACATAGAATACCGATTGCGAAGGCAGATCACTAACAATATATTGACGCTGATGGACGAAAGCGTGGGGAGCGAACAGGATTAGATACCCTGGTAGTCCACGCCGTAAACGATGGTTACTAGCTGTTTGGATCGATTGAGATCTGAGTGGCCAAGCGAAAGTGATAAGTAACCCACCTGGGGAGTACGTTCGCAAGAATGAAACTCAAAGGAATTGACGGGGGCCCGCACAAGCGGTGGAGCATGTGGTTTAATTCGATGATACGCGAGGAACCTTACCAGGGCTTAAATGCAGTATGACAGATTTGGAAACAGATTTTTCTTCGGACATATTGCAAGGTGCTGCATGGTTGTCGTCAGCTCGTGCCGTGAGGTGTCAGGTTAAGTCCTATAACGAGCGCAACCCCTATTTCTAGTTGCCAGCACATAATGGTGGGGACTCTAGAGAGACTGCCGGTGCAAACCGTGAGGAAGGTGGGGATGACGTCAAATCATCACGGCCCTTACGTCCTGGGCTACACACGTGCTACAATGGTAGGGACAGAGAGCAGCCACTTCGCGAGAAGGAGCGAATCTACAAACCCTATCTCAGTTCGGATCGCAGTCTGCAACTCGACTGCGTGAAGCTGGAATCGCTAGTAATCGCATATCAGCCATGATGCGGTGAATACGTTCCCGGGCCTTGTACACACCGCCCGTCAAGCCATGGAAGCTGGGGGTGCCTGAAGTCGGTGACCGAAAGGAGCTGCCTAGGGTAAAACTAGTAACTGGGGCTAAGTCGTAACAAGGTAGCCGTACCGGAAGGTGCGGCTGGAACACCTCCTTTCTGGAGTTCCTGAAATAATGGAACGAAACAAGGGATAGTTTCAAGATCTTTAACACTCAATTAGTGTGTGTTTATTTTAAAAAGCAAGTCAATCAAGAAATAGTCGCAAGACACTCAGTCTCATAGCTCAGCTGGTTAGAGCGCTACACTGATAATGTAGAGGTCGGCAGTTCGAGTCTGCCTGAGACTACGATGTCTTAGGTAGTTATTGAGTAGATAATTATAGCTAAGAGATAAAGTTCATTTATAGAATTTTAATGGAAATTCTAGAGGTTGAGGATTCTAAATTCGATATTCTGAATTCAGTATTTAGGATTCGTCATGGGGAATTAGCTCAGCTGGCTAGAGCGCCTGCCTTGCACGCAGGAGGTCATCGGTTCGACTCCGATATTCTCCACGAATGATTAGTAGAGATTAATCATTAAACGTTCATTGACATTTTGAAAAGATCAAAACGAGCATTAGTTCTAATATTAATTAGGATTAATACAAGATAGAAAAAATAATATTACTATATATCGTTGTATAGTAATAGGTATCATAAGCAAATAAGGGCGTATGGGGGATGCCTAGGCTCTCAGAGGCGATGAAGGACGTGATAAGCTGCGATAAGCTGCGGGGATTGGCACATACGATGTGATCCGCAGATTTCCGAATGGGGCAACCCGGCATGTTGAAGACATGTCACCAGTAATGGAGCAAACCCGGTGAACTGAAACATCTAAGTAGCCGGAGGAAGAGAAAACAATAGTGATTCCGTCAGTAGTGGCGAGCGAACGCGGAAAAGCCCAAACCAATTAGGTTACGGCCTAATTGGGGTTGTAGGACTACGGTATTTGATGCTAAAAGAATAAGAATCCTTTGGAAAGAGGAGCCAAAGAAGGTGATAGCCCTGTATTGGTAATTTTAGTTATTAATAGTAGTATCCTGAGTAGTGCGGGGCACGGGAAACCCTGTATGAATCTAGCGGGACCATCCGCTAAGGCTAAATACTCCTGAGAGACCGATAGTGAACCAGTACCGTGAGGGAAAGGTGAAAAGAACCCTGAATAAGGGAGTGAAAAAGAACCTGAAACCATACGCTTACAAGCGGTCGGAGCCTTCGGGTGACGGCGTGCCTTTTGCATAATGAGCCTACGAGTTACCGTTGCTAGCAAGGTTAAGTGTTTCAGACACGGAGCCGTAGCGAAAGCGAGTCTGAATAGGGCGCGATAGTTAGTAGTGGTAGACGCGAAACCGTGTGATCTACCCATGGGCAGGGTGAAGCTGTGGTAACACACAGTGGAGGCCCGAACCGGTTGACGTTGAAAAGTCTTCGGATGACCTGTGGGTAGGGGTGAAAGGCCAATCAAACTCGGAAATAGCTCGTACTCTCCGAAATGCATTTAGGTGCAGCGTTGATTTAGTTTTATAGAGGTAGAGCTACTGATTGGATGCGGGGGCTTCACCGCCTACCAATTCCTGACAAACTCCGAATGCTATAAAATGATGATCAGCAGTGAGGGCATGGGTGCTAAGGTCCATGTCCGAAAGGGAAAGAACCCAGACCATCAGCTAAGGTCCCCAAATGTATGTTAAGTTGAAAAAACGAGGTTGTACTGCTTAGACAGCTAGGATGTTGGCTTGGAAGCAGCCATTCATTTAAAGAGTGCGTAACAGCTCACTAGTCGAGCGGTACGGCATGGATGATAATCGGGCATAAACATACTACCGAAGCTATGGACTCCATTGAGAGTGGTAGGAGAGCATTCTAATTGTGTTGAAGGTGAACTGTGAGGTTTGCTGGAACGATTAGAAACGAAAATGTAGGCATAAGTAACGATAAAGGGGGCGAGAAACCCTCTCACCGAAAGACCAAGGTTTCCTCAGCTATGCTAATCAGCTGAGGGTTAGTCGGGTCCTAACGCGTACCCGAACGGGGAAGTGGATGGATAACAGGTTAATATTCCTGTACCTGCTCACAATAAAAGTGACGGAGGTGTGAATTTGGTGCGTACTGACGGAAATGTACGTTGAACCAACTGTTAAGGTTGGGATAGTACCACAAGGCTACGGCTACGTGGATAATCCAGAGGAGCAACTTCCAAGAAAAGCAAGTGAAGCAGCCCGTACCGTAAACCGACACAGGTGGTTGGGATGAGAATTCTAAGGTGCTCGAGTGATTCATGGCTAAGGAACTAGGCAAAATAGACCTGTAACTTCGGGAGAAAGGTCCCCTATTTAATAGGGCGCAGTGAAAAGATCCAAGCGACTGTTTATCAAAAACACAGGGCTCTGCAAAATCGAAAGATGAAGTATAGGGCCTGACACCTGCCCGGTGCTGGAAGGTTAAGAGGAGGGTTTAGCTTCGGCGAAGATCTGAATTGAAGCCCCAGTAAACGGCGGCCGTAACTATAACGGTCCTAAGGTAGCGAAATTCCTTGTCGGGTAAGTTCCGACCTGCACGAATGGTGTAACGATTTGGATACTGTCTCAGCCATGAGCTCGGTGAAATTGTAGTATCGGTGAAGATGCCGATTACCCGCTACGGGACGAAAAGACCCCGTGCACCTTTACTATAGCTTAGTATTGATTTTGGATAAGTAATGTGTAGGATAGGTGGGAGACTATGAAATGACGTCGCCAGGCGTTGTGGAGTCATTGTTGAAATACCACCCTTTGCTTATTTGAAATCTAACCCAGAAATGGGGACATTGCTTGGTGGGTAGTTTGACTGGGGTGGTCGCCTCCAAAAGAGTAACGGAGGCTTCTAAAGGTTTCCTCAGCACGCTTGGTAACCGTGCGTAGAGTGCAATGGCATAAGGAAGCTTGACTGAGAGACATACAGGTCGATCAGGTTGGAAACAAGAGCATAGTGATCCGGTGGTTCCGCATGGAAGGGCCATCGCTCAAAGGATAAAAGGTACGCCGGGGATAACAGGCTGATCTCCCCCAAGAGCTCACATCGACGGGGGGGTTTGGCACCTCGATGTCGGCTCGTCACATCCTGGGGCTGGAGAAGGTCCCAAGGGTTGGGCTGTTCGCCCATTAAAGTGGCACGCGAGCTGGGTTCAGAACGTCGTGAGACAGTTCGGTCTCTATCTGTAGTGGGCGCTAGAAATTTGAGTGAATCTGACTTTAGTACGAGAGGACCGAGTTGGACTGACCGCTGGTCTACCAGTTGTTCCGCCAGGGGCATTGCTGGGTAGCTACGTCGGGAAGGGATAAGCGCTGAAAGCATATAAGCGCGAAACCCATCACAAGATGAGATTTCTTTAAAGGGTCGTGGGAGACTACCACGTTGATAGGTCATAGGTGTAAAGGCAGTAATGTCATAGCCGAGTGATACTAATTACCCGTAAGCTTAGATACCTCTATCTACTTGTATTGATTTTGAACTTTTCAAAATGTCAACATATACAGTTGGATTATTTTAATTTAACTGAAACCTTTAAGGTGGTTATAGCAATGGGGCTCACCTCTTACCATTCCGAACAGAGAAGTTAAGCCCATTAGCGCAGATGGTACTGCATTTGTGGGAGAGTATGTCGCCGCCTTCTTTTAAAACCCTTATCAATTCGATAAGGGTTTTTTGTTGTGGTAAACTCTCTTTAATTAGTAATAATTTAAATAAAATAAAAGGCTGTTATTAAATAAATAATAACAGCCTTTTATTGCATTGTATTAGTAAGTTCTTTAGAGTTGAAATAAAGAATATGTGCTCATCATCAAATTGATTTGTTCTTTTATAGATTTTAATTTACTCTCATCGTCTTTATTTGTGATCGCGTCACTTATATATTGAGATATGAGATTCATTTGATCTTCTTTCAATCCTCTTGTTGTTACGGCTGCAGTTCCTATGCGTATGCCACTTGTTATAAACGGTGACTGGTCGTCAAACGGCACCATATTTTTATTTACGGTTATATCTATCTTACCAAGGAGCTCTTCTGCATCTTTACCCGTAATGCCTTTGTTTCTTAAATCGATTAACATCATATGGTTATCTGTACCATCCGAAATAATATTAAACCCTTTATCGATTAAGGCACTTGCGAGTGTTTGTGCATTTTTCTTTACTTGAACCATGTAATGAAGAAAATCATCAGAGAGTGCCTCTTTAAATGCCACGGCTTTAGCAGCGATTATATGCTCTAAAGGACCTCCTTGATTACCGGGAAATACAGCACTGTTTAACAATGATGACATCTTTTTCAATTTACCGCTCTTCAAACGTTGATCAAATTTCTATTTACGAATAGACAATGGATCATATGTGGTGATTAAAAAAGTTTAGATTTTTTTATTTTGTAAATAAATGATTTGAAGGTGTTTAAGGATGGGTTGTAATTTTTTTCAATTTTTTTGTCATAAAAGTTTGTTTGGTAAGAAAAAGTGTGTGTATATTTGCACCCGCTTTGGGAAACAACGATGTTTAAATAAAGCGATAGTTCTTCAAAAAGATTGAAAATATTTGTAGCGGATTGTGAGGATTTCGCATCAAATTTTCGGTCTAGATATTTTGAAGTAGTTCATTGAAAATAATGATTGACAGCACAGCGATACTGTTTTTGTATTGATTAATACAAAGGCAAGTATTGGTAAGAAAATAAAAATAGACACATGTACGCTAATTGAGGGTTCTTAAAAGAGGTTTTTGGAATTATTCTAATAAATGATCTTTAAAAGATTCTACGATGAAGAGTTTGATCCTGGCTCAGGATGAACGCTAGCGGCAGGCCTAACACATGCAAGTCGAGGGGCAGCATAGATAGCTTGCTATCTGATGGCGACCGGCGCACGGGTGCGTAACGCGTATACAACCTACCTATTACTGAGGGATAGCCCGAAGAAATTTGGATTAATACCTCATAGAATTATAAGATGGCATCATTTAATAATTAAAGGTTACGGTAATAGATGGGTATGCGTCCTATTAGCTAGATGGTGAGGTAACGGCTCACCATGGCGACGATAGGTAGGGGTCCTGAGAGGGAGATCCCCCACACTGGTACTGAGACACGGACCAGACTCCTACGGGAGGCAGCAGTGAGGAATATTGGACAATGGAGGCAACTCTGATCCAGCCATGCCGCGTGTAGGAAGACGGCCCTATGGGTTGTAAACTACTTTTGTACGGGAAGAAATACAGTCACGTGTGATTGTTTGACGGTACCGTAAGAATAAGCACCGGCTAACTCCGTGCCAGCAGCCGCGGTAATACGGAGGGTGCAAGCGTTATCCGGAATCATTGGGTTTAAAGGGTCCGTAGGCGGGTAATTAAGTCAGTGGTGAAATGCAGGGGCTCAACTCCGGCACTGCCATTGATACTGGTTATCTTGAATTATTGTGAAGTGGTTAGAATATGTAGTGTAGCGGTGAAATGCTTAGATATTACATAGAATACCGATTGCGAAGGCAGATCACTAACAATATATTGACGCTGATGGACGAAAGCGTGGGGAGCGAACAGGATTAGATACCCTGGTAGTCCACGCCGTAAACGATGGTTACTAGCTGTTTGGATCGATTGAGATCTGAGTGGCCAAGCGAAAGTGATAAGTAACCCACCTGGGGAGTACGTTCGCAAGAATGAAACTCAAAGGAATTGACGGGGGCCCGCACAAGCGGTGGAGCATGTGGTTTAATTCGATGATACGCGAGGAACCTTACCAGGGCTTAAATGCAGTATGACAGATTTGGAAACAGATTTTTCTTCGGACATATTGCAAGGTGCTGCATGGTTGTCGTCAGCTCGTGCCGTGAGGTGTCAGGTTAAGTCCTATAACGAGCGCAACCCCTATTTCTAGTTGCCAGCACATAATGGTGGGGACTCTAGAGAGACTGCCGGTGCAAACCGTGAGGAAGGTGGGGATGACGTCAAATCATCACGGCCCTTACGTCCTGGGCTACACACGTGCTACAATGGTAGGGACAGAGAGCAGCCACTTCGCGAGAAGGAGCGAATCTACAAACCCTATCTCAGTTCGGATCGCAGTCTGCAACTCGACTGCGTGAAGCTGGAATCGCTAGTAATCGCATATCAGCCATGATGCGGTGAATACGTTCCCGGGCCTTGTACACACCGCCCGTCAAGCCATGGAAGCTGGGGGTGCCTGAAGTCGGTGACCGAAAGGAGCTGCCTAGGGTAAAACTAGTAACTGGGGCTAAGTCGTAACAAGGTAGCCGTACCGGAAGGTGCGGCTGGAACACCTCCTTTCTGGAGTTCCTGAAATAATGGAACGAAACAAGGGATAGTTTCAAGATCTTTAACACTCAATTAGTGTGTGTTTATTTTAAAAAGCAAGTCAATCAAGAAATAGTCGCAAGACACTCAGTCTCATAGCTCAGCTGGTTAGAGCGCTACACTGATAATGTAGAGGTCGGCAGTTCGAGTCTGCCTGAGACTACGATGTCTTAGGTAGTTATTGAGTAGATAATTATAGCTAAGAGATAAAGTTCATTTATAGAATTTTAATGGAAATTCTAGAGGTTGAGGATTCTAAATTCGATATTCTGAATTCAGTATTTAGGATTCGTCATGGGGAATTAGCTCAGCTGGCTAGAGCGCCTGCCTTGCACGCAGGAGGTCATCGGTTCGACTCCGATATTCTCCACGAATGATTAGTAGAGATTAATCATTAAACGTTCATTGACATTTTGAAAAGATCAAAACGAGCATTAGTTCTAATATTAATTAGGATTAATACAAGATAGAAAAAATAATATTACTATATATCGTTGTATAGTAATAGGTATCATAAGCAAATAAGGGCGTATGGGGGATGCCTAGGCTCTCAGAGGCGATGAAGGACGTGATAAGCTGCGATAAGCTGCGGGGATTGGCACATACGATGTGATCCGCAGATTTCCGAATGGGGCAACCCGGCATGTTGAAGACATGTCACCAGTAATGGAGCAAACCCGGTGAACTGAAACATCTAAGTAGCCGGAGGAAGAGAAAACAATAGTGATTCCGTCAGTAGTGGCGAGCGAACGCGGAAAAGCCCAAACCAATTAGGTTACGGCCTAATTGGGGTTGTAGGACTACGGTATTTGATGCTAAAAGAATAAGAATCCTTTGGAAAGAGGAGCCAAAGAAGGTGATAGCCCTGTATTGGTAATTTTAGTTATTAATAGTAGTATCCTGAGTAGTGCGGGGCACGGGAAACCCTGTATGAATCTAGCGGGACCATCCGCTAAGGCTAAATACTCCTGAGAGACCGATAGTGAACCAGTACCGTGAGGGAAAGGTGAAAAGAACCCTGAATAAGGGAGTGAAAAAGAACCTGAAACCATACGCTTACAAGCGGTCGGAGCCTTCGGGTGACGGCGTGCCTTTTGCATAATGAGCCTACGAGTTACCGTTGCTAGCAAGGTTAAGTGTTTCAGACACGGAGCCGTAGCGAAAGCGAGTCTGAATAGGGCGCGATAGTTAGTAGTGGTAGACGCGAAACCGTGTGATCTACCCATGGGCAGGGTGAAGCTGTGGTAACACACAGTGGAGGCCCGAACCGGTTGACGTTGAAAAGTCTTCGGATGACCTGTGGGTAGGGGTGAAAGGCCAATCAAACTCGGAAATAGCTCGTACTCTCCGAAATGCATTTAGGTGCAGCGTTGATTTAGTTTTATAGAGGTAGAGCTACTGATTGGATGCGGGGGCTTCACCGCCTACCAATTCCTGACAAACTCCGAATGCTATAAAATGATGATCAGCAGTGAGGGCATGGGTGCTAAGGTCCATGTCCGAAAGGGAAAGAACCCAGACCATCAGCTAAGGTCCCCAAATGTATGTTAAGTTGAAAAAACGAGGTTGTACTGCTTAGACAGCTAGGATGTTGGCTTGGAAGCAGCCATTCATTTAAAGAGTGCGTAACAGCTCACTAGTCGAGCGGTACGGCATGGATGATAATCGGGCATAAACATACTACCGAAGCTATGGACTCCATTGAGAGTGGTAGGAGAGCATTCTAATTGTGTTGAAGGTGAACTGTGAGGTTTGCTGGAACGATTAGAAACGAAAATGTAGGCATAAGTAACGATAAAGGGGGCGAGAAACCCCCTCACCGAAAGACCAAGGTTTCCTCAGCTATGCTAATCAGCTGAGGGTTAGTCGGGTCCTAACGCGTACCCGAACGGGGAAGTGGATGGATAACAGGTTAATATTCCTGTACCTGCTCACAATAAAAGTGACGGAGGTGTGAATTTGGTGCGTACTGACGGAAATGTACGTTGAACCAACTGTTAAGGTTGGGATAGTACCACAAGGCTACGGCTACGTGGATAATCCAGAGGAGCAACTTCCAAGAAAAGCAAGTGAAGCAGCCCGTACCGTAAACCGACACAGGTGGTTGGGATGAGAATTCTAAGGTGCTCGAGTGATTCATGGCTAAGGAACTAGGCAAAATAGACCTGTAACTTCGGGAGAAAGGTCCCCTATTTAATAGGGCGCAGTGAAAAGATCCAAGCGACTGTTTATCAAAAACACAGGGCTCTGCAAAATCGAAAGATGAAG